>CAVYXU010000066.1:0-3267 GCA_963772565.1 uncultured Chloroflexia bacterium
CAGGTGGTCGTGGTGTCGTGGGCAGCAACGAGTAGAACGAGGCGACGCCGTACGCGTCCGCGGGCGGCACCGTGAGCCGCCGCGAGATGTGGTTGAGGGCGCCCCGGCTCACCCATCCCGCCTGCCCAACCGCGGCCTCGAGCGCCGGCAGGAGGAGGTCGCGGCGGGCCCTCGCCTCGTGACCTCCGTGGGCGACGTGACCGTCGAGCGCCGGGTTGCGGGCGCCGCCATCCCAGCCGGCCCGCGCCGGACCGATCGCCGCATCGATGACCGCGTCGATCGCCGACCGCTCCTCAGGGGTCGCGGCGGGACCGACGACGTGGAGGTCCATGGCTGCCGAGTGTAGTGCGGTCGGTCGCGTCCCGGATTCCCGCCCCGCTGCGCTGAGGCGCGCGGCGGAGCACGGCCGACGTACATGGTCGGCGTGCACCCCGCACGGGCGCACCCGCTCACAGCGTGAGCGGCGGCCCGTACCACACCGATGCGGCGAGGATCGCGTACAACCCGAGCAGCATCAGACCCTCGAGCCAGGTGGACTCGCCGTCGAACACGACCAGCGCGCCGAGGACCGCGGTGAGGGACAGACCGACGAGGAGCGTGGGGGCCAGGACCAGCGTCATCGGCACCGGCGAGATGACCAGGCTGGCCAGCATCAGCACCGGCGTCAGCGCGATCGCGACCTGGAGGCTTGAGTTCTGGATCAGGCTGATCGCGAGGTCGGTCCGGTTCCGGAGCGCGGCCTGGATGCCCACCACGTTCTCGACGGCGTTGCCGGCGATCGCCACGATCACGAGGCCCACGAACGCCTCCGACAGCCCGAGCGTCGCCATCGCCGGTCGCAGCGCCTCCACGAACCAGTCCGAGACCACTGCCGCGCCGATGCCGGCGCCCGCCAGCACGCCAAGGGCGAGCGCCATCGGCCACTCCTGCTCGGCCACCAGCTCCAGGCTCGACGCGCCCTTGCCGCCGCCGAGGGAGAACGGGATCGAGGCGGCGAACACGACCAACAGGACGACCGAGACGAACACGGAGATCTCGACGGCGTGGCCCTGGTCGGGGCCGCCCGGGGAAGTGGAGATCGTCGGGATCGCGAGCGAGGCCACCGCCAGCACCAGCACGATCGCGATGTTGCGCACCGGTGCGGCGTGGAACGTCTGGGTGCCGTGCCGGAGGCCGCCGGCAAGGAAGGCGAGGCCGAGCACGAGCAGGCTGTTGCCGAGGATCGAGCCGATGAGCGCGGTCTGGACGAGGACCACGAGGCCCTCGCGGAGCGCGAACAGCGAGATGAACAGCTCGGGCAGGTTGCCCAGCGCGGACTGGAGGACGCCGGTGGCGCCCGGCCCGAACCGGCTGCCGAGCTGGTCCGTCCCCTCGCCCACGAGCGCGGCGAGCGCGGCGAGGGTGCCTGCCGCGACGATGAACACGGCGACGTCCGATCCGCCTGCCACCTTCATTGCCAACGTGATCGCGACGCCGGTCACCGCGATGCCCAGGATGACGACAACCTTGCGGCCCAGGAGGTGGACGAGGGACGCTGTCCACGCCCCAGGCGACGTGGGGGGAGTCGGGCCGGTCGGGGTCATGCGCGCAACTTTCACGCGCCGTCGCGGCGGGCGTCAACCCCGGGGCCGCGGCCGATGCACATCATCCGGAGAGTGTCCGCAGCGACACGTCCGGGCGCCGCTTGGGGCAATTGTGCTACCATGTGCTACATGAGTGAGACCGGCGACGGACCCGCGCGGGTGGGGGTGCGGGAGCTGCGCCAGAACCTGTCCGTCTATCTGGACCGCGTGAAGGCGGGCGAGACCCTCGAAGTGACGGAGCATGGGACGCCGGTGGCGCGGCTGACGCCGAACCCGCCCGAGCAACTGTCGGTCGTGGACCGGCTGATCGCGGAGGGGAGGATCACGCCGGCCAAGGGCGATCACCGAACGTTGCCGTTGCCACCCAGGATCCCGGGCCGGCCGCTGAGCGAGATCCTGCAGGAGATGCGGGGCGAGGATGACCGGTGAGCGAGCTCACGTATGCGGACGCATCCGCGCTCGTCAAGCTCGTCGTCGAAGAACCAGAGTCCCGAGCGATGAACCGCTGGTTCGTTGAGGCTCGACGGGTCACGACCAGCCGGATCGGCGTCATCGAGACCGCGCGTGCAGCGTCACGACGCGATCACGACCCAGTCCACCGGGAGCGGGTTCTCAACGACGTCGAGGTGTTCGAGGTCGACAGGACGATCGCCGCGCTCGCAGCCGCGCTTGAGCCGCCACAGCTTCGGACGCTGGATGCGATCCACCTGGCGACTGCGCTGGCGCTCCGCCCGGAGCTGGACGCGTTCGTGACGTACGACGACCGCCTGGCGGAAGCGGCGCGCGCACTGGGGCTTCCGGTGGTGCGTCCGGCCTGAGCGGCTGCTGACACTCGCGATCCTGCGTCAGGCGGGTGGAAGGTCCAGCCAGCCTTCGCGCAGTGCCCGGGTCGCCAGCTCGGTTCGCGAAGCGATCCCGAAGCGTTCGAACAGCCGGGCGAGGTGGGTCTCCACGGTCTTGGCGCCGATCGCCAGCGCAACCGCGATCTCGTCGTTGGATCGACCCTCGATCACCAGCGCCACGACATCGAGCTCGCGACGCGAGAGCCGCGCGCGGTCGGCCGCCCTCGGACGGACCCCGAACGCCAGGCCCCCACGCGCCGCCCGGCGGATCGCGTCGAGCAGCTCGCTCGTCGGTGCGGTCTTGAGCACGAAGCCGGCGGCTCCGAGTCGAAGAGCCGCCTCGGCGTACTGGGGGTAGTCGTAGGCGGTGAGCACGACGATCGCGGGCCGTGGGCGGTCGGTCCGCTCGTCGTTGAGCAGGTTGAGCCCGCTGTCGGTGCCCAGTCGGATGTCGAGGAGGACGACATCGACGTCGGCGCCCGCGAGAAGCCCCCGCGCCTCCTCCAGGGATCCCGCGGTACCTGCGACCGCCAGCCCTGGCTGCTTCGCGAGGATGGCAGCCGTCCCCTCTCGAACGACCGGGTGGTCGTCGACGACCATGACCCGGATCGGCGGAGATGGCTCACCCGTGTCGGTCATCGCGCTCGCCATTCGAGGCCGACGTGCGTGCCGCCCTTGGGCCAGCGTCGGATATCGAGGATTGCGCCGATACCCTCGGCCCGTTGCTGCATGTTCAGCAGCCCGAAGTGGCCGTCACGCTCCGCGCGGTCCCCGGCGTCGGACGGGATCCCGGCGCCCTCGTCGTCGATCGAGAGGGATGCGGCACCATCGATCGACCGGTA
>CAVYXU010000067.1:0-21684 GCA_963772565.1 uncultured Chloroflexia bacterium
ACGCAGTCCCGGAGGCGCTGCTGGCGAAGGCCGCCGCGCAGCCACATGACGAGACGTTCCGCCCGTTCGCCGAGCGGGCGTTGGGGGCTGGGATCCCGGTCGAGGTCGTGTCCGACGGGTTCGGCTTCTTCATCAAGCCGGCGCTCCGTGCGCTCGGTGTCGGCCAGGTCCCCGTCGTGACGGCTGAGACCACGTTCGGTCCGGGTGGTCCCCGGATCGACTTTCCCAACGGCAGCCCGGACTGCTGGGTGTGCGGCACCTGCAAGCGGAACCGTGTCCTTGCCCACCAGGCCGCCGGCAGGGCGGTCGTGTTCATCGGGGACGGCGAATCGGACCGATACGCGGCGGGCTATTCGGACGTCGTCTTCGCCAAGCACTCGCTCGTGCAGCTGTGCGTCGAGTACGGCTGGCCGTTCGAGCGCTGGACCGAGTTCTCCGAGATCCACGCCTGGCTCGACCGACAGTTGGCGGCATTCATAGCCGACCCTTCCGCGCTGCCCGGCCCGCGCCCCAGACCCATGTTCTGCGGCGCAGAGGTGTGGGGACCCGGCCGGTTCGACCCGCCTGCGACCTGACCGGCGGGTTCAGGCCCTGCCGCGGCTCCAGAGCCGGGCGCCCACGACCGCGACACACGCGGCGCCCGCAAGACCGGCGAGCCAGGCCGCCGCGACGAGGAGCAGGAGCTGGTCGATCCGGCGCTCGACCTCGCGCAGCGAACGGCCGGCCAGGACCGTGCCGCCAGTCCAGGGGACGGAGACCTGGGCGATCCGCACGCCGCTCCGCGGCTGCCACGTCACGGTGTCCGGTGGGTGCTGCCGTGCTCCGTCGAGCACGCCGGCGGGCGGGATCGGGTCGTGGCCGTCGAGGACACCGTCGGTCGCGAGCACCGCACCCGAGGCATCGAAGATGACGAGGAACGGCGACAGGCTGGTGGCCACGTCCACCATGCCCCCACCGACCAGAGACGAGGGCAGCGCGCCGGCGTTGAGCGCGGAAGCCGCGTCCTCGGACATCTGCAGCTGGGGCGAGTTCGCGCTCGAGCGAAGGGCCTGCTGCTCGCCCGCGTAGACCAGCCCGCAGCTGAACGTCACGACGAACGCCAGCACGAGGAACAGGACCAGCGTCAAGCGGAGCGGCGGGAGGACGGAGCGACGCATCACCGCTGCGTGACGATCGGTCCCTCTGGTGTGTGGCGTGCGCGGGTTACCATCGATCCCAGCGCGCGAAATCCCCGAACGGGATCCAGCCCCGCTTGAGCGACGGCGAGCGGACGTCCGGCAGCGGCCGTCCCACCGGCATCACGCCGATCGGCACGAACTCATCCGGGATCGCGAGGTGGGCTCGCAACCCATCGATGTCCGGGCCCACGAACCCACTGCCCAGTCCCTCGTTGACTGCGGCCAGCATGATGTTCTGCATGGTGGCGCCGATGTCCACCCACCAGAAGGGCACCGGCCACTCGATCTCCGAGCCATCGTCGAGCGTCTTGTCCGGCTCCTGGTAGCGCCGGTGGTAGATCGCCTCGCTCACGCACGGGATGAACTGGGCCGCGCATTCACTGATCCATGGCCCGAAGTCCGCCTCGTACGCCTCCTCGCCGCAGATCCGGGCGACCTCCCTGCGCACCGCGGGGTCCGTGACGACCACCAGGCGCTGGCCCTGGCTGAACCCGGCCGATGGGGTGCGCTGGGCAAGGCGCGCGATCCGCTCGATGACCTCGAGCTCGACCCCGCCCTCCTCGAACCGGCGCATCGCCCGCCGCTTCATCACGACATCGAAGAAGTCCACCGGCCCTCCCTTTGTTCGCAATGGTTGCACCAGCTCGTCCCGGGCGGGTCTCGAAACGGGCTCGGGCGCACGCGCGGACGGGCACGGGCCCAACCCACCCGGGGCTCGCATCGAGTCCCGTGATTCGGTAGCATGGGAAAAACCCCGGAGGACCGCGACCCATGGCGAAGTATGTCTTTGTGACCGGAGGCGTGACCTCCTCACTGGGCAAAGGCATCACCGCCGCCAGCGTCGGCCGCCTGCTGAAGGCGCGGGGCCTCAAGGTCTCCGTCCTCAAGCTCGACCCGTACATCAACGTGGACCCGGGGACGATGTCGCCGTACCAGCACGGCGAGGTGTTCGTCACCGACGACGGTGCCGAGACGGACCTGGACCTGGGCCACTACGAGCGGTTCATCGACGAGAACCTCTCCCAGGGCTCGAACGTCACCACCGGCCGCATCTACCAGGCCGTGATCGCGAAGGAGCGCCGCGGCGACTACCTGGGCGGCACCGTCCAGGTCATCCCGCACATCACCAACGAGATCAAGGAGCGGATCGTCCGCGTCGCGCGGGACGGAGACCCGGACGTGGTCATCGTCGAGGTCGGCGGCACGGTGGGCGACATCGAGAGCCTGCCGTTCCTCGAGGCCATCCGCCAGATGCGCAAGGACCAGGGGCGTCACAACGTCCTCTACGTCCATGTGACGCTGCTGCCGGCGCTGGCGGCGACCGGTGAGCTCAAGACGAAGCCTACCCAGCACTCGGTCAAGGAGCTGCGCGGGATCGGCATCCAGCCGGACGTCATCGTGCTCCGCTCGGATTCAGAGGTTCCCCACGAGATCCGCGAGAAGATCTCGCTGTTCACCGATGTCGACGTGGACGCGGTGATTCCCGCCCCCACGGCCGAGACGATCTATGAGGTTCCGCTGCAGTTCGAGGCGTTCGGACTGGGCCGGCTGGTGGTCCGGGAGCTCGCCCTCGGCGACCCGGACGTGGCCCCGGACCTGGGCGGCTGGCGCGCACTGGTGGCGCGCATCAAGGCCCCCAAGCCGACGCTCGAGATCGCGCTCGTCGGCAAGTACATCGAGCTGCCCGACGCGTACCTGTCCGTGACCGAGGCACTGCGCCACGCGGCCTGGGCAAGCGGTGTGGACGCGAAGATTCGCTGGGTCGACAGCGAGCAGCTGGCCGCCGACAACGTGGCAGAGCGCCTCGACGGCGTGGCCGGCGTGATCGTCCCCGGCGGCTTCGGCCACCGTGGGATCGAGGGCAAGGTGCTGGCCGCACATTGGGCGCGCGAGCGACTGGTCCCGTACCTGGGCCTGTGCCTCGGCCTCCAGTGCGCGGTGATCGAGTTCGCGCGCGAGGTCATCGGCTCGACGGACGTGAACTCGACCGAATTCGACATGTTCACCGCAAACCCGGTCATCGATTTCATGCCCGACCAGCGGGACCTCGAAGACAAGGGTGGCACGATGCGACTGGGCCTTTATCCGGCCAGGCTGGTCGAGGGCTCAAAGGCCCGCGCGGTCTACGGCCGGGAGGTCATCTACGAGCGGCATCGCCACCGATTCGAGGTCAACAACCGCTATCGGCAGACGCTCGAGGCGGCGGGCATGATCCTCAGCGGGATCTCCCCGGACAGCCGCCTGGTCGAGATCGTCGAGCTGCGTGACCATCCGTGGTTTGTCGCCAGCCAGTTCCACCCGGAGTTCAAGTCCCGGCCGGAACGGCCGCACCCGCTGTTCCATGGGTTCGTGTCGACCGCCCTTGCGCTGCGGGACGGCGCGGAGCCCCGCCTGACGGCCGTCGGGCCCGGATCCGCGAGCGACGCGCCAGCGCCGGCCGGTGATCTGTCCGTGGAGGCCGCCAAGGCCTCCTGACTCCCGATCCGACGAACACGGCGGAAGGGGCCGCTGGCGCTAGACTCAGGTTGTATGAACTGAGCTGCCCGAGAGGTCCCGACCATGAAGCTGTTCCTCGACACCGCCGACATCGAAGAGATCCGCACCGCGGTTCGGTGGGGCGTGATCGACGGCGTGACCACGAACCCGTCGCTGTATGCGCGGGTCGAGGGCATGACCTACGACGACGTGCTCAAGGAGATCTGCGACATCACCTCCGGGCCGGTCTCCGCGGAGGTCATCGCGGACGATGTCGAGGGGATGCTCAGCGAGGGCCGCCACTTCGCGAAGCTCGCGGCCAACATCGTGGTCAAGGTCCCGATGACCGAGAACGGCCTCGAGGCGATCAAGCGCTTCAAGGCCGAGGGCATCAAGACCAACTGCACCCTGATCTTCACCGCCAACCAGGGGCTCCTCGCCGCAAAGGCGGGCGCGTCGCTGCTGTCGCCATTCGTTGGCCGGCTGGACGACATCAACGAAGAGGGGATGATCGTCATCCGCGAGCTGTCGGAGATCATCAACTACTACGACTACGACGCCGAGGTGCTGTCCGCCTCGATCCGTAGCCCGCGTCACGTCACCGAATCGGCGCTCGCGGGCGCACATATCGCCACGCTGCCGTTCAAGGTGCTCCAGCAGATGGTCCACCACCCGCTGACAGACGCGGGGATCGTCCGGTTCAAGAAGGACTGGGAGGCGGCCAAGGCCGCCGTCGCCGCCCGCAAGAAGTAGGACGCGGTCGAGGCCAGCGCGGCCGCCGATCACCGGCGGGTCCGAGCCGCTGCTCCGCCGGCCCGGGCAGCGTTCTCGCGCGGCAATCGTTGACGCGGCCGCATCCGGCGCGATATCCTCCAGCCATCCCCACCGGCCGCGCGCGACGGCTCCCCGATTCCGCGCGAGCAACGGCCCAGTGGTGCGACACATTGTTCCCATCCGGATCACTCCGGTGCCGGACTCCACCCTGGAGCGTGCCCAACCCCATGCCGAATGGCCCCGACCAGCGTTCGAGCCGCAATCGCCGTCCTCGTCGTCGATCCCAGACCAGCCGCCTGCCCGTCACCGAGCAGGACGAGGTTGCCGAGCTCGAGGCGGCGCGAGAGCGCAATGACCTCGACATCCGCGATCTCATCGAGATGTCGGTCAAGGAGCTGCGCGAGGTCGGCGTCCGCCTGGACATCGAGGCCGAGCCCTCGAACCGCCGCGACGATCTCGTCGACCTCATCCTCCAGGCGCAGACCGAGCGCGCCGGCCTGGACTATGCGTTCGGGATCCTGGACATCGTGGACGAGGGCTACGGCTTCATGCGCCGCCACGGCCTGCTGCCCAGCCAGGACGACGTGTACGTCTCCTCGAGCCAGGTGCGCCGGTTCGGTCTGCGCGTCGGCGATCGCGTCACCGGCGCGGTTCGCGCCCCCCGCGAAGGCGAGAAGTTCTGGGGCCTGATCC
The DNA here is from genome assembly GCA_963772565.1 of uncultured Chloroflexia bacterium. Taxonomy (GTDB): domain Bacteria; phylum Chloroflexota; class Limnocylindria; order Limnocylindrales; family CSP1-4; genus CAIXZV01. The sequence continues at coordinate 5,121 of CAVYXU010000067.1, forward strand.
GCGTCGACAGCGTCAACGGCGTCGACACCGACACCGCGCGCCGGCGCCCGCACTTCGGTGACCTCACCCCGATCCACCCGATCGAGCTGATCAACCTCGAGTCGGATCCGAAGAACCTCAGCCAGCGGCTCGTCAACCTCGTCAACCCGCTCGGCAAGGGCCAGCGCGCGCTCATCGTCAGCCCGCCCAAGGCCGGCAAGACGATGCTGCTCAAGGCGATCGCCAACGGGATCACCGCCAACTATCCGGACGTCCTGCTCATGGTCGCCCTGATCGGCGAGCGGCCCGAGGAGGTCACCGACATGCGCCGCTCGGTCGACGGCGAGGTGATCAGCTCCACGTTCGACGAGCCGACCGAGAATCACACGCACGTCGCCGAGATGGCGCTCGAGATCGCCAAGCGACAGGTCGAGACCGGCCGCGACGTGGTCATCCTGCTCGACTCGATCACCCGTCTCGCGCGCGCGTACAACCTCGCGCTTCCGCCCAGTGGGCGGACGCTGTCGGGCGGCATCGACCCGATCGCGCTGTATCCGCCCAAGCGGTTCTTCGGGGCCGCGCGCAAGATCGAGGAGGGCGGCAGCCTCACGATCATCGGCACCTGCCTCGTCGATACCGGCTCCAGGATGGACGACGTGATCTACGAGGAGTTCAAGGGCACCGGCAACAGCGAGCTCATCCTCGACCGCAAGCTCGCCGAGAAGCGCATCTTCCCGGCCATCGACGTCCAGCGGTCCGGCACCCGCCGGGAGGAGCTGCTGCTCGAGGAGGGCACGCTCAAGATGGTCTGGACCATGCGCCGGATGCTGTCGGCGGTGGGCACCAACGAAGGCATCGAGCTGCTGCTGAACCGGATCGCGAAGACCGAGGACAACGCGCAGTTCCTGGCGACCCTGACCAAGAGCCTCGACTGAGCCCGGCTGGATCGCACCCGGTCGTCGGGCCCGCCACGCGCCGCTGGCATCGCCGTCCATCGGCGAATTGCGGAGATTCAGGAAGTCCGGCCCGGAACTTCGGCCCCTTGCGGCCCCCAGCGAGATGGCCCGGGCGTTTGCACGACCCTCTGGCCGTCTGGTACGGTTCGGCCGAGTTGGAGGCTGCCCCGGATCCCCGGGACTGGTCGCGGGGGCGACCCGACGCTTACATCGCGACCAAAGACGATCAGGCTGCCTGCCACCCGGTGATTGCCGCCGGGGGATGATCGTCCTGCCAGGAGACCGTATTGCTGAAGTCCAAGGACGGCGCGCAGCGCTCCAGACGCACGCTGCGTGACGACCGCCCTCGAGCATCCTCGGCCTCCCGATTCAATGGCCGCAGCATCCGCGCCGCCCGTTCGGCCAGGACGTGGTTGCGTGGCGGGCTTTCCACCCATCTCCGCGCGCTGAGCGCATCGCTCGCTGCGGGATTCCAGCCATTCCGGACTGCGGAGCGTGCCCTGCCGATCGCCGTCGCGGCGATCGTCGCCGTGGCTTCCCTGATGGCGCTCCTGCCAAGCACGACCCAGGGTGCCGTCGGCGGCACGCAGGGCGGCGGCAGAGACGTCCGGCTGGCCATCGGCGGCGGTTCCGGATCGCAGACCGGGCTCAGCGACGCGGACCTCGCGGCGGGCATCGGACCCGGCGGCCAGACGTTCGAGCCGGTCGTGCTTCCCGAAGGCGCCGATACCTCGCCCGGAACCGACACCTCGCTCGCCCAGGCCGGCGCATTGCTCGACGACGGCACGTTGCTGACGGGCTATGCCCCGCTGACGACCGTCGAGGACGGTGCCAGCCTGATCCAGACCTACCGCGTCAAGTCCGGCGACACCCTGGTCACGATCGCGAAGCACTTCGGCATCTCGATGATGACCCTGTGGTGGTCGAACAAGCTCACGTCGAAGGACGCGCTCCACGTCGGGCAGACCCTGCGCGTTCCGCCGGTCAACGGCGTGGTCGTGACGGTCACGGAAAGCGACACGCTCGACTCGCTCGCGACGAAGTACAACGCCGATCCCACCGACATCATCGATCTCAACGGACTCGAGGACCCCACGCTGGTCGTCGGGCAGGTGCTGGTCCTGCCGGGCGCACGTGGCGCGGCCATCCCGACGCCGAAGCCCACACCCAAGCCGGTGGTCCGGTCCAGTAGTGGCAGCTCGTCGCGCACCACCTCCTCAGGCAGCACGGCCAAGTACTCCGGCGGGGTGTTCAAGTGGCCGGTCATCGGTGGCGGCAACTACATCAGCCAGTACTACCACTACGGCCATTGGGCGATCGACATCGCCGCCTCCTATGGCAGCCCGGTCGTCGCCGCGGCTGCCGGCAAGGTGATCTTCGCCGGGTGGAAGAACAACGGCGGCGGCTACCAGGTATGGATCTCGCACGGCGGCAACCTGTACACCACCTACAACCACATGTCGGCGATCACCGTCGGCAATGGGCAGTCGGTGGCGCGCGGCAGGCAGGTCGGGCGGATCGGCGCCACCGGTGATGCGACCGGACCGCACCTGCACTTCGAGGTCTGGATCGGGCAGATCTGGAACGGCGGGACGCGCGTCAACCCGCTCCGCTACTTCTAGACCGCCGTCCGCGCTCTCCGCGCTCTCCGCGCTCTGGGCGCGACCGACGCTCGCGTCCGGGCCGGGCGCATCCCCGTGCGACAATGAGCTCGATGTTCCTCGATGAGGTCCGCATCGTCGTGCGCGCCGGGGCGGGCGGCGACGGAGCGGCCACCTTCCGGCGTGAGGCCCACGTTCCCCGCGGTGGCCCCGACGGCGGGGACGGCGGGCGCGGTGGATCCGTGTACCTGCGCGTCGACATCGGCCAGACGACGCTGCGTGACTTTCGCTACAAGCACCATTTCAGCGCCTCGCCGGGGGGGAGGGGTGAGCGATCGAAGCGCCACGGCAAGGCCGGGCAGGACCTGTACCTCCCGGTGCCGCCCGGGACGGCCGTCCTCGACGGCGAATCGGGCGCCCTGCTCGCGGACCTCGTCGCCGCAGGCCAGGAGGTCATGGTCGGCCGCGGTGGCCGCGGCGGCCTGGGGAACGTGCACTTCGCGACCTCGACCCACCAGGCGCCCAAGCACGCGCAGAAGGGTGAGCCAGGCGAGGAGCGGACGATCAGGCTCGAGCTGCGGCTGATCGCGGACGTCGGCCTGGTCGGCCTGCCCAACGCCGGCAAGTCCACACTGCTGGCGGCGCTCACCGCGGCGCATCCCAAGATCGCTGCCTACCCGTTCACGACCCTCGAGCCCAACCTCGGGGTCATGGACCTGGGCATCGACGACGGTCGGCGGCCCACGATCGCCGACGTGCCGGGCCTCATCGAGGGGGCATCGTCCGGGGCCGGTCTGGGCCACGCCTTCCTACGTCATGTCGAGCGGACGCGGATCCTGCTCCACATCGTGGATGGATCGTCGCGCGACCCGGGCTGGGATCACGACGTGATCCGGGAGGAGCTCGAGGCGCACGATCCCGTGCTGCTCACGCGTCCGATCCTGGTCGTGTTCAACAAGCTCGACCTGCCGGACGCCCGTGCGGCATGGCCCGCGTTCGATGCGGCGATGCGCACGGCGGGGATCCCGTCGCTGGCGATCTCCGCGGAGACCGGGGAAGGGCTCGACATCCTGCGCGCGGCAGTGGGCGACCTGCTCCCCGATGCCGACCAGCTGGCCGCGCCACCCGATCCGGCGGGCGTCGTCGTGCACCGGCTCGAGGCAGCCGGCGACGGGTACACGATGGAGCGCGAGGACGACGCCTATCGCGTCCGCGGGAAGCGTATCGAGCGGCTGGTCGCCCAGACCAACTTCGAGGTCGAGGAGTCTGCAGGGCGCTTCCAGCGCGAGCTGGTCCGGCTCGGCATCGACGCCGCCCTTCGCAAGGCGGGCATCCGGCCCGGCAACAGCGTCCGGATCGGCGGCCAGGAGCTCGAGTGGGAGCCGCGCGAGGAGGACGCGTGAGCGCGGATCCGGACGCGTCGGCCGTCGACATCGCACCGCCGGCGCCGACCGAGCCCGGCAGTGTGGGCATTCTGGGCGGAACGTTCGACCCGATCCACCACGGGCACCTTGCGATCGGCGAGGAGGCGCGGGAGACGCTGGGGCTGGAACGCGTGCTGTTCGTCCCGGCCGCGATCCCGCCGCACAAGCCCGGGCGCCCGGTGACCGAGGCCGTTCATCGCCTTGCGATGCTCGAGCTGGCCGTCGCGACGAACCCGGCGTTCGAGGTGAGCCGCGTCGAGCTTGACCGAGGCGGCCCGTCGTTCACGGTCGACACGCTCACGGCGCTGCGCAACGCGGGGATCGGCGACCCGTGGTTCATCCTGTCATCGGAGGCGCTTGCCGGCTTCCCGGCCTGGAGGGACCCGGAGCGGATCCTCGACCTGTGCCGGCTCGCGGTCGTTCCGCGCGGCGGCCACGCCGAGCTCGGTCCCGGCTGGGCGATGAGCCGGTTTCCCGGCCGGGCGGACCGGATGACCTTCCTGTCGGGACCCCTGTTGCCGATCTCCGGTAGCGTGGTGCGACGCCGTGCCGCCGCGGGCCGCTCCGTCCGCTATCTGGTGCCCGAGGCGGTCGCCGCCTACATCGCCGACCATGGGCTGTACACCGAACCGTCGTGAGGACCCTGACCCTGTGACCGATCCCACCACCCCGACTGCCCCGCGCTCGGACGGTTTGCCCGCTCGCGAGACGGCGGCACCGGAATCCGACCGCGCCCCGCTCGACCTCGCCCGGCGGATCGTCGAGCTGGCCGAGGACAAGAAGGCGGCCGACATCGTGCTGCTCGACCTGGGCGAGCTGACGACGCTGGCGGATGCGTTCGTCATCTGCTCCGGCGGGACGGAGCGCCAGATCGCCGCGATCGCGGATGGGATCGTGGGCGGCCTGCGCGACGAGGGTGTTCGTACGATCGGGCGCGAGGGCGCGGCAGAGTCGCACTGGGTGCTGCTCGACTTCGGCTCGGTGGTCGTCCACGTGTTCACGCCACCGGAACGCGACTACTACCAGCTCGAGCGGCACTGGTCAGGCGCGCGCACCGTCCTGCGCGTCCAGTAGGACCACGCCGGCCGCGCCGGAGGTCGCGCGACGCCGCGCTCGAATGCAGTCGCGACCGCGCCGCCGGTGGTGGTACCTCCCGCAGGGGTACCGCTGGGTCATGTCCCACCGGGGGCGCTCTTCCTAGCATCCGGGACAGGTGGTCTGCCGTCGGGGCCGACCCCACCCGGAGACTGACCTTGTCGGGTCTGCGTGATCGCTGCCCCAGCTGCACCCGCCGCCTGATCATCACCCGCTTCGACACCACGTTTCGGCTGTCGGACCGGACCGAGCGGCTGTGCTTCGGGATCCCGGGCGGGCTGTGCGAGGACTGCCACCAGCTGTACATCGACCCGGAGCTGATCGAGCTGCTCGACCTCGGCGATGGGCGCTGCGTGTTCGCGATCGAGAGTGACGTGGTGCTCCAGGAAGAGGCCTGGTCCGCCGCCGACTGACCCGGCAGGCGACCCTGGCACCCGGCGGGTCCGCCGCGGAACGGCCTCGAAGGCTATCGAGCCCGACCAGTCGTCGCACCCGGCACGGGCGAAGTGCCTTTCCACGGCGCGATGCGGTCCCGCACCCACAGGGCGAACGCCAGCCGGCGCTGCTGCTCCGTGGATCCCGAATCCGGCGCTCCCTTGACCATCGCGTCGAGCTCGAGCACGCCGTCGAGTGCCGACTCGAGCTCCGGCAGCGTCCAGCGTCGTGCCTGCTCGGCCAGCTTCTGGGCACGGAACGGGTGTCCGCCGATGAGCTTGACCAGGTCGGCCGGCTTGCCGCGGGCCGCAACGTGGTCGGCGGCGATGATCAGCTCGCGCAGCCGGCGATGGACCTGCACCAGGATCACGGGCTCCGGCACGGTCTCCAGGAGGCGGTCGAGCAGGGGCCCGGCCATCGCCTCGCGGCGCTCGGCGATGGCGTCGAGCACGGCCCAGGTCGAGTCGGGGACAGCCTCGGCAACGAGCGCGCGCACGTCATCCTCGTCGACCTTGCCGTCGGGCCGGTAGAGCGCGAGCTTGTCGAGCTCACCAACGGCGAGGGCGCCCTGCCGCTGCCGGTCGACATCGCCCTCCCGGACGAAGCCACCAACGCGCCGGGCGAGCTCCCGCGCCGCGGCCGGCGTCAGCTCCATCTCTCGCTCGTCGGCCCGCCCCCGGATCCATGCGGCGAGCTCGCCCTCGCGCGGTGCCTTGAACGCCTTGACCTCGCCGCCCGCGGCGCGGACAGCGGTCTCCAGGCCCTGGAGCGCCGCAGAGCGTCGGCCACCGCTGTCACCCTGCTCGATGAACACGAGCGCGTTGCCCGGCGCAACGTTGCGGATCGCCCCGTCGATCGCCTCGCGCTCCGCCTTCGACCGCAGGAGGGGGCCCGGGTCCAGGATCACGGCGACCGTTCCGCCGCCGAACATCGGGGCGGTCCCGACGCGCTCTGCGATCGCGGCGGCGCTGGTGTCGGCTGCGGCGACGCGCCAGCGGTCGGGCGCCATGCCGGTGTCCTGTTCGATCCGCCGCGCGACAAGGACGGCCGCGCGATCCAGCGACCAGCCGTCGTCCCCCCGGTAGTAGGCGATGATCGGGACGTCGCCGCTCATGCGGCCGCCTGCCGGACCGCGCGCGTCGACCATCGGAGCCGGCGCACGCCGGCGGGCTCGACGCCGGCCGCACGGCACACGTCGCGCTCGAGCTCGAGTGCCCGGGCGAGCACTCGCTCGGCTGCGGTGTCATCCCAGCCGGATCCGGACGTTCCGCCGCCGGCCGGGGGATCGGTCGGGCCCTCGGGGTAGCGCCGCCGCCACGAGGCAAAGCGCGCGTCCATCGATTCAAGGTGCTGGCCGGCGCGCTTGTCGGCGTAGGCCACGATCCGGGCCTCGAGGCTTGCCGTCCGCGACCAGGTGGCATGCCCCGGCTCGGCAAGCCTCGTGACCGGGTGGTCGCGTACGAGCGGACCGAGCTCCGGCCAGCCCCGGTCGGCAAGCCACCAGGCGGAGCCTTCGCCGTGGCGGAGGTGGCCGGGCACCGCGACCGAGGGCAGCTTGTCCACGTCGTGCAGCAGCGCCGCGACGGCGACCAGCTCGACGTCCACGGCCTGATCGTTCGAGCGTGCTTGTGCCGCCAGCCACGCGGCGATGTCCGCGACGGCGCACGAATGCCGCACGAGCCATTCGGGCGGGTCGAGCGAGCAGAGCAGGCGGGCGGCCTGGTGGCGCATCGGGACGGTCATGGTATGGATCGTATCCGAGCGAGGCAGCCCGGACGGCGGGCGACCACGCTGCGCCGGCCGTCGATCGCCCTCCCGTCGTGCGCACCACGACCGCGTCGGCCCGGAGGTCGGCCTCGATCGATCCATCCAGGTCCGTTCGCAGGACGCGAGCCCCGGAGGCGGCAAGCCTGGAAAGGGTGGCGTGCGCCGGATGCCCGTAGGGATTGCCCGTCCCGACCGAGATGGCCGCGACCGCCGGCCGGACGGCGTCGAGGAACGCCTGCGTCGTCGCCGTGGCGCTCCCGTGATGGGCCACCTTGAGCACGTCCACGTGCGGCAGGCCGCGCGCGACCAGCGTCGGATCCACGCCTTGCTCGATGTCTCCGGTCAGCAGGAACCGACGGCCTTGCGCCTCGCCCAGCAGGACGATCGAGACGTCGTTGATGCCCGCCCCCGTTGCCGCCGGCTCGACCGGCACGCTGCCGGGATCCGGCCACAGGACCGTCAGCCTGATCTCGCCGAGCTCGATCCGCGCGCCCGTGGCGAGCTGTCCCCGTGGCGGTCCATCGCGCAGCGCCTTGTCCCATGCTGCCCAGCCGGGGCCGGGTCCCCGCATGCCCGGCTCGTACACGCGTCCGACCGAATACCGGGCGAGCACCCGCACCAGGCCCGCGACGTGATCCTCGTGAGGGTGCGTGAGGACGATGACGTCAATGCGGCGGTCCCAAGGTGGGATACGGGCATCGAGCTCCAGCAGGAGGCGGTCGGGATCGGGGCCGCCGTCGACCAGCATCCGTGCCCCACCGCGGCTCTCGACCAGGATGGCGTCGCCCTGGCCGACGTCGAGCACGGTGAGGCGGGTTTCCCGTCCCGCCGCGTTTGCCACGGCGGTCGACCCGATGGCGATGAGCACAACCAGACCGATCAGCAGGACGCGCTGCGACGTTCCGAGGCGCGCCGGTCCGACGCGAGTGCGCGCCGGGCTCCCGGACGAGGACCGACGCGCGGCGGCAGCTCGGGCGGCGGCGGGCGTTGCGCTCCGCCGTCGGCGCCGGCCGCCCCGAACGACGGGCAGCAGCGCGATCCCCGCCGCGATTCCCACCGCGACCAGACCAGCGAACGGCAGCGCGAGCTCGGTTGGGACTTCGACGGCGGCAAACGGGATCGCCGCTCCGATCCGGACCATCGCGACGATGACGTGGAGCAGGAGCCATCCCGGCAGACCCAGCAGCGTCGCGATGACCGACGGCGCGCCGAGTGCCGCGAGCGCCCCACCGGCCAGGGCGATCACCCCGCCGGCCATGGCGAGCGGCACCAGCGGCACGACCGCGAGGTTCACGAACGGCGCGACGAGCGACAGACGCCCGAAGGTCGCCACCACGTCCGGGAGTGTGGCGGCCTGGGCTGCCAGCGAGATGCCGAGGCTCTCCGCGAGCCAGCCCGGGACTCGTCCGCCGCTCGCGGTCCGGATCCGTGTCGCCAAAGGATTCGCCCAGGCGAGCAGGCCGGCCGTCGCCAGCACCGACAGTCGAAAGCCGGCGTCGCCGATCATCCGCGGGTCGACGAGCAGCAGGATCGCGGCCGCCCACGCGAGCGCGGCCGGCGCCCGGCCAGCGCGACCGGTCTCGCGAGCGACCAGCACCACCGATGCCATCACCGCCGCCCGCACGACCGATGGCGATGCCCCGGCCGCGATCACGTAGGCCACGATCGTGCCCGCGACCACTACCGCGACCAGCCGCTTCGGGCGCCCGCGCAGCATCGCGCCGACGAGCCCGGCGACGATCGCGATGTTCCAGCCGGAGATCGCCACCACGTGGCTGACACCGGCGGTGGCGAAATCCGCTGCGAGCTGCCGGTCGACGCGCTCCCGCAGTCCGATGAGTATCCCTGCCGCCAGGCCCGCCTCCGGCTCCGGCAGCGCGGTCCGGAGCGCGTCCCCAGCACCGTCGCGAACAGCCTGGAGCGTCACCTGGGACGGCTGGTCCGGCACCCTGACGGACCGCGCCTGGAGCGTCCCGGAGGCGCCGGTGCGCGTCAGGTACTCACCGTAGGGATCATCGGGGGGTGGCGGACGGAGGCGCCCATCGATCACGATCAGCTCTCCTGCGGCGACCTCCGGGTAGGCGGGCAGGGTCGCCGCCACGATCAGTTCGCCGCGATCGACCTGCAGCCGCAGCCTCGCTGTCTGGTGGCCCTCACGCGGTGATCCCATGGATTCGACGACCGCGGTCCACGGACCGGCCTGGCCTTCGTCGAGGACGGGCGGGGACACCCCCGCCGGCCCGGCGATCAGGCGGACTGCCAGCAGCAACAGACCGAAGCCGAGCGCAACGGCCCGAGGTTGCCACGTCCTTCTCCGCGTGCCACGTGCGGCGAATGCCGCTGCGATGACCGCCGGGCCGGCGATCAGGGCCGCTGCCGCCGGAAGGCCCATCCACGCCCAACCTGCGGCGATCGCCGCCCCGCCGGCGAGCCACGCACTCCGCGGGGCGCCGACCCGGACCGTGCTCATGGACCGACGGTCACGAGTGAGCGAATCTTGGCCAGCGTCGCGGCCCCGACGACCCCGCGAGAGCCGAGCTCATCGACGGACGTGAACCGTCGCTCCTCCCGCGCGGCGATGATCTTGGCGGCGGTGACCGGTCCGATGCCGGGCAGCGTGTCGAGCTGCTCGGCGCTCGCGGTGTTGAGGTCGATCAGCCCGGCCCCACCGGCCGCGGCGCCACCGCCCGTGGCGCCAGAGCTGGCCGCGACCGACGGGGTGGAAGCCTCGTCGCGGCTCGGAACGTGCACCTCATCGCCATCGTGGAGGAGGGCTGCCAGGTTCAGCCGCAGATCTGCCGCGGCGGCGTCGACCCGCGGGCCGTACCCGCCAGCGGCAGCGATGGCATCGCCGATCCGGGATCCGCCGGGCAGTCGGTACAGACCCGGATGTCCAACCGCGCCGCCGACCTCGACGACGATGTCGCCGGCCGGGGTACCCGCGGCGGCCCCCGGGCTGGCGTCATCACCCGATGCCGCGCCGATCGCCGTCGCGCCGTCGACCGTCACGACCGTGCCTGAATGGCTCGCGAGGATGAAGGCTCCCAGTGCTGCGCACCCGATCGCCAGGACGACCGCAACAGCCAGCCAGGAGATCGCCCGCGGTTTGGGCTCTGGCGTCGCGCCGCCGGATGTCGCGTCGCTCGGCTCGGTGGATTCGAGGGCGCGCCAGGGCGCGCTGGAAGGGTCCACGGATCGGACGTCTCCCCGGCGGGCCCGGCGGCGGGCAATGGGGGAACAACCGCTTCGTCGGGGGCACTTCCGGCGAGGCGGTTGTCCAACGCGGACAATACGCCCGCTGACTTATCGCCTGCTTACGAACGCGCGCGTGCCGCCGCTGCTTCCGGCGGAGGTTACGCGGTACGGCCCTCCACGCGCGCGGCGGCTCGGCACGTCGCGGCAGCGATGGAGTCGGCGCCGGCGCTCAGCCCGCGAAGCGCACGCGCGACCAGCCCGCGGCCGGATGCAAACCTTCCGGCGCCGCGCGCGGCACGCTCAGCGTCGGCCACATTGCTCACGCGCCATCGCTCGGCGTTCGCCTGCGCCTCTCGCGCGCGCTCCCGCGCGAGATCGAGCGCGACCATTGCGTGCACCTGCCACATGTCGTCTCTCCTCCGCTCTCAGCGGTCGTTGCTTTCGAACCCGTCTCGGCTCTCGATGCCGGCGATCGCGGCCAGCGCGCCCAGCAGGGCGAGAACGGACAGGAATGCGGGGATCAGGGCATCCATTGGTGGTCTCCACGAGCTCCGGCATGTAACCGGCCTACACGATCTAACTGGTTACGGATGCTACCAACTTGCGTGTAACCTGTCAACGGGTTTATGGTGGTTACGAGCGCCGATGACGACCCACGCAATGCCACCTCCCCAGACGCCGGACGGACGCCGGCTGCCGGCCTTCCACGCGCACGCCGCGGATCTCGAGGCGTGCCTCGATTTCATCAACAGCGAGGAGCTCACTGCCGGCATCCCGGAGGAACACATGCCCACCGTCGACGTCGCCGTGGCCTACTTCGTCGAGCGCGGCCTCGCGCACGAGGACGTGCTCCGGGCCCAGGCGGCACGTGATGGCGACGCCTGGCTACGCCGGCTGCACGCAGCGCGAGCGGCGCTGCGCGCCGCATGGGATGCGCAGGTCGATGGACGCACCCCGCCGGACGATGCCCTCACGGTGCTCAACGACGTGCTGCGACACGCCGGGACTGTCGAGCTGCGGGCGAGCCTGACCGGGATCGGCGTCGGCCACCACCACGCGGACGACGATCCGACCGGAGAGGCGCTGGCGCGCGTCGTCCAGCCGCTGGTGGACGCGATCGAGGGCGGCGAGACGTCGCGGTTCCGGGTCTGCGCCAACGACGGCTGTCGCTGGGTGTTCGAGGACACGTCACGAGCGGGCCGGCGGCGCTGGTGCGACATGAACACGTGCGGCAACCGGGCCAAGGTCCGGCGGTTCCGCTCAAAGCGCCCAGGGCGCCGATGGATGCCGCGGCGCGGACCGAGGGTCAGGCGCGCTCGAGCAGCGGTCGAACCTCGGTCGCGAAACGGGTCATCGACTCCTCGTCGTAGTCGGCCGGGAAGCCCGCGATGAGGTGCCGATAGCCGAGGTCGAGGTACGGGGCGAGCATCTCGGCCACGTCCTCCGGCGTCCCGACAGGCTGCTCGGTCCAGTGATCGGCGATGCGGTTCCGGTCGAACGCCTCGTGGAAGATCCGCTCGGCCTCGGAACGGTTGTCGCGGATCACGACGGCGCCCACGCCCGTCGTGCGCTCGATCTCCGCCGGGTCGCGGCCGACGGTCTCGCAGTGCTGGACGAGGATCGCGTCCTTGCGCCTGACGGTGTCGACGCTTCCCCCGACGTTGTTCATGTCGCCGTACCTGGCGACCAGCTTGAGGGTCACCTTCTCGCCACCGCCCCCGATGCAGATCGGCAGATGGGCCTGGACCGGCCGCGGCAGGTTGCGGGTGTCCTGGGAGTGGTAGTGCTCGCCGCTCGCCGTTGGCTCGGTGCCGTCGAGCATGCCGCGCATCACCGGCAGCGCCTCGCCCAGCCATCGCAGCCGCTCGGGAAACCCCGACCCGAAGTCGAGCCCGAAGTCCTCGTGCTCCTCCTCGAACCATGCCCCGCCGATGCCCAGGATCGCCCGGCCGTTCGAGATGTGGTCGAGCGTCGTCGCCATCTTCGCGGTGAGCGTCGGGGCCCGGAACGTGTTGGCACCGACCATGAGCCCGATGCGGATCTGGCTCGTCGCCTGCGCCCACGCGGTGATCGTGAGCCAGCCCTCGTAGTTCGGCCCGTGCGAGTCGCCCACGATCGGATACAGGTGATCCCAGGTCCAGAGGGTGTCGTAGCCGAGCTCGTCGGCTCGGACCCCCGCCTGCAGCAGCGCAGGCCATTCGGTGTACTGGTTCCAGCAGAGGGCGCCGATCTTGATCGTCAGTCATGACCCGAGTCTATGGCCGGGTCGCGATCGGTGCCGTTCCGGACTCGCCTCGTCGCGCGATGAAGGGCGAGAATCGGGCTCGAGGGGCGAGCGCGAAAGGAAGACCGATGGCCGTACCGGATGCATATCTCGATGACTCGGGGCGGCCGGACCGCCTGAGCGGCGGGGTCAGGCTGATCCCGATCACGACGCCCAGCGGCGACTTCCGGGTCTGGACAAAGCGGGTGGGCAACAACCCGGCGATCAAGCTGCTGCTGCTCCACGGCGGTCCGGGTGCCACGCACGAGGGCTTCGAGGCCTGCGACTGCTTCCTGCCGGCCGCGGGGATCGAGTACTACTACTACGACCAGCTGGGCTCGGCGTACAGCGACCAGCCGGACGATCCCTCGTTGTGGGAGCTCGACCGGTTCGTCGACGAGGTGGAGCAGGTCCGCATCGCGCTCGGCCTCGACCCCACGAACTTCTTCCTGCTCGGGCGTGTCCTGGGGCGGCATCCTGGCGATGGAGTACGCCCTCCGCCACGGCGACGCGCTCAAGGGGCTGGTGATCTCGAACATGATGTCGAGCTGCCGCGCATACAACGCGTACGCCCAGAACGTGCTGATGCCCGCCATGGACCAGACAGCGCTCGCCGAGATCAAGGCGCTCGAGGCCAGCGGCGACACCGACAACCCCCGGTACATGGAGCTGCTCTACCAGCACCACTACGTCGAGCACGTGCTGCGGATGCCGGTGGTCGACTGGCCGGACCCGGTCGCCCGGATGATGGCGAACATCAATCCCGCGATCTACGTCTCGATGCAGGGCCCCAGCGAGCTCGGGCTCAGCGGCAAGCTCGTCGACTGGGACCGCACCGAGGAGCTGTCGCAGATCGAGGTGCCGACGCTCGTGATCGGCGCGCGCCACGACACGATGGATCCCGCGTTCATGGCGGACATGGCCCGCCGGCTCCCGAACGGCCGCTACCTGCACTGCCCGAACGGCAGCCACCTGGCGATGTACGACGACCAGGAGACCTACTTCTCCGGGCTCATCGACTTCCTGCTCGAGGTGGGCGGCCAGGGTAGCCCGGGCACCCGGGCGGCAACGGCGCCGAACGCGGCCGCGCTGCGCCGCTAGCGGACGACGATGTTGACGAGCTTGCCGCCGCCGGCGTGGATCACCCGGTGCGGCTCCTTGCCGCCCAGCGCCGCCACGACCTTGTCGCGGGACAGCACCACCTGCTCCAGCTCGAGATCGGAGATCCCGGCCGGGACGGTGACCCGGTCGCGCAGCTTGCCGTTGACCTGGATCGGCACCTCGCGGGTCGCCTCGACGATCGCCGCCTCGTCGACCGTCGGCCAGCGCTGGATGTGGATCGACTCCCACGGCTCGTCGGCGCCTCGACCAGCAGCCGAGACCACAGCTCCTCGCTGATGTGCGGCGCCGCGGGGGCGAGCATCAGCAGCAGCATCCGGACCGCCTCGTCCCACTCGGGCAGGCCGGCGACCGACGTGCCGCGATAGCGGAACAGCAGGTTCGAGAGCTCCATCAGCTTCGCGATCATCGTGTTCCAGCGGAAGCCCTCGTAGTCCACCGTCACGTCGCGCAGCGTGCGGTGCGCCGCCGTGCGCAGGTGGTCGCGGGCGTCGGACTCCTCCTCGCCGGCGGGCAGGGCGCCGCCGGTCTGGTCGCCCGGATCCCGGCCGTGCGGATCGAGCACGATCGTCCAGACGCGGTTGAGGAACTTGTGCACGCCGGCGATCCCGGTCGGGCTCCACGGCCCGCCCTGGTCCCAGGGGCCCATGAACATCAGGAACAGGCGCACGGTGTCCGCGCCGTACCGCGCGACCAGCGCGTCCGGGTCCTGGACGTTGCCCCGGCTCTTGCTCATCCGCTCGCCGTCGGCGCCCAGGATCTGGCCCTGGTTGAACAGCCGCTTGAACGGCTCGCCCTCGTGGACCAGGCCCAGGTCGCGCATCGCCTTGGTGAAGAACCGGCTGTACAGCAGGTGCATCACGGCGTGCTCGGCGCCGCCCGTGTACTGGTCGACCGGCGTCCACTCGCGGACCATGTGCTCGTCGACGGGGCCGTCCGTCTTGTGCGGTGACAGGTAGCGGAACCAGTACCAGGACGAGTCGATGAACGTGTCCAGGGTGTCCGTCTCGCGCTTGGCGGCGCCACCGCACGACGGGCACGCGACGTTGAGGAACGCCTCGTCGCGGTTGAGCGGGTTCTCGCCGCTGCCCTGGTAGTCGACGGTGTCCGGCAGCAGCACCGGCAGCTGGTCCTCGGGCACGGGGACGGCGCCGCACTGCTCGCAGTGGATCACCGGGATCGGCGTGCCCCAGTAGCGCTGGCGGCTGACCAGCCAGTCGCGCAGCCGGTAGGTGACCGCCTGGCGACCCTTGCCCTGGCCCTCGAGCCAGCCCACGATCTCGTGCCACGCGTCCGCGGCCGGCCGCCCGCTGAACCGGCCGGAGTTGACCATCACCTCGTCGGTCGTGTGCTCGACGAACGCCGCCGTCAGCTCCTCGTCCGGATCCGCGTCCTGCGGCATCACGACCTTGACGATCGGCAGGTCGAACTGGCGGGCGAACGCGAAGTCGCGCTCGTCGTGCGCGGGCACCGCCATGATCGCGCCGGTGCCGTACGTGGCCAGGACGTAGTCCGCGATGAAGATCGGGATCCGCTCGCCGTTGACCGGGTTGATCGCGTCGGCGCCGATCGGGACGCCGGTCTTCTCGCGATCGGTCGACAGCCGGTCGATCTCGGTGCGCGCCTCCGTCTGCGTGACGTACGCCTCGACCTCGGCCCGCCGCTCGGGCGCGGTCAGCGTCTTGACCAGCGGATGCTCGGGTGCGAGGACCATGAACGTCGCGCCGAACAGCGTGTCGGGGCGGGTCGTGAACACCCGCAGCTCCTCGCCGCCGGCGTGATGGGCGGACGGCGCGGTCTCGAACACGATCTCGGCGCCCGACGACCGCCCGATCCAGTTCGTCTGCATGATCCGGATCGGGTCCGGCCAGTCGATGCCGCCGAAGTCCAGCAGCTCGTCCGCGTAGTTCGTGATCCGCAGGTACCACTGCGCCAGCTCGCGCTTCTCGACCTTCGCGCCGCACCGCCAGCAGTGCCGGTCGACACCCTCGACCTGCTCGCGCGCCAGCGTCCCGTCGTTGGGGCACCAGTCGACGGGCGAGACCGCGCGATACGCCAGGTCGTGCTTGAGCAGCTGGATGAACAGCCACTGGTTCCAGCGGTAGTACTCGGGATCGCAGGTGACGACCTCCGAGGTCCAGTCCCATGCCGCGCCCATCGTGCGCAGCTGGCGGCGCATCGTCTCGATGTTCGCCATCGTCCAGTCGCGCGGGTTGACCCGGTTCTTGATCGCGGCGTTCTCGGCGGGCAGCCCGTACGCGTCGAAGCCCACCGGCATGAACACGTTGTCGCCGTGCATTCGCCGGTAGCGGCCGATCGCGTCCGTCGGCGTCTTGACGTACCAGTGGCCGATGTGCAGCGACCCGGACGGGTACTCGTACATCGTGAGCAGGTAGAACCGCGGTCGCGAGTCGTCCGTCAGATCGGTCTCGTGGAGGCGAAGCTCGTCCCACTTCGCCTGCCACCGCGGCTCGATCGAGGCCGGGTCGTAGCGCGTGATCCGGTCCCGCACGTCCTGGGCGGCGGTCCCGGCGGTTGTCGTGCTGTCGCCTGTCGTCGTCACAGCTGCCCCACAGGTGAAAGACATCCCCCGCTGAAACAAGACCCCCCGCCGGTCCCGGCGAGGGGTCAGGTGGTCGGCGTGATCAGTGCGTTGGTGGAGCTACGGGGGTTCGAACCCCGGACCTTCTGAATGCCATTCAGACGCTCTCCCAGCTGAGCTATAGCCCC
>CAVYXU010000068.1:0-8755 GCA_963772565.1 uncultured Chloroflexia bacterium
ACTGGCGAGATGACGGTTCGTCATCTCCATCAGGGGGACTACCCGTAGGGTTGCCAGGAGGCACGGCAACGAGTCTCGATTGAGCCGGCGCAGGTATCTCCTGCATGGGGGCCCGATGAGCGCGACGACATATGTCTCGGTTTCTCGACTCCGCGTCGATCCTGCGGCCGTCGATGACCTCATCGCCGCGTTCCGCGACCGGGCGGGCCTGGTCGACGCGTTTCCCGGGTTCCTGAACCTCGAAGTCTGGCGGTCCGAGCGCGAGCCGGGTGAGGTGCTGATGGTCAGCCATTGGGCGCGGCGCGCTGATTTCACGGCGTACATGAAGAGCGCCGAGCATCGCGTGTCGCACGACCGAGATACCGGGCCACCTCCAGGACGCCATACGACTCGAGCGGCTCGAGCACGTCACGGGCTATGAGGTCATGGTCCGATCGAGCTCGCCGGTCCCGACCACGGATCCCAACTTTCCCTCTCGCGGTGGCTGAGCATCGCCGAGGCCGTCTGCGACCGCTACTACACGGAATTCCCGGACCACGATGAGCGCTATGGCGACCGCGGTCGGCGCTATTGCGCGCACCGACAACGCCTATCTTGTCGCGTGGCTGGTCGATGCCCTTGACGCCGCCGGGCCCGAATGGTTCCGCGGTCGATGTCGAGTGGCTCCGCGGACTGCTCGAGGCACGTGGCTTCCCGATGGACGCCTTCCGGAGGAATCTCCAACTGGTCGGGGAGGCGGTCATGACCCTGCGTCTGGATGACGCTCGGCGGATCGACGAGCTCGTCTCCGGCGCCGCGGGCGCGAAACCGTGATCGGCTCGTCCCCCGGGGGCTACGCGACGTCCTGCTGGGAGGCTCACCGCGCGAGGCGCGCGCCGCCGCGTTCGAGTTGCTCGACCACGGCGTCCTGGCCAGGACGCTGTACCTCGACGTGCTCGGACCCTCGCTCCAGGAAGTTGGCTCCCGCTGGCAGCGGGGCCTCATCAGCGTGGCACAGGAACATCTCGCGACCGCGATCGTGTCTTCGGTGATGGCAATGGTGGCGCCGAGGCTCGTCGAGCTGCCGGCGATCGGGCGGCGGGCCGTGCTCGCATGCACGGATGGCGAGCTCCACGATGTCGGGCTTCGAATGGTCGGCGACTTCCTGGAGGCCGATGGCTGGGAGGTGCTGTTCCTGGGCGCCCTGACGCCGCCGGACGCGCTGCAGCACCTGGTCGCCGAGAGCGAGCCGGACGTCGTCGGCCTGTCGACCGCACTGACGACGCACCTTGCCGGCGCGGCCGCCTCGATCGCGGCGATCCGGCAGCTCGAGGCGCCGCCGTTCGTGATGGTCGGCGGTCAGGCGTATCGCGATGATCCCAGCGTCGCTCTCGGGATCGGAGCTGATGCCCTGCTGGCCGACGCCGGCGCTGCCTCGGCCCTGCTCCGCCAGCGGTTCGGAACCGAAGCGCAGGCAACGTGACCGCGCACGCTCGATGGCTGAGCGGCGTCGACCTCGAGGCGGTCATCTGGGCGACGGAGGCGCTCGTTTGCGCCGTGACCGATCCGGCATCGACGATCGTTGCGGCAAACCCGGCCTTCGTCCGACTGGCCCGCGGCAACCCGATCGGTAAGCCGCTTGCGGTGTTCGTGGGCGAGGGCCAGGCCGACGCGTTCGGCTCCTGGGTCGGGGGCCTGGGGCACGCCTGGGAATCGCGCGTCTGGGGAGCCCTTCCGGATGCGCACGACGTGCCTCGCGACTTCCGCGTCACCGCCTGCCGGCGGCCGGACGGGGCAATCGTGATGATCGGCGAGCCGCCCGTTGTCGATGACATTGCAAGTGCCCTGATGGATGTCAACGAGACGATGGTCCGCGAGCATCGCCGGATCGATCGGGACCGCGGTCGTCTCGACAGGATGGCGCGTCAGGACGCCCTGACCGGAGTCGCCAATCGACGCGCGTTTGACACTCGTCTTGCCGTGGAGGTCGCCAGAGCCAGTCCCGACGCCGTGTTCGCGGTCGTGATCCTCGACATCGATCACTTCAAGGACGTGAACGACCGGTACGGTCATCCCGTCGGGGATGCCGTGCTGCGGTGGCTCGGCGCGCTGCTGCGCGCGGCCGCGCGGCGCTCCGACTTCGTCGCCCGCTACGGGGGCGAGGAGTTCGTCGCAATTCTGCGCGACGCAGGCCCGAGCGATGCCCGGGCCTGGGCCGAGCGCCTTCGGCTCGCGATCCGGAAGGCACCTCCCCCGAACGTGCCACAGACGGTCACCGCCAGCCTCGGCGTGGCGGGGTGGCGACCCGGAGATTCGGCCAGCGACGTGGTCGATCGCGCGGATCAGGCGCTCTACCGAGCGAAGGAGGGCGGCCGGGATCGCGTTGGTGAGGAGTCGCGGGTGCGGCCCGCGCAAGGCTGAGAAGGCGGGTCGGCCCCGCCCGGGACGCAGCCGTCCCGAACCGGGCCGGCGTCACACGCTGAACCGGGACCCCCAATTCCAGGAACCGGACGCTCGGCGCCACCGGCGCCGCGAGCGCTATTCGAGCGGCGTCTTGACGACGACCTTCACGCCGCGGATCGTTCCCTGCACCGAATTCCGGACACGGGTTGCGGCCGCATCGCCGATGTCGCCCGCCGCGGCGATCGCTCCCGTCGCGGCCGCTGCGGCAGCCGCTTCCGCGCTGACGCTGGTCTCCTTGGCAATCTCGATCGCACCCTCAACCGCACCAACGGCCGCGGCCGTGATGTCGGCACCCACCGCCGACGCTTCCGAGACCGCGCTCCGGCTCGTGCGGCTGATCGCCTCGAGGGTCTCGACGCCGGCCTCGGATGAGCCGCGGACACCGCCCACGACGGCGGCCTTGGCCGCGTAGCCGATCGAGCTGGCGGCGACACCTGCCGCGGTAGCGGTAGCGCTGATGGACTCCGCGGCCGTTTGCGCCCCCAGCCCGATGACCTCGCCCGTGGCGAGGATCGTCCCCTTGACGGCGCCGATGGCCAGATCGGCGGCACTGGCGCCGGCCGAGCCCGCTTCCTTGAACGTGCGCTGGACGGCGGACGACAGCGTCGCCACGGTCACCTCGGTGATCTCGCCCGTCCCCTTGATCGTTCCGATGATGCTGTCGCGTACGCGACGGCCGATCTCCTGCTCGTTTGGCATGGTGCTCCTCTCCCTGCGTGTCCTCCAGCATATCCGTCGCGTCCATCGAGGTCCGCGGACACGACCTCAGGCTGCCAGCCAGATTGCCGGACCCCCCGCTACGCGGCGCGCGGCACCCTTGTTGCCGTGCTGGACAGCAAACGCCGAACCCGCCGCAAAGGACGCGGCGGGTTCGGCAGGCGGCGTGGAAAGCGGCCGTGCCCGGGCGAGGTCGGCCGCCGGGGATGGCGCTCAGGCGGCGGCAGGCACCATCGCCGGCGCACTGTCCGCGCGGCGCGGAGCCCGGACCCCCTTCAGGAGCAGGTATCCGACCATCCAGAGCTCGGCGACCGTCGACGGGATGACGATGATCTCGTTGATCCGGGCGCCGAGCTCGGGAACCAGGAACAGCGCGATCATGTCCGCCAGGTAGCAGACACCGCCCACGACGAGCAGGACGCTCAGCGCCCGAGGGAACATCCCCGACCGGAAGGCGAGGTAGCCGAGGGGCACCAGCCACAGGCCGAAGAAGATCTGGGCGATGAGGAAGCCGTAGTGCTGGATGTCGAGCAGCAGCTGCACCAGGGCGCTGGCTCCGGCGGTGCCGAAGGCCGTCACGTAGGACTGATCGGTTGCGACCAGCAGGGCGGCGAACTGGAACACCATGTTGAGGCACATGATCGTGGTGGCGATCGCGACCAGAACCACCATCGCGCGGGCCGCGTTCCGGTTCACGTCCTTGAGCAGCAGGTAGAGCGTCATCGCGAGGAACACGAAGACCGTCGCCTGCAGCAGGTCGGCGACCACGCCGACGCGGACGAGCCCCGCGTTCGCGACGACGTTCCCGGCCGTTGCGGCGGCGTCGCCGGCAACGTACACCTGGGCACGAACACCGAACTGGGCAAAGCCGCCGAAGATGGCGACGATCAGGTACAGGAGCCCGGCAATTCTCGCGAGACGCTTGGGGGCGCGCATGTGATCCCTCCTTCGGGTCAACGACTGACTTACGATGTAAGTATTGGCGTACCCTATACATACGGTGTAAGTTTGTCAACACCCGAACTTGCCGCCCGGCGGGTGGGCCGCCGGGATCGACGATGGAGATGACGATGCAGTCCAACTCGGACGCGGGGCGCCGGATCCGCCTGAACCGGGACCGCGTCGTGCGGAGCGCCCTCGCGCTGGCGGATGCCGGCGGGATCGAGGCCCTCTCCATGCGCAAGCTCGCCGGTGCGCTGCGGGTCGAGGCGATGTCGCTGTACAACCACGTCGCCAGCAAGGAGGACCTGCTCGACGGCATGGTGGACATCGTGTTCGGCGAGATCGGCCTCCCGCCGGACGGTGTCGGCTGGAAGGCGGCCATGCGTCAACGGGCGATCTCGGCGCTCGCGGGTGCTCGAACGGCACCCCTGGGCCACGAGCCTCATGGAATCGCGGGCCAATCCGGGGCCCGCCACGCTGGAGCATCACGACGCGGTCATCCGCTGCCTTCGTGAGGACGGGTTCTCGGTCGCGCTGGCGGCGCACGCGTACTCCGCGATCGACAGCCACATCTACGGCTTCGCGATGCAGCAGCGAGCGATGCCGCTCGACACTCCGGAGCAGGCAGCAGCGGCCGCAGCGTACTTTCTGCGGCAGCTGCCCGCCGACCGGTATCCGCACCTGGCCGAGCTCACGGTGGAGCACGTGCTGCAGCCCGGCTACGACTACGCCGACGAGTTCGAGTTCGGGCTCGACCTCATCCTCGAGGGACTCGAGCGAGCCCGAGCTCGCGCCTGACGCGGCCTCTCCCGGCGGGAGGTCAGGGCAGCTGGACCTGCTGCCCCTGCGGGTCCACGAGCTGGTCGATCCGGCCCATCGGCAGGTTGACGTACGCGCTCCACTCCTTGCCATCGAGCTCGAGCGGCACCTGCGCCCACGTCTCCGAGCCCTGGGTCGGCTCGCCGGTGGCCGGGTCGACGCCCTGGAAGCTGACCTGGATCGGCATGATCCGGCCGATCGTCGCGCCCTGGTCGAGGAGCGCGCTCGTCCTCTGATCCGTGCGAACCACCTCGAGGGCCTTGGCCATGAGCGCCTCGGAGAGCTGGGGGCCGTGGTAGACGACCGTCGCCACGCGGCTGCGGAGGTCGACCGCGACCGTCACCTGCTGGCCCTGGCTGTCCTCGACGACGACGGTGGCGACGCCGTTGACCGTGCTCGTGACGGTCGCGATCGTGATGTCGCCACGGAGCAGCGCCGCCACCTGCGGGTCGCTGCGCGCGATGTCGGCCGCCTGCGCAGCCGTGAGCTGGCCGGGCATCAGCGTCTGGACGAGGACGATTGCGGCGAGGGCCATCGCGACCGCGGCGGCCTGGACGATCCGGACTTGTGGGATCCGCAGTCCGAACCAGCGCCGTGACCGACGCGGTTCCGCGGTCAGCCGCCCGGCGATCCGGGGCCACAGGTCGATCGTCACGGGGACGGCGTCCTCGGCGATCGAGGACAGTGTCTGGCGGAGGGCTTCAGCGTGCATGTCGGTTGCTCCCGGTTCGAGGGCGGGGCGAACGTCTCGCGGATCGTTCGCAGGGGGTTGCTGCTTCATCTCAGTCCGCCCTCGCACCGAGCCAGGTGCGGAGCTTCGTTCGCGCCGCGAACAGCCGCCAGCGAACGGTGGCCGGCGGTGCATCGACCTGGTCCGCGATCTCCGCGTCGCTCAGGCCGTCGAAATAGCGCAGGACCATGACCGCGCGCTGGTCCGGTGGCAGCCGGCCGAGCGCGTCCCAGACGGCGGCAGCGTCCTCGGCGGCCTCAAGCAGCGCCTGGGGTCCCGGGGCTGGGTCCGCCTGGACGGTTGCGGGTGACGCTGCATCGTCAGATTCACTCTCGAGAGGCACGGTGCGGCGAGCGCGCTCGACGGCCTTGATGGCGTCGTTGGCCACGCTTCGCAGGAACCACGGACCGAACGGCCGCTCGATGTCGAACTGGTGAATGCGCTCGTACGCCCGGACGAACGCGGCCTGCGTGATGTCCTCGGCGAGCGGCCGTTCGCGGACGATCAGGTATGCCGTCCGCGCCGCCTGGACCTGGTACCGCTCGACGAGCGTGGCGAGGCCGCCGATGTCGCCTGCCTGCATGCGAGCGACGGCATCCCGCTCGGTGCTTCCGGAGTCCAAGTGCGTGTACCTCTCGTGACGGTGTTCCTGGATGTTCTATCCGCGAGCCACCGCCGATGTTTGGCCATTCTCGGGGAGCAGCCCCCCAGCGCCGTCCTCGGGATCGGCCGGGCTCCGCCCCGACCGACGGCCGGGTTCCGCCGGGAGCCGCCGGCCGGGTCAGCCCAGCGTGCCGTTCGGCTGCACCGACACGATCATCCACCGGTCGCCGAGCGCCCGGCGGACGGCAAAGGTGAGCGCGAACGGCGACGCCTGCCGATCGACCAGCGCCCCGCTCGCGTCGTAGGTCTCCTGGGTCACCGTGCCCGTCGATTCGAACCCGATGCTGCCGCCGGTCTGGACCCCGAACGGGGCGATGACGATGACGTGGACCGAGTCGAAGTGGTACTGGGCGATGGTCGTCCGACCCGACGTCACGGCATCCTCGAGCCGGCCCTGCATCTCCTTGAGCCGGTCACCGTGATCGACGGCGGTGAGGATGTCCGGGTCCGAGCGCAGCAGCGCCTGGTTCTCGAGCTCGAGGTCTTCGCCGAGCGTGACCAGGATCCCCTGCGCGACCGGGGCGGCGATCGTCTCGTCCCACGCCGGGACGTCGACCGTGATCGTGGGCAGCGTGGCCGGATCGATGGCGTGCGGCACGCCATTGAGCAGCTCGCCGGTGTCGGGCGCCGCCGGTTCGCGAGCCGGCGTCCCTGCGGCCACGATCCCGACCCCCAGGGCCAGGGCCACGACCGCGATCAGCCCCGCCCGAAGAACGCGCCCGGCGGCGCCGATGCCGGCATTGCCACCGCCCACCAGGCGCGTCGCGAAGGAGGCGAGCCCGTCGGCGGCCGAGCGCGGTTCGGGTAGCACCCGGTCGAGGAGCGGGCGAACCGCGCACACCAGGACCAGGCCCGCCAGCAGGCCCACCTTGGTGCCGAACTCGTTGGTCTGCGGCGCCATGAGGAGCGTGCTCGCGGCGGCGACCAGGACGCCGAACAGGACGCGCCCGACGCGGCTCGCCGGGACGGTCTTGGGGTCCGTGATCATGAACAGCAGGAAGATCAGCACCTCGGGGGAGGTGAGGATGACGCGCACGAAGTCCCCGCCGCAGACCGGTGCGAACGCCCAGTTCGCGGTCATGCAGTGCCCCGAGGCGGCCA
Source organism: uncultured Chloroflexia bacterium (assembly GCA_963772565.1). Classification (GTDB taxonomy): domain Bacteria; phylum Chloroflexota; class Limnocylindria; order Limnocylindrales; family CSP1-4; genus CAIXZV01. The sequence goes on from CAVYXU010000068.1 coordinate 7,415, forward strand.
GCAGCCCGACGCCGGCCGCGAGGGCGACCCAGAAGGCCGCGGCCATCAGGAGCAGATGCAGCCGGCGGGTGATCAGCAGGCCGCCGACCAGGATCACCGCATAGGCCGCCAGCATCCAGGCATCGAGCGGCGCCCACCAGAAGTCGAGCGGCTCGACGCGCCCGCTGCCCAGGACCACGAATGCCACGACCAGCCCGAGATTGGACGGGTTGAGCACGTGCGAGCCGCGGTACCGGATGACGTACTTGGACAGCAGCGACAGCCCGGCCACGACGGCGAACACATACCAGTCGTTGGTGGCCCAGGGGCTGTCGAGCGGCGTCCCGACGACGCGCAGGATGAGCGCGACGCCGCTCCCCGTGAGCATCGCACTGGCCGGCCACACGAACGCGCGGCTGAGCCTGAACGTCAGCACGATCTCGATGACTGCGCAGGTCAGGATGGCGGCCAGGATCTGTGGCACGCTGACCCGGAAGTGAAGCCCGACCTGCCCCAGGACATGGATCGTGATGATGACCGCGGCGACGTGCAGGCGGGGATCGCGGATCGTCGGCAGGACGAGCGGGTAGCTCGTTCCGCCAAAGCTGAGCGTTCGGCTCGTCAAATTGCCTCCCGACCCTGACCCCTCAGCGGTACCCGTGGGCCGCGATCTCGGCGGCACGACCGCGGTATGCGTCGGGGGTTGGGGGGTCCTGGCTCGCAGGCCGTCGACCATCCGGTTGTACATCGAGAACCCCGCGGCGATGAGCACCGCGAGCTGGACGTCGGCATCGGTTGCGCCGGCGTCGAGCGCCGCTTCGACGTCGGCTGTGGTCAGGTCACGGGCTTCGCCGCGCACGGTCCGGGCGATGTGGAGCAGCGCCTGCATCTTGTCGCTGAAGCCATCCGATGACCCGGCCTTGAGCCCATCGATGAGGGGCAGCCTGTCCATCGTGCCCGTCTGTTCGAGCAACGCGCTCGCGTGCGCGCCGTGCGAGTCCATGCAGAAGAAGCAGTCGTTGGCCGCGGAAACGGCGGTCGCAAGCATTTCGCGCTCGGCCCTTGCGAGCGTGGTGCCCGGATATCGTTCACCAGAAGCTCATCGGCCAGACCGCGCAGGTGCACCCCGAGACCGGGCGTCAGCTGCATCGCCGCGACGATCCCCGGCACATCGGGCAGCCCGCCCACGATCGGCTCTTCCCGCGAACGCGCCAGGCGTTCCTGGTCCCGTGCCATATCGATCCTTCTCCGTTCCACGAGTTCGCACCAGGCGCGAGTATGCCCTCCCGCGAGCACCCCGTCGCGGGGATCGCAGCCACGTTCCGGCGGCGTAGCGGTATCGTTCACAGCATGGGCACGGCG
>CAVYXU010000069.1:0-19634 GCA_963772565.1 uncultured Chloroflexia bacterium
CGGTTGATGTTGTCGGCGTGCGCCAGCCAGACCAGCGCGGCCCCGAAGGTTGCGTACAGCGGGTAGGCCACCGGCACGCTCCCATTCGCGGCAAGCCACCAGATCCCGACCAGGAGCGCCCCCGCCGCGGTCGACAGCAGCGAGCCCAGCGATACGTACCGGGTCACCAGGATCACGACCACGAACACCGGTGCCCCGACCAGGATCGCCGGCGGGAAGATGACCAGCATCGTGCCGACGCTCGTGCCCACCCCGCGCCCGCCCCGGAAGCCCACGAACATCGACCGGGTCGAGCCCAGGATCGCGGCGATCGCGCACAGTACCTCGACGCCCGCGTTGCCGGTGATGAACCGCGCGACCAGCACGGGCACGACGCCCTTGAGAACGTCCCCGCTGACGACGACCAGGGCCCTCCGGCGCCCCATCGCCCGGAGGGCATTGGTGCCCCCGGTTCGGCCGCTGCCGAGCGTCCGCGGGTCCGTGGCCCCGGTGAGCTTCGCGACCACCACGCCGAACGGGACCGAGCCGCCGATGTAGGACAGCACGGCGAGCAGGATCGCGACCAGGATCTCGCCCGTGCTCACAAGCCAGCACACCTCCGGAGGCGGCGAGACCGGTCCGCGCCGCAGGGGCGGAATCTAGCACCGGGGTGGGGCGCTGCGTTCCCGCGTCCGGACGGGCCGCGGCCACATCGCCGCGATCCGTGCGTCTGCCCGGCGCCGACGGGCGCGGGCGCCCGTAGTACGATCGACCGTGATGTCCCCTCACGCCCACCCACGCCGTGGCAGCTGCTCGACGGCCAGGGTGTCGATCGCAGCGGAGAACCCCTGACCGATGGCCGTTGGCTCCTCGAATGACTTCGACCTCGTCGTCCTGGGCGCAGGAACGGGCGGGTATGCGGCGGCATTCCGGGCCGCGCAGCTGGGGCTCAAGGTCGCCCTCGTGGACGAGGACAAGCTCGGCGGGACGTGCCTCCACCGCGGATGCATCCCGACCAAAGCGCTCCTCGAATCGGCGGCGTTCAACGAGCGGCTTCGCCATGCCGCCGACTTCGGGCTGGTCCTGGGCGGCGACACGAGCGTCGATTACGCCCAGATCGCCAAGCGCCGGGACCAGGTCGTCACCCGGATGTGGAAGGGCGTCCAGACGCTGGTGAAGAAGTACGGCGTCACGTGGGTCCAGGGTCGCGGCCGCCTCGATGGCGCGACGCGGGTCCGCGTCATGCAACCGGGCGAGGACGGCACGCCGGGCGCGGGCGGCGAGCGGATCCTCAACGCGACCGACGTGATCCTGGCTACGGGCTCGCGAGTGAAGTCGCTGCCGGGGATCGTCCCCGACGGGAAGCGGATCGTGACCTCTGACGATGTGCTCCGGATGGACTCGATGCCGGCCAGCATCATCATTATCGGCGCCGGCGCGGTGGGCGTCGAGTTCGCATCGATGTACCACGACCTGGGCGCGTCGGTCACGCTGCTCGAGTACCTGCCCGCGATCGTCCCGCTGGAGGATCGAGACGTCTCGAAGGAGCTCGAGCGCAGCTTCAACCGGCGCGGGATCAAGGTGATCACCAGCGCCCGGTTCGACGCCGCGTCGGTCAAGGCGGGCAAGGGCGGCGTCCGGATCACGGTCGGCCCCGAGGGCAAGGAGGCCACGGAGCTCGAGGCCGAGATGCTCCTCGTCGCCGCGGGCCGGGCCACCAACGTCGAGGACGTCGGGCTCGATACCACGACCGCGGAGGTCGACCGGGGCATCGTCAAGGTCGACGGCTACATGCGCACCCGCGAGCCACACCTGTACGCGATCGGCGACGTCGTCGGCGGGCTGATGCTCGCTCACACCGCCGCGCACGAGGGGATGATCGCCGCCCACACGATCGTGGGCGACCCGGATGTCCACCCGATGGACTACGTCAAGCAGCCGCGAGCGACCTACAGCCGCCCCGAGATTGCATCGGTCGGGCTGACCGAGCAGCAGTGCGAGGAGCGCGAGCTGCCCGTCAAGATCGCGAAGGTGCCGTTCCAGGCGGTCGGCAAGGCGATCATCGGCGGCGAGTACGAGGGCTTTGCCAAGATCATCGGCCACCGCGACAGGGACGAGACGCTGGGGATCCACATCATCGGGCCGCACGCGACGGACCTCATCGCGGAGGCATCGCTGGCCCTGACGCTCGAGGCGGCGCCCTGGGAGATCGCTGCGGCCACGCACGCTCACCCGACCTACTCGGAGATCCTCGGGGAGACCGCGATGGCGGTCGACGGACGGTCCATCAACTTCTAGCCGGCGATGCGGTGCCGGCACGGTCGGCGGCGCCGGCACGGTCGGCCGAGCCGGCCTGGTGCACGGAGGATTGGATGACGGTCAGCGGCCACAGCGAAGACGCCGCGACGAGCCAACTCGCCGCGTCCGTCGGGCTCACCGATGCCGACCTCGTCGCGATGTACCGGCTGGTCGCCCTGGCCCGGGCGATCGACGAGCGGATGTGGATCCTCAACCGCGCCGGGCGCATCCCGTTCGTGATCAGCGGCCAGGGCCACGAGGGCGCCCAGGTCGGGCTTACCTGGCCGCTGCGCCGTGGCCACGACTGGGTCGCGCCGTTCTATCGCTCGATCGCGACCTGCCTGACGTTCGGGATGTCGGCGCGCGACATGATGACCGCCCAGTACGCCACCGCGAACGACCCCTCATCGGGCGGCCGGCAGATGCCCGGTCACTATGGCTACCCGAAGCATCACATCGTCTCGGTGTCCTCTCCGGTCGCGACCCAGATCCTGCATGCGGTCGGCATCGCGCTCGCCGCCAAGACGCGCAAGATCGATCAGGTCGCGGTCGCGATCATGGGGGAGGGGAGCTCCAACCAGGGCGACGTCCACGAGGCGCTCAACTTCGCGGCGATCCACCACCTCCCGTTCGTGTTCATCGTCGAGAACAACGGGTACGCGATCAGCGTGCCGGCCGAGAAGGAGCTGTCGGTCACGGACGTCGCGGACCGCGCCTCGGGCTACGGGATCCCCGGGGTCGTGGTGGACGGCACCGACGTGCTCGCCTGCTACGCCATCGGGCGTGAGGCCGTGGAGCGGGCACGGAGCGGCGGCGGCCCAACCCTGATCGAGGCCAAGGTGACTCGGCTGACCGCGCACTCGTCCGACGATCAGCAGACGAAGTACCGGTCGGAGGACGATCTCGCCGAGGGCAAGGCGCACGATCCGCTGCCGATCTTCCGCAGCCAGCTCCGGGACGCGGGCGTCCTCACCGAGGCGATCGAGGCCGAGTTGTCCGCCGAGATCACGGCACTGGTCACCGACGCCACGGACTACGCCGAGGCCCAGCCCGATCCGGATCCGGCGACCGCGCTGGACTGGGTCTATGCCGAGCACTGGCCGGGCGAGACCGCGCCGCCGTGGCACGTGGCGTCGACCGTGCCCGCGGCCGGCGAGGGCGCGGGCTGATGGCCACCCGGACCTTCATCGAGGCCATCAGGGACGGCATGGCCGAGGAGATGCGGCGCGACGAGGCCGTGATCGTCCTGGGCGAGGACGTGGGCAAGAAGGGGGGTGTGTTCCTGGCCACGGACGGCCTGTGGGCCGAGTTCGGCGACGATCGCGTCATCGACACCCCGCTGACCGAGTCGATGATCATCGGCGCATCGATCGGAGCGGCGCTCAACGGGCTCCGGCCGATCGCGGAGATCCAGTTCGCGGACTTCATCCATCCCGCGTTCAACCAGCTGGTTTCCGAGGCGGCCCGGATTCGCTACCGCTCGAACAACGGGTTCGCGGTGCCGATGGTCGTGCGGGCCCCGTACGGCGGCGGCGTCCACGGCGCGCTATACCACTCGCAGTCTGTCGAGGGGTTCTTCACCCATGTCCCGGGGCTCAAGGTGGTCATCCCGGCCACGCCCTACGATGCCAAGGGCCTGCTGCGGTCGGCGGTCCGGGACGAGGACCCGGTCCTGTTCTTCGAGCACAAGAAGATGTACCGATCCGTCCGGGGCGACGTGCCCGACGGGGAGTACACGGTGCCCCTGGGGCAGGCGCTCATCCGTCGCCCGGGCCGCAACGTGACCGTCGTCGCGTACGGGCTGATGGTCCATTACGCGCTCGAGGCCGCCCAGCGGGTCGAGGCCGACGGGATCGACGTCGAGGTGCTCGACCTGCGGACGCTGCGGCCGCTGGACCGGGATGCCGTGCTGTCGTCCGTCCGCAAGACCGGCAAGTGCCTGGTCGCGTACGAGGACAACCGGTTTGGCGGCTACGGGGCGGAGATCGCGGCGATCGTCGCCGAGGAGGCATTCGACTACCTCGACGGACCGGTGTCCCGGATCGCAGGTCCGGACGTCCCGGGCGTCCCCTACAACCACGCGCTCGAGGACTGGTTCATGCTCAGCCCGATAAAGATCGCCGACGCGATCCGGAAGCTCGCCGCGTACTGATGGCCGGCTCGGCCGCCGGGTCCTCGTCGCAGCCGGCGGACCTCACGGATCTCGAGACTCTCGCGGCCCGGTTGGAGGCCATCCTCGACCCGTATCGAGACCGCCTGGAGGCGGCGACCATCTACAACGTCCCCACGCTCCGGCGACCCGGGGCCACGGCGCATGAGTGGTTCGCATTCGTCAAGCCGGCTTCCCGTCACGTCGGCTTCTACCTGTTGCCGCTGAACACCTGGCCTGAGCTGCGGGAGGGGCTGTCTCCCGCGCTGGCGAAGCGGTCGACGGGCAAGGCGACGTTCACGTTCCGGTCCATCGACGACGATCTGCTCGCGGAGCTGGGGGCGCTGGTTGCGCGGGCGTTCGACAGGTACATGCGCCCGTAACGCTCCCGGAACGGTGCCAGGGAAGGATGGGGTCGTGAGCGACAAGCCCAGGATCCATGCAACCCAGGCTCGTACCGACGTGCGCGCGTCCGGCGTGGAGCTGTTGGCGGCGAGCGCGACGTGGCTCCTGTCTGTCACCGGTTCCATCGCCCTGCTCTGGATCTGGCTCCCGTCTGCGCTCGGGTCCGGCGACAACAGCACCGAGCTCTCGGTCGTCGAGCTCGCGCCCGTCCTCGCATGGCTGGCGTCGCTCGGGTGGCTCCTCGTCCGGCTCCGGCCGGGGCACCGCGTCGGCTGGCTGTTCCTGGCCGCAGCGCCAGTCGGCGTCGGCGTCTTCCTCGGCTTCGGGGTCGTCGGGCTGGCAAGCGACGTGATGCCGGGTGTCGCCGGGGCGGCGGCGGCCGCAGGAGGCGCGATGCTCGTCCTGTTCGCGGCCCTGCTGCTGGCGTTCGTGCCGCTGGTGTTCCCGGACGGCCGGCTGCCGGGGCCACGTTGGCGGCTTCCCACGTCGGCGCTGGTGGGTGTGCTCGCGTTGTCGACGCTCGCGACGATCTTCGGAACCGACCGGGTGGACCCGGGCACGCCGCCCAACCCGCTCGCGATCCCCTGGCTGCCCGCCTGGGTTGGCACGCTGGGGGTGGTGGCAGGCTTCATTGCGATGCTGGCCGGCCTGGTCATGGGCGTCGCGTCGATCACGGTGCGCTTCCGCCGGGGGCGCGGCGACGAACGCCAGCAGCTCAAGTGGATGCTGGCCGCGATCGTGCTGCTGGCTGTCGCGGCGTTGCCGGCGTTCGTCGGCGTGGAGTCCGATGTGCTGAGCCTGCTGGGACCGGTCACGATCGCCCTCATCCCGGGCGCCGTGGCGCTGGCAATCCTGCGCTACCGCCTGTACGACATCGACCGGCTGATCAGCCGGTCGATCGCCTACACGCTGGTCAGCGTCGCGCTGGTGGCCACGTTCGTCCTCGGCAACCTCGCGCTCCAGGCGGTGCTCGCGAACGTCACCTCCAGCGAGACCCTCGCGGTGGCCGGATCGACCCTCGTCGCGGCCGCGGCGGCCCAGCCGCTTCTACGCGGGATCCAGCGCGCGGTGGACCGCCGGTTCGACCGCGCCCGGGTCGATGCGTCGCTGATCGTCGCGGCGTTCAGCGCGCGCCAGCGGGACGCCGTCGACCTCGAGGCCGTCGTCGGGGACATTCGTGCGACGGTGGGCGACTCGATGCGGCCGGTGGCGATCGGGATCTGGCTTCGCGACGACGTGGTGTAGCCGGGCGGTGGCGCCGCGCCGTTCGCGCAATTGGGTCCGTGGCCTGATTGGGCATGGACTCGCCGGATGCGCGACACTAGGCCCGATGATCTCGCGCGTTCCGCAGCGCCCCATCGGAGGAACAGCCCAGTGGCCAAGGTGACGATGCCCCAGCTCGGCGAGAGCGTGGCCGAAGGGACGATCGGCCGCTGGCTCAAGCAGCCGGGCGACACCGTCGACAAGTACGAGCCGCTGGTCGAGGTGATCACCGACAAGGTGAACGCCGAGGTTCCATCGCCCTTTGCGGGCGTGCTCAAGGAGATCCTGGCCCAGGAGGGCGACACCGTCCCCAACAACGCCGAGATCGCGGTGATCGAGACGGCCGAGGACGGACCAGGTGCTCCGGCCGCGTCTCCCGCCGCAGGGGCCCCCTCGGCAGCGAGCGCGGAGACCGAGGTCGCCCACGGCCCCGCGGGCTCCGACGAGCGCCCGGTCGCCGCGACCGAGGCCCCCGCTGCGGCTCCGGCGCCCGACTCAGCTCCGGCAGCGACGCCGGTTCCCGCGCAGCCCGCCGTCGCATCGGCCGCGCCCAGCGTGGCAGCCGCCGAGCCGGCCGGCGATCCGAACGCGCGGATGACGCCCGCGGTCCGGAGGCTGCTCCGCGAGCACAACCTGGAGCCCGCGCAGATCTCGGGCACCGGTGGTGGCGGCCGGATCACCCGCGAGGACGTCATCGCGTTCGTGGAGGCCGTACGGACCGGCAGCGTCCCGGCGACGGGCGCGCCCCAGCAGACGACCGCAGCCGCAGCGCCATCGCCGACCGCCGCACCCGCCCAGCCGGCATCGACGGCAGCTCGGGCGGGCGCACCCGTCGGGGCGACCATCGCCTTCCCACCCGGTGCGGACGAGGTCCTCGTTCCCCTGACGCAGATGCGCAAGGGGATCGCGGCCCAGATGACGCGGTCGCTCCAGGCGCCGCACGCGTACGTCCAGATGGAGGTCGATGCGACGCGGCTGGTTCAGCTTCGGGACCGCACGAAACGCGACTACCAGGCGAAGGAAGGGCTGTCGCTCAGCTACGTTCCGTTCGTGGTCAAGGCGTCGGCCGAGGCGCTCAAGCGAAACCCCACCTTCAACGCCCACTGGACCGACCAGGGTCTGCTCGCCAAGCGGCGCGTCAACATCGGCGTCGCGGTGGCGGTCGACGATGGCCTCATCGTGCCGGTCATCCGGGACGCAGACCAGCTCTCTATCCACGGCCTCAACGCCGCGATCGCGGACGTGGCCGGCCGCGCCAAGTCGAACAAGCTGCGACTCGACGACTTCGGCGGCGGGACGTTCACGGTGGACAACACCGGATACCTCGGCACCAACCTCGTGATGCCGATCCTCAACGTCCCCGAGGTCGGGATCGTGACCATGGAAGCGATCACCAAGCGCGCCGTCGTGCTCAGCACGCCCGATGGCGACACGATCGCGATCCGGCCGATCATGAACATGGTCCTCGCCGTCGACCATCGCGCCAACGACGGTGCCGGCGGGGCCGCGCTCCTCCGGGACATCAAGGCGTGGCTCGAGGGCGTCGGTCCCGAGACCGCGCTGTACTAGCGCACCGGACGGCAGCAGACAGCGATGACCCGCGACCTCCCGATCTTCGATCCCAACGCCGGGCAGGGCCACGGCCACGTGCCGGCCGCGCCCATCTCGATCGCCATGGGTGGCGGCACCTTCGGCCCGGCCGCTGATGGGAGCACGGCGCTCCGCCGCCACCCGGACTGGATCAAGTCCCGGATGCCGTCAGGCGACAACTACCACGAGCTCAAGGGCCTGCTCTCGGGCCTCAACCTCAACACCGTGTGCGAGGAGGCGCGCTGCCCCAACGTGGGCGAGTGCTGGGACCAGCGCACCGCGACGGTGATGATCCTGGGCGATACCTGTACCCGGGCGTGCGGCTTCTGCGCGATCAAGACCGGCAAGCCCACGTGGTTCGACGACGACGAGCCGCGGCGGGTCGCCGAGGCCGTCGCCGCGATGAACCTCGACCACGTGGTCGTCACGTCGGTTGCCCGCGATGACCTGCCCGATGGCGGGGCGGGCGCGTTCGCCGCGACCATCCGCGAGCTTCGGACGCGCAGCCCGGGGATGGGCGTCGAGGTCCTGATCCCGGACTTCAACGGCGAGGACGCGCCGCTGCGGGCCGTGATGGACGCGGGTCCCGACATCCTCAACCACAACCTCGAGACGGTGAAGCGACTCCAGAAGCCCGTCCGCAAGCGTGCCCGCTGGGACCGCACGCTGGGTGTGCTCAAGCGCGCCAAGGCGTACGCGGCGGAGTACGGCCACGAGGCGCATACCAAGAGCAGCCTCATGGTGGGCCTGGGCGAGACGCGGGACGAGCTGACCGAGTGCTTCGCCGCGCTCCGCGAGGTGGACACCGACATCCTGACCATCGGGCAGTACCTGCGGCCGACCACGGACCATCTTCCCCTGATCCGCTACTACCACCCCGACGAGTTCGCCGACATGAAGGCCGAGGCGCTTGCGCTGGGGTTCAAGCACGTGGAGTCGGGGCCGCTGGTCCGCTCCAGCTACCACGCGCGGGACCAGGTGCCGGGCGCGGAGCTGCGGGCGCTGCGCCGGCAGGCGACCCTCGACGCGCAGGGCCGCGTCATTCCCGCAGCGAGCTGACCTGAGCGGGATCGGGGCGTTGCCCGTGGGGGCGCGGGCACCTATCCGGCCCCGCTTCGGCATCAGTCGCGTCGTCGGGCCGCATTCCCGCTATGCTCGCGGGGATGGTCGCCCACCTCAGTCGCAAGGTCCCGCTCGCCGAGCTCCACTGCCACCTCGGCGCGGCCGTCACCCCCTCGATCATGTGGTCCATCGCGCACGCGCAGGGCATCAAGCTGCCGACCCGCGAATACTGGGACTTCCGGGATCTGATCACGGTCCACCCGCGCCGGCCCAAGAGCTTCGACGGGTACCTGCAGCTGTTCCACTGGACCGAGCTCATCCAGTCCAGCCCGATCGCCGTCGAGCGCGCCGTGTACGAGGTCGTCGGCGGGGCGTATCGGAAGAACAACGTGACCACGATGGAGCTTCGCTTCAACCCGATGAAGCGGAACCGGGGCGGCGAGCAGGACCTGGACCACATCATCGCCGCCGCCGTGCGTGGCATGGACCGCGCGACGCTCGAGTACCCGGTCAAGCCGGGGCTGATCTTCTGCCTCGACCGTGCCTTCCCGTTCGAGCTCAACGAGATCATCGCGGAGAAGGCGATCACCTGGCGCGACCGGGGCGTGGTCGGCATCGACATCGCAGGCCCCGAATCCGCCACCTTCAGGGTCGCCGACTATCGGCGGCTGTTCCGCCGCGCCCGCCAGTACGGGCTGGGGATCACGGTCCACACCGGAGAGTCGGGCCCGGTCGAGGAGATCGCGCGCGTGATCGAGCTGCTGGAGCCTGATCGCATCGGTCACGGCGTCAAGGCTGCCTACGATCCCCGGGCGATGGACATGCTCCGCGACCGGGGCATCGTGCTCGAGGTCTGCCCGACGTCGAACCTGAACACCGGCGTCGTGGCGAGCTGGGACGAGTTCCGCTGGATCTTCGACCAGTTCCGGCGCAACGGGGTGCGATACGTCATCAGCACCGACGGCCCCGAGATGCTCAAGACCTACATCCGCGATGAGCTGGCGACGCTCGGCCGGCTGGGCATCCTGTCGCTCGAGGAGCAGGAGCAGATCGCGGCGACCTCGCTCGCCGCCTCGTTCGTCCCCAACGTGTCCGAGATCCCGCTGCCCCGTCGCGAGCCGGCTTCGCGTGATGTGGTGGAGCGCGAGGAAGCGTAGGCCCGGGGCCGGCGGGTGGCCGTGCTCGGCGATCAGCCCGCCAGGCGGCCCTCGCTGGGTGGTCAGCGCGGCGGTCAGTCTGGCACGTGCCCGGTGGTCAGCGCGGCGGTCAGTCTGGCACGTGCCCGGCGGTCAGCCCGGCAACTCCCAGCACCCACGCTCAGCCCGGCAGGTGGCCCCCGCTGGGCGCCGCCGCGTTCGGTGACGTGATCCGGTACTCGCAGCAGCGATCGCCCATGGCGATGTGGCGCTCCCGCGTGACATCCGCCCCAAGCACCCCGCGGAACAGCTCGAGCTCCGCGGCACACGCGGCCGGGTTCGTCCGGGCGACGTCGAGGACCGCGCAGTTGTGCTCGACGAGGCGGATCTCGCCGTCGTCGACGACGGCCTCGGAGAGATAGCCCAGCTCGTCCTGGAGCCGGGCGAGCTCCCGGACCCGGTCCTCGATCGAGGCGCCAGCGGGCAGCACGGCGGCCATCCGTTCGCGGAGGTGGGCTTCGGACTGCCGGCGACGGGCGGCGAACACGTCGTCGAGCAGGCCGTCCCCGCCGACCTCGAGGATCGCCGTCATCAGGCCGGTCGCCAGCCCGTCGTAGTTGGTCGGGAACAGGTCCTGTGCGTCGGCGGTCACGTCGTACAGGTGCCGAGGTCGCCCCACCCCGTGTCGCTCGGTCGTGCGGGTGACGAGACCGGCGCCGTCGAGGGCTCGCAGCTGCTGCGCCACGCCGCTCCGACTGGCGTCCAGCGCCGTCGCGATGGCGTCGGGAGCCGAGGGGCCAGTGCGCCGCAGGTGGTGCAGGATCGCGCGCCGCAGCGCAGATGGGGAGCCGGCGATGGCGGGGGCAGCGGACGCGGACGGGACGGCGGGCTCGGGCATGCGCGCAGAGGCTAGCAAGAACGCGCGTCCCGCGCGCGTGCGGCCGGCGGCGGGTGGCCCGGTGCTACGCTCGCGCAATGGACCTCGACCTGTCAACCGACCACATCCTGCTGCGGGACACCATCCGCGAGTTCATGACCACGGAGGTGGCGTCCGTCGTCGACGAGCACGAGCGAGCCCGCCGCTTCCCGGCCGACATCGTGGCCCGGATCGCCGAGATGGGCTGGCTCGGGATCAACGTCCCGGAGCGCTGGGGCGGCGCCGGAATGGACACCCTGGCCTACGCGATCGCGGTCGAGGAGATCGGTCGCGTATGGGGGTCGCTGGGTCTCATCGTCGCCGCGCACACCAGCCTCGGCTGCGGGCCACTGTTGATCGCGGGCAATGACGAGCAACGGGACCGCTTCCTGCCGCCGATGGCCGCGGGTCGCGTGCTGGGCGCCTACGGCCTGACCGAACCCGACGCCGGATCGGACGCCGGGGGGACCAGGACCACGGCCCGTCGCGAGGATGGCCCCGACGGACCCACCTTCATCATCAACGGCCAGAAGCGGTTCATCACCAACGCCGGGCAGGCGGGCACGTACATCATCACGGCTCGCACCGGCGCGGCGACGGACGGGACCGGGTCGATCTCCGCGTTCATCGTCCCGGCCGATACGCCCGGGTTCAGTGTCGGCCGCCTCGAGGAGAAGATGGGTCTCCACGCCTCGGCCACGGGCGAGCTCAGCTTCGATGACGTCCGAGTGCCCGCCGCGAACCTGCTGGGCGAGGAGGGCGCCGGTTTCCGCGCGTTCCTGAAGGTCCTCGACGGCGGCCGGATCTCGATCGCGGCGCTCGCACTTGGGCTGTCTCAGGCTGCATTCGATGCGGCGGTTCCGTACGCAAGGTCTCGCGAGCAGTTCGGGCGTCCGATCGGGACCTTCCAGGGTGTGGCGTTCATGATCGCGGACATGGCGACCGAGATCGAGGCAGCGCGCGCACTCGTCTATCGCGCCGCATGGCTCAAGGACAACGACCGCGACTACAGCCTCGCGGCCGCGCAGGCCAAGCTGTTCGCGTCGGAGGTCTCGTCGCGCGTCACCAACGCCGCGATCCAGGTCCACGGCGGCTACGGCTACGTCGAGGACTACCAGGTCGAGCGCTTCCTGCGCGACGCCAAGCTGACCGAGATCGGGGAGGGGACCAGCCAGGTCCAGCGCCTGGTCATCGCGCGCAAGATCCTGGGGCTGCGGGTCGTCTGAGCGGGACAACGGGCCCGTCGGCGATCCGCTGCGACGTGATTTGGTCAGCGGCCCGCGTGCGTCTGTAATGAAATTGCCCACGGCGACCCTTGACCGACGTCGCTGGGGCGCCCAGAGTCCGCGGGACGGACGAACATGTCTGAGGGCGCCCCTGCGATCAGGAATTGGTCCGCGATAGATGCTCGATCGAGCCCTGCGCTCAATGCCGAGGCTGCGCCCGCCCGCGGTCATCGCAGCGGGGCTCGTCGTCGGCCTCATCGTGCTCAGCGAAATGGTCAGCGCCGCCGGTCCCGGCTCGGCGCGCCTGCACCTGACGTCCGAGGTAAGCGGGACCGTCACCGTCGTGAACTACAACGGCTCGGCATTCTGCCTGGACACCGACGGATCCGGCGCGCAGTTCTGCTCCGAACCCTACCAGCGCGCTGGATCTGCCGCGCTCGTCGTTGGCGAACATGTGACCGGATCGGTGGCCCTACTCTCGACCGGGCCGTCCAGTGCGATGGAAGTGTTCATCCTGACGGACCCCCAGCCGGAGCCAAGTGCGCTCGGACGGGGCGGACATCGCGCTTCCCGCGCCGATCGCTAGGAACGCACCTCGACGAGGCGCACCATGAGGCGCAGCTGGCTGTTGGCGCCGACGCAGGTCTGGAGCGTCATCGACGGCGTCGACTGGGCGGCCCATGCCCACGATGCGCTGGTCGTCGGCGGGGTCGTCTTCCACCACTTGACGGCGTAGACGTGGACCTTGCCGTTCGCATCCGCGTAGTAGGCCTTCATGCCGACCTTGAGCCGATGGCTCGTGTATGCGTCGTGGAGCGGCTTGAACACGTTGTAGGCGTGGCCAAGGAGGTACACGTTGTTGGTCCCCGAGCAGCCCCAGCGGTACACGAGGTTGTCCGGTGGGCGCTTGCGGTCGCAGGGGAACCAGCTCACGGACCTGCTGATGCCGAGCGACGGGATCCAGACGTGGTTCCTGCCGCTGTAGTGGCTGGCGGCCGTCGTGCCGGCGCCGGTTGTCGGTGGCGTGACCTGGGCCGAACGAACCGGGGTCGGCGGTGCGTCCGGGCGGGCCGGCTTCGGGTCGGCGATCGCGGCCGCCGGAGCGGGTTTGGGAGGGACGACCTCGACGCCGCGCGACCAGCTGGCGACGACCTCGACGACCGGCGCGGGCGGCCTTGCGACGGACGACGTCACTGCCGCGGCGACCTCGGCGGTTGGTCCCGCGTCGCGCTGGGCGACGTTGACGCGGGCCGCAGCCGCGACCACAGAGACCGATTCGATGGCCAGCGCAATGGCCAGGATGGTCGACAGGGCACGTCGGCGGCGCGGGGTGAGGTCCATGTGTCGAGCGTCGGCGCGTAGACGCACCACATCGACGGCCCGGTGGTCCCGAGCGTGGTGGGACGGTGCCCCGGTCCCGGTGCGGTCTGGTGGGTTCGGGTGCAGACGCTCGCAGTACCCGGGCAGGACCCGGTCCGGACGCATGCGCGGCGGTGGTCGGGGAGGCCGGTTCGCCCCCGTCGCGCCGCGCTATCGGCCGGTCAGGCGCCGCGTCAGCCGCCCCGTCAACTCCTGGCCCCGGCCCGGGCCGCTCCCGCCGCGCCGAGCCATCGGCCGGTCAGCCGCCGGTTCCGGCCGCCTGCTCCAGGACCGCCCGCAACGCCGCCTCGAACTGCGGGCCCCAGGGTCCCTGGCCCGCCACGATGTAGGGCGACTGCTCGATCTCCTCGTACGTGGCGGGATCCGTCACGAACGCCTCCGCGCACGGCCCGATCTGGTCCCGATGCCGCTCGAACGCGTCGCGGTTCCGGAACACGTACAGGTACAGCTTGACCGGGGTCGCCTGGTCGAGGCCGCTGGCGTGGAAGCTGATCGAGGCGGGCACGAGATCAGGGTCCGCGCACCCCGCATCGCCGGAGACGTAGTCGCCGACGCCGATCCCCACGGCGTGAAGCCGGCCGCTGAGCCCCGGAAAGTCGGTGGGCGTTGCCGGCGGTGGGCTGGTCGACACCGTGCCGCACGCCGCGAACAGGAGGGACGCGAGGGCAACCAGGGTGCATCGAGCGGCGCCGCGGGCGACAGACGGGGAAGGCATGTGCCAGCGACGGTAGCACCGGCGTCCGCGTGCCGCCGCCGTGCGGGTGTCGCCTGTCTTCCCCCGCTCGTTGGCCCTCGGCGCGCGCCTGTCGTACGATGCGGTGACTCCACCGCCCAGCTCGCATCTCCGGTGCCCAGCGCCCGGCGTGCCCAGAGGAATCCGTGCCCGACATCCGCCCGTTCCGCGCGCTTCGCTACGACCCCGGCGTGGTCGGCGACCTGGATGCCGTCGTCGCGCCGCCGTACGACGTGATCGGCCCGGACCTCCGGCACACGCTCCTGGAGCGCCACCCCGCCAATGCGGTCCGGCTCGACCTCCCGGTCGCCGGGGCCGGTGAGGACCCGGACGAGCGCTACCGCCGAGCAGCCCGTTCGCTGGCCGCGTGGCGATCGGACGGCACGCTGCGCAAGGACCCGCGGCCGTCGCTGTACGTCTACGAGCAGGCCTACCGGGTGCCGGGCACGACCGTCGAGCGCACGCAGCGCGGCTTCTTCGGTCGCCTTCGGATCGAGCCGTTCGGACCCGACAGTGGCGTCCTCCCCCACGAGAGGACCATGTCCGGGCCGAAGGAGGATCGCTACCGGCTGCTCCGGGCGACCGGGGTCAACACCTCGCCCGTCGTCGGCCTGTACGAGGACCCCGGTGCCGTCGCGGCGACCCTGCTGGCGTCGATCACCGGCGCCGCGCCCGATGTCGACGTGATCGATGACGACGGAGTGAGCCATCGCCTGTGGGTGGTGCCGGACGACGGGACGCGCGAAGGCCCCGTGGCCGCGATCATGGCGGCGGCAGGGGCACGGCCGGTCGCGATCGCAGACGGCCACCATCGCTACGAGACGGCGGTGCGCTACCGCGACGAGCGCCGAATGACGCGCTCGTGCGAGCCCGACCCCCCGTTCGACTTCGTATTGATGCTGTTCCTGGACGCGGCCGACGACCTGACCGTCCTGCCGACGCACCGCGTCCTTCAGGGGCTCGGGAACGCGGGCATCGAACGGCTGGCCGGCGGGCTCGAGCGCCTGTTCGCGGTCGAGGCGACGACGCCCGATGCCCTCGTGGCCCGGTTTGACGCCGCCGGTGAGCTTGCGGGGGGCGAGGGCCGGATGGGCCTGCTGACACGAGACGGGGCGTGGCTGCTCACGGCCCGGCGGGAGGCGTTCGTGGACCGGCCGGGCGAGGGTGGCGAGGCGGTCCGGGCGCTGGACGTCTCGCTGCTTGGTGCGACGCTCGAGACGCTGTGCGACATCGGCGCCGACGCGGTCGCCGCAGGGCAGCGGATTGGCTACACGAAGTCGGCCACCGACGCCGCGTTCCGCGTGGCGACCGGCGATGACGCCGATGCGGCGTTCCTGCTCGAGCCCACGCCGGTCGCGTCGATCCTGGCCGTCGCCCACGACCACGACGTGATGCCCCAGAAATCCACCTACTTCTATCCCAAGGCCCTCACCGGTCTCGTGTTCAACCCGCACGAGTGGTAGGCCGCGGACCGGAGCCCATGACCGACCTGAACGCCCCCGAGCGCCTGCTGAGCCGAGGCACCCCCGCGCCGTCCAACGGGCGCCCCGTGCGCAAGGATGAGATCGAGCTCTCCGACCGGGGGCTGTACATCGAGTCGTGGCTGCCCGAGCGTCGGTCCAGGCGCAAGCCGATCCTGTTCGTGCACGGCGAGCTCGGCGGCTCCTGGGTGTGGGAGCGATACCTGCACCATTTCGCCGCTCGAGGCTGGGAGGGGCACGCCCTCAACCTCCGCAACCACTACTGGTCGCAGACCGCGGACCCGGTGACGCTCGACATCGAGTCGTACACGGAGGATGTCGTCGCTGCCATGGAGCGGCTCGGTCCGGGAGTGGTCGCCGTCGGTCACGGGCTGGGCGGCCTGCTGGTGCTCAAGGGGATCGAGCGTGCGCCCGTGGCGGCGTACGTGCTCATCGCGCCGGAGCTGCCCAAGGACCTGCGCGAGCCCGTCCGGCCCCACGTGGTGCGCGACGTTCCGGACGTGTACGGCCGCGCCGCGCTCGGCTGGGAGACGCTGCCCGAGAAGCTCGCCCGCGAGCACCGTGACCTGACCATCGCCGATGTCCTGCGGATCCAGCACATGCTGGGCCAGAAGCCGTTCGAATCCGGCCGGGCGAAGCGCCAGGTGCTCCAGGGCGTGCCCGTCGATCGCAGCGCGCTGCCCGACGTCCCGCGGCTGGTCATCGGTGCCGGGCTCGACACGTATGTGCCGGAGCCGGACGTGGAGCGACTCGCCGAGTGGCTCGACGCGCCGTACGAGCCGTTCGGCGCCCACTCGCATTTCGGGCTCGTGCTGGGCGAGCAGAGCTACCAGCAGGTCGTCGAGACGCTGCGCGCGTTCCTCGAGTCCAACCGGCTCTGATGGCCCCTTCGGTTGCCGATCGGGCGGGCTCTTGCTATCCTGCCGCCCGGCCGGATACGCTGGCCCAGCCTCTCGCCGCATTCGTCTAGAGGCCCAGGACACCGCCCTCTCAAGGCGGAGACCACCGGTTCGAATCCGGTATGCGGTACCAGCCCTGAACACCCCCGACGCCCCCGGTCCGCGCCCCGGGGGCGTTCCCCTTTTCCGGGCCCGGTCCTTGCGCCCCGGGATCCCGCCGATGGGTGCGCCGCCGCGCCGGCGGTCCGATGGCCTAGACTCGGCGCCATCCCCGCCACCCAGATGGATGCCCGATGCCCCCGATCGCCGACCGTCGCCTCGTGATCCTCGCCGAAGGCAACTTCGGCTTCCACCACGGCAAGACCGCGATGGGCGTGATCCGCTACGGATCGGACAAGGTGGTGGCGGTCATCGACTCGACCCAGGCCGGTCGCAACGTCCGCGAGTGGCTGGGGGACAGCGGGCGCTACGACATTCCGATCGTCGCCTCGCTCAGCGACTCGATCGGGTTCGTGCCCCGGGCAAACGCGATGCTGGTGGGCATCGCGCCCACCGGCGGCAGGCTGCCCGACGAGTGGCGCCAGGCGATCCTCGCTGCGATCCGCTCCGGCCTCGACGTCATGTCCGGGCTCCACACCTTCCTCGGCGATGACCCGGAGTTCGCGGAGGCCGCCCGCGCGTCCGGCGTCCGGATCATCGACTACCGCCGGCCGCCCGAGCGCGAGGAGACGGCAATCGGGCGTCGCCACGGGCCCGGCAAGCGTGTGCTCCTGACCGTCGGCACCGACTGTGCCATCGGCAAGATGTCGGTCGCCCTCGAGCTGCGCCGGGCGGCGCAGGCGGCCGGGAGCTCGGCAGCGTTCGTGCCCACGGGGCAGACGGGGATCATGATCGAGGGCTGGGGCGTGGCCGTTGACCGGGTCATCTCGGACTTCCTCCAGGGCACGGTCGAGTGGCTGGTCGAGGAAGGGGAGCAGCGCGGCGACTGGGTGATCGTGGAGGGCCAGGGTTCGCTCGACCACCCCGCCTACAGCAGCGTGACCCTGGGGCTGATCCACGGCGCGACACCGCACGCGATGGTGATGGTCCACAAGCCCGGCATGGCGGACCACGATTTCGAGCACGTCCCGGACGCCCGCTTCCCGATCGCGTCGCTGCCCGGGTTCATCGCCCTCCACGAGCAGCTCGCGGCCGTGGTCGCCCCGTCGCGCGTTGTCGCCGTCGCGCTCAACACGTCGCTGATCGCGGACGAGGAAGAGGCGCGACGGATCATCGCCGCCACCGCCACCGAGACGGGCATCCCGTGTGACGACCCGGTCCGGTTCGGCGGCGAGCCGCTGTGGGGCGCGATCGCGGCCGCGGTCGACGCGCTGCCCTGGGTCACCCTGGCGGAGGATGAGCCGGTGCCACCGGCATGACCCTGACCCTGCGGCTCGAGACGCTGGTCATGCCGCTGCGCGATCCGTTCCTGATCGCGCGCGCATCGCACGGCGCGGGTCGCGCGGTGACCACGGTGCTGGTCGAGCTGCGGGACGAGACGGACGATCCGGACGGTCCGTTCGGGCTGGGGGAAGGCTATCCCGACACGTACTACGGCGAGACGCCCGAGACGATGTCGGCCGTGGCACCCCGCCTGCTGGAGGCGCTTGCCCCGGTCGAGGCCGGCCTGCGAGGACCACTGGACGATGCCCGGGCCGCGCTGGAGGCGGCCGACGGCCTGATGCATGCTGCCATCGGGCGCCACGGCGCGATCAAGTGCGCCATCGACATCGCCCTCCACGACCTGGTGGGCAAGCGACTGGGCCTGCCGGTGCGAGCGATCATCGACGTCCCGGGCGACATCCCGCCCACGGACTTCACGCTGGGCATCGACGAGCCGGCCGTGGTCGCCGAGCGGGCACGCCGCGCCGCGGACTTTCCGGCGCTCAAGGTCAAGGTCGGTGGCCCGGCCGATATCGCGACGCTGGAAGCGGTTCGTGCGGTGTTCGGCGGCCCGATCCGCGTCGATGCCAACACCGGCTGGACACCGGAGGACGCCGTCGCGCTGCTGCCTGCGCTCGAGCGTCTCGGCGTCGAGCTGATCGAGCAGCCGTTTCCGGCCCGGCGCCTCGACCAGCTGCGCTGGTTCCAGGAGCGCTCGCCACTCCCCGTGGTTGCCGATGAGAGCGCGGTCACGATCGAAGACCTGGACGCGCTGGTCGGTGTCGTCGATGGCGTGAACGTCAAGCTCGCGAAATGCGGCGGGATGGGTCCGGCGAAGCGGATGCTGTCACGTGCCTCGGCGCTCGGCTTCCGGACGTTCCTCGGCTGCATGGAGGAGACGTCGGTCGGGATCGCGGCGTCGGCGGCGGTGTCCCCGCTCGCGGAATGGGTGGACCTGGATGGCTGCCTGTTGCTCGACGATGACCCGATCGCCGGCCTCGAGCTGGCACCCGACAAGCGTTGGCGGCTGCCCGATGCCCCGGGCCTGGGGCTGGCCCGGCGCTGAGCGTTGCGTCGCGTCACGACGCTGAGCGTCGTCACGACGCTGACGGCCGCCCGAAGCACACCTCGCGGACGATGGATCCACAGGCTTCCAAGCATCTCGAGGGCCCTGTCCACCGACTCCGATCCCGTGTGGACAAGTCGGGGGCCAACATGGTGGAGAAGCCCCTACCGGGCTCCAAGCCTCGGGCGTAGCATTGCGGAGTCGGCGCCGCGAGGACCAGGGAGGGGGCGTCGACCGCGCCAGATGCACCCGTCGACGGTCGGGCACCACCCGCTCCGCCGTCGCTTGAGCCCGTATCCCCGCGAGAGGAAGGAACCTGTATCGATGCTGCCCGCCGGCCCCGCCGCCTGTCCGTCTACCCCAGAGGCCGAGGCGTTCGTCAGGTTCTGCTACCAGCGCCGTCGGGTGGGCTGGCCAGAGCTGTATGACGAGATGTGCGCCGTCGCGACAAGGGGCCTGTTTCGCGGCATGGGCCACGAGGACCTCGCCGAGATCGGCGTCGGGTTCAGCCTGTTCGAGACGCCGAGCCTGGCTCAGCTGGTGACCCGGGTCGCGACCGAGGAGCTGGCGGCGCGCCGGGCGGCGAGGGCCGCCGCGATCGAGGCGGCTCGCGTCGCAGACGAGGAGCG
>CAVYXU010000070.1:0-11259 GCA_963772565.1 uncultured Chloroflexia bacterium
TCATGACCCTGGCCCTCCTGGCCATCGGTCAGTTCGCCCTGTCGCGGAACGCGCGACGGAGCGGCGGCGGCCAGGCTGGTGGCATGGCGGGGATGATCGCGGAGCAGCGGTAGCGGATCGCGGCGCGGACGAGCCGGCGGGGAACCGTGACGGCGTGATGGGCAGCGGCCGTCGAGGCGCCCGGGCCCGCCGCGGCGTCTAGACTGTCGCGACCGCGGCGGGCTCGGCCAGCTCGGGCTCGGGCAACCCGGCGTCCGCAGCAAGGGCGAGCGCCTTGTCGGTTCGCTCCCACGGCAGGTCGAGGTCGACACGCCCGAAATGCCCGTACGCGGCCGTCTGGCGGTAGATCGGCCGGCGCAGGTCGAGCGCGTCAATGATCGACGCGGGCCGCAGGTCGAAGTGCCGCTCGACGAGCTGCTGGATGACGGCATCGTCGAGCCGCCCGGTGCCGAACGTCTCGATCGAGAGCGAGATCGGGTGGGCGATCCCGATGCCGTACGCGAGCTCGAGCTCGAACCGATCAGCAAGACCCGCTGCGACCACGTTCTTGGCGACCCAGCGCGCGGCGTAGGAAGCGGACCGGTCCACCTTCGTCGGGTCCTTGCCCGAGAAGGCACCGCCGCCGTGGCGGGCCATGCCGCCGTAGGTGTCCACGATGATCTTGCGGCCGGTCAGCCCCGCATCGCCCATCGGGCCGCCGGTGACGAAGCGGCCCGTCGCGTTGACGTGCATCACCGGGTCCACGGCGCGCAGGTGCTCGGGGATCGTGGGCAGGATCACGTACTGGACGATGTCGGCGCGGATCCGCTCGGCGCGCACGTCCGGATCGTGCTGCGAGGCGACGACCACGGTTCGAACGCGCTTGGGCACGCCGCGCTCGTACTCCACGGTGACCTGGGTCTTGCCATCCGGGCGCAGGTACGGCAGCTGGCCGGACTTGCGGACCTCGGCCAGGCGGCGGGCCATCCGGTGAGCGAGCGCGATGGGAAGCGGCATCAGCTCCGGTGTCTCGCGGCAGGCGTAGCCGAACATCATCCCCTGGTCACCGGCGCCCAGCTCGTGGGCGGGCGCGGCGTCCGAGCGGACCTCGAGCGCAGCATCGACCCCCAGCGCGATGTCGCTCGACTGCTCCTTGACGCTCACCAGCGTCCCGCAGGTCAGGTAGTCGAAGCCGTACTCCGCCTTCGTGTAACCGATGTCGCGGACGGTTTCGCGCACGATCGACTGGAAGTCGATGTAGGTCGAGGTCGAGATCTCGCCCAGCACCATCACCAGGCCGGTCGTCGTTGCGGTCTCGCACGCAACGCGCGCGTAGGGGTCGTCGCGGATGATCGCATCCAGGATGGCGTCCGAGATCTGGTCGCACATCTTGTCCGGATGACCTTCGGTCACCGACTCGGACGTGAACAGGTAGTGGTCTGCGTCGACGATGCTCATGCTGCTCCCGACCCTGCGCCGTGCATTGATGCGTCGGGGCGAGCGTACCACCCCACCCGGATCGCACTCCTCGGGCCGTTGGTCAGGGCAGACCCGGGACCTCGAGCCGGGGCAGGTCGTCCGCGGGGATGAACCCGAACACGCGGCCCAGGAATGACAGCTCGGCCTCGTACGTCGCGCGCCTGCGTCTCGGCGCGCCGGAAACCATGACCCTCGCCTTCGAACCGAACGACCGCGTGGGGAACGCCCCGACCGCGGAGCGCCGCCTCCATCGCGTCGGCCTGTGATGGGGGCACCACCTTGTCGTCGAGGCCCTGGAAGATCAATACCGGGACCCGGACCTTGTTGAACGCGTGGATGGGCGAGCGCTGACGGAACACGTCGCGCCCCTCCGGCCATGGCGCGATCATCCCCTCGTCGTAGCGCGACTCGAACTTGTGGCCGTCGATGTGGATCAGCTCCAGGTCCGCGATCCCGTAGTGGCTGATGCCCGCGGCGAACACCTCGGGCCGGAACGCAAGGGCGGCGAGCGTCGTGTATCCGCCGGCGCTGCCCCCGCGGATCGCCATGCGTGCCGGATCCACCGATCCGCGCTCGGCGAGGTACCTGGCCGCCGCGATGCAGTCATCGACATCGACGATGCCCCAGCGCCCCTTGAGCGCGTCGCGGTATGGGCGCCCATAGCCGGTCGAGCCGCGGTAGTCGACGTCGACGACGGCGATCCCGCGAGAGGTGAAGAACGCCCGGTCCAGGGACAGCGAAGAGGATGCGGCCGACGTCGGGCCGCCGTGTGACAGGACGATCAGCGGCGGGTGCTCACCGTCGGGCCCGCGGTACGCGTCGTTCGTTGGGGCAAAGTACAGCGCTCGCGCGGTGGCACCGTCCGAGGTCGGGAACGCGATCGACTCGGCGTGCGGCAGGACTCCCGGATCGATCGGTGTCGCGAGCGAGCGCGCGAGCACGTCGATCCGCTCCCCGGTGATAGGGCGCATCCGGACCACAGCCGTGCCTTCGCGCGGGCCCGCTCCGACCATCACGGCGGACGCCGCGCCGACGCGCAGGCCCTCGACCTCGCTGAACGGGCTGTCGACCTGCGCGACCGTGCCGTCGCGCCCGATCCGGACGAACCCGTCCCGGCCGTCGGCCCGCGCCACGGCCAGGATGCCGCCGTCCGGGGCGAACCCGTACGACGACCGGCCGAACACCCAGGCCGGGTCGCCCAGCTCCGCCTGCATTGGCGCGAGGTTGCGGGCCGGACCGTCGACCCCGTCCGCGCCGTCGAGCGCGTACAGGTTCCACCATTCCGTCGCGTCCGAGACGAAGTGCAGGACGCCAGCGGGGCTCCATTCCGGCTGGACGATCGACACGCCGGGCCCGCCGGCCACGGTCCTGGCGTCCGCGAGCGCACCGTCCGGAGCGATCTCGGCAACTCGAAGCCGGGTGGAGTCCCACGGCATGTCGGGATGATCCCACTCGAGCCAGGCGAGCCGGCGCCCGTCCGGGGACGGGCGCGGCGAGGACACGAAGTCGAGACCGGTGACGAGCACCCGGCCGGCGCCGGTCGGTGCCGTCGAGCGACAGCGCCACCAGCTCGTTGCGCACCGTCGCCGGCAGGTCGTCGACGGGATCGTGCGTCTCGCGCACCGCGTACACGATCGCGCGCACAGGGTCGACACACAGGTCCGCGTAGCGCCAGGGGCCGGGCGGGGTCAGGGCGCCGGTCGGGCCGCTCCCGGCCGGATCGACGTGCCACAGCTGGCCGTCCGCCTGCGACGAGGCGATCACCCGTCGCCGGTCGACCATGTAGCTGCCGCCCCCGTACTCGTGGACTTGGTTGCCGACCCGGAACGGGGTGGGCGTCAGCTCGATCGTGGTGCCGTCGGCGAGTCGGCGAACGAGGGTCGAGCGTCCCCGCTCGGCCGGCCGCGATTCGAGCCAGTAGATGTCGTCGCCGTCAAGCCGCGGTTCGCTGAGCCTGACCGCGGAGCCGGCGACAAGCTCGACCGCGATCGGGGAGCGCCAGCTCCCGTACGGCGCCGTGACGCGGTCAGAGCGGGGATGGTCGTGACGTCCTCCGTCGGCGGTCACGTCCCCTGCTGCCAGGACGAGACGTACTCGAGCTGCTCGGCGGTCATCGCATCGAGCGTGATGCCCCGTGCTGCCAGCTTGAGCCGGGCCACCTCGGCGTCGATCGCCTCGGGGACGACGTACACCTTGGGCTCGAGCTCCGCGTGGTGCTGGGCGACATACTCGGCCGCCAGCGCCTGGTTCGCGAAGCTCATGTCCATGACCGCGGCGGGGTGCCCCTCGGCCGCACCCAGGTTGACCAGGCGCCCCTCGGCGATCAGGTGCAGCTTCTTGCCGCCGATATCGAACTCCTGGACGTTGTCGCGAACCTCGCGTACGTGGCCTTCGGCCATCTCGCGCAGGCCCGCGAGGTCCAGCTCCGCGTCGAAGTGCCCGGAGTTGGCCATGATCGCGCCGTCGCGCATGGCGGCGAAGTGCTCGCGCCGGAACACGTTGATGTTGCCCGTCGCGGTGATGAACAGGTCGCCCCAGCTCGCCGCCTCGCCGACGGTCATGACCTGGTAGCCGTCCATCAGTGCCTCGAGCGCGCGGACCGGATCCACCTCGATCACGGTGACGTGCGCGCCATGGCCGTCCATCCGGGACGCGATCCCCCGTCCCACCCAGCCGTACCCGGCGACCACCACGTTGCGGCCGGCGATCAGGATGTTGGTCGCGCGCAGGATCCCGTCCAGCGTGGACTGCCCCGTGCCGTACCGGTTGTCGAACAGGTGCTTGGTCAGGGCCTCGTTGACGGCCACCACCGGGAAGGCGAGCGCCCCGTCGGCGGCCATCGCGCGCAGGCGGATGACGCCGGTCGTCGTCTCCTCGGTCCCGGCCAGGACCTCCTTGAGCTGATCCCGCCGTTCGCTGTGGAGGAGCGACACCAGATCGCAGCCGTCGTCCATCGTGATCGCGGGACGGGTGTCGGCGACGGCGTGCAGGTGGGCGTAGTACGTGTCGCGATCCTCGCCGCGGCGGGCATAGGTCGAGATCCCGTACTCGGCGACGAGCGCCGCGGCCGTCGGATCCTGGGTGGACAGGGGGTTCGACGCCGCGAGATGGACCTCGGCGCCGCCGGCCTTGAGCGTCCGGGCGAGGTTCGCGGTCTCGGTGGTGACGTGGAGGCAGGCCCCGATGCGCAACCCCGCCAGCGGCCGTTCGCGCTCGAACCGCTCGCGGATCAGGCGCAGCACGGGCATCTCGCGCTCGGCCCACTCGATCCGGCGGACGCCTTCGGCGGCAAGGGCGAGATCGGTCACGTCGTGCGGGACGTGCGGCGTCGGGTCGGTCATCGTGGCTCCTCGGAGGTGCCGTCGGCCGACGGCTTGAGCGGGTGTGCCTGATCGAGGCGAGCGGGCGGGGCCGATGCGGAGGCCCGCGGTGCGAACAGGCGGCGAAGCGGTGCGGTCAGGCCCGACCACGGGGATCCGATCCGCCGGACGAGGCGCTCCTCGAACCGGCAATGCTCGGTGTAGCCCAGCTTGCGATAGGCCTGAATGGCGGGTGGGTTGTCGGCCCGGACGTTGAGCACGACGTCGTCACAGTACCGGAGAAGGTCTGCGGTCACCGCGGACGTCACCGCCGTCGCGTAGCCGCGGCCCCGATGGTCGGCCTGGGTGAGCACGTTGCCCACGACTGCGAGTCGCGCCTCGGGCGAGATCACGTGCGTACCGGCCGCCGACACGAGGCGCCCGTTCACCCGGATGCCGTAGTAGATGCCCTCGGCGATGGTGTTCGACGAGAGCCACGCCGCGAACCCCAGCTGGTACAGACGGTTGAGCTCGCCGGCCTCGACGGGGAGCAGGCGCTCGACTACCGCCGGCGCCGGCTGGAACCGGGACCGGTCCACCGCCATCCGGATCATCGGCGGCCCGGGCTCCACGCGGTAGACCTGGCCGACCGCCGCCAGCGCCTCGGCGGATGCCGCGAGGTAGGCCGCCCTGGGTCGGACGACGTCGCGCAGGATGGCGGTGATCCCTTCGTTGCTTCCCATCAGGAACAACGGCTGGGGGGTCAGGCCACCGTACTCGAGGCCCAGGGCGATGACCTCGTCGCCGCTGGTCGCGACACCCCAGCGCGTTCGCGGGAACTCCCGCACTTCGAGATCACAGATGGCGTACGCGGCAAACAGCCGATCGCGCTCGAGGAACGCGCGCAGGGTCGCCTTGTCGGTGCTGACACGAGCCACGACCGATCGGCCGCGCTCCCCGATCGCAACCGTGGCCATCAGCCCGCCGCCTTCACGTCGGCCGCCGGCACCTCCGCGTCGGCGGGCGGTGCCCCGTGGGCGGCCGGCACCTCCGCGCTGGTTGCAGGTGCCTCCACGTCCACCGTCGGTGCCACGAGGGCGGCAAACCCGGGCGACGCCGAGCGGCGGACAGCCGCCGCGGCGCAAGCGACAGCGATCGCCTCCCCGAACGGTGCGTGGAGCACCCCTTCCTCCGTGATCAGCGCCGTGATCAGCGCTGCCGGGGTCAGGTCCTGGACGGGATTGCGGATCTGGCTGCCCTCGGGCGCGATCCGCGTGCCCGCTGCGCGCAGGACGGGCCCGGGGCGGCCCTCCTCGATCGCGGCGTCGGCACCGGTCGCCGACGCCGTGTCCATGGCCGTGGTTGCGCTCATTACCAGGAACGGCACACGCGCAGCGTCAGCGGCCAGCGCCAGCGGGTACGTCCCGGCAGGAGCGATCACGTCTCCGTTCGCGGCGATCCGGTCCGCCGCCACCAGCACCGCCTCCACCTCGCCGCCGGCGATGCACCCGGGCGCAGCGGCATCGGTCACGACCGCATACCCGACTCCCGCCTGGCCAAGCTCCCAGGCGGCGATCCGTGCCCCGTCGAACCGGGGCCTGGTCTCGGCCACCAGGGCATGGATCGGCCGGCCCGCGTGATGCGCCGCCTGGATCACGCTGAGCGCCGTACCGCACTGGCCGCTGCCCATCGGGCCCGTGCTGCCGAACGTGAGCACGTGCAGCGGGGAATCCGCCAGCCCCGGGAGCGCGGTCAGCCCGTGAGCGACCAGCCGGCCATGGTCGTCCGTCGCCTCGAACACGATCGCCTCGGCCTCGGCGCGGAGCGCCACCGCCACCTCGTCGCCCGACGCCTCGTTCGAGAACAGCTCCAGGCGGGCGACCATCCGGTCAACGGCCGCCGCCACGGCGGCCGAGCCGGGACGGGTGAGACCGAACGCGTTGGCCGCTCCGCGGATCGTCGCCCGGCGGGCGAATGGCCGCGACGTGCGGGCCCGGCTGGCTACGATGGCGAGTGCCGCGGCGGCCACCTGCGCCTGGACCGCGGACCCGGAGATCGCCCCGTCGTTGATCGCGTTGACCCCGTCGGCGGCCCCGCGGACCTCGAGCTCCGCGAGCACGTCGGGCAGCCGGCGCTGGTCGACGACCCAGCACACGTCGCCGTCGGCGTCCCATCGGAATGGCGCCCGGAACCCGGCCGTCGATGCATCGACCTCCGCGGGACGGGCGGTGGCGCCCGCGGTGGCAGCCGTGGTGGCAGCGGGCGGCTCGGCGGCACTGAGCAGCTCGCGAGCCGCCTCGGCCGATTGCTGCTGGAGCGCCTGCGCCGCCCCCATCACCGAACCGACCGACGAGAAGATGTCGCCCGCGAACTGGCGGAAGAACCGGCGCCGGTCCGGGTCCGGGGGCGAAGCGGGCGGCTGGTCGGGTTGATCCGTCATCGGGCCGTTGGGGTCACCGTGTGGCCGGCGCAGCTCGCAGTGCGACGCCGCTCGGTCAGTACCGGATGACGCTCGTCACGCGCCGGCCGTCGAGGCGCTCACGGCCCTTGAGGAACTCGAGCTCCACGAGGAACCCGAGACCGACGACCTCGCCCTTGAGTCGCTCGACGAGGTCGATCGTGCCCCGGACGGTGCCACCGGTGGCGAGCAGGTCATCCACGATCAGGACGCGCTGGCCGGGGGCGATCGCGTCGCGGTGGATCTCGAGCGTGTTGGACCCGTACTCGAGCGCGTACTCGACCGTGAGCGTCTCGGCCGGGAGCTTGCCCAGCTTGCGGACCGGGACGAGGCCCGTGCCCAGCTGGTACGCCATCGGCGCCGAGAAGATGAACCCGCGCGACTCCATGCCTACAACGATGTCGACCCGCTCGTCCCGATAGGGCTCGAGCATGAGGTCGATCGCCTC
Organism: uncultured Chloroflexia bacterium; assembly: GCA_963772565.1. Taxonomy (GTDB): domain Bacteria; phylum Chloroflexota; class Limnocylindria; order Limnocylindrales; family CSP1-4; genus CAIXZV01. The sequence continues at coordinate 7,664 of CAVYXU010000070.1, forward strand.
CTTGTAGGCGGCCGGTTCCTTGAGCACGGTGGTGATGTCGTAGAACAGGATGCCGGGCTTCGGGAAGTCGGGGATCTCGCGGATCTTCTCGCGAAGCGTCTCGGCGGACATGGGCTCGGGATCCTCCGGTGGTGACGGCGCGACATGGGCTGCGCCGGGCGTCCGACGGTGAGGCCGGGGCTAGTCTACCGCAGCCGCCTGTCCTCCCCGCACGGTCCCGCCGACCCGACGCGCCGCAAGCAGGCCGGCGAGCGCCACCCCGACCGTCATCAGGAACACGACCCCAAGCGCCCAGCCGAGCCCGTCCCCGCCGTTCCGCTCTCCGACCGCGGTGATCGCCCCGCCGACGCCGGCGCCCAGCGCCGTCCCCAGGATGTCGGACAGCTGGAGCGAAGAGGACGCCGCCCCCTGCTCGGCAGGTGCCGATCGGCGCAGCACCACCAGCGTGAGCGCCGAGTAGGCGAAGCCCATCCCGATCCCGGTGAGCGACCAGGTCACGATCGAGATCTCGGGCGGAACCCCCGGCACGACCGCGAGCACCGTGAGCAGCGACCCGATCGCCACCAGCGCAAAGCCGATCGCGATGAACCGGCGCGGACCGACCCTGTCGATCCGCCGCGCCTGGAACCAGGTGCCGGCGGACCACGCGATCGTGGTGGCCGTGAACACGAGCCCGGTGAGCGTGGCCGGCGTGCCCCGCCAGGTCTGGAGGAGCAGCGGCAGGTAGGCATCGCCGCCGAAGAACGCGAACGTCAGGATGCCGCGCAGCAGCACCGCGGCCGGAACGGCGGCGGCCATCGCGAGCGTCCCGGCCGGCGTGAGCCGGCGAAATGCGGGAACGAGCAGGGCAAGGCCCAGCACGGATCCCGCCACGAGGAGCCGCGCATCCTGCGCGGTCAGGGACGCCACCAGCGTGCCGGCGCCGACCGCCGCGAGCAGGGCGTTGGGCAGCCGGCGAATGGTGGCCGCGGCCGCCGCGTGTTCCTCGGGTGGCGCGGCGGCCGGCACGTGGCGCAGCGCGGACAAGGCGAGTGTCCCGGCGACCGCCAGCAACGGGAGCAGGCCCAGGAACACCCAGCGCCAGCCGGGCCCCTCGCCGACCAGGGCCGCGATCGACGGCCCGATCACGCCCGGTGCCACCCAGGCGGCCGACAGCATCGCGAACATCTGCGGCTGCAGTCGCTCCGGGAGGCATCGGCCGATGGCCACATAGGCGGTGGGTGCGACCGCCCCGCCACCGAGCCCCTGGATGAACCGGGCGCCGACGAGCATCGGCATGGACTGCGCGAGCCCCCCGATCAGGAGGCCGGCCGCGAACAGGCCGAGGCCGATCGCGAATGGGCGACCGAGCGGCATCCGGTCAAGTGCGCCGCCTGCGACCACGACCCCCACGAGGTTGCCCAGGAAGAACGCGGAGAACACCCAGCCGTACAGCTGGAGATCGCCCAGCTCGTCGGCGACCAGCGGCATCACCGTGCCGATCGCGAGCGACTCGAGCGCCACCAGGGTGATCGTCGATACGAGGCCCAGCGTCAGGCCCCGCAGCCCGGGCACGAACAGGTCACCGGTGCGCGGCGGGAGGTGGCGGGTGTCGGCAGGCGCGGTCACCCGGAGATGATGCCCGGTCCGGCACCCTGCGGATGGGTGCGGTCGCGGACTTCTATCCGCCGATGAGGCGCAGCAGCTCGCCGGCGACCCCAATCAATTCGGGCGTCCGCAGTGCGTTGTTGCGGAAGGTGAACCCGGTGAACCCGGCGTCAAGGTACGGGCGCAGGGCGTCGGCCGCCTGCGCCGGCGTGCCGGCGATGCTGTTGCCGCGCTGATCGGGCGGGACGCCGTCGAGCATCGCCTTCGCCTCGGTCTCGGTCGCGGCCACCATCACCGGGGCGGCCATCGTCCGCTCGATCGTCGCCGGGTCGCGGCCGATCTCGTCGCAGTATCGGGCCAGGACGTCCGTCTTGTGCGCCAGCACATCAAGCCCGAGCGGGAACCAGTGGGTCAGGTCCGCGTGCTTCGCGGCGATCCGGAGCGTGCGCTGCTCGCCGCCGCCACCGACCAGGATCCGGGGCCCGCCCGGCTGGATCGGCCGCGGGACGTTGAGCGCCTCCTCGATCCGGTAATGACGGCCGTGGAACGTCGGCCGGTCGTCGGTGAACATCGCCCGAACAATGGTGAGCGCCTCGTCCAGGCGATCCATCCGCTCCCGGATCGGCGGAAAGTCGAACCCCATCGCGATGTGCTCCGCCTCGAACCATGCCGCGCCCAACCCGAACACGGCCCGGCCACCCGACAGCACATCGAGCGTGGTCGCCGTCTTTGCCAGCAGCGCCGGGTTCCGGTAGGTGACGCCGCTGACCAGGGTCGCGAGCCGGGTCGTCCGGGTCTCCCGGGCCAGGGCCGCCAGGACGGACCAGGCCTCGAGCATCGGGTCGGTCGGAGGGCCGAATGCGGGCAGCTGGCTGAGGTGGTCCATGACGGTGACCAGGCTGAACCCGGCGTCCTCGGCAGCCCGCGCCTGCTCGACGATGTGGTCGAACAACCGCTCCGGAGGGCTGTCGGTGAACGTGTAGTTGGCGAGGTGGAGACCGAACCAAGGCTTCATGGCCTACAGCATGCCTCCGATCCGGCGCGACTGCCGGAGCGCCCGGCGACCACCCGGGGGCTCCGGGTCGCGGTGCATGAACCACACGCGCGGCCCGCTGGATCGCGAGCCCCACGCCCACAAGCCTCAGCCCTGGACACCCGGAACCGGGGTCCCCTGGTGGAAGCGCAGCTTCCAGCGGCCGTCACGCCGGATCCAGATCGAGCTCCGCCGGCTCCGAGCCCGGTGCCCGTCCGTGTCCGTAACGACGAGGTCGTAGGTCGCCAGGGCCACGTCCGGCGCGAGCGACACGATCTCGAACCCATCGATAGTCATGTCGTCGCGGGGCAGGTCACCAGCCATCGCGGCGAGCGTGGCATCGCGCGTCCAGCGTCGCCCGCTCTGGCCAATCTCGACGAACTCCTCGGCGAGCGCCGCGTCGTACCCGCCATCCACTGCGGATTCGTGCCGGGCCGCCAGGGCCAGCTCGAGCGAGAGGAGGTGCTCCACGTCGGCCGTCATCGAGTGGCCTCCGCGGCCTTCGCGATCAGGTCGGGGAGGCCGGGCGGGTAGACCGTGTCCCGGGTCGCGGCCAGCTCGACGGTCGACCACCAGCGCCTGCCGGCAACCGCATCGGCCTCGCCGTCGCGGCGACGAGACCGGCCGTCGCGTGCCTCCGCTCGGAAGCCCTCCGACACGCGACCGGCCACATACCACTCGTCCTGGACGATCTCGCGGCCCGCGAACGAGAACCGGACGCCCGTCCGAGTGCCCACGACCGGTCCCAGCGCCACATCGCGGATGCCCGTCTCCTCGCGCAGCTCGCGGCGTGCCGCCGCTTCGACGGATTCGCCGAGGCGGATGCCGCCTCCCGGCAGGTACCAGTAGCCGTTGCCGTCGGGATCGCGACCCGGCGGTAGCCGGAACAGCAGCACACGGCCGGCCGGATCCAGGAGGACCACGCGAGAGGCCCGACGTCGTCGGCGAAGCCAGCTCACGATCGGCCGCTCACCCA
>CAVYXU010000071.1:0-11344 GCA_963772565.1 uncultured Chloroflexia bacterium
TGCGCTCGCGGATGAACGGCTCGTGGCCGGCCGCGCGTAATCGATCGCAGAACGGCGCGGTGATCCGGCTCTGCCACACGATCGCGGGCGCCACGGGACGGCCGGTCGCGCGGTCCCACACGATCGTCGTCTCGCGCTGGTTGGTCACCCCGATCGCGGCGATCTTCGCGGGTCCGCCGACCGCATCGACGACCTCGCGCGCGACACGCAGCTGGCTCGACCAGATGTCCTCCGGGTCGTGAGTGACGTGGCCCGGCGACGGGTAGCCCTGCGGGAGCTCGCGGTGCGCGCTCGCCACGGGGACGCCGCGGACGTCGAAGGCGATCGCCCGCGACGAGGTCGTGCCCTGGTCAAGGGCGAGCACGAACCGTCCGTCGGACATCGGAGCCCCTCCCGCCCTCAGCCCGGCGGGGGCACGTCGAATTCGAGGTGCGCGCCCTCGACGTAGCTTGCGATCTCCGCGGCGCGCCGCGCGTGGTCCCAACCGAGGATCGCACCCATGATCTGGGCCACCCTCGGTGCGCACGACGCCCCTCGGTCACGAACCTCGGGCGCCAGCCGGATCCGGCGGGTCAGCATGTCGTCGACCGACATCGCAAGCTCGTGCTCGACCGCCCACGCGACCTCGGCCTCGAGATACGGGAAGCCGGGCACGAGAAGCCGGACCATGTCCCGCTCGCGACCGAGCTCGAGCACGTCGGTTGCCTCCGTCCCGTGGCGATCGACGAGCGACCGGGCGGCCTCGGCGTCGACGCCGCCCGTGGCGGTCAGCCGGGCCGCGAGCGCGTCGAGATCGGCCGACGACGCCGACCCGATGATCGGAAGGTCGCCGGTCGCCGTGCGGCGCACACGGGCCGCGTCGCCGAGGACGGCGTCCACGGCATCGCGCGCCATCACCCGGTAGGTCGTGTACTTCCCGCCGCTGACCCGGACCAGGCCCGGCGCCTCGACGCTGACCTTGTGCTCGCGCGAGATCCTGACGCTCGATCGCGCGGTCGACGGGGCGATGAGCGGGCGCAGGCCCGCATAGGTGCCGACGATGTCGTCGCGAGACAGCTCGAGGTCGAGGGCGCCGTTGAGCGTCTCGAGGATCTCGTCCACCTCGGCGCCGGTCGACGCGGGGCGGTCGATCGGGCCGTGGAACGGATGATCGGTCGTGCCGATCAGCCAGTGGCGCGGCCAGGGCACCAGGAACGCGACCCGCCCCGGGATCCGCAGCGTCATCCCGCCAAGCGCCGGGATCCGCTCCCGCGGGATCACCAGGTGGCTGCCCCGCGAGGGCAGGACGCTGAACGACCCACCGCCGAACGGACGGTCCGGCTGTGCCCCCCAGACCCCTGTCGCGTCGAGCACCGCTGCGGCACGGACGTCGAACGTGGTCCCGGTGACCCGGTCCTCCACGGCCGCCCCTACGACGCGCCTGTCGTCGAGAAGCGGCCCCGTCGCCCGAACCCGGGTCACGGCGACCGCCTCGTCCGGCGCGTGGGCAATCGCCGTCCTGACGACCGCCAGCGCGTACCGGGCGTCGTCGCCCATCGCGTCGTGGTACAGGAGCCCGCCTCGCAGGTTCCCGGGCCGAAGGTGCGGCGCGTAGTCGAGCGTCGCGGCAAGCGACAGGTGCCGATGGGGGCCACCGGACCTGGCCGAACCCAGCATGTCGTACATCGTCATGCCCGCGGTGTAGATCGCTCGGGTGATGACGGGCGGTCCGTAGAGCGGGAACAGGAACGACTCCAGGTGCACCAGGTGTGGCGCCAGGCGCAGCAGCCGGGCGCGCTCCGACAGCGCCTCTCGAACAAGGCCGATCTCCAGCCGCTGGAGATACCTGAGCCCGCCGTGGATCAGGCGGCTGGATCGCGACGACGTCCCGACGGCGATGTCGTCCTGCTCGACCATGGCCACGCGCATGCCTCGGCTCGCGGCGTCGAGCAATGCCCCCGCCCCAACGATGCCGCCGCCGACGATCAGCAGGTCCCAGCGCTCGTTGGCCAGGCGCTCCAGGTCATGGCCGCGGCGGGCCAGCGGCGCGTGGAGCGGGTGTGGTCGCTCCGGATGGGTCACGAGGGATCTCGCGGCCCGGGCGAGCGCAGGATCCGCCACAGGATGTAGGTCGTGCCGCCGACCAGGATCACGATCAGCAGTGGCGTGTGGAACACGACGGCCTGGGCGTCACCGGGGAGCAGCGCCGTGACGCCGGCGGCGGCAAGCACCGTTACGACGACAACAGCGGCGACCAGCAGCACCTCGCGGACCCCGGGCTGGCGCTCAGCCAACGGAAGCCCCCTCAGCCAGCGGGGGCCCTTCAGCCACGGTCCGCGTCCCCCGGGATGCCGATCGGGGCAATCAGCACGCGCCCCGCCAGGGCGCGGCCCATTCGGGTTCGCAGCCCGATCTTCGGCCGGTGGAAGGTCACCGTCATGTCGGCCCGGACGACCGGGTCCGAGGGATCGCCGGAGGTGAGGTCCACCGCGGTCGGCGTGTCCACGGCGAGCACGGGTATCCCGGCATCATGCGCCCGCCGGATCATCTCGACCGCGGCGCGCACCGGCTCTCGAAGGCCGCCCTGCACCCCGGTGCCGAGCAGCGCATCGACGATCGCGCCGGCCTTGTCGATCCCCTGGGCAAGGATCGCGACGTCGCGCGCGACCGGCGCGTGGACCCGGGTCACGCCGGGAAGGCCGTCCAGCCGCCTCCAGTTCCGGAGGGCATCGGGCGTTCCGGGCCGCTCGGCGTTCGACACGAGGACGGCGATCACCGTCATCCCCCAGCCGGCCAGGCGACGGGCCGCGACGAACCCGTCACCGCCGTTGTTGCCTGGTCCGGCGAGGATCAGGATCGGGCGGCTTTCGCGTCCGTTGTGCACGGCAAGGGCGCGGGCGCAGGCAGCGACGGCAGTCCCCGCGTGCTCCATGAGGGTCTCGCCCGGAACGCCGAGCGCCTGAGCCTTGCGATCCATTCCCGCCATCGCCTCGGCAGAGATCGGAACGCGAGCGGCGGCGTCGGCCCAGCGAAGCTCGAGCTCGTCGAGGCTGAGCGTCGCCAGGTCGCTATCGTCGGCGGGAAGCTGGATCGCCGGGGTGGCCACGATGGAGAGGGTACCGCGCGCCCGACGCTCGCCGGGATGCCGCTCCGGGCGCCGCTCCGGGCGCCGCTCCGGGCGCCGCCCCGGGCGCCGCTCCGGCGCACCCTACGGGACCATCAGATGCGGTGACGCGGCGACCGGGTAGCTCGCGGACTTGGTCCGGTTCGCGTGCGCCCGGGCCGACCCGCCGCGACGGTCCCCGCGTGCTCGAATGCCGCCGATCCCTCACGTGCGCCTCGCACAGGAACTGGTCCACACTCGTTGCGTGCAGGCACCGAAGCGGGCGCCGGGACGGTCGACGACGCGCTGCCGGGGGCCGGCCGGCCGGGGGTCCGGTGACACATGGCCCGTAGCCCCGGTGCCCCGACCGGCGCGTGATGAGCCTGGACGCGATCCGGAACGGAGCCGCGAACGCCCAATGAGATCTGATGGACGATGACCCGCTGACAAGGCGTCGATCGATACGGGACACGTCGCCGGGGATCCGGCACGGCGACGCCCATCCGCGGGGCGTCGCCCATCCACGCGTCCGCGATGGTGGGGAACGACGCTTCATCGACCTGGATCCCGAGTCATACGCCTACTGGGCGAACCGCGACATCGAGCCTGGGCCGATGCCGTGGGCTGCTCCGCGCCGGAGCTATCGACGGCCGGCGATACGGATCCTCGGATCCACGATGGTCATCGCCGCGTTCCTCGTCGTCGGCGTGGGCATGTCGGCCGTGATCGGGGGCATGACGCGCGCGCCCGGACCGCGTCCCAGCGTCGCCGTCGTGGGCGTCCACTCGCCGGCACCGTCGCCGACGGCTCCCGCCTCGTCGGTGTCACCGTCGGACGATTCGACCGCGACGCCCGCGCCCGTCCGGGAGCCCGTCGACGTTGACATCGAAGACAACCCGAAGAGCGTGTTCATCTCCGAGCAGAAGAACACATGGTGCGCCGCATCGGCGGTCCAGATGGCGCTCAACGTCCTTGGGCCGGACATCGACATCACCCCTGACTACCAGAAGGTCATCCGGCAGCTCGAGGTCGACTACACCGATCGGGAGGACAGCCACAACGGCGGCGTCGGTCCGATCGGCATGGCCGCCGCGCTCAACGAGCTCGGCGGCGTCACCTACGAGCTGCGGATCTACGACACGCGCTCGGAGGCCCTGTTCGACTCCGCGCGTGCGATCAGCTCCACCAATGAGCCGGTCATCCTGCTCGCCTGGCGGGGCGCCCACGCATGGGTCATGACCGGGTACCGCGCCGACGCCGATCCGACCCTGTTCGACGATGCCAAGGTCGATGGCGGGTACGTCCTCGACCCCTGGTACCCACGCGTCTCGTCGATCTGGGGCCCGTCGGATCCGCCCGGCACGTACCAGGACGCGGCGGAGATGAAGCGCAACTTCCTGCCCTGGAAGCGACCCGAGGGAGCCTACCCGGGGCGGGACGGCAAGTACCTGGTCCTGGTCCCCGCCGACGCCCCCTGAGCAAGCACGATCCCCCGGCCGGCGCAGCGTCGCAGAGCGCGACAGCGCTTCAGATGATGTCCGCGATGAGCGTGGCCGCCCGCCTCGCCCCGTCGATGGCAACAGGTTGCCAGGTGACCGGCCGGTCGATCTCGTCCGCCATCGCGGCCGCGATGACATCGGGGGTGCTCGATTCGTAGTCCATCAGCCGCCCGGCGCCGTACCGCTCGAGGCGGTGACGCACGTGCCGGTTCTGCTCGAAGTGGTTGCGCAGCGGGAAGTAGAGGAACGGACGCCTGGCCGCGGCCAGCTCCATCGTCGTCGTGAGGCCGCCCTGGACGACGGCGAGGTCGCACACCGCGAGGTGGCGGAACAGGTCGGGGACGTAGCCACGGACGTCGACGCCCGGGGGTGCGCCGAGGGACTCCGGCTCGATCCGCGGCCCGGCGACGGCGACCATTCGCAGGCCGGGGATGCGCCGCCGAGCCTCCGGCCAGGCGGCGATGACGCGCCGCAGCAGGGACTCGCCCACCCCCGAGCCGCCGACCGTCACAATCACGATCCGTTCATCGGGGTGATAGCCGAGCTCCCGCCGGACCTCTTCCCGGCGCTCGACCAGCGGAGCCGGATCGAACCCGGTCACATACCCGCTGAACTGGTAGTGGTTCTCGGTCCACTCGCGGATGGGCGGCAGCCCCAGCCCGAACGTGTCGGGAACGATGTCGTCGGGATCGCCCACGAAGATCGCCCGATCGCGGATCCGCGGGAAGCGCTCCACGTGCCCGATCATCTCCTCGTTGTAGTCGGCCGTCAGGAATGCCTCGCGCTCACCGCCGTCAGGCATCGGCAGCCAACCCACGAAGTCGGTCATCCACGCGAACGCCGTCCGCTTGAGCTCCGGGTTCTCGTGCAGGTAGTGATCCACGTCCCACAATTCGTCCCCGATCACCAGGTCGTACTCGCCCTCTGCGACCGCGTCATGGAAGACCATGAAGTTGGCAATCAGGATCTCGTCCATCCGCCGGATCGCCTGGAACGCGTTGAGGTCGTGATTGCCGGCCTCCGCGGTCACGTGCGCCGACTCACTGGCCAGCTCCGCGCTGAGCGGGTGGATCCGCTCGGCTCGGTCCTCGAGGACCGTGGTCACCGGATGCTGCGCCAGCCAGTCGATCTCGAGGTCCGGCCGAAGCCTGCGCAGCTCGTCGGCGATCGCCAGGTCACGCTGGGCGTGCCCCAGGCCGATGGGCGAGGACAGGTAGAGCGCCCGCCGCCGACGGGACAGGGCGCGAGCCCATGTGCGCGGGACCGGCGCACACCGGGTCGGCGCCGCCGGGGCCAACAGGCCCACCGACCCGTCGCGCCCGGTCGTGGACCTCGTCGCTTCGGCGGTCATCCTGGTCCGCCACGGGAGACCCGGTCGACGAACTCCCGGATCAACAGGTTGGTGCGCACCGGCTCACGCGCCGGCAGGATGTGGCCCGAGCCCTCGAACGTGACCAGCTGGCCACCGGTGAGCGCCGCCAGCGCCGCGCCATGCGCGTGGCGGACGATGCGGTCATCCGACCCGTGCACGACCAGGACCGGGCAGCGAACCTGTCGTGCGAGCTCGGTCAGCTCGTCGCGGCCGCCGAGTCCGGGTGCGTCCTCGGTCCGCAGCAGCGTCTCGGGGTCCGTGTCGAGACCCCATCCCACGCAGTCCTCGATTGGCTTGGTCGAGTGGGGCTCGTGGAGGCATTCGGCGAAGAAGAACTCGAGGAAGCCTCGGTAGTCGTGCCGCCAGTAGTGCCGGTTGTACTTGTCCCAGCCGTCGTACACCTCGAGCTCGTCATCGAACGACGCGCTTGACGATGCCCTCGCTCCGTCTGGATCGGGCGGCGCCAGCGGCAGGGACGGACCGATGAACACGGCGCCCGCCACCCGTTCAGGGTGTCGCGCGGCAAGCAGCAGGGACCACTGCGCACCCATCGAGAGCGACACGAGCACGGCTCGCGGGGTCGAGGTCGCGTCCATGACGGCCAGTGCGTCGGCGGCAAACGCCTCGACCGCGTACGCCTCGACGGACTCGGGCCGGTCCGAGCGACCGTTGCCGCGTCCGTCGAACGCCAGGACCCGATGCGACCGGGCGAGATACGGAATTTGCGCCTTCCACAGGCGCGCGTGCACGATCGACCAGCTGGGCATGAGCAGGATCGTGGGCGGATCACCCCGGGCGGTGTCGGCCAGACCGTAGCGGTCGAATGCCACCCGGACGCCGTCGCGTTCAACGAAGCCGCTCTCGTCCGGCAGGCGAGGGCGCACCGCGGGTGGATCGACGGGCGAGGACGCGATCACCATCGTCGCCAGATTGTCCTCCGGGTGTCACCCGGGCCTGGGCCGTCAGGCCTGCGCGCCGCCGTCGGCGGAGCCATCCGCATCGACGGGCGACGAGGCGTCGCCCTCATCCGGCATCCCCTGCTGCTCGACGGCGCGAAGCAGGGCACCAACCTTGCGCAGCGCGCTTCGGGCGGGGATCTCGTCCTCCTCGATGCCAAGCAGGAGCATCGGCTCCGCCCCCACGAACGGCAGCCCCAACAGCGCCCCGACCTCCGGCGCCGTGAACGGGCCAAGGCTCCCACCTCGCTCCTCCACGCGCCGTGCGACGTCGGTCAGCAGTCCGAACCAGCCACCCACCAGGTTGCGGACGGCGGTCGCCAGCGCCGGATCCGACCAGCTGGCCGCGATCATCTCCTGCAGGACCCGGACGTACCCCGACCGGAGGTCGTCGTCGAGGTAGTCGCATGCCTGCTGCCATTGCCACCACAGGGGTTGGGGCCCGGCATACATCTCGGCCTGTCGCTCGAGGAGCCGCTCGTTCTCGGCGGCGAGTATTCGCAGCACCAGCTGAGCCTTCGAGCCGAAGTGGTAGTGGATCTGGCTGAGCGGCACCCCCGCCGCGTCGGCGACCCGGCGGGTCGACAGGCGCGCATAGCCGTCCTCGAGCAGGCAGCCTCGCGCCGCGGCCAGGATGGCCGCCGGGGCGTCCTTCGGTCGCGTCTCGGTGGCGGCCGTCGATGGCTCGGGCGCACCCGGTCCGGGCACGCCGGCCCGAGAGTCCGGGGCGCCGATATCCGATCCACCTGCAAAGTGCCACGCCCGACTCACCCTCCGAGGATACCCGCGGCCATCAGCTGTCCGCCGGTCAGCTCGACAGGATCGTGCCGCCGGCAAGCAGCAGCACGACTCCCAGCGGCCTGCCCAGGCGGCGGCCGCCGGGCACGTTCTTCTCCACGGCCATGACGACACCCGCGCCAAGCATCCACGCGAGGTTGCCCATGCCGAGCGCGAACAGCACCAACATCACGGACCAGCAGCAGCCCACGCAGTAGGCCGCGTGACGGATCCCGATCTCGAATGCCTCCCAGTCGGGCCGCGCGGCGTGCCAGTGGCTCATGACAAACATGAGCGGCGATCGGCAAGCCTCGAGGCAACGGTACTTGAGAGGCGAGAACTGGTAGGCACCCGCACCCATCAGCGTCAGTGCCACGACGACGTTCGGGTGCGTCGTCAGCCACGGGACGGCGTCCACGGCGGCGTGCACGCCCGAATCGACGACGAACAGCCCGAGGCCGACGAAGGTCCAGGTGGCCACGTACCCGGTCACCACGAGCAGGGCAAGCCGATCGGGATGCGGCCGTCGGCCGACCACCGCACGGAATGTCGCCAGGAGCGGCAGGCTCGTCGGCAGCATCATCGCCACCGTCATCAGCAGCCAGCCGGCGACGAACAGGGCGATCGTCAGCGGGGAGAGCCCGTCAGTCTCGATATCGCGGTGATCGAGATAGCGCGCCGCTGGCGAGGTGCTCCACGCCCACAGCGCCGCCCAGGCGAGCCCCACGAGCGCGACGAGGACCACGAGCAGCAGCCGGCCACCGCGGACCGGGGGGCGCGACCGCAGCCGCACCCCGCTTCCACCGAGTGCCGACAGACCGGGGATGGCGGTCATCTCGATCGCCCTAGGCAGCGAACTTGAAATGACCCTGGATCGCGTTGTGGTCGCGCAGGTCCTTCACGTCCGGGAGTCCGTGTCGCGCGCCGTCACGACTGAAATGACTGGCCACGGACACGTACGCCGGCGACCCCGGGATCGTGCTGAACGCCGTCTCCTGGAGGACGGTCGGCAGGCCGGTCGCGCCGTGGAGCGGCGCCAGCTCGGCGTCGGCGATGTCACCGATGCGCAGGTGGCCCTTGCCGCCCTCGACGGCGAAGGTGATCGGTGCCCGCTCGACGGCCACGACCTCGCCGATGAGCCCGGCCAGGTCCGCAATGGCTCCGCCCGCCTGGCCGGTGAACACCTTGAGCAGCGCTGCCTGCTGCTCGTCGCTCGACCGATCGTCGATGAGGACCGCGGCCTTCCAGGATGCCGGGGTCAGGACGTTGCCCGGGATGTGGACCGACAGGGCGACGGTCAGCCCGGAGACGTCGATCCCCTCGATCGTCCCCTTGTCGATCCCCCACGCGAGCGCCGAATTGCACTTCCCGCCGTCGGGATCCAGCCCGACCCAGCAGGGACAAACCACTGCACACGTGCAGACCTCGAGGAGCCTGCCTTCGATCTCGTAGGCCATGGGACGCCTCCGCAGCTGTAGCGCGGACCTCGGTCGGGACGCCGGCGTTCGCGCGGGTCTGATTGGTTCGGTCGGTCGATCGACCGACCTGCCGGGCATTGTGCGAAGGACTGGTTCCGATGTCAAGAGGGATTTGCGCGGCGTGCGGGCAGATCAGCCGTCCGGCAACCGCGCCTCTGGGCCGAACGGCGTCTCGCGGACATCGAGCAACCCCTCCGCGCCCAGCGCGACGACCGCCTCGCGGACGGCGGCGGGGTCATGGACGCCCATCGGCTCGGCGAACGGGATCCACGCGCCGTCGGCTGCGTCGCGGGTACGCGCGATGATCCGGCCCCGGAGCCAGCGCGTGGTCGACGGGAACGCCGCCTCCGGTCGTCGCGACGTCGCGGCGCCGGCGCCCGTCCGAGGTACCGCGCGCTCCCCCGCCGCGTATCGGCACCAGGCGGCTGCCGGGCAGTCGGCGCATCGCGGGTTCCGCGGCCGGCACAGCCGCGCTCCGACGTCCATCAAGGCGTGCGTCCAGTCCCCTGCCCGATCCGCCGGGACCGCCGCATCGGCCAGCGCCTGGAGTCGCCCGGGCGCCAGCCCCTCGGCCCCGCCGGCCACCACACGTCCGAGGACCCGTCGCACGTTCGTATCCACCGCGCCGACCGGCAGCCCGAACGCGATCGCCGCAACGGCACGCGCCGTGTACGGCCCAACCCCGGGCAGGCGCTGCAAGCCCTCAACCGTGTCCGGTACGGCGCCGCCATGCTCCGCCACGATCGCCTTTGCCGCCCGGTGGAGCTGGATCGCCCGACGGTTGTAACCGAGCCCGGCCCACGCCCGGACCACGTCGGCCGCGGGCGCCGAAGCCAGCGCCTCGACCGTCGGGAAGCGGGCCATCCAGGCCGTCCACGACTCCGCGGCCCGTTCCGCCTGCGTCTGCTGGGCCATCAGCTCCGAAACGAGCACCGCGTACGGGTCGTGCGTCCCGCGAAACGCGAGCTTGCGCCCGGCTGCGTCGTACCAGGCAAGGATCGCGTTGCGCAGGGCGGTCGGGAGCGCGTCGGCGGGCGGGATGGGGTCGGCCACGCCCGTACGATACGGGTGAGGAGGCGATCGATGGCGATGCGGTTCGGGGCGGCGTTCTGGATCCAGCGGGTTGGCTGGTCGGAGCTGCGCGAGGGGCTCCTGCGCGCCGAGGCGGCCGGCTTCGACGACCTGTGGGTCGACGACCACCTGCTCTCGGACGAGGGCGACTGGCCCGACGCCAAGCTCGAGGGTTGGTCGACGCTCGCTGCAGCGGCGGCGGTCACGAGCCTGCGCGCCTGGGCCTGATGGTCGCCGCGAACACGCTGCGCAACCCGGGCCTGACGGCGAAGATCACGACGACCGTCGACCACATCTCGGGTGGCCGGGCGATCCTGGGCATCGGCGGCGGCTGGTTCGAGCGCGAGCACGAGGCGTTCGGGTTCGATTTCGGCAGCGGCTTCGGCGAGCGGCTCGATCGCTTGGGCGAGGCGGTCCCGCTGATCCGGCGCCTGCTCGACGGCGAGCGCGTGACGCACGAAGGCCGCTTCTACCGGTTCCAGGATGCCGTCTGCGCCCCCCGGCCGATCCAGGCCCACGTGCCGATCCTGATCGGCGGCTCCGGTCCGAAGAAGACGCTGCCGCTGATCGCGGGCTACGGCGACATGTGGAACGCCTACGGCACGCCCGAGCAGCTGGCCGCGAGCGACGCGATCCTGCGCGCAGCGTGCGAGGTGGCCGGTCGCGATCAGCGCGAGATCGAGCGGACGGTCAACCTCAATGTCGTCATCCGCTCAACGCGCGGCGAGGCGGAGCAAGACTGGGCAGCATGCGTGGAGGCTCACCTTCCCCAGGACGACGAGCGCGGGCTCGATGCGGGCGGCACGCTGGACGAGGTTGCCGGGATCCTTGCCCGGTACCGCAAGGTGGGGTTTGCGCACCCGGTGCTGATCTTCCGGCATCCGTTCGACTTCGAGACGATGGACCGCCTGCCGGAGCTCCGCGCGCTGCTGGGCGAGGGCGGCTGAGGTCGCGGGCAGGGTCATCCACACGATGTCGGACTCGCTCGACGGCTTCGCCGAGACGCCAAGCCGGTCGCTCGACTCGGTGCTCGTCGACGCGGACCTTCGACTCCGTCGTCGAACACCTGCCTACGAGACCCCCGGATCGGCGGAGTAGGTCCGGAATCA
>CAVYXU010000072.1:0-5034 GCA_963772565.1 uncultured Chloroflexia bacterium
ACGCTCGCGGTGGCGGCGTCGACACTCGCTGCGTTCGCCCTGTTCCAGCCCCTCCGACGGCGCGTCCAGGCGGCCGTCGACCGGCGCTTCGACCGGAGCCGCGTCGACGCCCAGGCGACCGTCGACGCCTTTGCCGAGCACCTTCGCGACGAGCTGGACCTGACGACCCTGCGCGGCACCCTCGCCAGCACCGCAGAGGAGGCTGTCCGACCGGTCGGCGCCTCGGTGTGGCTCCGTAACGTTCCGAATCCATAGGTTGCCGAGGTTCCGTAACGATGTCCGAACGCTCAACCACGAGGATGGCGCCGATGACAGCTCTGACCCGCCCCTTCCGCCGCTTCCGCCGCCGGCCCGCCCCGGACGCGACCCATGTCGCCCTCGTGATGCCCACCGAACCCGCGGAGCAGCCCGGCGTCGCCGTTGACATCCCGGAGACGGACCCGCTGTTCGCCTATCTCCAGGCGGCACCCGGCCCGGTCGATCTCTTGCGCCTGGAGCTGGCGTCGCCGGCCCTCACGGAGCTCCGAGAGGCCGGCGTGGCGCTCGTCGTCCCGCTGGTGACCCAGGGCGAGCTGATCGGTACCTTGAACCTCGGGCCTCGACTGTCCGAGCAGGAATACTCCTCGGATGACCGCCGCCTCCTGGCGACGCTCGCCGCCCAGGCCGCGCCGGCCATCCGCGTCGCCCAGCTCGTTCGCGAGCAGGCCGCGGAGGCTGCGGAGCGAGAGCGCTACCAGCAGGAGCTCAAGGTCGCGCAGCTGATCCAGCAGCAGTTCCTGCCGCGCGAGCTGCCCAACCTGCCCGAGTGGCAGATCGCCGCGTACTACGGCCCGGCGCGTGTCGTTGGCGGCGACTTCTACGACTTCATCGACCTCGGGGGTGGCCGGATCGGCGTCGTGGTCGGCGACGTGACCGACAAGGGCGTGCCGGCGGCGCTGGTCATGGCCCGAACCCACTCCATCCTGCGCGCCGAGGCGCCGCGCCTGGTCGAGCCCGGCAAGGTGCTCGCTCGCGCCAACGAGCTGCTGGTGCCCGAGATGCCGGCCCGCATGTTCGTGACCTGCCTGTACGGCGTCCTGGAGCCCGCGACCGGCCGCTTCGTGTTCGCCAACGCTGGCCACAACCTGCCCTACGTGCGGACGCCCGAGGGCGTGATTGAGCTTCGGGCAACCGGCCTGCCGCTCGGCCTCATGCCGGGCATCGAGTACGAGGAGACCGAGGGCTCGGTGGGCCAGGGCGATGCGATGCTGCTCTACTCGGACGGACTCGTGGAACAGCACGGACCCGCCCGCGAGATGTACGGCTTCCCACGCCTGCGCACCGCCATGGAGGGCGCCGATGCCGGGAGCGAGCTCCTGGACCGGCTGCTCGAGGAGCTGAAGGCGTTCCAGGGCACGGAGGTCGAGCAGGAGGACGACATCACGCTCGTCACCCTCCGGCGATCGGCCGGCGTGACCGAGGGGGCGTGGTCCGAGGTTCGCCCGGAGGTCGAGCTCACGCGCGACGATGGGCCGTCGGAGGTCCTCGCCGCCGCGCCGTTGCTCACGTTCACGATCCAGGGCGCCATCGGAAACGAGCGGGCCGCCATGCAGCGCGTGGCCGATGTGGTCGCGCCGCTGGGCCTGGAGCCCGCCCGGCTCGAGCGACTCAAGACCGCGGTCGCCGAGACCGTGATGAACGCGATCGAGTACGGATCGCAGGGCGATCCTGACGTTCCGGTGGACGTCCGTGTGGACGCTGACGACCAGTCGATCCGTGTGCGCGTAACGGACCGGGCCCTGTCGGGGCCGGTGCCCGATGTCGAGATGCCCGACCTTGACGCGAAGCTCGAGGGTCGCCAGAAGCCCCGTGGCTGGGGCCTGTTCCTGATCCGCCACATGGTCGACGGCATGGACGTGCACGTCGCCGATGGCCTGCAGACCGTCACCCTCACCCTCGCCCGGGACGGGCGCTGACCGATGGAGGCAGCCATGAACGAGCAGCGGCTCGACATCGAGGTCGTCACATCGACCGCCGGCGAAGCCCGGCTGGTGATGCGCGGCGACGTGGACATCGCGGCAGACGAGGCGCTCGCAGCCGCGTACGCGACGGCGGCGGCCGCGGGCGCCACGCGCGTGGTCCTCGACTTCGGGAGCGTCGACTACATCAACTCGACCGGCATCGCGCTGATCGTCCGGCTGCTCGCAGAGGCCCGCCGTGATCACCGGGAGGTGATTGCCGAGGGGCTCACCGACCACTACCGGGAGATCTTCCGGATCACCCGCCTGTCCGATTACCTCACCATCGCCGACGGCGTCTCGGCGGGCAGCGTTCCAGAGGAGGGCAACCGATGAGCGACACCACGATCGATGTCAGGCAGCACGGCGACGCAGCGGTTCTCCGGGTCCACGGGGAGATCACCGGTGGCAGCGAGCCCAAGCTGATGGACGCCTACGGCCAAGCCGGCAACGCACGATCCATCGTGCTCGACTTCGGCGACCTCGACTACATGAACAGCGGTGGGATCGGGCTGCTGGTCACGCTCCTGGTGCGTACGCAGCGTGCCGGCCAGAAGCTGCTGGCAGTCGGCCTGACCGATCACTACCGCCAGATCCTGTCCCTGACCCGCCTCGACGAGGCGATCTCCATCCACGATGACGAGCCGGCGGCGCTGGCCGCGGCCGCATCGGCCTGAACGGAGCGTTCCAGATGACCACCGAGCCTCGCACCCCGCGCGACAAGGAATCCTGGGCCCGCCCCGTGGACCGGCTGTCCACGACCGCCAGGACCGGTGGCATGGACACTGTCACCGGCAAGCGTGCCACCGGTCCTGTACAGGGATTCGGGCAGATGTGGCAGAAGACGTTCACGGTGCCGCTGACGGGAACGGACCACATGCCGGAGGATGTCGTGGCCCACTGGAAGGCGGGGTTTCCCTCGTTCTGGCCCAAGGGCTCGTCGTTCTACGCCCCGCTGGCCGGGATCACGCCCGGCGAGGTCGCCCTGTTCGACGTTCAGCCGGTCTCCGGATCTCCGGTCAGAATGTCGTCCGGCATCCTCGTCATCTACGCTGACCGCGAGTCCTTCACCTTCATGACGCCCGAGGGTCACGCACTGTCGGCATGGATCACCTTTTCCGCCTTCCGGAACGGCGATATCACCGTCGCCCAGGTCCAGGCGCTCGAGCGCACCGCGGACCCCCTGATCGAGCTCTCTTATCTGTTCGGTGCGAATCGTGCCAACGACCGGTTCTGGGAGCGGACCCTGGAGAACCTGGCCACCTCGCTGGGCGTCGCCGGTCCGGTCGTCGGGTCGCAGAAGGTGTGCGTCGACAAGCGACGGCAGTGGCGATACGTCCGCAACCTGCGCCACAGCGCGGCCTTCAGCATGGCGATTGGCACCATGACCGCCCCCGCCCGCTGGGTGCGGCGCCGCAGGACCGCCGGCTGATCGCAACTCGTCCGTTCCGGAGCTCGCGGTGACGCCCCGGCGTCGCCGCGGTGACGGGCTGGACGCCATCGTCGTCGGCGCGGGTCCCAATGGCCTTGCCGCAGCCATCGAGCTCGCGCGCGCCGGGCGGCAGGTCCGCCTCTATGAGGCGGCCGCGGAGGTCGGTGGCGGGTCCCGGTCCGCAGAGCTGACGCTCCCAGGCTTCGTCCATGACGTCTGCTCCGCGGTTCACCCGCTGGGCGTGGCGTCGACCTTCTTCGGTTCGCTCGACCTCGCCCGCCACGGGCTCGAGTGGGTCCACCCCGAGGCGCCACTCGCGCACGCGCTGGCTCCCGGCCGGAGCGTCGTCCTGGACCGCGACATGGAGATCATGCGCGAGACCCTGGGCCGGGACGGCGACGCCTGGGCCCGCCTGTTCGGACCGCTTGCCCGCGAGTGGGAGCGCCTCGCCCCGACGCTGCTGGGACCGGTGGTCCGGTTGCCCCGCCATCCGCTGCTCCTGGCACGGTTCGGCCTGCCGGCGGTGCTCCCGGCGACGTCGCTCGCCCGGATCGCGTTCCGAGAGCCCGCCGCGCGGGCGCTGTTCGCGGGCATGGCCGGCCATTCCATGCTCCGGCTCGGCCGCCCCCTCACCGCGTCCTTCGGGCTGGTGCTGGGGATGCTGGCCCACGCCGTGGGCTGGCCGGTGGCACGCGGTGGCAGCGGCCGGATTGCGGCGGCACTCGAGGCGGAGGCCCGCGCGCTGGGCGTCGAGATTGTCACCGGCCATCGCGTCGATACGCTCGCCGCGCTGCCGGACGCCCGAGCCGTCGTCCTCGACCTGACGCCGCGCCAGGTCGTGGAGATCGCCGGCGACCGCCTGCCGGCGGGGTACCGGGGCCAGCTGGAGCGCTATCGCTACGGACCGGGCGTGTTCAAGGTCGACTGGGCACTTGACGGCCCGATCCCGTGGGTCGATCCGGCAACGGCCAGGGCCGGCACGGTGCATGTCGGCGGCACGATGACCGAGGTCGCGGCATCGGAGGACGCGGTGGATCGCGGGACTCCGTCCGATCGCCCGTTCGTGCTGCTGGTCCAGCCGACCGTGGCGGATCCGTCGCGAGCGCCGGAGGGCAAGCACATCGCGTGGGCCTACTGCCACGTGCCCCACGGCTCGGACGTGGACATGACCGACGCGATCGAGCGCCAGGTCGGGCGCTTTGCGCCCGGCTTCCGCGACCTCGTCCTCGCCCGCAGCGTGAAGAACGCGCCGGCGATGGAGGCGTACGACGCGAACTACATCGGCGGTGACATCAACGGGGGGATCCAGGACATCCGCCAGCTGCTGTTCCGGCCGGTCCTGCGCTGGAATCCGTACACGACCCCAGACCCGGGGCTGTTCCTGTGCTCGTCCTCGACACCGCCGGGCGGCGGTGTCCACGGGATGGGCGGGTTGCACGCGGCTCGAACGGTGCTCCGCCGAACCTGACGCCGGAGGTGTGACCACCGAAATCGCCGCAGCCGCGGGCGCCACGATGGCAGACTGCGCTGATCCACGATGACCACCGCCAGACGCTCCCGGGATGAGATCCACGTCCTCGGCCATACCGTCACGGCCGAGGCGGC
>CAVYXU010000073.1:0-58043 GCA_963772565.1 uncultured Chloroflexia bacterium
TGGCAAGCACCGTGGGGTTCGCGATCTTGTAGCCGTTGAGGTGCAGGATCGGCAGCACCGCGCCGTCGCGGACCGGGTTGATGAACTTGTTGGAGTGCCAGCTCGTGGCCAGCGGCCCCGTCTCGGCCTCACCGTCGCCGACGACGGCACACACGACGAGATCCGGATTGTCAAACGCCGCCCCGTAGGCGTGCGAGAGCGCGTATCCGAGCTCGCCGCCCTCGTGGATCGAGCCTGGCGTCTCCGGGGCGACGTGGCTGGGAATGCCGCCGGGGAACGAGAACTGGCGGAACAGCTTCCGCAACCCGTCTTCGTCGCGGGTGATGCTCGGATAGACCTCGCTGTACGTTCCCTCGAGGTAAGCGTTGGCCACGATGCCGGGGCCACCGTGTCCGGGGCCGGTGATGTAGATCGCGTCCAGGTCCCAGTTCCGGATCACCCGGTTCATGTGCGCGTAGATGAAGTTCAGTCCGGGCGTCGTGCCCCAGTGGCCGAGCAGCCTCGGCTTGACGTGGCGGGGTCCCAGGGGCTCACGCAGCAGCGGGTTGTCCAGCAGGTAGATCTGGCCCACCGAGAGGTAGTTGGCCGCGCGCCAGTACGCGTCGATGCGGTGCAGCTCGTCCTCGGAAAGGGGACCGGCCGCGGTGGAATTCGTTCGGGCGTCAGCGGCGCTCATTGCGTTTTCTCCCGTTCGATGTGGTCCACGGCCTAGCCTACCCCCGGGGAGTGCCCATCGCGCCCTCCGTCGCGCCCGTGCGCTCGGCCGCGCCCGTCCGCGCGCCCAAGTGAGGCCCGTGCTCACCCTCGCTGGAAGTCACTGCCGTCTGTGATGAGGCTCCGCGCATCACCTGGGGGGCGGCAAGCGGCGCATAAGCGGCGCCTTGTCTTATGCGGCGATGTGGAACCTGGACGACTCCACCGCCCTGGGCGTGCTTGGAGACTGGCTCGCGCGATGGCGCCGCCAGGCGGGCGTCTCCCAGCGGTCGCTCGCGTGGCGCGCGGGCGTCGACCAAGGCGGACTGTCGCGCGTCGAGCGTGGCCTGGAGGCCGTCGGCTCACGACGTCTCGCGCGGCTGGTGATGACACTGGACGAACTCTGTGATCAGGGTCCGATGGGCTCCATGCCGCCGCCGCCCGTGCACATGCGTCACCGGCAGGGTATGGAGGAAGACATCGGCGATCTCGATGGCGGATGGGCCGACCCGGATGAAGCTCGTCGGCGCAGCTGACCCCAGCACCGAACTGCTGCGGGAGCGCACCGAGCACGTGCCCCACCCCCGCCATGCTGTGATGCGGCGAGTCTCATCACGGAGCGGGGTGATGACGGGCGAGGAGCGTGGCGCGCGGCGGTGGGCCGCGGTCGGCCGCGGTCGGCCACGATTCAGCCCTCGCGACGCAGTCAGCCTCCGCCAGCCGCGATTCAGCCCTCGCGACGGAGGGTGACGACCAGCATCAGGAACGACGTCTCGAGCACGTCGACGCCGGCGATCACGAGGGCGATGACGAACGGCAGCGGGTGCCCGATGAGCCAGCCGATAGCGGCCGCGAACATGGCAACCGCGAGGAACACGTAGCGCGCGCCGCGAACGAGGGTGGCGAGGTCCCGGGCGCCGAGCTCGGCGGTGGCTCGGCCGCGACCGGTCTCCAACGCTCGAATGGCGCGCCCGAGAAGGGCAAGCCCGAGAACGACGCTCGCGCCGACCAGCGCGGCCCTGATCAGGGCTGGCGGGGTGGCCAGCGCCTCGAGCAGTGACGCGTTCCAGCCGAGCAACGTCCCGCCGCCGAACGCGAGGACCCCGAACGCCAGCCACGCGATGCGGCCACGGTCGAGCGGCTCGCGGCCACGGTCGAGCGGTTCAGCCACCGGTCAGGTCGCCGGCGAGCAGGTCCATCAGGAGGCCGTCGTGCCAGGTACCGTCGGGGCCGCGCTCATAGTTGCGCATCACGCCGACCGGACGGAAGCCGACCTTCGCATACGCTCGGATTGCGTTGGCGTTCACCGCGCTTGGATCGATCGTGACGCGGTGATGGCCACGGACCTCGAACAGCCATCCGGCGACGGTCCGGATGGCGTCCGGACCAAGGCCCTGCCCCTGCACCGAGCCGAGCAACGAGAGGTCGATCCCGGCATGCCGGTAGTCCGGCTCGGTCTCCTCCGATGCCTGGATGAGGCCCACGATCTTCCCCTCGACCTCGATCGCCCACACGGCGCGGTGTGCCTCCGGCGACACGTGGTCCCGGGCCTCGGCCACGGGATCGGGGGCGGGCCACCAGCGGCGAACGCTCGGGTCCGAGAACAGCGCCGTGAAGGCCGTCAGGTGCTCGTCCGCCGCCGGCACCATCCGCGCTCGAGCGCCCTGGAGGCCCTCGATCCCCCCGGGCAGCTGCGGGAGCGACCTGTCTCCATCGAGGCTCATGTGACCTCCTGGCCTACCTCGTACGTCACGCCGTCGAGGATGCGCCAGGCCCGCAGGGATGGAGCGCCGGTGGCCGGATCGGCCTCGCCCGGGCTGAGCGAGACGAGGATGTACAGTGCGTCGGGGTAGAAGGCGAGCCCGACGTCGGTCGGGGAGGGCACCGCCGGCGACTTCACGTGCGAGTGGACGATCGCCCAGAAGACCTCGCCGGCATCGTCGGTCTCGACCGTGATCCGAAGCAGGTCGTCGGGGTGGATCTCGTAGCGGTAGGGCGACGCAGCCTTGTTCCGGCAGCCCTCGTAACGGACCGCGGTCCCGTTATCGGCGGCCGGCGCAGATCCCACGACCAGGCCGCACGCCTCGTTCGGGTATTCGGCTCGCGCCTGGTCCACGATCGCGTCCGCGATCGCACGGGGCAGGCGGACGACGGCAGGACCGGGATGCGGCGCCTCGCTCACCACCAGTTCACCCCGCCCTCGAAGTCGTCCTCCATCTCGTCCAGGTCGCGCTCGAACGTGCCGGCCGACAGATACTTCCAGCCGCCGTCGGGCAGGAGCGCCACGATCGTCCCGGACTCCATCGTGCGCGCCTCGCGTGCCGCGGCGACCAGCACCGCCCCGCACGACGGGCCCGCGAACACGCCTTCCTTGAACACCAGCTCCCGGAGCGCGGCGACCGCATCACGGTTCGAGACGAGGTACTTCGCATCGAGCATCGCGGGGTCGAGGATCTCGGGCACAAATCCCTCCTCGAGCGACCGCAGGCCCTGCACGTTTTCCCCGGGGAGCGGCTCCGCGGCGACGATCCGCACCCCGGGCTTGTGCTCCCGGAGGTAGCGCCCGGTGCCCATCAGCGTCCCCGAGGTCCCGAGCCCCGCCACGAACACGTCGATCTCCGGGCAGTCCGCGAGGATCTCGGGGCCGGTGGTCTCGTAATGGGCCAGCGGGTTGGCTGGGTTCCCGTACTGGTACGGCATCACGAACCTGGGATCGCTCGCGCACAGCTCCTTGGCCATCGCGATCGCCCCGTTGGACCCCAGCCGCCCGGGCGAGTCGATGATCTCTGCCCCGAACAGCGCGGCGACCTGGCGCCGCTCCATGGTCACGTTGTCGGGCATCACCAGCGCAACCCGGTACCCCTTGCGCCGCCCGATCATGGCCAGGGCGATCCCCGTGTTGCCCGAGGTTGGCTCGAGAATGATCGAGTCAGGCTGGACGAGCCCGCGCCGCTCGAGGTCCTCGACGAGGTACTTGGCGACCCGGTCCTTGACCGACCCCGTCGGGTTGTACATCTCGAGCTTCGCGTACAGCCGGACGTTCGGGTTCGGGCTCATCCTCGGGATCGCGACCAGCGGCGTATGGCCGACGGCATCGAGGATCGATTCGTGCCGTCCGCCGTGGCGCCCGACGGCGTCGTGCGCCTGTGCGTGGAGGTCGTCGGCGCCGATCACCCCACCTCGCGCGGCGCTACCCCGCACCGCCGGCCATCGCGGGCAGGAGCCGGACCTCGTCCGCCTCGGCAACGGCCGTCGCCCGGCCGTCGAGGTACCGCACGTCCTGTCCGTTGAGGTAGACGTTTACGAACCGGTTGAGCTCGCCGTCCCCGGTGAACAGCTGATCGCGCAACGCCGGGTAGGAGGAGACCAGGGCGTCGAGAACCTCGCCGACCGTTGAGCCGGCCGCATCGACCTCGCGTGCCCCGCCCACGTTCGCACGCAGGACCGCGGGAAACTTGACCGTGCTCACAGCGAGGCTCCCAGCGTGAACACGCCGTCACTGAACGTCGCCACCGGCAGCGGCGTGCCGGCCTCGCGGGCGGCCCGCGCCTCGTCCGAGCACACTGGGCAGGCCGGGTCGCGGCGCAGCTTGAGCTCCGTGAACTCGGTCTCGAGGGCATCGAACAGGAGCAGCCGGCCGGCCAGCGTCTCGCCGATCCCCAGCAGCAGCTTGAGGACCTCGTTCGCCTGAAGCAGCCCCATGATCCCGGGCACCACGCCCAGCACGCCCGCGACGGAGCAACCTGGCGCCAGCTCGGGCGGCGGCGGCGTCGGATACAGGCAGCGGTAGCACGGACCCTCGTACGGGACAAACGTGGTGAGCTGACCCTCGAATCGGAACACGGACGCGTGGACGACCGGGATCCCGGCAGCCACGGCGGCGTCGTTCAGGATGTAGCGGGTCTCGAAGGTGTCCGTGCCGTCGAGAATCACGTCGTAGCCGGCGATGATCCGCTCGACGTTGTCCGCGACCAGCATCTCCTCGTGGGCGACGACGGTAACGTCGGGGTTGAGCGCGGTGAGCGTCCTGCGCGCGGACTCGACTTTCTTCTCGCCGACGCGGTCGGTGGTGTGGACGATCTGGCGCTGCAGGTTGGACAGGTCGACGACGTCGAAGTCCACGATGCCGATCGTTCCGACGCCGGCGGCCGCGAGGTAGAGCGACGCGGGCGAGCCGAGCCCGCCGGCGCCGATCAGCAGCGCCTTCGAGCCCAGCAGCTTCGCCTGGCCAGCCGACCCCACCTCGGGGATGAGCAGGTGGCGGCTGTACCGCAGCTTCTGCTGGTCACTGAGCACGACCGGCTGCGTCCAGTCGAGGCCCTGGCCCTTCCACGCCTGGAAGCCGCCGCTCATCGAGGCGACGTCCGTGTAGCCCATCGCGGCGAGCGTCTGGCCGGCGAACAGCGAGCGGACGCCGCCCGCGCAGTAGAGGACCACCGGCGTGTCCCGGCGGGGAACTACCGCTTCGATGTCCTGCTCGAGATAGCTCTTGGAAACGTGGGTCGCACCGGGCAGATGGCCCTGCTCCCACTCGGACGCCTCGCGGACGTCGATCAGCGCGACGCCGCCGCGCTGACGGAGCGCGTCCGTCTCGGCCGGCGTGACCTCGCGGATCTCGCTGCGAGCCTCGCGGAGTAGCTCGGTATAGGTCTTGGGCATTGGAGAAGTGGTGCTCCGATGGACGACGGGCCGCCGGTGGAATGGCGGGGCGGGGACGATGGGGTTGGGGGCTCCGGGATCAGAATTGCGGGAAACGCGCCGCCGGATGCCTGGGAGGTGCCGGCGTCAGGCCGGCCGGCGACACGAGCAGCGGCGCATCAGCCCTGCTCCTTCACGAGCGGCTTGGCGCCGATCTCGTCGAGCAGATGCTGCAGGGATTCGAAGCTCAGCATCGCGCACTTGAGCCTGGCCGGGCTGATGTCGATCCCCAGCAGGTCGAGCAGGTCGCCGGCCCCGAAGGCTGCCGCGTCGGCAACCGGCTTGCCCTTGACCTCGTCGGTCAGCAAGGAGGCCGATGCCTGGCTGATCGCGCAGCCTCGCCCGGTGAACCCGATCTGCTCGACGACGCCGTCGCGGACCGTCAGCTGCATCGTGATCCGGTCGCCGCACAGCGGGTTCGCCCCCTCGTGCGTGGCGGACGGCTCCTCCAGGACCCCGAAGTTGTGGGGCCGCCGGTAGTGCTCGAGGATGTAGTCGCGGTACAGATCGTCCATTACGTGCTCAGGATAGCGGCGGCTCGGCGCCGAAGAGCTTGACCACCTCGCGCAGGCCGTGGACGAGCGCGTCGATGTCGTCCCGGGTCGTGTAGACCTGGAACGAGGCCCGCGCCGTCGCCGCGAGATCCAGCCGCTCGTGGAGCGGCATCGTGCAGTGGTGCCCGGCGCGGACGGCGACGCCGAAGCGGTCGAGCACCTGGGCCACGTCGTGCGGGTGGACCCCCGGGATGTTGAACGGGACCACGCCGCCACGCTGGTCCGCGCCCGGACCGTACAGGTCGATCCCCGGGATCTCCCGCGCCAGGACATCGAGTGCGTACACGGTGAGCTCGCGCTCGTGCTCGCGGACGTTGTCCATGCCCAGCGCCATCAGGTAGTCCGCGGCGACACCGAGCCCCACGGCCGCGGAGACGTCGGGCGTGCCGGCCTCGAACTTCCAGGGAATGTCGTTCCAATCGGAGCGGCGGAGGTGGACCTCGCGGATCATCTCGCCGCCGCCCAGGAACGGTGGCATCGCCTCGAGCAGCTCGCGGCGGGCCCACAGCGCGCCGGATCCCATGGGCGCGAGCGCCTTGTGCCCGCTGAACACGTAGAAGTCGCAGCCGATCGCGGCGACGTCGACGGGCATGTGCGGCACGGCCTGGGCGCCGTCGATCAGGACCAGCGCGCCGGCCTCGTGCGCCCGGCGGGTCATCTCCTCGACCGGGTTGATCGTGCCCAGCGTGTTCGACACGTGGGCGAACGCGACCAGCTTGGGCTTGAGGCGCAGCAGCACCTCGAACACGTCCTGGCGGAGGATGCCGTCGTCGGTGATCGGGATGAACTCGAGGTCGGCGTCCTTCTCCTGGGCCAGCAGCTGCCACGGGACGAGGTTGGCGTGGTGCTCCATCTCGGTCAGCACGATCACGTCGCCGCGGCCGATGTTCTTCCGCCCCCACGAGTACGCCACGAGGTTGATCGCCTCGGTCGCGTTGCGCACGTTCACGATCTCGTGCGCGTCGGGTGCCCCGATCAGCGTCGCGACCTTGACCCGCGCATCCTCGTAGGCGGCCGTCGCTCGCTCGCCGATGGTGTAGATCCCGCGATGGACGTTCGCGTTGTACTCGCGGTAGTAGGCGTCCACCGCCTCGAGCACCGCGAGCGGCTTCTGCGAGGTCGCCGCGGAGTCCAGGTAGGCGAAGCGATGACCGTGGATCTGCTGATCGAGGATCGGGAAGTCCAGCCGGATCCGCTCGGCATCGAGCGCCGCGTGGTGCGCGCCGGTGGACGGGGCCGCGGCCGAAGCCTCGACTGGAGCGGCCGTGAGCGGACGAGCCTCGGTGGTCATCGAGCGGCTACCGGCTCGCGCCGGCGACCTCGGGCTCGAGCGGGACGGCCAGCGCCTCATCCGGCACGCCGATGTCGAGGCCGTTCTCACGCAGGATCGGGCCATAGCCCTCGTCCTCGAGACGGATCGCCAGGTCCTTGCCACCCGAGGTCACGATCCGGCCGGCGGCCAGCACGTGGACGTAGTCGGGCGTGATGTAGTTGAGCAGCCGCTGGTAGTGCGTGATCAGCAGCACGCCCATCTCCGGGTTGAGCATCGCGTTGACACCCTCGGCCACGATCCGCAGGGCATCGATGTCGAGCCCCGAGTCGGTCTCGTCGAGGACCGCGAACTCGGGCTCCAGCATCGCCATCTGGAGCATCTCGAGCCGCTTCTTCTCGCCGCCCGAGAAGCCGTCGTTGACATACCGGCTGGCGAAGCTGTCCTCCATCTTGAGGAGGGCCATCTTCTCCCGCATCTTGCGCCGGAACTCGAGCATCGAGACCCCGCCTTTGATGCTGTCGGTGGGGTCGACGTCCGGGTCCTTGTCGATCCCCTGGAGCTTGGCGTTGAGCGCGCTGCGGACGAAGCTCGCCACGCTCAGGCCGGGAATCGCGGTCGGGTACTGGAAGGCGAGAAACAGGCCCAGCCGGGAACGCTTGTCCGGGGACAGCGCCAGCAGGTTGCGGCCCTTCCATGTCACCTCGCCGCTCTTGACGATGTACGCGGGGTGGCCCATCAGCGCGTAGGCGAGCGTCGTCTTGCCGGAGCCGTTGGGACCCATGATCGCGTGGGTCTCGCCCTTGCGGATCGTGAGGTTGATCCCCTGGAGGATCTCGATCTCGGGGTGCGCGACGGGGGCGACCCGGAGGTCCGAGATGACGAGCTCGCGGTCGTTGGTATCGGTCACGAAGAGGCTCCCTGGAGGGTTGCGGTGGTGGAGGCCGACCCCGGCGCGACCACGGCCGGGGACGCGGCCGGGTCGCGGGGGTCGAGGGTGATGTGCCGGGCGGGGACGAGGTCCGCCAGGGTCATGGCGTCGAGCGTGCCCGAGATCGCGTCTCGGACCGCCACCCACAGGACGTTGACCGTGCACCGGGCCGAGCGGTCGCAGGTGGTGTGCTCGTGCTCGTCCGACGCGCAGATCATCGGCGCGATCGGGCCCTCGAGGGCGCGCAGGACGTCGCTCATCCGGATCATGTCTGGTGCGGCACCAAGCTCGTAGCCGCCGCGCGCGCCCCGGGTGGACACGACCAGGCCGGCGTCCCGGAGGCTCGTGACGAGCTGCTCCAGGTAGGCGCGCGGCAGGTCCTCGTCCAGCGCGATCTCTGCCAGGCTGGCGGGGCCGGTACCGTACCGGCGGCCCAGCTGGACCATCAGCCGCACGCCGTACTCGCCCTTCGTGCTGAAGGCGACGGCGCCGGATCCGTGGAAGGTCGCGCGGGTGGTCAGGGTTCGGTCCTCTCGGGTCCGGTCGGAGGTTCCCCGGGGGGACGCCCGCGGCGAGGAGGCCGCCGCGCCGGGGAAATCCGACCGATTTCGTCGGGATTGAGTCTAGACCGACGCCCGCACACCGTCAACGACGGGTTGGGGTAGTAGATGAGACGGGTCGAAGTTGCCGTCTGGACTCACACGCAACGTGCGGTCCTAAGGAAGCAGCGATCTTCTCGGCCATCAGCCGGCGCACGATCCCGTTGCCGTCGGGCGTGTCGAGCGCGCGCGCCTGCATAAGCCCGCGGTAGGACGCACCCTGTGTAGCCGGTGCCTTGCCTCTCGCTTCGCGGCTTGCGGACGACCCGGCTATGCCGGTCGGTTCCGGCGAAGTCGTCAGGGCCTCGGGATCATGACCTGGTCAGCGCTGCTGATCCGAGCAATCGCAGCCCCAACTAGCGCCCGCCGCCGACGCTCATCCTCGAGAAGGATGCGCTGGCTAAGGCTGCGCCTAGCAGGCCACCTGCGGGCTCAACCAAGTAATAGTGAACGAACGTTGCGGCGAGGCATCAAGCCCCTCGGACGAAGGACGGTCGAAATGGGCAACATAGGTGAACGTCGCGTTCGATCCAGTGAATGCCTTCGACCAATTGTTGCCGCTGCCCGAACCCGTGGCAGCTGATGTGTACTTTGAAGTCGATCCACGGTCGATCCAAATGGTCCGAGACGCCAAGCCCTGCGCCCCGAGCATGCCGTAGCTCGAGTAGTCATGGATATTCAACCTGCCAGAAATGGTCACGGACTGATTGGCGCACACTGTTGTGCTCGTGGGACTTGCACTAAGATCGACGACTAGGCCGTAAGTACCATGGCTCGTAATCGTCTGAAAGCAATTCGGAACCGTACCTGAGCTAGAAAGCATTCCGTACTTGACCTGAAGCGAGGCTTGATCGCACTTCTCAAGTGTGTGAACGTTCCATCCCACGTTTGGCTTGGTATGTGAGTATGTCTGAACGGCCGCGTCGAGGTAGTCACTGTTGTTCGTGTAGTTGACGTGGTGGTTCAGTATCTCCACATGCCCGAATTCATCCACCGCGACCATCTCCGCATCATAACAGCCGTTAGGGAACGTGGAGTGAAACTGGCACCAGTCCATGTTTCCCCACGTGAACTGGTAGCCTTGAACGCGAAAACTCATGTGGAACGACGATGGCGCATTCGCGCGAGAGAAACAGGCCAGCCCGGTCGTGTCATTGCAGATACTCGATCCGTAGTTGATCCAGCTGGCGGCGCCCGTAACATGCGAGAATGTGGCGGCCTTCGACAACCTCGTGTTCGTTACGTCGGTGGCGGCCGCCACGATCGCCGATTGCAGTTGCGACGGTGGAACCTGCCCACTCAGCCAATCGTAACCAAGACTCTGATTCGAAGCCCACAACGATCCCGAGAGTGTCGGATCAGGTCCATGTGCAGTGGCGACAGCAGCGTGCAGCGTCGCTAGGGTCAGCAGCAGGCTTGCGAGAACGATGCTCCTGCACTTGTGGGTCCTGCCCGTAGGAAGCGCGGCGGTCATCGCAGCGTCCCGACCGACTGCATCGCGCCAGTGTTCGCCTGGATGATCATGGGGGTCGACGCGGCACCTGCATCGAGCCGGCCCATGGGCCCAAGCACGACCCAACCCGGCGGTCCCTCGATGCCGATCGACGATCCCGGTGACGTGTCGATCAGCTGGAGGTCAGCCGTCGGCTCCGCCGCGACCACCTCGGCTCCGTCCATCGAGAACACGCTCAAGCTGGACGAACCGCCGCTTTCGACGCTCGTCGCAACCTCCGGCGCCGTTCCATCGTTGAACAGGACAGCAACGTCCGCGGTCCCGATGGGCTGCGGCGCTGCTGCCTTCCCAATCGTGCCGATCACCACGTCGGCCAGTTGTTCTCCGTCACACGCGGCCTGGCCGTACGCCACGTAGGACGCTCCCGCGACACCGATGAGGCGGCAGTACGCGCCCTCATCGGAGCCGATGAGGGCAAACGACCGCGTGTCGTAGTAGCGAGTACGGCAGGTACCCGGAGCGCAGTCCTGGGCCGCGAGGGTGGCACCATCGAGCGACGGGTAGAGCTCGGTCGACCACGTGGTCCCGAACGCCGGTGCTCCCGGCGCTTTGGCCACCGGCGTGAGCGTGCCACTCGCGAGATCGAGCTCGAACAGCCCGAGATCCGAGCGATCCGTGCGGCTCAGCATCGTCAGGACCGCATTCCCGTTTAGGAGCACGCCTCGCCAAGCGATGTCCTTCGTAGTCGCGATGGGCGTGGCGATGCCAGTGCCCGCGTCGACGACAGAGATGGACGTCGAGTGCCCGTCATCGGAACCCGCGAGCACCTTGCCATTGACCGGTCCCGAGGCCCAGCCCAGGGGGGCCAGGTCCAGACTCGTCGTTGGGCCGCCCAGCGTACCGGCCACGAGCGTGTAGCCCGCGAGGGCTCCCGACGCGTCAAGCCGTTGCTCGATGTTGAATGCGGCAACGGTCGGCCCGGCAGGCGTCGGCGGGACCGTGGTTGTTGCCGGCGGGGCTGTGGCCGATGTTGGCGTCGCACTCGGCTCGCCAGCGCCGCGGCTGCAGCCGGCCAAGACGAGGGCGAGCGCGAAGACGATCGCGAGCGTGCCCAGCCTCCCGGCAAGCACGCCCCGTCCAAGCGGGAGTAGTGGTAAGCGCAGACCCGCACGACGCAGGATCAGGCCGACTTCAGGGATCAATCGAGGGGGACGCATTGCCTCACTCTCCCACCCAAGGCGCACGATTGCGGCGAGATCGTAGCACCCGCGGCTACGGTGTCAATAGACTGTTGACCGGGAAGTCAAGCCCATCTCGTGGTGGCGCGTTTCGTGGTCTTCGCCGGTGCGGAGGCGGTGCATGAGGCGCACCCGTGCAGGCCACGACCGACGAGATCCCGGACGAACGCAGGCCCATGACCGACTCGGAGGGCGCGCGGCCGAGGCAGCTCGCCGAAACCCAGGATTCCACCCCCACGCCCCGGTCTCACGAATCGGTCCGGCAACTTCGGGGCCTCCCATCCACTACCCCGTCAACGACGGGTTGGGAGGGCGTGCCGCCACCCTCCAAGATTGGGTTGCTAGATCAGCCTGTTCACGGTGAAGACCACGGCAGCCATCTCAGCCGGTGCGTCGTCGAGCCCGACGTCAGCAGCTGAGCGGTACACAGTTACGAATAGTTCGTCGCTGTCCCGGGCAGCGAAGAAGGAGCAGTGCGGGCTCGATTGCGCGTCACGACATGCGTACGTCTTCGTCACCTGAAATCCAGCCGCGACGGCAATCGCCATTGCCTTTGCGAACACGTCCGCCGTGTCGGCTGCCACAAGGAAGTAGCGAATAGCACCGGGCAACTACTGCCGAACGCGGGGTCGCAGGGAGCTTCCTGGTCCGGTCCCCGGACCACGGACTTCACCAGCTGCCACTGGGCGGGGATCGGCAGGGCGTCCGCGACGGCGACGAAGTGATCGGCGCCTGGCCCCGAATAGCAGCCCATCACAACCAGCGCCGCAAAGACCAAGCTGAGGACGCCGTTGGCGGCTCGACGGACTTTCGCCTCCGGCCTCGCTCTCCACGGCCAATCGCCCAATCGCCCATGGCCCCGAGCCAGAGTGACCCTGTCCATCGGACTGCCCCCCAGAGGTCGTGCTCGAGCACGAAACTTGTCGCTGCCCAACCAAGGGGCAGGATGGGCGCCGCCGCGATGGCCTGTCAACTGGGCCGACGCGCGGCGGCTGGACCTGGGTCATGTCCACGGTCAACCTGTTGCTGAATGTCGCGTTCACGATCCCGGCCGTCTGGCTGCTCCGGCAGGATCGACTTTCGCGTCTACCCCGATCGGTCCTGCTCAGCCCCGCGCTCTCACCTCGGCGCCGAGCTGGTCGAGCAGGAACGCGAGCTGGTCCGACCTGAGGGCGACGGTCTCGTCGACGCTGGACCCCATCCCGTGGCCGGCCTTGTCGGTCGTGCGCAGCAGGACCGGACGGCCGGATGAGCTCGCGGCCTGGAGCAGCGCCGCCATCTTCCGGGAGTGGTAGGGATCGACGCGCGGGTCATTCGCCCCGGTCGACAGGAACACGGCCGGATACGCCACGCCGTCGCGCACGTTCGCGGTGGGTGAGTAGTCGATCAGCGCGCGGAAGTGGTCTGGATCGGTCACGGTCCCGAACTCGGTCACGTTGAACATGCCGTTGTCGTCGTGCTCGACCCGCAGCGCATCGAGCACGCCCGCGTTCGCGGCGACGGCGCGGAACAGGTCGGGTCGCTGGGTCAGCACCGCGCCCATCAGGAGGCCGCCGTTGGACCCGCCCATGATGGCCAGCCGCTCGGACGTCGTGTAGCCGAGCATCGATCAGGTGCTCGGCGCACGCGATGAAGTCGTCGAACACGGTCTGCTTCCGGGTCAGGTTGCCCGCGCGATGCCATGCGTCGCCGAACTCGCCGCCGCCCCGGATGTGGGCGACCGCGTAGACCGCGCCCTGCTCGAGCCAGGCGAGGAGGACGGGATCGAACGTGGGCTCCATGCTCATCCCGTATCCGCCGTATCCGTACAGGAGCGTCGGGTTGGAGCCGTCGAGCGCGATCCCGCGCGGGCGCAGGATGCTGATCGGGATCTTCGTCCCGTCCCTGGCCACCGCCTCGTCGCGGACGACCTCGACTCCCGAGAAGTCGGCCTTCGAGGTGACCCGCAGGGCCGTCGGCCGTGGCTCGCCCGAACCCGTCCAGCGGAAGAACGCCTCGGGCTCCGTGTAGGTGACCCGGCTGAACAGCACCTCGTCGCCGTCGAGGCGCACGAGCGAGCGGATCGCCGACACCTCGGGACCCGGCGCCGTCCCGACCAGCCGCCCATCCATGTCGAAGGCCTCGAGCCGCGACGGGCCACCCTCGCGGCGCGCCACGAAGACGCGGTTGCGGGTGACCGCCCACGCGCGATCGACGCGCTCGTCTCGCGATGACGGTCGTCGCGGACGCGAGGTCGCCGTCGAACGGCAACCGGAGGAGCTTCCCGTTCGGCGCATCGGCCAGGCTGCGGAGCCACAGCGCATCGGGTCCGAAGGCCCCGCCCACGACCTGGTCCTCGAACGTGAACAGGCCCCGCCAGCGGCCGTCCGGGTCGCGCAGCCAGATCTCGGCGTCGCCGCCGTCGCCGTTCGCGACTCGGGCGAACACGCGCCGCCCGTCCTCCGAGGACACCATCGACACCTCTGCGATCCGCGGGAAGTCGCCGCCCACGTCATACGCATCCGACTCGACCGGTGTGCCGAGCTCGTGACGCCAGACCTGCTGGTAGAAGTGCAGGTCGGCCGCGTCCCGCTCGCCCTCGCTCGGATAGCGCGTGTAGAGCAGGGAGCGCGATCCCTCCAGCCACGCGACGCTGCCGCCGGCCGTCCCGTACTGGACCCGCGGGATCCGCTCGCCGACCTCCTGCGCGGTCCGGGTGTCGAACACGTGGAGCGTGCCGTCCTCGCTGCCGCCCACCGAGAGCGAGACGGCGACGAGGGCGCCGTCGAGCGAGGGGACGGCCCAGTCGATCGCGGTGGACCCGGTCGGATCCAGGGCGTTCGGATCGACGACGACCTGCTCGGTCGACAGGTCGTCCAGGTCGCTGATGGCGACGAGGAGCACCTGCTGGAGCGGCGGCTGGAGCTTGAGGGCGAACAGGCGACCGTCGCGCCAGCCGATAGGCCCGTAGCGGACGGACGTCCCGAGGAGATCGGCGACGCGCTCGCGCAGGATCGGGTGCGAGGGCAAGCGCATCGAGATGGGCGCGCGCCACGCGGTTCTGGGCGTCGCTCCACGCCCGGACCTCGGGGTCGGTGCGGTCCTCGAGCCATCGGTAGTCATCGACCACCTCGACGCCGTGATAGGTGTCGACGACGGGGCGGCGCGGGGTCGGCGGCAGCTGGGGACGATCGTTCATGATCGCGAGTCTATTCCGGCCGATGTTCAGCGTCGCGGACGCTCCGCCTGGAGGACCCGGTAGCATCGGGTCGCAGGGGGGTGACCAGCCGACGACCGGCGCCCCACCCGGGTTGCCGGGGGCCCGCTAGCCAGGTGCATCGGATGTCACGTCGCAGCCGCCTCCTGCTCACGGTCGCGGCCGTCGTGATCCTCGTCATCGTGGTCGCTCTGCTGAGCGGGACGTCGTCCGGAGCACCGACGGGCCGTTCCGGAGTACCCACCGGCCGTTCGACACCCACGGCAGGCCTCTCGGCCGGGACGCCGGATCGAACCCGGAGCCCGGCGCCGCCAGCCGCGACGTCTCGGGCCGGAGCGAGCGACCTGATCGCACTCATCGATCAGCTCGTGGTGGCCCCGGAGCATCGCCGCGGCTATTCCAGGGACCTGTTCGTCCACTGGATCGACGCTGATCACGACGGTTGCGACACGCGCCGCGAGGTGCTGATCGCGGAGGCGATCGTGGCCCCGGTGGTCGGGTCGGGATGCTCGCTGTCCGGAGGTGAGTGGGTCAGCCTCTACGACGGCCTCGACGTCACCGATGCATCCCAGCTCGACATCGATCACGTCGTCGCGCTCGCCGAGGCCTGGGACTCCGGGGCCTACGGCTGGGCGCCGCAGCGCCGGGAGGCGTTCGCGAACGATCTTGGCGTGCCGTGGGCGCTGCTCGCGGTCAGCGCATCGTCGAATCGCAGCAAAGGCGACCAGGACCCCGCCCACTGGCTGCCGCCGCTCGCATCAGCCCGGTGCGTGTACGCCGTGGATTGGGTCGCGGTCAAGACTCGGTGGCAGCTCACGATCGATGCCGCGGAGCGGCAGGCGCTGGGGCGGCTGGCCCGCGACTGCGAGGCCAGCCCGATCCCGTCGATCCCCCGTCCGTAGCGCGGCTCAGGTGTACATCAGCGAGCCCGGCGTCGTGAGCAGCTCGCCCGTCTCGAGCCAGGTCTTGAGCCCCGACAGGATCATCGGCCAGCCGCCGTACAGCTGCTCGTTCGCGCCCTCGCGAAGCTGGTCGTGGGTGACGGTCAGGTGGCACGAGTCGCCGACCGGCTCGATCTCCCAGGTCACCCGCGACGTGCCCTCCGCCTTCACGTCCTCGCCCCACAGCGCGACCATGCTCTGGACCAGCCGGCGCGGCGGATCGACCTCGAGGTTGACGCCCTCGCCCAGCGGGCCGGGCGCGCCCGGTGCGCCCATCCGGTAGGGCGAGCCCGGCGTGAAGTCGGAGACCTGGCGGGCGCCGAAGTTGTACTTCGCCCGGATCTCCGGGTCGGTGATCGCCTCCCATAGCCGCTCCGGGGTCGTCTTGATGTAGATCTCGAACACCTTCTCCATGGGACGCTCCAGCTCCTGCTTGAGGCCGCTGAGCGCTGCCGCCCAGGGCTCGGCGTACTTGCTCACCCACCGGTCGTGGACGAGCCGGATGGGGACGGGATTGAGGAAATGGAGCTTCTCGCGGCCGCGCCGTCGGGTGACGACCAGGCCCGCGTCCTCCAGGATCCTCAGGTGCTTCATCACGCCGAAGCGCGACATCCCGAACCGTGACTCGAGCGCCGTCAGCGACTGCCCGTCCTCGCGGAACAGCTCGTCGAGCAGGCTCCGCCGGGTCGGATCGGCCATGGCTCGGAACACGTCGTCCATCGCCGCATGTTATGTGACCATATAGTCACATGTCAAGCCAGGGCGAGCCGTTGCGTGATCGTCCGGCTCGCTTCCGTTCACGGACGGTTTGGCGAACGCAAACGGAGGACGCAGCGGCCGTCCGTGCCCGGCAGACGGCCCGGCTATCTCGCTACGCGGTAGCGCAGGTAGACGACCTTCGAGCTGAAGGTGCGGGTCTCGATGAGTTCGAGATCCACTCGGCGCTCGCGTTGCGGAAAGTACGGAACGCCACCGCCGACCAGCACCGGGTAGACCACGGTCCGGTACTCGTCGATCAGGTCGTGTGCTGCCGCCTCAGCAGCGAGCGTGGCGCCGCCGATCGCGATCTCGCCCTCGCCAGGTTCTGAACGCAGCCGCTCGATCTCCTCGGCCACGTCACCCGACGCCAAGCGGGCATTGCCCTGCACCGCCGACAGCGTGGTGGAGAAGACCACCTTCGGGAGCGGCTTCCACAGTGCGGTCCACTCGATCTCTGCGTCGTCGAGCGATGGATCCTGGTCGGCGGTCTCCCAGTACAGCATCGTCTCGTACAGCCGTCGCCCCATCAGGTGGACGCCGACCTCTCGGATCTCGTCGATCCAGAAGCGAAAGACCTCCTTGTCGGGCGTCGACCAGTCGAAGCCGCCGTCCGGCCCGACGATGTAGCCGTCAAGCGAGACGCCCATCGAATAGGTCACGCTGCGCATCAGAAGTCCTCCTCGGTTACGGGTTCGACGATACGACCGCAGGACGCCGCAGGACTCACGCGGCTCGCCGAACCGCGGGGCTGCCGCGCCGCCGAGCACTGTATCCGGCAGCCGCCTTCCTTCGGGCTCACACCCCGCCTCGACCTGCCAGCCGTTCGACTGCAACCGCCTACACATCGACGCATTTGATGCGGCCGGGCGCTACCCGCCCGCGCGCGGCCGTCGGAGGATGACGAGCACCGCCGGCACCGCAAACCCGAGCGTCGCCCCGGCCACGACCGCAGTCAGGAGCGCCCATTCGTCGAGCGGACGCGGTACCGAGAGCCACTCGCCCCGCGAGTCGAACCCGTCGAGCGTCCTCGGCCACAGGGCGAGGAACAGGACGGCTCCCGCGACCGCGCCCGCTGCCGTTGCGCCGACGGTCAGCAGACGGTCACGGGCGGCGATGGGCACGAGAACGAACAGTGCCAGCGCCAGTGTGAGTGCAAGGACCGGCGTCCCCAACCCGACGTCCGGGAAGAGACCCGTGCGCTCCGCGCACTCGACCTCGGTCACGTTCAGCGGGCCGAGGCACATCGCGACGCCACCGCCACCGAAGATCAGGGCGACCGGCGCGCCCAGGAGCGCCACGAGGCCCGCGATCAGGGTCCGGGTGCGTCGTCTCATGCGCCCACCGTCCGCGTCGGGCGCGTGACGGTCAATGGGGGAGATCCCGCAGCGGGCGGCAATGTCCTGCTCACGGGCTGGAGCTCCGAGACCTCCTCGATCTGACGCGTCTCGAGACGCTGCTCAGTCGAGTGAGACCGCAAATCCCACGTTGCGGCCGTGCGTCTGGGACAGCGCCAGCCAGACCCTCGTCATCTCTTCCAGCGATCGGGCGTTGGCGAGGCCGCCGGCGTCCTCGGCCGCGAAGCCCATCTCGGCAGCCAGCCCGAGCGCCACGCGCTTCGCCTCCGGGTCGTCGCCGGCCACGAACATGGCGGCCTGCGAGCGGCGCTCGCGGGCCGTGGCGTAGTTCTCGAACCCGATGGTATTGAACGCCTTGACCAGCCGGGCGCCGGGGATGAGCTGGGCGAGATCGTCGGCGGTCGATCGTCCGGGGTCGCCGTCGAAGCGGT
This sequence comes from uncultured Chloroflexia bacterium, assembly GCA_963772565.1. Taxonomy (GTDB): domain Bacteria; phylum Chloroflexota; class Limnocylindria; order Limnocylindrales; family CSP1-4; genus CAIXZV01. The sequence continues at coordinate 18,119 of CAVYXU010000073.1, forward strand.
TCATGGCATCGATGACGATCCGGCCATCGAGCGGTGGGAGGTCCTGGGTCATCGCGTGCATCGCCACAGGACGAACCGCGAACACGATCACGTCCGCTCCGTTGACCGCATCCTCGGGCGATGTCGCGGTCGCCTCGGGGATGTCGGCGAGCGCCGCCATCGTCTTGGTGCTCTCGGGATCGCGCACGCCGAACACGACCTCGTGCCCGACCGCTGCGAACGCCCTTCCGAGACCTCCGCCCACGTTGCCCGCGCCCAAGATCGCAATCCGCATCGTGCAGCCTCCGTTGGCGGCGCGTCACCCGCGCCAGGGTCCATTCTCAACCCGGTGGGGAATGGGCGCGGTGGTGCCGGGTGGCAATGCGCGCGGTGGTGCCGGGTGCACGGTGATGCCGGGTCGGGTGGCCGCGCGGGAGACTGCCCGGCGCCCGTGGATCCGGGGTGCGACGGACCGGATCTCGCCGCGGTCAGCGGGCGGTGACCGGTCGCCTGACCTCGCGGAGCGCAGCGGCGATCTCGAGCGTCCAGGCCTCGATCTCCGCCCACGGACGGAAGTCACCTGCGGGCGCGCGCACCGCCGCGAGGATTGCGCGCTCACCGAGGCCCAGGTGCTTCTTGTCGATCTGCCCCGGGATCACGCGATGCTCGCGGGCCCCGACCAGCGCGCGCAGCACCGGCGCATCGACGGGATCCTCGATCGGCTTGGGCGGGTCCCCGATCGGGCCGCTCGAGAACAGCCAGACGGGGATCGCGCTGAAGGCGTCCCGGTGCCGTTCGAGCAGATCCCTCGCGGGCTCGAGCCAGCGCCCGACATACACCGCGGACCCGATGACGGCGGCGTCGAAGCCATCGATGCCGTCGACCTTGGCCGGGGAGATCACGACGGCGTCAACCCCCGCCGCCGTGAGCGTCGCCGCGATCGCCTCGGCCACCTCGGTCGTGGCGCCGTGTCGTGAGGCCGCACTGACGAGCACCTTCATCGTCCATCTCCTGCGCATCGCGGCCGCGCCATCAGGCGCCTCCGTGCCGCAAGTGTCCGGGTCGCGGCCGTCGGACTGGAGAGCCGGATGGGCAACCGGAAGGCTGCTGGTGGCGTCACGGCCCGGGCCGAATGGGATGCGCGGGATGCGACGTCGAACCGCACCGATCGGCGCACCGGGAGTACCACCGGCCTATCGCCCAACGGCCCCCGGATCGATACGGTGCCAGTTGACACCTCGATCCGGAGCGCCTGGCCAGGGCGATCCTCGAGAATCACGGGGCAGCGACGACCGCCACATGGCGACTGCGATCGAAGAGGGCGACACGGTCGAACGCGGCCAGCTGTTCCGTGGCGGCCGCGATCGTGCATCGTGGGGCCCGCGGCAGGAGGCACGCGAGACGGCGCTCGGGCAGATCGTCGCCGAGGTCAACGCGAACCTCGAGCTCGGCAGCGTGTTCGAGGATGTTCTGGATGCCTCGCAGGCGCTGTTCAACGCCGATTTCGCGGGCCTGTGGCTGCTCGAGCCCGGCTCCCATCCATTCCGGCTGGTCGCCCTGCGGGGCTTTGACGCTGACGCGGTCGAGGGAGCGACCAGGTCGGCCGACGACCTGCCCGTCCTGGGCGAGCGTGCGATGCGCGAGCGAAGACCGATCATCCTCGGGCAGGACGACCTCGGGCCGGAGCTGCTCGAAGTATTCACGAGCGCAGCGCTGCGGAAGGTGGCCCTCGCGCCGCTGATCTTCCGCGACAATCCCGTCGGCATGCTGGTCCTCGCCCACCGGACCCCGTATGACTGGAACCTCGACGAAACCGCGCTCTACGCCTCCTTTGCGGACCAGATCGCATCCGCGGTCGCGAACGGGCGCCTGTACGGCTCCGTCCGGGACGGTGCGGCAAGGCTGCGCGCGATCCAGGAGCTGTCCTCGCGACTGAGTCGCATTCAGGACGTCAAGGGGATCGGCGAGGCCATCGTCGCCGAGGCGGACCAACTCATCGAGCACGACACCATCCGCGTCTACCGTGTCGACCACGGCACTCGGATGTGCGAGCCGGTCGCGTTCCATGGGGAGTTCGCCGGGATCGGCCGGCCCCCGCCCGAGATGCTCAGACTGCCCGTCGGCGAAGGCCTGACGGGGTGGGTCGCGCTCCACAACCTCACGATCCGTCTTGGCGACGCCGAGGGGGATGCCCGGGCGCGACACATCGGCGAGTCGCGCGGCCCGCTCTCGATGATGCTGGTCCCGATGTCGTACGAGGAGCGCGTCCTGGGCGTCATCGTCGTTTCGAAGGCCGGCTACGACCGCTACTCCGAGGACGACCAGCGAACCCTCGAGATCTTTGCCGGCTACGCGGCCCAGGCGCTCGTCAACGCCGAGGCGTTCGCGCAGGTGGATCGCCAGCGGCAGGAGCTCCACCGGCGCCTTGAGAGCCAGCGCCGCCTGCTCGAGGTCAACGAACGGCTACTGGCCACGCTCGACCCGGGCGGCGTCCTCGAGATGATCGCCGACTCGCTGAAGACCGTCGTCGCATACGACGCGCTGACGATCTATCGGGTGGACCATGTCGCCGGGGTCAGGCGGGCGGTGGTGGCCCGTGACAGCTTCGCCGAGGTGATCCTTTCGCACGAGAGCCCGCTGGATGCAGGGATCACCGGCTGGGCGGTCCGCAACCGGGAGGCGGTGCTGGCCAACGACGCGCACCTGGATCCGCGATCCGTACACATCCCCGGCACACCCGAGGAGCCGGAGTCGATGATCGTGTGCCCGCTGCTGGTTGCCGGTGGCGTCATCGGAACCCTGAACCTCGCCCGCCTGGGCGGGGACGAGGCGCACTTCACCCAGGACGAGTTCGAGCTCTCCCAGCTGTTTGCGGCCCAGGCGTCGATCGCGCTGCGCAACGCGGAGACGCACGACGCCGTCATGACACGCGCCGAGCACGACGCGTTGACCGGGCTCCGCAACCACGGCGCCTTCCAGCGCGAGATCAGCACGTGGGTCGGGGCGGGTGAGCCGTTCGTGCTGCTGATGCTCGATCTCGACGCCTTCAAGTCATTCAACGACGCCCATGGCCACCCTGCGGGTGACACGCTGCTGGCCCGAATCGGGCAGGCAATGCACAACACGATCCGGGCCGACGACCGCGTCTATCGGTACGGGGGCGACGAGTTCGCGATCCTCCTCACCAGGGTGCCGACCGCCGAGGCGAGGGAGATCGCGGAGCGCGTCCGCGCCTCGGTCGCGGCGCTGACCACCGAGAACGGCCCGCTTGTCACCGTCACGGTCGGGGCGGCGCGCTTCCCGGACGATGGGGCCACCAAGGACGAGGTGGTGGCCGCGGCGGATCGAGCCCTGTACCTCGCCAAGCCCCTCGATGCCGGCCGCGGGCTGGCCAACGACCCCACCCGCGACCTGTTCCTCGCGGCGGTCGATGAGACGACCTACCGGCTCCTGGCGCGACTGGAGCCGCAGGAGCTCCTGGGCGCCATCGTGGAACGTGCTGCCGCGATGGTCGGCGTCGACGATGGCTACCTGTACCTCCTCGAGGACGACGGACATGGCGCATCCGAGCTCGTGGCGCGGGTGGGCATCGGCACGTTCGAGCGTCACGTCGGGTACCGGCCGCCGCGGGGCACCGGCCTCGGCTGGTCCGTCGTCAGCAGCGGTGCGCCCCGGGTCGTCGATGACTACGACGCCTATGGACAGCGCGCCCCGGACCTGGAGCACGGGGCCTTCGGCGCCGTGTGCGCGGTCCCGTTGACCTCGGGCAACGAGGTGCTCGGCGTGATCGGACTCGCGACCGGGATCCCTGCGCGCACGTTCTCGGCCCGGGAGATCAGTGCGGTCGCGCGGTTCGCGCAGCTCGCGTCGGTCGCGCTGGACAATGCCCGGCTGTTCGAGCGCGCCCAGACCGAGGTTCGGCGACGCGCGCACGCGGCACTTCACGATCCGCTGACCGCCCTCCCGAACCGCACCCTCCTCCTCAGCCGGCTCTCTGAGCTCGTCGAAGTGGCGCCGGCGGCCAACTCGGAGGAGAGCGCCCCCGTCGCCGAGGACCGTTCCCCGGCCGGCTCCCCACCGTCGCGGGGCGGCGGCAGCCGGATCGGGATGATCCTGCTCGACATCGACCGGTTCAAGATCGTCAACGAGAGCCTGGGCCATGCCGCCGGCGACGCACTCCTCATCGAGGCGGCGCGCCGGCTCGCCGGAGCGGCACGGCGGTCGGACACGGTTGCCCGGCTGGGTAGCGACGAGTTCGGGATCCTGCTCGCACCGCTCCGCAGCGCCCGCGAGGCGGAGCGGGTCGCAGCACGGGTCGAGCGCGTGCTTGCCCGGCCGTTCGACCTCGAAGGGCAGCAGGTTGCGGTGGGGGTGAGCATCGGGCTCGCTGTCGGCCGGCTGCACGGGACGCAGGCCGCCGACATGCTCAAGGAGGCGGAGATCGCCCTTCATCGCGCGAAGGCCGATCCCGTGCGATCGATGGTCGTATTCGACCCCGGCATGCGTGCCGAGACGATGGATCGCGCGTTCCTCGAGCAGGACCTCCGGCGAGCGATCGAGCGCGCGGAGCTACGACTGCATTACCAGCCGCTGGTTGACCTCCAGTCCGGGGAGATCGTGGGCCTCGAGGCGCTGCTGCGCTGGCAGCACCCCGAGCGCGGCCTCGTGCCGCCGCTGTCGTTCATCCCCCTCGCCGAGGAGACGGGCCTCATCCTGCCAATCGGCCGCTGGGTCCTTCGAACCGCCTGCGAGCAGGTGCGCGGCTGGCAGCAGCGCTATCCAGCCGCCGGGCCGCTCGTCGTCAGCGTCAACCTGTCCGCGCGGGAGTTCGCGCAAGCGGATCTCGTCCCCGGCGTGGCCGCGATCCTCGACGATACCGGGCTCGACCCGGCCACCCTCGAGCTCGAGATCACGGAGAGCGTGGTCATGGACCAGTCCGAGGTGTCAGTGGAGCGGCTGCGCGCTCTCCGTGTCCTCGGGGTGCGACTGGTGCTCGACGACTTCGGGACAGGGTATTCGTCCCTGGCGTATCTCCGGCGGCTGCCGCTCGATACGATCAAGATCGACCAGTCGTTCGTGGCCGGCCTGGGATCGGACGACGCGAACCTGCCCATCGTCCAGGCCGTGATCGGACTCGCTCACGGCCTGGGTATCGATGTGGTCGCCGAGGGGATCGAGACGGCGGAGCAGCTCGCCTGGCTGCGACAGCTGTCCTGCGACCGCGGCCAGGGATACCTGTACGCTCGCCCGCTGCCCGCCGCGGAGCTGGAGGCCCTGCTCGCGACGAGCCAGGGCGATCGGGTTGTCCTGCCTGCCCTCGACGGCTGACCCGCGGGGTCCGGCCCTAGCTCCGCGAGCCGCCCATCAGGCGGAGCATGAACAGGAACAGGTTGATGAAGTCCACGTACAGGTGGAGCGCGGCGATGATCGACGCCTTCTCCTGGCTGCCGGCGAACGCGGCGTAATCGCCGCGGGTGATCCGCTGCACGTCGTACGCGGTCAGCACGGTGAACAGCGCCACGCCGCCGATCGAGATCAGCCAGCCGATCACGCTCGAGGCGAGCAGCATGTTCACGATCAAGGCGACCATCATCCCGATCAGCCCCATGAACAGGATGCCGCCGATCCCGGCCAGCTCCCGCTTCGTGGAGGCGCCGTAGAGCGCTGCCGCCCCGAACATGGCACTGGCCGAGAAGAAGGCACCCACGACGGAACCGCCGTTGTACGCGCTCACCACCACGCCGATCGTGAGACCCATCGACGCCGCGAACACGAAGAACAGGCCGAGACTGGCGGTCGGTGACACCCGGTTGATCGTCGCCTGGATCACCATCGCGAGGGCGAACTGCCCGATCACGATCAGGAACCAGATGTCGGCGACGGTGTTGAGGAGCCCAGTGCTGGTCGTGGTCACGAACGCGACGCCGGCGCTGATCAACAGGCCGGCGAACATCCAGCCGAACGCGCCGATGAGCAACCGCTGGACCAGCTCCGGCGCCGGGCGGACGCCAAGCTGCGTGGGACTGTACTGGGCTCGAAGCATCATTGGCTCCTTTCGGGTGACGGGGTTCGAGTCCGCGCAGCACGTCCAGCGGGACGGGCGGCAGTTGACTCCCTGGCCTCGGCCTGCTCGGCGACTCGCGCGAGGATCCACAGCAGGTCGGCCAGACGGTTGAGGTACGGCATCAGAGGGCTGGCGGCGATGGTCGGATCGTCCGAGGCAAGGGTCACGGTTCGGCGCTCTGCACGCCGGACGAGGGTCCGCGCCAGCTCGAGCGCGGCGCTCACGCGGGTCTCCCCGGGTACGACGAACTCGCGGGGCAGCTCGATCGTGGCCTCCATCTCGCGCAGCGTGGCATCGAGAGCGTCCACCATCGCCACGGAGACGCGGGTCTCGCCGTCACGCTGCTTCGCGCGGCCCTCGGGGTTCGTCGCAAGCTCGGCGCCGGCGACGAACAGCTCCCGCTGGAAGCGCAGGATCAGGTCCGCAAGCCCTCCGAGCCTGGCTGGCAGCACCCCGTACTCGGCCTTCGTACGGAGCTCGGCGCGAGCCAGGCCCAGCGCGGCCACCGCCTCGTCAAGCGTGCCGTAGGCCTCGGTGCGCGGGTCGTCCTTGCGGATCCGGTCACCGCCGAACAGCAGCCCGGTGGTGCCGTCGTCGCCGCGACCGGTCGCCACGGCAGATTCGAATGGGAGCTTGCGCGAGGTCATCGATCGGGACCCGGTGAAGGGTCGCCGCTCACCACATCAGGCCGGCGTCGCGCGGATCCCAGCGCTCGGCCAGCAACGTCACCTTGACCTGGTGATCCACGACGCTCTCCGCCTGCTCCTTGACCTGCTGGATCATCGCGCCGGCATAGGGGCAGAACGGGGTCGTGAGGATCATCTTCACCTCGGTCGAGTCCGGACCAAGGATGATCTGCCTGATCAGCGCGAGCTCCACGACGTTCATGCCGATCTCGGGGTCGACGACGGCGCGCAGCGCGTCGAGGATGGCCAGCTCGGTCGCGCGGCGCTGCGCGTCGAACGTGGGGTCGAGGTCGGTTTCGGGGGCGGCGGCAGATTGTGTCTCAGTCATCGTCGGGAAATCCTACCACTACACTCGGAAATGACCGGCCGGCCCTTCCGTCCGCAGATCGAGCCCGCTCGGGCGCACGGGCCCCGGCTGGCGGCGCGCCTTCGCTGCTGTGGCTTCCGGCGGCGTCAGGCCGGCTGGGCGGTGCCGATCACGACGCCCGGCACGCGCAACCGTTCCGGGAGCACATCCGCCTCGGCATCCGTGAGGCCCGGTCCGGCGAGCGAGCCATCGGACTCGAAGAAGTCCGCGTACTGGTCGCGGTGGCCGGCCGCGTAGGCGAACGCCTCCGCGATCCCGACGATCCGGAGCTCCGGGTGATCCTTGAGGATGTCCACGACGGTCCGTCCGGCAGCGCGCTCCTCGAGGACCTGGCGCACCGTCAGGCGGCTGCCGTAGCAGAACGGCTCCCCGTTCATCACCAGCTGGTCGACCTTGACCCACTTGATCGTCAACTGCGACCCCTACGCGCCCTTGTAGATCGCGGCGAGGAGACGGTTCCGCTTCCGCGCGTCCCCGGCCAGGCGCCGGTACCAGCGGAACACGCCGACGGCCTCGTCCAGCGCCAGCTCGGCGGGGACCATCTCGTCCTCGGCGAGGACGCCGCGAGCACCCGACCGAAGCCCCTCGCAGATCCGGACGACGTCGTCCATCGCGACCTTCCGCCGCCGGAACACCGGGGCGGCCTGGTTCGCGAACTCCTTGAGCCAGAAGGGGTCGTTGCCGGCAACGCACAGCGCCAGGCGATCGCTCAGCGCCTCGGCGTCGCCCAGCAGGTTGCGGAGGCCCCGCTCGTCGTACCGTGCGGAGAAGGTCGGGTCGTCCGCAACGGCCACCTCGAGCGCGCGTGTCGCGATCCGGGCACGGTTCTCTCGAAGCCGCACGGCCGCGTCCGGATACCCGGCGACCAGGCTGCGGGGCGGGAGACCGAGACTGGGATGGCTCACGGTGTCGAAGGATACCGTTCCCACCGGGCGAGCGCGTAGGATCTGGTCCATGGACGACCCGGCGCAAACACCCGGCCACGAGCGCAGCGGCGGGTCCGCGCGTCTCGCGCGCCCTCCCGGCGCACGCTACGAGGGCGAACGCGTCGACGACGGAGCGGCGAGGGTGGCCTCGCCAGCGGGCGGGCCGTCGCGATCGATCGTGCGCGCGCTGGTGGCCGCGGGCCTCGCCGGCGCGATCGGCGCACTGCTGATCTTCGGACTCGGCCTGTTGGATGTCGGTGCCGGGCTCATCGCGGTCGCGGCCGGTGTCGGCTGGGCGGTGACCCTCGCGCTGCTGTGGGGCGGCGGATCATCCGTCATCCCGACGCGTGGCACCCGGATCACAACGGCCGCCACGCTCGCAGCAGCATCGGTTGTCGCCGGCTTCCTGATCGACTGGGGCTGGGCGCGCGTCGAGGGCGGCGTCCTGGACCCGATCGCCTACTTTGACCAGCGGTACGGGCCGCTGGCGATCGTGGTCATCGCCGCTGCAGTGGTTGCCGCGGCGTTGCGCGCTCGCTGAGGCCGCTGGCCCCACCAGGGCGCCCGGGTGAGCTCCCTGACCTCGGCCCCGGACGGCCCGGCCAACGCGTGCTGTCGGGCGGCTGCCAGCTGACGGTCAGCCGCGGCCTGCGGCCTATGCCGTCGTCCCGGCCTCCCGTCCCGCCTGTCTCGCCACTTCGATCTCCGCCTCGATCGCGGGTGGCGTGAGCGGCTCGCGCAGCAACCGGCCGAAGCGCGCGGCCCGAGCCTCCTCCGGGACCATATCCAGCCAGCGGCCCAGCAGCGCCTCGCCTTCCGGGTAGACGAAGATGTAGGTACGCCACAGCGGATGCTCCATGAACTCGAGCCGCTTCGCGGCGGACTCCGGTGCGAACCGCCCGACCTCGATGAGGTAGTCGAGGACCTCGTCGTGGGGCCGTCCGTCCGCGTGGAGCATCAGCGCGGCGTTCACCCGGGTCTCGTCGAGCACGGCGCGTGGTCCGGCGATCCGCGGCTGCCGGTCTGCCGCCTCGCGCAGGCCGTCGCGGTCACCGGCGAGCTCGAGACCGGCCACCGGCGCCAGGTCCACGAGCAGCTCCGCCGTTGTCTCGGGCGGCGCGACGATCCGGCGGCCCACGTTGGCCAGGCCCTCGGAGATCAGGCACTCGGGCGTGTTGATCAGGAGCGCGCTCGCCTCGAGCCGTCCCAGTCGCTCGACGAGCTCCTGTTCCTTGAGCGCGTGCTCGAGGTGATGCCCGGGGTACGTCTCATGGGCGACGGTCCCGATCAGGGCCGGTAGCCGGATTGGCAGGTCCAGGTTCAGGTCGACGCGGGATCGGTACCCGCCGTCGTACCAGTTGTACCCGGACCATGGCTGGTTCCGGACCAGCGACACCCGCAGGTCCTCGCCCGGCGGCAGCCCGAACAGTCCCGCGGCGCGCTCCCGGAACCGGCTCACGAGCTGTTCGACCACGACCGGCAGCCGTTCCGGCGGCACCGTCCACGCCGCATCCTCCGCAGCAAGGCGCTCGCCGAGCGCCCCCGAACCCGGCAGCAGCGCGTCCAGCTCGCGCGCGGCCGCTGCGAACACGGGCTCCGGGCGGCGGATCGGACGGAACGCGAAGCTGCGGGTCACGTGCTCGAGGTACGGAAGCGTCGTGCCCGCCAGCGAGCGGGCGAGCGTTTCCAGGGCGATCAGCTGGACGTCGAGCCAGTGCCGGCGGTCGGGCTCGGCAACCTCGGCGTCCAGACGAGCGCGAAGGGATGCAGCGTCGTCGGCGAGGTGCGCGGGCCCGCGCAGCTGCTCCATGTCGACCTGTGCCTTGAGGTCCGCCGGCCCGAAGTACCCGTCGACCGTCCCCGGCGCGTGCTGGTCGATGCGGAGCGCGAGCAGCAGGTACTCGCGCGCCACCGGATCGGGCGCGGGCACCGTTCGCTCGCCGCCGGACGCGGTGACCCGTCGCCCGGCGCCGGACGCGGTGACCCGCCCGGCCGTCATCGCTGAAGACGCTCGGGGCGCGGTGCCCGTCTCGGTTCGTGGTCGCCGTGCTCGGCCGCCTCACGCCTGACCTCGTCGAGGCGGCGCTGCATCTCGGGATCGAGCGGGATCACCCGCCCGGACCCGCCGGGCGACGCGGGCTTGGGGCTCGGCGCCCGGGATGCCGTCGACCGACGGCGCGGCAACGTCGCTGCCGGGCCCCGGGACCTCGCCCATCCCCTGTCCCGCGCCGACCCCGCCGGTCTCGCCGCGAAACGGCATGCCCTGCCGCTCGACGGCGTCCAGGCTCATTCGCAGCGCGGCCGTCTTCTGGGCGGCGACCTCTCGAACGTACGCCGCCTCCTCCGCTCCGGTCAGGCCGCGTCCGCGGATGATCCCCTTCGGCTTGCCGACCATCAGCCACGCGAGGTGGTAGCGGTCCATGGTGCCCCACGCCGTCGCCAGCAGGTCATCCGACAGCTGGAGCCAGGTCTGGAGCGCGTTGAGCGACGGCTGCAGGTCGAGCCGCTCGCCCTCGGCGATCAGCTGGCGGGTGCGAAGGATCAGCTCGTCGCGTGTCATCGGTCGAGTCTAGGGCGGCGCGCCGGTATGCGGTGCCGACCGGCGACGGACCTGCGGCCGCCCGGCCCGCCCGTCATCCGTCTAGCCCGCGCGGATGAACGCCTCGCGATCGGCCCGCGCCCGGAGCGTCCACGGCCCGGGCAGCCCGGTCCCGATCGAGTGCCCGTTGAACCTGGTGACCGGCAGAATCCCGGCGACCGACGAGCACAGGAACGCCTCGTCGGCTGCGGCGAGCTCGTCCGGCGTCAGCCGGCTCTCGATCGGCGTCAGCCCGACGGTCGCCGCCCACCGGAGCAGCCACGACCGGGTCGTCCCCGGCAGGATCGCGCAGTCCAGCGCCGGTGTCGCCAGCTCGAGCCCGCCGTCGGTGCCGCGCCGGACGAGGAAGATGTTGGCGGTGGTCGATTCCGACAGGTATCCCTGGGTCGTCAGGAACACGGCGTCCTCGGCGCCGGCGCGACGGGCCTCGATCCGGGCGTAGATGTAGTCCGCGCGGGAGGTGGTCTTGAGCGTTGCGATCGGGTTGAGCGGGTCGCGGCGGATCGTGCTGACGGCAAGCGAAAGCCCGTGGTCGAGATGGCCGGCGGGGGGCGGCATGACCGGCCAGGCCTGGATCACGATGGTCGCCGACAGGTGCTCGGACGCGGCCGGCAGCAGGCCCCGTTCCGGCCACGGCCCGCGCGAGACCGTGATCCGGATGGACGCGTCGGCGTCGGTCGCGTCCAGCACTTCCGCGGCAAGCAGGGCTTCGATCCCGCCGGCGAGGCGGGGCTCGATGTCGGCGGGGAGCTCGATCGCAAGGCCGTCCGCGGACTCCCGTAGCCGGGCCACGTGCTCGGCCAGCTCGGTCACGTGCCCACCGCGAGCGCGCAGCGTCTCGAAGATCCCGTCGCCCAGCTGGAAGCCACGGTCGAAGACCGACAGATGCGCGCCCGATGACGGCTTGAGTTCGCCATCGACCCACACGAACCGGGGGCCGGGGGCCGGGGGCCGAGCGACCGGGGTGGTGTCCGGGCTCCCGGTCATGCCGGGATCTCGACCGCGCCGATGGACGACAGCGGGCCGCTCGCCTTGGCCACCGTCTCGCTCCACTCGGCCCCTGGATCGCTGCGCCAGGTGATGCCGCCGCCCACGTGCAGCGTCAGTCGCTCGCCATCCGCGACGAAGGTGCGGATGAGGATGCTCGAGCCCATCCGGCCATCAGGCCCGATCCAGCCCAGCGCCCCGCAGTAGGGTCCGCGCCGGACCGGCTCGAGCCGTTCGATGACCTCCATCGCGCGGATCTTGGGGGCACCCGTGATGCTGCCACCGGGAAAGGCCGCGGCCAGCAGGTCGAGCGGCCCGAGACCCGGCCGCAGACGGCCGGTCACCGTGGTCACGAGGTGCTGGACGGCCGCCGTCCGCTCGAGCCGCAGCAGACGGGGCACGCGGACCGTGCCCGGCACGCACACCCGGCCGAGGTCGTTGCGCAACACGTCCACGATCATCATGTTCTCGGCCTGGTCCTTGCCGCTGGCCATCAGCTCGCGGGCAAGCGCGCGATCCTCCCCACGCGTGCGGCCCCGGGGTCGCGTGCCCTTGATCGGGTCGGTCGAGACCCGGCCGCTCCCGTCGATGGCCAGGAAGGGTTCGGGAGATGCCGACAGGAGTGCCCGAGGCGCCCCGGTCGCCGGTGACGGACCCAGGTCGAGGTACGCAGCGAACAGCGCGGGATCGCCCGTGCGCAGCCGACGGAACACCGGCCACGGATCCCCGCTGAACGGTGCGGTCAGGCGGCGTGCCACGTTTGCCTGGTAGAGCTCGCCACGGCCGATTGCACCCCGGACCGCCTCCACGCCGGCCATCCACGCAGCCCGGTCGGTGTCGGACGTCAGCCCGGTCGGGAGCGTGACCCGATCACGGTCGGATGAAGCCACCTCACCTCGCCGGAGTCGCTCGACGCGAGCGAGGACGTCGCGAGTGCGGCGGCCGAGGCGCGCGCGGTCCCCATCGACGGGACGGCCCCCGAGCCACGCGGCGCCCGAGCGCCGGTCCCACGCCAGCACCCAGTCATGGAGCGCGAGCCGCAGCAGCGGCAGGTGCTGGTCCACACTCGCGATCGACGGCAGGCGCTCGAACCGCCGGCCCAGGTCGTAGGCGAGGTACCCGGCCAGGCCGCCGGCGAACGGCGGCGCATCGGGCGATGCCGGCGTCTCGGAGCCCATGCGCCCCAGCAGCGCCCGCGCCTCGGCGAACGGATCCGCACCCTCGGCCGGCGCGTCGAGGACGAGGACCGGATCCGCGGTCAGGAAGCTCCAGCGGCCCGTGCGGCCGGGACGGGCGCTTTCGAGCAGCGCGAGGCCGGGAAGATCCCGGAACGCCTCCGCGGCATCCAGCGGCGGGACGGCGTCGAGCGAGGGAACCCGCAGGAACGCCGGATCAGACCCGGGTCGTCCGGGAACCGCTGCGAGACCAACCTCCGAAATCATGCGCACCGGGCGATGATAGGTTGACCGCAGGTTGGCGGGTCGGACCGGAGCCGGAGGGGTCGTGGGCGCACGCGAGCTGGGCATTCACATCGGGCGACTCATCCCCGGCGAACTGGATGCGATCACCGATGTCCCGGGCGTCAGCGTTGGCCACACGACGCTGATCGAAGGCGACGGGCCGCTCGAGGTCGGCCGGGGTCCGGTTCGGACCGGGGTGACGGTCGTTGTCCCCCACGAGGACGATGTCTGGACCGAGCCCGTGTTCGCGGGCTGCCACCGGCTCAACGGGAACGGCGAGCTCACGGGCCTCGAGTGGGTCCGGGAGTCCGGGTTTCTGGGCGGCGCGATCGCGATCACCAACACCCACAGCGTGGGCGTTGTCCGCGACGCGCTGGTCCGCCACGCGGCTCGCGAGCGCTCGCCCGAATCCGTGTTCTGGTCGCTGCCGGTGGTCGGCGAGACGTACGACGGCGCGCTCAACGACATCAACGGCTTCCACGTTCGCCCCGAGCACGTCGACGCCGCCCTGGCGGCCGCGTCGGGCGGGCCGGTGGCCGAGGGCAACGTCGGCGGCGGCACCGGCATGATCTGCCACGAGTTCAAGGGCGGGATCGGGACGGCGTCGCGGCTCGTCCCGGAGCAGGACGGCGGCTGGGTCGTGGGGGCCCTGGTACAGGCGAACTACGGCTCGCGTGAGCTGCTGCGGATCGACGGCGTGCCCGTGGGCCAGGAGATCCCGACGTCGGACGTGCCGAGCGCGTGGGATGAGCTGGAGCGTCGCGAGGCGGCCGCGTCCGGCGAGGCGAGCGCGACGTCTTCGAGGTCGGGGGCCGGCGGCGGCTCGATCATCGCGGTCGTTGCGACCAACGCTCCGCTGCTCCCGCACCAGTGCGAGCGGCTCGCCCAGCGGGCCGGCCTCGGCATCGCGCGGATGGGCGGCATCGCCTCCCACGGCTCGGGAGACCTGTTCATCGCGTTCGCGACGGGCAACCGCGGGCTGTCGCGCACCGCGGGGGAGCGCGATCCGCACACCACGGTCGCGACGCGGATGGTCGTCGATCGCGCGATCACGCCGCTGTTCGAGGCGGCCGTCGAGGCCACGGAGGCGGCAGTCGTCAACGCCCTGCTGGCTGCCCGCACGATGACCGGACGCGACGGGATCACCGCGCACGCCCTGGACCACGAACGGCTGCTGGACATCATGGCCGGGTACGGGCGCGGCCCGCAGGCGCGCCGGGCCTGATTGGTCGAGGGCATGGTCGACCCGTGACGCCCGCCCCAGAGATCCGCGCTGCCCAGTCGGACGACGTCGCCGCGATCCGGTCGATTCTCGCCGGCCATGGCAATGATGGCCCGGTTGTCATCGTCGACATCGTCGGACCGTACGTGGCCCACCTGGTCCGGCACCACCGGGCGATGTTGAGCGTTGCGGGAGGTGAGGTCGTCGCGTTCGGCGCGGTCGTGGACGCAGGCGTCTCGGTGCACCTCGCGGACCTGTTCGTGCGACCCGACCTCCTGGGGCGAGGCATCGGCCGGCCGCTGCTCTCGGCCCTGTTCGCCGGCGCGAGCCGCCGGACAACCTTCGCCTCGGACGATCCACGGGCCCTCCCGCTGTACGTGCGGGCCGGCATGATGCCGCTGTGGGCGAGCCTCTACCTGGAGGGTGCCGGCGACGTCGTGCCGGCGCCGCCCCGGACCATCGACGTCGAGCGTACCGACCCCTCGGAGCTCGCCCGCCTCGAGCTCGAATGGACGGGCGTCGATCGTTCGGTCGATCACGAGTTCTGGGGATCGCAGGGGGAGGCGGAGTCGGCCGTGGTGGCCGTTCACGGCGAGCCGGCCGCGATCGTCCACGCGCGGACGCGCCAGGCCGGTCGCGTACGCGTCGTCGACCGGCTGCTCGTCCGGCCCGGCATCGACCCCGTCGCCCCCACCCTGGCCGCGCTACGAATGGCCGCCCGCGGCGGGTCCGTCCAGTGCGCGGTCCAGGGACCCAGTCCGGTGCTCCGCCTCCTGCTCGATCTCGGATTCCTCATCCACGATCGCGATCAGTACATGGCGAGCGAGGCCGGGCTCGTCGATCCCGCCCGGCTGCTGCCCAACCCCGGGATGCTCTAGCCGGTCGCCCCCTGGGCGCCCTTCTCGATCGGCACGCCGACCATCGAACCCCACTCGGTCCACGATCCGTCGTAGTTGCGGACCCGGTCGAACCCGAGCAGCTCGCGCAGCACGAACCACGTATGCGACGAGCGCTCGCCGATGCGGCAGTACGCGATGACGTCGCGATCCTTCGTCACTCCCTTGGCGCGGTAGAGCGCCTCGAGCTCCTCGGTGCTCTTGAAGGTCCCGTCCTCGCGCACCGTCTGGGCCCACGGGATCGACGCCGCGCCGGGGATGTGGCCTCCGCGCTGGGCGGTCTCGGTCATGCCTGGCGGCGCGATCACCTCGCCGTTGTACTCGGCAGGCGACCGGACGTCGACGAGGGCGAGCTGCGGGTCGCCGAGCCGGGGCAGGATGTCGTCACGGAACGCCCGGATCGAGAGGTCGGGCGTGCCCAGCCGGTAGTCCGTCGCGGCATACGTGGGCACCTCGGTGGACAGGGGCAGGTTCTGGTCCAGCCAGTACCGGCGACCACCGTTGAGCAGTCGCACCCGCTCGTGCCCGTACAGCTTGAGCTGCCAGTACGCCCACGCGGCGAACCAGTTGTTGTTGTCGCCGTACAGGACCACGGTCGTGTCGGGACCGATCCCGCTCGCGCCCAGCAGCGCGCTGAACTCCCCGGGCGTCGCGACGTCGCGCCGGATGCCGTCCGAGAGCTGGCTGGTCCAGTTCCAGGCGACGGCGCCCGGGATGTGGCTCTGGTCGTAGGCGGTGGTGTCGACGTCGACCTCGACGAACCGGACGGCGGGATCGTCGAGGTGGGCCCTGGCCCACTCGGCGGAGACGAGAACGTCCTTGGCGTAGCCGGGAACGGACATGCGGCAAAGCTCCTGGGTGCTGAAAGCTGGAACGCGGCGCTGCGGCGCACGGGCGCCGGTTGCGCTCCGGACCGGGACCGCGAAGCCGATCCGAAGCGGCGAGGTCAGGTCGGCGGGCGCACGGCCGGTTGGGACCGAGCCCGCCGTGGACACGCGCAGCGTTGCGGCGTACGGGGCGGCAACTCAGCCACCCCCGGACGGGCGATCGCGACGGGCGAACTCGGCCAGCCGTGCGTGGCACTCGGTCGCCTCGCGGTTCGCCTGGCGGACGATCCAAGGGTCGACGCGGCTGGAGTCCTCGACGGTGACGGTGACGCCGTACTGGTCGTCCTCGAGCACGATCCCCGAGGCGTTGCGGTAGTCGGTCATCCAGTTGGCCTGCAGCGCGACCAGGGCATCCACCACCACGCGCCGCGTGAACAGCCAGTCCAGGTACGCGGCGTTGAGCCGGTCGACCAGGTCGTCGATCCTGACGGGACGCCCACGGTCGATGCGGGCGACGAGATCCATGACGCGCAGCGCACTGAACGGATCGCCCGATTCGGCGATGGTCGGCGGCTGGATGTTCGCGTCGGGCAGGCCCGCGGGGGCCGGCCGGCTGCCGAGACTGCCCGGAGCAGCGGTCACCGCGTGTGTCACCTCATATCCGAGTGATTGGGTCGGGATTGAAGGCTAGCACAGCGGCGCGCATCCGCCCGATCAGCGGCTACGGCAGCTCATGGTTGGCGGTCGCCGTGGGCTGGCCGTCGGCCGGACACGGCCCCTCACCCGGTCCGTGGGAGCTTGAATCGAGCACGGGCTCCCCGTCGGCCGGCATCCCGATTGTCACGAGGCCGCCGTCTCCTGCGGGCATCGGGGCATCGGGTCGAGCATGGTGGACCATCTCCTGCGCCGGCGGCATCGTGCGGAGCACCTGCTGCTCGAAGCCGAACAGGATCCCGCCGATCGACTGGCCGAGTGGCTGCTTCTTCCGAGGCTTCGTCATCAGGCCGAGATTGTAGGCCCGAGGCCCGCCGCCTCCGCGCGGTCGCCTCCGGCCATTCGGCCGCGTCCGCCCGGTCGGCGGCTACAGCAGCTCGTGGTTCGCGGTCGCCGACGGCTGGCCGTCGGCGGGGCGCGGCTCCTCGCCGGGTCCAAAGGTGCCCGAATCGAGCACCGGCAGGCGGCCTTCGCCCTCGGCCGACCTGCCCTCGATCGCCCCAACGCCGTACGGCACCCACTTCGAGGGGTCCTTGAGCCGGTGGGTTTCCGTCGAGCCGCGATCGTGCACCTGCTCGAAGCCCGCCGGCTCGATCCACATCCGCTTGCCGTCGAGCAGCGCGGTGATGCCCTCCTGGCCAGGCTCGGGTCGGGGGTTCTGGCAGTAGCGGCAGGTCGAGCTGTCGTGCGGGGTGTACTCGGCGGGCTCCTCGTAGGTGGTGATGTACCCCTCGTAGTTGCGCAGGATCACCTTGTGATCCGAGTAGCTCACCATGTAGTTCGGCATGACCGGGATCTTTCCGCCGCCGCCGGGCGCGTCGATGATGTATTGCGGCACCGCGTAGCCGGAGGTGTGCCCCCGGAGCCCCTCCATGATCTCCAGGCCCTTGCCGACCGGCGTCCTGAAGTGCCCGGCGCCCTCGACCAGGTCGCACTGGTAGATGTAGTACGGGCGGACGCGATTCTCCACCAGCCGGTGGACGAGATCGCGCTGGATATGGACACAGTCGTTGATGCCCGCCAGCAGCACGGACTGGTTGCCCAGCGGGATCCCGGCGCGGCTCAGCTTGTCGCAGGCGCGGGCGACCTCGGGCGTGATCTCGTTCGGGTGGTTGACGTGGATGTTCAGCCACAGCGGGTGATACTTCGCCAGCATCTCGCACAGCTCGTCATCGATCCGCTGGGGCAGGAACACGGGGACCCGGGAGCCGATCCGGATGATCTCCACGTGCGGGATCTCGCGCAGGCCGCGGATCGCCGACTCGAACAGCTTCGGCGCCAGGGTGAGGCCGTCACCGCCCGAGATCAGGACATCGCGGATCTGCGGCGTTCGCCGGATGTAGTCCAGCTGGGCCTCGTGCTCCTTGCGGTTGAAGTTCTGGGTCGGGTCGCCGACGATCCGGCTCCGCGTGCAGTACCGGCAGTAGCTCGCGCACTGCGTCGTGATCAGCATCAGGACGCGGTCCGGGTAGCGGTGGACGAGGCCCGGGACGGGCGAATGCCGATCCTCGGCCAGGCTGTCCTCCATCATCCCGGTGAACGAACGGACCTCGCGCCCGAGCGGGATGATCTGACGCCGGATGGGGTCGTCCGGGTCCTTCGGGTCGATCAGGCTGATGAAGTAGGGCGTGACATCGACCCGGAACTTGTCGGGCGCGGACAGGCCCTCGCGCTCCTCGTCGGTCAGCTCCAGGATCTGCTCGACGTCCGCGAGATCGTTGACCCGGTTCGAGAGCTGCCAGCGCCAGTCGTTCCACTTCTCGTCGGGCACGTCCTGCCAACGGGGAGCGCGCGGGCTGACCGCGAGCTTGCCGTCAGGACCCAGCCGCTGTGCGGGATCGCGCCGGTTGACAAACGGCGGTGTGGTGGCCGCCGCCAGGGCCCCTGCGCCCGGTTGCACCTGCGCCTTCGTGTCCATCGAACACCTCCCGACACGGCTCCGCCACCGCGATGCATAGAACCTATTCATAGTGAATGGTGTTGGATCATATCGAAGACGGTGGACCGAGTCCATGGCGGCCGCTCGGCGGCGAGGTAGCATGTCGTCCGCCACGCTGGCACACGGGGGGCTCGCGCGGTCGTGACCCGACCATCCCCGATATCTCTCTCAGGAGTGATGTCATGTCGATCGATCGACGTTTGTCGGTGGGGCTTGTCGGCCTCGTGCTGGTGGTGGGCGCCTGCGGCTCATCGGCTGCATCGCCGACCACGGCGCCCGCCGCCTCCCAGCCCGCCGCGTCCGCAGACGCCGGCGCTAGCCAGCCCGCCTCCAGCGACGCGACGGTGACCGAGGCTCCCTCGGCGCCCGACGTCAGCTTCCAGCCGGGCGCCGCCGGAGACCTCGAGGCGATGTTGCCCAGCACGATTGCGGGGGTGACATTCGTCAAGCGGTCGTTTGACGGCGCAAGCATCGCCACGGCGATCGGCGTACCGATCGACGCCGGCGAGCTTGACCCCATCCTCACGGCCAACGGCAAGACGATCGCAGATGTCCGGATGGCCATTGCCACGGCGGCAGACCCGACCTCGCCAGGCGTCGTCATCGCGCTCCAGATCAAGGGCCTGGACGCCTCGAAGCTCCTCGACCTCATGGCGGGAGGGACCGCTTCAGAGCTCACGAAGGCGACGGTCGGCGGCAAGCAGGTGTGGTCGCTCGCGTCGGACATGAGCGGCGGCGTGCTCTACGTCAAGGACGACGTGGCGTTCGAGGTGATCCTCGCCAACCAGGCCACGCTCGAGGCGATCGTCGCGGCACTTCCCTGACGGGACGAGAGCGACCGACGGCCAGGAATCCGGAGGCCCGGCGAAAGCCGGGCCTCTGTTGCTGCAGGCGCTGAGTGGCCTAGTCGCCGATCACGCTCCAGATCAGCCCCATCATGATGAAGAAGCCGCTGAACAGCGCGATCAGCCCAAGGCCGCCGTACGGCGAGCTCGCGCCTTCGTGCGGGACGAGCTGCAAGCCGACGCCGAACACCACCGCCCACAGGACGAACAGGGTCGCGAACAGGAGCTTGGCATTGGGTCCCGTGATCCGGCGGACCCATCCCTGCCGCCCACCCTCGGCGACCATCGCGGACCGGGCGAACACGAACACGAACCCGGCGGCGATGGTCGACGCGGCCACCAGGATGACGAAGTTGTTCGGGAAGTTCTGGAACCAGATCGTGAAGATCGTCACGCGAAGTCCTCGACGGGAGAACGGATGGGGCGTCACGGGGGACGGAACGACGGTTTCAGGATGCTAGCAGAACGCGCCGGTCGGGAGAACCTGGTGGCCGGGCAGGGCACCGCACGCGGGTGCGACACCGTATAACATGCTACCCATCAGACGCATGTTGCCAGCCCTGTCGTCCCGTCACGGACCACCGGGCCCCCCGCCCCGACCGGATCACGCATGACCTTCGATCGCCTCGGTCGCTTCAGCGTCCGCCGCCGCTGGTGGATCGTCGCCGCGTGGGCGGTGCTGATCATGCTCGCGGTGCCCTTCGCACCGCAGGCACCCGGAGCCCTGTCCGCCGGCGGCTTTACGCTCGACGATCTCGAGTCCGCCCGGGCGCGCCAGGTCCTCCAGGACGAGCTCGGCACCGAGCCGTCCGCGTTCGTGCTCGTCTACACCTCCGACACCCTGACGGCGGGCACACCGGCGTGGATCACGGCGGTGGCCGCTGCGACGCGCGACATCGCGACCGCGCCCCACGTCACCCGGATCCTCAGCCACGCCCTGACGCCCAGCCAGGTGTCCGCGGACGGCCATACCGCGTATGACGTCGTGTTCCTGGACCTCCCACCCGATGACTCACCCGATGCGATCCCTCCGGTGGAAGCCCGCCTGCACGAGGTGCCGGGCATCACCGTCAGGATCGGCGGGGGCCCGGCGTTCTACGGCGACGTGCAGGCGGTGACGGAAACCGACCTCCGGCGCAGCGAGTTCATCAGCTTCCCCCTCGCCGCGCTTGCGCTGCTGCTCGTGTTCGGGTCCGTGATCGCGGCCGGCATCCCCCTCGCGGTGGGCGGCGCTGCCGTGCTCGTCGCCCTGGCCGGCATCTTCGTCGTCGCGTCGCTCACGCCGATGAGCATCTTCGTGCTCAACCTGGCGACGCTCCTGGGCCTGGGTCTGGGCGTCGACTACTCGCTGCTGATGACCAGCCGGTTCCGCGAGGAGCTTGCGCGGCGCACCGGACCGGATCGCGTGGCCGAGTCGGTCCGGGTGACCGTGGCGACCGCCGGACGTGCCGTGTTCTTCTCCGGGCTCACCGTCCTGCTCGGGCTGCTCGGCCTCGTCCTGTTCGAGTTCATGATCCTGCGCTCGGTCGGGATCGCCGGCGCCATCGTGGTCGGACTTGCGGTGGCGTCGGCGCTCACGCTGCTGCCGGCGATCCTCGCCATCATCGGCACGCGGATCGACGCCCTCGCCGTTCGAAGGGTGACCGTCCAGCCCGGCACCACCGGGCCCTGGGCGCGGCTCGCCCGGCGGGTGATGCGCCAGCCCCTGAGGGTCCTGTTCCCGACGCTCGGTGTCCTGCTCCTGCTCGGCGTCCCGTTCCTCCATGTCCGGTTCAACGCCCCCGACGCGACGATCCTGCCTCCCTCCGTGCCATCGCGTGAGGCCTACGACATCCTCGTCCAGAAGTTCGGAGAGGGCGACTTTGCGCCCATCGTGATCGCCGTGCGCACCCGCGGGGCCGCGACGGACGCCGGCAATGTCGCCCGGCTGTACGACTACTCGCGGCGGCTCGCCGCGGATCCCCGGGTCACGCGCGTTGCCGGTCTCGTCGACGTGGACCCGCGCCTGACCCTCGCCCAGTACCAGATGCTGTACGCGTCCCCGGGCGGTCCACCCGATCGCTTCGTCGGGGCGACGCTCCAGGCCACGACGCGCGGCGACCTGACGGCGTTCACCGTGTTCACGCCGTTCGGCCCCAACCGCGAGGAGGGTCGCGCGCTGGTCCGGGAGATGCGCGACCCGGCCAGCGCCCTCGCCCCGCCGGCCGGGACGTCGATCCTCGTGGGCGGCGGCGCGGCGGACGTGGACGACGTGGTGTCTCGCGTGTGGACGGACTTCCCCCGGACGGCGGGGTTCATCGTGATCACGACCTTCCTGGTGCTGTTCGTCCTGCTTCGCTCGGTGGTGCTGCCGCTCAAGGCCCTCGTGATGAACACGCTCTCGATCGTGGCCAGCTTCGGTGCGCTGGTCTGGATCTTCCAGGACGGCAACCTCTCCGCCCTTCTCGGGTTCCAGCCGCTCGGGTACGTCGAGACCACCCAGCCGGTCATCCTGTTCTGCGTCCTGTTCGGGTTGTCGATGGACTACGAGGTGTTCCTCCTGACGCGGATGAAGGAGGCGTGGGATCGAACGGGCAACAACACCGAAGCCGTCGCCAGCGGGCTCGAGCGAAGCGGGAGGATCGTCAGCTCCGCGGCACTGGTCGTCGTCGTCGTGGCCGGCTCGTTCGCGTTCGCCGACATCGTGCTGATCAAGGCGCTGGGCCTGGGCGTGGCGATCGCCGTCGCGCTCGATGCCACGGTCGTGCGCGCCTTGCTCGTCCCGGCGACCATGCGCCTGCTTGGCCGCTGGAACTGGTGGATGCCGCGACGCCTCGAACAGGCGCTGCGCGGCGTCCTCCCGCCGAGCGAGGCCGAAGCGGAGGCCGCGGTCAGATGAGTCACAGGGTTCCCGTTGGCGGGCTCCGCCGGCTGACGGCGCTGGTGATCCTCCTCGTGGTCGCGGCGTGCGGCGGTCCGGTTGCGGCCAACCCGCCGGTCGCCCACCCGCTGGTCACGCCGGTGCCGACGGCGACGCCCGGTCCGCCCGACCCGCGCCCGGTCCTCCTGCCGGCCGACGACGCGCCGCACGACCGACTGACCGAGTGGTGGTACTACACCGGCCACCTGCGCGATGACACCGGGGGCAGCTGGGGCTTCGAGTTCGTGATCTTCCGCGCGGAACGCGGCGGCTTCCCGGTCTCGTGGGCCTCGCACCTGGCGCTGACCGATGAGCGCGGCGGCACGTTCCACTACGCGCAGCGCGCCGAGATCGGCCCGCAGGTGAACCTCGACCGCCCCGGCGCGGGTGGTGCAGACGGCCGCCCGTCCGGGTTTGACCTCGGGATCCGTGGCTTCGACCCGCTCGTCCCGTCGACCGTCGCGCGCGAGCCGTGGGTGATGTCCGGCACGGACGGCACCGATGAGCTCGCGGCGGCCGTTGCCACGGACGAGGTCGCGGGCGATCCCGCGTCCGGCTTCTCCCTGGCGCTGGCGCTGGCCGCGACACGACCGCCGACGCTGCACGACGGCGACGGCTACATCGACTTCGGGCCCGCCGGCGGGTCCTACTACGTCTCCCGGACGGCGATGGACGCGCGCGGGACGATCTCGGTCGGCGACCGGCGGTTGAACGTCACCGGATCCGCGTGGTTCGACCACCAGTGGGGCGACTTCATCGCGGTCGGGGCCGGTGGCTGGGACTGGTTCGCGATCAATCTCGCCGACGGGACCGACATCATGCTGTCGCTCGTGCGCGCGACGGACGGAACCTACCCGCTGGTATACGGCACCTATCTGTCGCCGACGGCCGAGCGCCGAGTACCTGGATTCGATCCGCGCTTCTCGGTGCAGGTCACGGATTCCTGGACCAGCACCCTCACGGGGACGAGGTACCCGGCAGGCTGGTCGATCTCGATCCCGGGTCACCAGCTCCGGATCGACCTGTCACCGACCGTGGCCCAGCAGGAGCTGGACACGCGGGCGACGACGGGCGTCGTCTACTGGGAGGGATCGCAGCGGGTCACCGCGGCCCGCGCGGGTGAGCCGCTGGGCGGCCAGGCATACGTGGAGCTGACCGGCTACCTCGGCTCGCAGTGAGGCACGATTCCCGTCGTCAGCGAAGGGCGGCCGGGATCACGATCACGGGCAGGGTGACCCCCGACTGTGTCGCGAGGTCGCGCGCCGTCGCATCGAGATTCACCACGCTCCGCAGCGTCGCAAGGATCGCCCGGGTCGACGACTCGTACGAGTCGGGACTCGTCACCGACGCCGCGAGGCCGGCATTGATCTCACCCGTCAGCTGGTCGTAGAAGGCCGCGAGCTGGGCCTCGTGGCCGGTTGCCTCGGGCCAGCCGGCAAGCGACCCGACCATGGCCGTCGCGGCCCGGGCATCGCTGCTCATCCGGCGGAGCACCTTGACCACGTCCTGGACCGGGAATTGGGTTTCGGCAAGCGCCGCGCTCAGAGGCTCGGCCTCGGACGCGAGCCGGCCGTTCAGTTCGGTGGTACCTCGCAGCGCCGCCGCCGCATTGGCGGAAACCGGCACCAGCGTCGGGCCCGCGTTGCTGGCCGCCGGACCGGCTCCGTCCGTGGCGGCATCTCGGGGCAGCGCGATCCCGACCACCAGCCCCCCGACCACGAGTCCGGCCAGCAGGCCCGCGCCGACCAGCATCGATGCCTTGCCGGCCGGGAGATCGAGCAGGAGCCTGCGTCCGCAGGCCTCACACCTTCGCGTGCCCTTGGTGATCGCCCTGCCGCAGGCAGGACAGTGGGCGCCCGACACGGCGGGAGTCGGAATGCCCTCGCGCGCGGTGACGGCGGGCTGGGTGCCGAAGTTGTCGAAGATCCGCGGAGCGGGTCTGCTGTCGGGATCCGGCGTCGGGTCTGATGCCGCGGCGGGCGGCGGGGTCTGGCTCGCCGTGCGGACCCAGTGCGCGGCCGCCGGCTGACCCACGGGCTGTGGCGCCGGTTCCCGCGTGTCGTTCCGCGGCGTCGGTGGAGTCCCGGCCTTGCCGGCGAGCGCGTCGAGCGTCCCCGCGGGCGGGCCCCATTGCAGCCCCGACCCACCGTTGGCCGACCTGTTACCCGTCGTGTTCTTGGGGTCACCGCGGTTGAGTGCGGATCGGAGGCCCCGGAGCGCCATCGCTCCCTCCTGTCCGCGGCTGGTCACCGGCCGCGACGGACCGCCCGGTCTGCCCCCGGCGGCTTGGGCATCGTAGGACCCTTCGGCAAGCGTGACAGCCCCACGATGGTCCCGGGCCCGCCGGTACCCGCTCCGGTCAGTCCCTGCGGAGCGCAGCACCCGAGACGGCGAGCGACACCACGACCGTGGCCGCGTACGTGGCGCACCACACGCAGACCGCGTGGATCACGAACAGCTCGAGGTACGTGAGATAGGCCACCGCCAGTGTCGCCGGCAGCAACAGCCCGTACGCAAGCAACAGGACCCGCCGGTCCGCTCGCCGCCACCACCAGGCCGCACACCCGACGAGGCACAGCGAGAGCAGCAGGCCCAGGACGGCGACTGGGATGCCGGCGATCGCCGAGTATTCGGACGTGGTCACCGTCTCGCATCCCTTGACCGGTCCGCATGTCGGCGCCTCGCCGAGCAGTCGCACGGCGACCAGGTAGCCGGAGACGCCGAGACCCACCAGGGTCACGATCAGCAGCGGCAGGCCGAGCGGGCCGCGCCGTGCCCGCTCGGGATCGGGTGCCGTCAGGGTGCGCTGCTCGCCGTTGCCTCCGGGCTCGAGGCGGCCGGTGATGCGGCGGCGGCCGCCGCCTCGATCAGCGCGCCGAGCTCGTCGGCAGACTTGAGGCCGACGATGCGCTGATCCCCGAGGAACATCGTCGGTGTCGAGTTGATGCCCAGGCCCGTGGCCTGGGACGTGGCGTCGGCGACGGACTGCAGGGTGGCCTGGTCGTCGAGACACGAACCGAACGTCGCGGCATCGAGACCGGCCGAGTCGAGGCCGGCGGCCTCGACGATCGCGGTCAGCCGCTCGCGCCGGAAGCCGCCCGCGTTCTCGCCGTCCTGGTTGTTGTAGATCCAGTGGGCATATGTCCAGTACACGCCGTGCGCCTTGGCACAGGTTGCCCCCGACGCGGCCAGCTTCGATTCGTCATCGGCGCCGCCGCGCCCGAGGATCGCGATGTCGTGATGGACGATCCGCAGGGTTCCCGGTTGGACGTACCGGCTGACGAGGATCGGCTCGATGCTCAGCGAGTACTGCGCGCAGATGGGGCACTGGAAGTCCTCGTATACGTCCAGTGTGACCGGGGCATCGGCGCTGCCGATCGCTCCGCCATCGAGCAGGTTTGCCGGGTACGCCGTGCCGGGATCGTTGAACGTCCCGGTCACCCTGCCGCCCAGCTGCTGGGTCGCCACGAACGCGACGATCAGGACGCCCACGATCACGGCCGCGATCGTGATGTTGCGGGTTGTCATCAAGGTCGACCCACTTCCGCCTCGGGTCGACGCGCGCGCACGTCGCTCGTCGCGAGCAACCTCGAACCGATCGCGGCGTTCCGCGGCGCGGCGCTCCCTGCGAGTGGATTGGGTCGGCTTCTGCTTGGGGCTCAGGGGAGTCCTCCAGTCGTGGTCGGTCGTTGGAGCCTGTCGATTGTCGCGCAGATCTGTCCGGAAAGACTCGCGGCCGCCCGGGGGTCGGCGGAAGGGACCTTGGTCCCGGTCGGTGGGTCCGTGCGGCCCGGTCGGGCGCGAACGCGCCGCTCCCGCGCACCGCAGCCAGCAGACGTCCTTGCGTGGAGAGATCTCAGTTGATACTGTGTCTCATATGGCAATGCCGACCTCATCCGGTTCCTCGCCGGTCCACGACCACCTGTCCTCGTCCGCGGAGCACGCGCTTCAGCCCGCTCATGCGCATGCACACGCGGACGTATGGCTGAGCGACGTCTCCGCGGGCTACGGCACGCGCACGGCGGTGGACCACGTCACCGTCGCCGTCGAGCCGGGCAGCCTCCTCGCCGTGGTCGGGCCGAACGGTGCCGGCAAGAGCACGTTGCTCAAGCTGATGGCCGGTCTGCTCCAGCCGTGGTCGGGCAGGATCGAGATCCTCGGCGCACCGGCCGGCCGGGAGGCGCGGCGGGTGGCGTACGTGCCGCAGGCGGAGCTCGTGGACTGGGCATTCCCGGTGACCGTCGAGGACGTCGTGATGATGGGCCGGTACCCGCGGCTCGGACGACTGCACCGGCCTGGGGTCGACGATCGCCGTGCGGCCACCGGCGCCCTCGAGCAGGTCAACATGGCGGACCACGCCAGGACACAGGTCGGCCGGCTCTCGGGTGGCCAGCGACGACGGGTGTTCCTTGCTCGCGCGCTGGCCGCGGAACCCGACCTGTTCCTGCTGGATGAACCGGTGACCGGCATCGACGCCACCACCCAGGAGCTGCTGATGGACCTGCTGGAGGCGCAGGCCGCCCGCGGCAAGACCGTAGTCGCCACGACACACGATCTCGCCTGCGCCGCCCAGCGGTTCCAGCAGGTGCTCGCCGTCAACCGGACCGTCGTCGCCTACGGCCCGTCGAACATCGTGCTCGACGCGGATGTCCTGGCGCGCGCGTATGGCGGACACCTCCTGATGCTCAAGGGCGGGACCGTGGTCATCGACGATGCGCATCACCACGACGACGCGGCGCCCGGAGAACGACACTTCCACGACGGAGACGGGCACTGATGGAAGCCCTGCTCGAACCGCTGGCATTCGGCTTCTTCGTCCGCGCCCTGATCGCATCTGTGCTGGTCGGCGTCGTTTGCGCCGTCGTCGGGACCTACGTCGTCCTCCGTGGGGTGGCGTTCATCGGTGATGCGATTGCGCATGCCGGTTTCCCGGGCGTGGTGGCGGCGTACATGCTCGGAATCCCCTTCTACCTGGGGGCCGCGGTGGCGGCCGTGAGCACCGCGCTCGCGATCGGCTTCGTCACCCGGCGCTCAGGGATCCGCCAGGACACCGTGATCGGGGTGATGTTCGCCGGGACGTTCGCCTTCGGCATCTTCCTGTTCAGCACGATCAAGGGCTATGTCGCCGACCTGTTCAGCTTCCTGTTCGGAAACGTCCTGGCGATCAGCCCCGCGGACCTCACGGCCCTGATCGTGCTCGGGCTGGGCGTGATCGGGATCGTGGCCCTGCTGTGGAAGGAGCTCCTGTACGCGACCTTCGATCCGCTGGGCGCGGCCGCGTCCGGGATCAAGGTCGATCGTCTCGAGTACCTGTTCCTCGCCCTGGTCGCACTGACCATCGTGGTCAGCCTCCAGGCCGTCGGGATCATCCTGGTTGTCGCGATGCTGATTACGCCGGCGGCCACGGCCCAGATGCTCACCGTACGGTTCATGCGGCTGATGCTGCTGGCGGCCGCGGTCGGGATCGTCAGCGCCGTGATCGGGCTCTACCTGTCCTACTGGCTGGACGTCGCCAGCGGGGCCACGATCGTCCTCGTCCAGACCGCGCTGTTCCTGCTCGCGCTGGTCGTGGGCCCGCGCGGGCTCATCGCGCGTCGCCGGGCGATCGATGCGGTCGCTGAGGCGATCGCGTGAGCCGGACTCCGGACATGTCAGGGAGCGCCGCTGCCCACCCGATGGTCGCGCCGCGCGCGCCACGGTCGGCGCATGCGCTGATCGGCGCGCTCGAGCGCGCCCGGGTCCGCGTAACCGCACCGCGGCGGGTCGTCGCCGGCCTCGTCGCCGCCAGGTCTGGGCACTTCACGGCAGCCGAGCTGGTCGCCGATGCGCAGCGCACCCATCCGGGGATCGGCCGGGCGACGGTATTCCGTGCCCTGGACCTGTTCTCGACGCTGCGGCTGGTCGAGCGTGTCGATCTGCCCGGCGGAGACCATGCGTATGTGGCCTGCGAATCTGCCCACCACCACCATGCGATCTGCACGGGGTGCGGTCTGGTCGTTCGACATCGAGGACGTGGGCCTGGCCGACGTGCTGGCCGCGATCGGGAGGCGGTCCGGGTTCGAGGTGACCGCGCACCGGCTCGAGGTCTTCGGCCGCTGTAGCGCCTGTCGCGCCGGCGTCGGCCGTGCCTGAGCCGATGACGCGACGCACGCAGCAGGGCCGCCGCGCCCTGCCCGGTCTCTCGATCCTCCTGCTGGCGGCGGTCCTGATCGCCTCGGCGTGCGGCTCCTCATCGGGAGACGCCCAGGCCACCGGCGGCGCGGACGGCCCCACGCCGGCGCCGGACGCCCTCCAGGTCGTGACGACGACGACCATCTTCGCCGACCTCGTTCGGCAGGTCGGCGGCTCCGCCGTCAGCGTCGAGAGCCTGGTGCCCAAGGGAGGCGAGGTCCACACCTTCGATCCGACCCCGGCCGACGTCCAGAAGATCGGCGGCGCGAGCCTGATCTTCGCCAACGGGCTCGGGCTCGACGACTGGCTGACAAGCCTGGCCTCGGACGCGGGAACGTCGGCGCCGATCGTGCGCCTGGCCGAGGGGCTGCCGGGGGTGACCTATCTCGCGGGCAGCGAGGGCGCCGGGCTCAACCCGCACCTGTGGCTCAACGTCGCCTATGTGTCGAAGTACGTCGACCGGATCGAGTCGGCACTGGCCGGCGTCGATCCCGCGCACGCGTCCGAGTTCCGGGCGAATGCGGATGCCTACCGGGCGGTTCTCGACGCCCTCGACACGGAGATCCGCGGTCGGATCCAGGCGCTGCCTCCCGCCAGCAGGGTCGTCGTGTCATTCCACGAGGCATTCCCGTACTTCGCGGCCGCCTATGGGCTGACCGTCGTGGGCACGATCGTCGATGCGCCGGGTCAGGACCCGAGCGCCGGCGCGCTCGCCGACCTGATCGCCAAGATCCGCTCGAGCGGCGCCCGCGCGATCTTCGCGGAGGCGCAGTTCAGCCCCAAGCTGGCTGAGACGATCGCCGGCGAGACCGGCGCCACCGTCGTGACGGACCTGTACACCGACACGCTCGGGGAGCCTCCCGCCGACACGTATGTGGGGATGATGCGCTCGAACCTCGATCGCATCCTGGCTGCGCTGACGGCGCGCTGACGGCGCGCTGACCCGCGCTGGCCAACAGGTGCGGGTCGTTCGTACCGGCCCGGCTCCGGACCATCGGCCTCGCGATCCGTGAAACCTTCGGGCGATGCCCAGCCTCAGAGCGGCACAGGACCATCGCACTGGAGCCGTCATGTCTTACCGTCCTGCTCGTCGCGAACATCGATCGTCGGGCGCCTGCGCCCGGGTGTCCCCATGCGCGTAGGCGCGGCGACGCTCATCTCGCTGGGTGCGATCGCGGCGCTGATTGCGCTGGGCGTGACCGACCAGATCCTGCCGGCTGCGGATCCCCACCTCGTCCAGGTTCGTCCGTGGATCGCCGCCCGGGCCCTGGGGGTCACCGCGTACCTGCTCCTCGCCCTCGAGGTCGCGTCCGGCCTCGTGCTCAGCCACCCGAAGAACGCCTCGACCTGGCGCCTCACCAAGCCGACGTTCCCGTGGCACGAGATGATCTCGGTGTTCACGGGAGCATTCCTGGCGCTCCATGTCGCGCTGCTGGCGGTCGATCCGTATGCGGGAGTCGGGGTGATCGGGGCGCTGGTGCCGGGCTTCTCCGAGTACCGGCCTCCCGCTGTCGCGATCGGGTCTGTCGCGCTGTACGCCCTGATCTTCACCGCCGTGACCGCGAAATGGACGCGCCTCCTCCCATCCGGGTGGTGGCTGAAGGTCCACCGCTTTGCCGCCGTGGCGTTCCTGCTGGCCTGGATCCACGCCGTGCTGGCCGGCACCGACGGCGGTGCGCTGACACCCCTGTACCTGGCGACCGGATTGCCGATCCTCGCGGGTGTTGCGCATCGCTGGTGGACCGCGAAGGTGCGGCCCCAGCGCCCGGCGCTCGCTCCTCTGCCACCAACGCCGACCTCGTTCAGCCGGCCCGTGCCGGTCAACGCCATCCGGGAGGATCAGTAATGTCCGGGGATCTCCTGCGTCGCCTGCTGCGACGCGCCGTCGTCCTGACGGCCACCATCGCCGTCATCGGCATCGCCGTCGGGACCGTGAAGGTCGCTGCCGACTGGCGCGCCGCCTCGGCGCCGCTTGACGTGGCGCCCGTCGCGATGGACACGATCAACGCCCAGCTGGTCGCCGAGACCGACAGGGCGGGCGTGCTGTCCGACCAGGTCGGCTCCGCGGCCGACCAGATCGCCACACTGAAGGCGGCGCTGCTCGAGGCAGGCGACCACATCAACACCGATGCACAGACGGCTGCCCAGCTCAAGGAGCAGCTGGCGGTGGCGACCTCCAAGCTCGAGACGCTCCAGGGACAGCTCAAGGCCGCGCAGTCGCGACTCGCCGAGCTGAACAAGGCAGCGGCGCGTCAGGCCGCCGCCAATGCAGCAGCTCCCGCGGCGGCGCCCGCCGGCGGCTCCGGGGGTGGTGAGCACGATGACGACTGAGCGCGTCCTGCCGGCGGTCGCCCTGCCCGCCCCAACGCGCCTGCGACCGGGCAGAGGCGCCACCCGCGCCGATGCGCCCGCTCGGGCAGGTGCGCCCGCCCGCACGACGGCCGCGCGCAAGGAGGCCTGGCTCACGACGCCGGCCCGGGCCGGGATGCTGCTCGGCGCATCGGCGGCCATCTATGCCGTCACCCTGGCTGGGGTCGCGGGCCTTCAGGCACAGGGAGACGCGGAGATCGTGGCGCGGCACCAGCCGTACGTGGACGCGCTTGCCCGCGCGCGAGCCGCGAACGACGCCCTCGCCGCAGCGCTCGACCGGACGGATGCCGATCTCCGGACCGTCGGGGCGTCTTATGCGAGCACGGGCGCGTCGGTGACCGACTACGAGGCTCGGCTCGACGCCCTTGCGGCGCTGGTCGCTGAGGTGCAGGGATCCGCGGCGGCGCTCCCGACCCGCATCAGCCTGCCGAGGGTGACGGTCACCTCGTCGGGCAGCCGCCCCCCGAAAACGACCACCACAACCGGCGCTTCGGGCGTGCCCTGACGAACGGAGCATCGCCCGCGGCGGCCGAGGACGAGCAGGCTGACCGACTCGTCAGGTTCGCCGCGCGCTCGCTCGGATCGGCATTGCGTCTGCAGGTTCGAATGGACGCCCACCTTGTGAGGGCAGCGGACGTTCTCGCGGGCGCCGCCTGGGACGCGGTTCGGTCGGAGTTCGACGCCGTGGACATCTCCCTGTCGCGGTTTCGTGCGGACAGCGAGCTCATGGCGCTCAACCGGCTTGCCGGGAGCGGGCGGGTGCTCCGGGTGTCCCGACGGCTGCGCACGGCGCTGGCCATCGTGCACCGCGCGGGCCGGTTGACCGACGGCCGCTTCGACGCTCGGGTGCTCGCGACGCTGGAACGGATCGGGGAGCACGGCGCGCCGCTTGATCCGGCCGAGCCGCACCCGTCGGTGGTGGGGACATCCGATGCGCGGTTCGCCGTCGCGGCTCCGGAAGTTGCGCTGGACATGGGTGGCGTGGGGAAGGGGCTCGCGCTGCGATGGGCGGCCGCCCGTGCGGTCGACGCCCTGCCGGGCGATGCCGGCGTGATGCTCGAGGCCGGCGGGGATGTCGTCGCGGCCGGGATCCCACCCGAACAGGGCTGGCTGATCGGGATCGAGGACCCAGTCGCGGACTTGGGTCCGGATACGTCGCCGATCGCCGTGGTTGCGCTCCGATCCGGCGCGATTGCCACGTCGTCGGTCAGGGTTCGGAACTGGATCGGGCCGGACGGCAGACCCGTCCATCATCTCGTCGATCCTGGGACGGGGGAGCCGGCCAGGACCGGCCTTGTCGCGGTCACGGTGTCCGGCGCCGATCCTGCGTGGTCCGAGGTGTGGAGCAAGGCCCTGTTCCTGGCCGGCCGGGCCGCGATCGGTGATGAGGCTCGCTCGCGCGGGATCGCGGCCTGGTGGGTCGACGATGCCGGCCGCCTGGGCATGACGCCGGAGGCTCGGGTGCGAAGCGTCTGGGTGGCCGAGGATCGACTCGGCTAGCGCAGCGCGGGGCTCGGGCGCCATCGCCCGGGCCGGTCGATCAGGCCGGCGATTCCTCGATCGGACCCGGTGCAGCGCCCGCTGATGCGGCCACTTCGGGGCCGGGCTCCACCGGCTGGGCGACCGGCTTCGAGCTCGTTTCGCCCAGGGCAGCCTCGAGTTCGCCGAACGTGGGCATCCCTTCCCGGGCGCCGGCCCGAGTCACGGAGATGCTCGCCGCGATCACCGCCCGACGGGCGGCGGCCTCGAGACCAACACCGGTTGCCAGCGCCGCTGCGAGCGCGCCGTTGAGTGCGTCCCCGGCACCGGTTGCGTCAATCGCCTTGACCCTGGGCGCCTTGATATCCACCGACGGCCCGTCCCGGCGCACGAGGACCGCCCCGCGGGGGCCAAGCGAAACCAGGATCGCCTCGCCGGCGCCGGGACCCTCGGCCGTGGTCTCGAGGAGCATCCGGGCCGCCCGGATCGGCTCGTCCGGAGCGGACGTCGCCCGGCCCGATCGCCGCACATCATCGGCAGCAAGGCGGGCGAGCTCGCCACGGTTTGGGGTCAGGACATCCGCCAGCGACAGCACCGACCGATCCAGCCCGTCCGCGGGAGCTGGATTCAGCACCGTCCAGGCCCCGCCCTCGCGGCCGAGCCGGAGTGCCTCGCGGGCGGCGGCCGTGGTGATCTCGTGGGTCACGATCACGACATCGCCCTCGTGCGGCGCCAGGCGCCTGAACGCGTCGCGAACGTGGGCGGCCGTCAGGCCGGCGTTTGCGCCGGGCGCGACCGCGATCTGATTCTCGGCCTTCGCATCGACGAGGATCAATGCAACACCGGTTGCCGTCTCGTCGAGCGTGACCAGCACATCCGTGCCGACGCCTTCGCGAGCGAGGGCCGCCCGCGCCTCCGAACCGAACGCATCGTCGCCGAGGGCGGCGACCAGCATGACCGGGACCCCGAGGCGGGCGGCCGCGACCGCCTGGTTCCCACCCTTGCCCCCGTGGAAGCGCGTGAACGTGCCACCGACCACGGTCTCGCCGGGCAGCGGCAGACGCTCGCCCTGGACCACGAGGTCCACGTTGACTGATCCGACGATGAGGACCCTTCCACTCATGGGCCCGACTCCCTCTCCATGCGGCGCCTGTCGCCGTGCTATCCCGTGATGTACTCGCCGCCGTCGACACCGATGATCTCGCCGTTGACGAACTCGGTTCCCTCGGCCGACAGCGCGACGATTGCCCTTGCCACGTCCTGCGGCGTGGTCATGCGCCCCGTGGGGTTGCGGCGCGTGGCGGCCTCGATGATCGCGTCCTTCTCGGGGATCTTCATCAGCGCCGGGGTCAGCGTCACGCCGGCCCGGATCGCGTTCGCCGTGACCCCGGACCCGAGCCGGGCCAGCTCCATGGCCAGCTGGCGGATGTGCGATTCGAGGGCGGCCTTCGCCGACGAGACGACCCCGTAGCTGGGCACGACGCGGGTCGAACCCTCGGACGTCATGGCGTAGACCTTCGAGCCGGACTCGAGGAAGCCTCCGCGCCACAGGTCCTGCACCCAGTACACGAGGCTGTTCGCCATCACGTCCTGGGTCATCTCCATCTTCTTGCGATCGACGCCGGCCTTGGGGTCCTCGGCCAGGAACGGGACCAGCGAGCCGAACGCGAGCGAGTGCATCACGACCCGGACGTAGGGGTGGCGCCCTTGGGCGCGCGATCGATCGAATCGTTCGCGCAGCGTCTGGAGGGCCGCAGTCCGCTTGTCGTCGTCGGCAGCGTTCGTATTGATGTACAGGGCCTCGGAGCCCGTTGCGGTGATCCGGGCCTTGACATCCGCGACGTGCGCGACGGCCGCGCGGAAATCGAGGTGCACGCCGGCGATCCGGTACCCGGCGCCGGCCAGCGCCAGCGCCGTTGCCTCACCCATCCCCGAGGACGCACCCAGGATGAGGGCCCATCGCTCACGGTCGTCGGTCATGGTGCTCCTCCGGGACGTCACTCGGGAACCCACCGGCGGGGGCGACGGTCGGGTGGTCCGAGTCTACCAGCGCCACCTCACCGCTCGAACCGCGATGTGCTATTTTGCCGATTGCCTAATTCGGCATATGACGAAACAGGAGGCGAGGCGGTGAACCGCGTGTACCGGGCGCTCGGCGACCCGACGCGCCGCCGGATCCTCGCATTGCTCAGGGAGCGCCCGATGACCGCTGGGGAGCTCGCCGGCCAGTTCGAGCTCAGCCGGCCGACGATGTCCGGCCACTTCGCCGTGCTGCGGGAGGCAGGCCTCGTGCAGACGGACCGGACAGGATCGACCGTCACCTATCGCCTGAACCAGACCGTGCTTCAGGAGGCCCTGATGGCGCTCCTGGATGCGCTTGGGTTCGACACCACAGGACGTGATACGTGAGCATGCGCCCGTTCTACCGCGTCAGCGCGGCTGCCCTGCTGATCATGCTCGCCGCCAGCGCGTGGGGCCTGGCCCAGGTCGGTCCCGACGCAACCGTCCCGGTGCATTGGAACGTGAATGGAGATCCCGACGGCTATGCCTCCGCGCTGGCTGCCTTCGCGATCACCCCATTGATCGGTCTGGCGGTCGTTGGGCTGCTCGCGATCGTCCCGCGGATCGAGCCACGCCGGATGAACCTCCAGCGCTCTGCGGACGCATACCGGACGGTGGCGATCGCGTTGGTGGTGCTGGTGGTGGTTGTCCACCTGGCCGTCGTCCTGGCGGCCGTCGGCACGCCGGTTCCGATGGGGCTCCTCGTCGGAGCATCGGTCGGCGTCCTGTTCGTGATCATCGGCAACGTGCTCGGCACCGTGCGCAGCAACTTCATGTTCGGTGTCCGCACGCCGTGGACACTCTCGAGCGACCGCGCCTGGGACCGGACGCACCGGCTCGTCGGGCGCCTGTTCGTCGTGGCAGGCCTGCTGCTGATCCCGCTCGCGGTGACCGGCCAGATGGCGCTCGTGGTTATCGTGATGCTCGTATTCGTTGTCGCGATCCTGGTCGCCGCCGTCGTGTACTCGTATCGCGTGTGGCGGGACGATCCGGACCGGCGACCGCTCGGAGGTGCGGAGTGACCATCGGCGGCCTGGACATGCTCACGCCGCAGCTCCTGCTGCTGCTGGTCCCGCTGCTGCTTCTGCAGCTGGGATTGCTCGTGTTCGCCGTGATCGACCTGCTCCGGGATGACCGGGTGGTCCGCGGCGGGAACAAGGGCTTGTGGGCCGTCGTGATCGTGTTCGTCAACCTCATCGGCCCGATCGCCTATCTCCTGTTCGGCCGCGTGGACGGCGTTCCTGAGCCCACGGCGCCCGGACCGGGTGCGATGCCGGGGTGGGGAAGCCCGCACGACCCCCCGCTGATCGTGAGCCCAGAGGGAAGGCCGCTGGCGAACCCCGTGGGGGGCGCCCGGATCGCGGCCGCGGCCGCGGCCGCCCCGACCGAGACGTCGCCCATCGTCTCCGCATCGCCGCTTGCAGAACCCGTGCACGAGGGCAGCTCGCCGCTGCCGGACGGCCCGCCAGCAATCGAGGTCGATCGTCTCAGCAAGCGTTTCCCGGGCGGCGTGCTCGCGCTCGACGCCCTCACGATGGTCGTACCGTCCGGCTCGGTCTTCGGCCTGCTGGGACCCAACGGCGCCGGCAAGACCACGTGTCTCCGGCTCCTGGCCGGGATGACCCGCGCAACCGGCGGGCGCGCGACGGTCGCCGGCATCCCCGTTGCCTCCGACGGAATCGCCGTCCGGCGCAGGCTTGGATACCTGGAGCAGGACCCTCGGGCGTACGGCTACCTGACCGGGCGCGAGCAGGTTCGCCTGCTCGGCAGGCTGCACGGGCTCGACGGGCCGCCCCTCGAACGTGCGATCGCGGACGCGCTCGCACGGGTGGACCTCTCGGCCGCCGCCGACCGTCGTACCGGGACGTACTCGGGCGGCATGCGCCAGCGGCTGGGGATCGCCGGTGCGCTCGTCCACCGACCTCCCGTCGTGATCCTCGACGAGCCGGTGAGCGCGCTCGACCCGGGGGGCCGCCGTGACGTCCTCAACCTGATCTCGGACCTGCGCGGTGAGATCACGGTCCTGTTCTCGACCCATGTGCTCGCGGATGTCGAGCGGATCTGCGACCGGGTGGGCATCCTCGCCCATGGCCGCCTGGTCGTCGAGGGACCGCTCGCGCAGCTGCTGGACCGATATGCACTTCCCGTCTACCGCGTCGAGGCGGAGCCGGGCCAGCCGGGCGCGCTCGAGGCGCTCGCTGGCAGGCTGCGCGGCATGGCCTGGGTCACCGACACCGGCATCGAACACGGTCTGCTGACGATCGCGGTCTCGGACCCGGCCACTGCGGGCCGCGAGCTCCTGCCCGTGATCGCCGCACAGGGACTGAGCGTGATCTCGGTCGCCCGGGCGCGGCCGACGCTCGAGGACGTGTTCCTTCGCCTGACCGGCGAGAGAGATGAGGCAGAGGCATGAACGGCTTCCGGATCCTGGTGCGCAAGGAGCTGGTCGAGTCGTGGCGCACGCGACGCCTGCCGGTGCTCGCCGTCCTGTTCCTTGTCGTGGGCATGATCTCGCCCCTGACAGCGAAGTACCTTCCAGAGATCCTCAAGGCAGCCCTCGGTGACCAGCTGACGGTGCCCGTTCCGACACCGGTCGCCGCAGATGCGCTCGCACAGCTGCAGAAGAACCTGGCCCAGATGGGCGCCCTTGCCGCGATCGCGCTGGCGATGAGCAGCGTATCCGGCGAGCTCGACCGCGGGACGGCCGCGCTCATCCTCGCGCAGCCGGCGACACGACCGGGATTCCTCCTGGCAAAGCTCGTCGCGATCGGGTCGGTCCTCGCCGTATCCACGGGCCTGGCGGCCGTCGTGGCCTGGATCTACACGGCGATCCTGTTCGAGCCGCTCCCGGTCGGCGGGTGGATTGCGATGGCCGTGCTCTCCTGGCTCGCGCTGATGGCGTGGGCAGGCATCACCTTCCTCGCTTCCGCCGCGACGGCGTCGACCACGGCCGCGGCAGGGCTCGGCTTCGCCGCCTGGATCGTGGTCAGCATCGCCGCGATCGTGCCCATCCTCGACAAATTCCTCCCTACCGGCCTGTCCATCCCCGCAATCCAGCTGGCGGCCGGCGCCACGGCGAGCCTGGACGCGGCGCGCCTGGCAACGGCCGTCCTGGGAACGGCAGTCCTGATCGGCCTGACGATGCTGGGGGCGATGGCCGGCTTTCGTCGCCGGGAGCTGTAGCACCGCAACTGCCCGTGGGCCGGCAGGCTCGATGGCGGGTAGCGCCTCGCCTCGAATCACGACGGCCCCGCCAATGGCGGGGCCGTCGTTCAAGCTCGGTGTGCGGGTGCCTCAGGCTCGGGCCTGGCGCTCCATCCGGCGCTGGAACCGCTCGACCTGACCGGCCGTGTCGATGATGTTCTGCTTGCCCGTGAAGAACGGGTGACAGTTGCTGCAGACGTCGATGCGCAGCTCCTGCCGGGTGGACCCCACCTCGAACTCGGTCCCGCACGAGCCGCAGTGGACCTTGGCCTGGAAGTACTTGGGATGGATATCGGTTTTCACTGGTGCTCCTTCGACGCCGTCCGCGCGGGACGCTTGCCCGCCGGTGGTCGCCGCTGATGGCCGGCGCGTGCCGTCACGCCTCGGCCGGAATCGCCTCCGCGGCATCAACCGGAATGACCCGGATCCGCTTCTTGTCGCGCGTGGCGTGCTCGAAGCGCACCCGCCCGTCAACGGTCGCGAAGACCGTGTAGTCGTGGCCCAGCCCGGCACCCTCGCCGGCCTTGAATGTCATCCCACGCTGGCGAACGATGATCGAGCCCGCCGTCACGAGCTGGCCGTCGCCAGCCTTCACGCCCAGCCGCTGGCCGACGCTGTCGCGCCCGTTCTTGGAGCTTGAGCCCGCCTTCTTGTGCGCCATCGCCTACGTGTCCTTCTTGGTGCTGGTCCGCTTGCGCGGGGCCTTGCCGGTGCCTTCGGCCGCATCGGTTGACGCAGCCGGCGCCTCGGAATCGGTCTTGGCCGCCGCCTTGGTGCGGCCCTTGGTCGCGCGCTTCGCCGGTGCGTCCGGCGTCGATGCGTCCGCCGTCGCGTCCGCCGTCGACGACTTCGCGGTCGGCGATTTCGCCGCAGAGGCCTTGGCGCGGGATCGCTTGGGGGCAGGTTCCGATGCCGGTTCGGCGGCGGGCTCGGCGGACGCCGCGCCGACCGCGAGCTTCGCAGCCAGCGCCGCATCCTCAGCTGCCTGGCGAGCCGCGGCTTCCTGGAGCCGCTGCCGCTCTGTCTTCCTGGTATCGGCCGCCTTCGCCTCAACGTCGGCGGCGCTCTTGCCGTTGAACCGGATGTCCGCGATCCGGAGCACGGTGTAGTTCTGGCGGTGGCCCTTCTTCACTCGCCGGCGCGCCTTCGGCTGGTACTTGAAGGCGATGACCTTGTCGCCGCGGTCCCGACCGACGACCTCGGCCTCGACGGAGGCGTCGGCCACGACCGGGGTTCCAACGGCGGCCTCGGCCCCGTCGGCGACCAGGAGCACGCGCTCAAGGGTGATCGACTGGCCGGCCTCGACGTCGAGGAGCTCCACCTCGAGCTCGGTGCCGACCTCGACGCGGTACTGCTTCCCGCCGGTCTCGATGACTGCGTACATGGGTCCTCGAAAGGTTCGATGGCGGCCGCGGGGGGCCGCAGCGTGGACAGGAGAAATTGCGCCCAGCTGTCGGCGGGCGCGAACGGAGAGTGTAGGGCGGAAGCGCGGAACCCGTCAACGACTCGGCCCGTGGCTTGTCGGCCCGTGGCCGCCCTACCTGGGTCGGCGCGGGCTGCGGCGCGGCACGGTCGACGGGCGCACGGAGCCCGCGGCACCGCGCATTTCGTCGGAGGCAAGGACGAGCTGCTCCCGCACCATCGTGCGCGACGCCACGGCGAAGCCGAGCCGATCGCCGATCTCGGCGACCAGCTCCTCGGGCCGCCCGATCCCCTTCTCCGGATCGTGCCGAAGCGTCATCCGGATGGAGGCGACATCACCCGACGCGGGCTCGATGACCTCGATCGCGGCAACGAACGGCCGCAGGTCGTAGGCAACGGATCGATCGCCCTTGCGCCGGACCCTCGGCAGCGCCGGCGCACGCAGGATCCCGTCCACGGCGGCACGCAGGGCGGCGTGGCCTGAAACCGACAGCTCGAGCGTGGCCCGATACACGGATGCCACCACCTGACCCGGCAGGGACGGCTCGCCCTGCCACACGTCGTAGGCATCGAGCAGGGTGAAGCCGGGCGGGATACACGCCGTGATGGCCTCTCGCACGCGCCACGCCGGCAATCGATCCACGAGCCATACGTCTACCAGCTCCGCCTCACCGGGCATCCCCGGGGGCAGCTGTGCGGCGATCGCGACCTTTGGTCGGGGACCAGCGTCGAGCCCGGCGATCGGCAGGTCGCAGGCCCGCAGCGCATCATCCCAGCCCGCCAGCGGCGAACGCTGAGCGGCTTCCTG
>CAVYXU010000074.1:0-21554 GCA_963772565.1 uncultured Chloroflexia bacterium
TTGCCGCGACGCTCGAGCGACGCTCGGGCCTCCTTGGCCTCGCCGGGACCGCCGACATGCGGGTGATCATCGATGACGCCGCGGCCGGGGTGGCCGACGCTCGCCTCGCACTCGACGTCTACATCCACCGGCTCCGGGCGTTGATCGCGGCGATGACGGCCTCGCTTGGCGGGCTCGACGGGCTCGTGTTCACCGGGGGCGTCGGCGAACGGGCGCCCGTCATCCGTGCGATGGCGGCCGATGGCCTCGGGTTCCTGGGCGTCGCTCTCGACGCGTCACGCAACGAGCACGGCTCGGATGACCGCGAGATCTCCCCTGACGGCGCGGAGGTCCGGGTGCTGGTCCTTGAGGCACGCGAGGACCTGGAGATGGCACACGAGGTGCGCGAGGTGGTGGGCCAGGAGCGTTAGCCGAGGCTCAGGCGCCCTTCCGCTCGCGAACCACCAGCACGGAGCACGGGGCGTGGAGCAGCACGTTGCGGGCGACGCTGCCCAGCAGCAGCCTCGCGAGCCCGGTGTGCCCGCGGGTACCCATCACGAGCGTGCCGATCCCTCGCTCGCCGGCGAACCGTACGATCTCGCCGGCGGCGTCGCCCTCCAGCACGACCGGCTGTGCGTCCAGGCCCAGGCCACTCAGGCGCCCGGCTGCGGTGTCGGCTTCGATCCGGACCTGCTCGCGGGCTTCATCGACGGAGTGTGCATACGACGCGAGCACCTGGTCGTAGAGGCCGGGCGTGAACCCGGCGGCGACGGGAACCGCGGTCTCGGCCACGGTCAGCACGGTCACCGGACGGTGCGTGAAGATCGGCCAGCCGGCCAGCACCCCCTCGGCGCTGCGAGCCGAGCTCGAGCCGTCGTCGGCGAACGCAATGGTGCCCAGCGCGTTGCCTCGGGCGACGAGCACGGGGCACGGAGCATGGTCCACGATCTCGGACGCCGTGCTGCCGAGGACCATCGTCGCGATCGTGCTGTGCCCGCGGCTGCCGACCACGACGAGGTCGGCCTGCATCGACTTCGCCTCGTCCACGATCGCGCTCGCGGGGCGACCGCGCAGCAGGAACCCCTCCACCTTGGCGCCGGTTCGGTCGAGCGTCTGCTCGGCACGATCGATGGCCTCGCGGTGATGCCGGCTGTCGGCCTCCTCCTCGGTCTCGCGCGTGCGTGACCCCGAGCCCGAGGATGCCCACGCGAGTGCCAGGACGTCGGCGTACGGCTGCTGGACGCAGACCACGCGAACGAGCGAAGTTGCGGGAAGCGCAAGGGAGGCGACGAGCTCTGTCGCCCGGTCGCTTGAGACTGAACCGTCAACGGCAAGCAGGATGCGCATCGGGATCCTCCGTTCTGCCTGAATCGTCGTGCCGCCGGCGGCGGCCCGGATCGGCCGAACGGCCTGATCGACAAGCCTGTTGTGCCCGCTCGATGCGAGACCCGGCGAGCCGGACGGCTCCCGCAATGTACGCCGTCCCTACAGCGCGTGGGCGTGCGTTCGCGTTCGACGGCTCACGCTCGCTCGAGCGTCGCCAGGAGGGCCGATTCGGTAGGGGTCGCGCCGAGTCCCAGCCGCTCGCCGAGTCGCGCGGCGAGCGGCGCCTCGAGGAAGGTCGACGCGAGTGCGCCCGCGTGCTCGGCACCGAACACAAGTTCCGGGGCGCCGTCCAGGATCACCCGGCCCGAGCGCATCACCACGACCCGCTCGAACGATTCGGCGACGAACCGCATGTCGTGGCTGATCGTGATCACGGTCCGTCCGTCCGAAGCCAGCTCGGCCACGATCCGCTGGATGTGCGCCACCCCGCGGGCGTCCTGCCCGGTGGTGGGCTCATCGAGGATGACGACGGGCGTCTCCATCGCCAGGATCGACGCCAGCGCGAGCAGCTTGCGTCGCGAGTAGCCGAGGTCGTACGGGTTCGTCCCCGCCTCGCCGGTCAGCCCGACCGCCTCGATGGCGGCTGCGACCGCGCGATCGAGATCTGCGCCATGGCGACCCAGGTTCCGGGCACCGAATGAGACCTCGGCGCGCACCGAGCCGGCAAAGATCTGACGATCGGGGTCCTGGAACACGAGGCCCGCCGTCGCGGCCAGGTGGGCGACCCGGCGATCGCGGATGTCCTCACCGTCGTGGAGAACGCGGCCCTCCGTGGGGCGGAGCAGGCCGTTGAAGTGGCGGACGAGCGTCGACTTGCCGCTGCCGTTGCGCCCGACGATCGCGACCCGCTGGCCGCCGGGGATGTCCAGGTCCACGCCATCGAGCGCACGGGTGGTCCCCTCGTACACGTGGACCAGGCTGGACGTCGAGATCCGCGTCACCGCGCGTCCATCCTGTCGCCGCGCAGCGCGGCACGACCCGTGTCCTCGGCCACCAATGCGGCGAGCGCATCGAGCACCCGTGGATCGCGCGGCGATCCTCCGCTCGCCGCCGTTGCGTCGGGCATGACCCCGGCCCCTTCGAGCGCGCGCTCGAGCCGGACCCGGGACGGAGGCTCGACGCCGAGGTCCGACAGCTCGGGCATCGCGAGCACCTCGGCGGCGATCCCCTCTCGCACGACGCGGCCGGCGTCCATGACCATGACCCGGTCGCACAGCCCGTCGAGCAGGTCCGTCTTGTGCTCCGCGATCAGGAGCGCGGTCCCGCTCGAGGCGAGGCGTCCCAGCGCCTCACCGACCAGCCGCGTTCCCTCGGGATCGAGCTGCGCGGTCGGCTCATCGAGTACGAGGTGGGGCGGCCGCATGGCGAGGATCGACGCGATCGCCACCAGCTGCGCCTGGCCGCCCGAGAGACGCGCCGGGTTGCGCATGGCGAGGTCCTCGATCCGCAGGGCCGCCAGCGCCTCACGGGTCCGGGCGAGGCTCTCGGCGACCTCCAGGCCCAGGTTCACCGGACCCATGGCCACCTCTTCGAACACGGTGGCGGTCGTGCCCGATCGCTGCGTGTTGGGGTTCTGGAAGACGAGGCCCACGAGCGTCGCCAGCTCGTGCGTCCGACGGCCGGCAGTCGGCTCGCCGTCGATCCGGACCTCGCCGCGCAGGGTGCCGCCGATCGAGGCCGGCGCCAGCCCCGATGCGACCAGGCACATGGTGGACTTGCCCGCCTCGTTGGGGCCCACCAGCCCAACGATCTCGCCGGCGTCGATCCGGAGGTCGACGTCCTGGAGCACCTCGCGCGCGTAGCCCGGGTACCGATAGCCGACCGCGATCAGCTCGAGCATCAGGCGATCGGGGGGATGAGGCCGGCGGCCCGGCCGACGATGAACACGAGGAAGCCGACGCCGAGCACCCAGCGGACGACCCGCTGCGGGCGGCTGTCGGGCAGGGACCACAGGAGGTGGCGCCGCCCGGGTCGCCCGAACGCCCGCACCTCGAGGGCCAGGCTGCGCTCCTCGACCTCGGTCAGCGAGGACAGGATGACCGGCCCAACCAGCGGCATCACGCCGCGCAGCCGCGCCCGGACGCTGCCCTCCGTGTCGAGCCCCCTTGCGCGCTGGGCGGCCTGGATCGCGGAGGCTCGCTCGATCAGCAGCGGGATCGTCTCGAGCGTGGCGGCGGCGGCGAACGCCAGCCGTGGGGGGAGCCCGCGCCGCTCGATGTCGGCGACCAGCGCCCGCGGATCCGTCGTCAGGCCGAACAGGCCGAGAGCCATGGCTGCAACGAACAGGCGGACCATGATCTGCCCGGCGAAGTTCACGCCCTCCGCCGTGGCGTCGAACGGACCGATCATGAACAGGACGGTCTGGCCCGCTCGCGTGAAGATCGAGACCAGGGCCACCGAGATCGCGATCGGCAGGCTGACGGCGACCGCGACCCGCAGCAGCCGAGGCAGCAGGCGGGCGGCGACCGCGCTGGGGACGACGATCCCGAGCAGCAGGGCCAACGGCAGCACGTAGCCGCCGGCGAAGAACGCGGTGAGCGTCACCGTTGCCGCCGCGACAGCCTTGGTCAGCGGGTTCAGCCGGTGGTACGCCGACGGCATCGCCGGCACCAGCGATGCGAGGAACGCCCGGTCCTCCGAGCTCAGGCTCAGGGTTCCGGGCGTCTCGGCATCGGCAACCACGTCGCCCGCGTCGATCGGCTCAGCCCTCGATGGTGCCGATGGCCCGCTCCCCCTGCGGGAAGCGTGCCACGAAGCGGCGCGACAGCGACTGGAGCAGGACGAACACGATGATGTACGTGATGGTCTTGTCGATGGGGTCCGAGATCAGGCCCTGCTGGAGCACCGAATTGGTGAGCGACGACCCGGCCTGCTGGAACGCGGCCACCAGCACGTCCGTTCCCGCGCCGGTGACCCCGCCGTAGCCGTAGGCGGAGATTGGCGCCGACAGGACCGCCGAGATGACCCCGCAGATGGCGCCGCCGACGACGATGTAGGCCACCCCGAGGTTGCGGCGCAGAAACAGCTGGAGCAGCAGCGCGATGATCGCCACGACCAGGATCGCGGCGATGAGCCAGGCGACGACAATGAAGATCGGGTCGACGGTGCTCAGGTCGCCGAAGAACGTCACGCCCTTGGTGTAGGCCGGCAGGATGCCCCAGATCGCGAGCGCGGCAAGCACGCCGACCGCCACCACGCCGCCGATCACCAGCTCTCGCGTTGGCGTGTTGGGCCGGCTGCGGAAGAACCCGAGGTACCCGAACACGCCGGCCAGCAGGCCGATCTCGGCCGCGACGATCGCATACGGCCAGGCGTACGGGCTGCCGAACGGTGTCCCGGCGAGCACGAACGTCCAGATCAGGTTCGCGAACAGCCCTGTCAGGAGACCCGGGATCGGGCCGGCCAACGCCCCGACCAGGATGGTGCCGATCGAATCCAGGTAGATCGGGACCTTGAGCGCCTGGCCGACCGTCTGGCCGAGCACGATGTTGATCGCGATGGCGATCGGGATCAACACGATCGTAC
This sequence comes from uncultured Chloroflexia bacterium, assembly GCA_963772565.1. Taxonomy (GTDB): domain Bacteria; phylum Chloroflexota; class Limnocylindria; order Limnocylindrales; family CSP1-4; genus CAIXZV01. The sequence goes on from CAVYXU010000074.1 coordinate 4,891, forward strand.
GGGTGTCGAACTGGCGGGCGATCGATTCGATGCCGCCGGTCTGCGCGTACTCGGCGACGGCGTAGACGACCAGCCCGACCAGGAGGGCGATCGCGATCACCAGGGCAATGGTGTTGGCGCCGGCGACCAGGCCCGTGTCGGGGTCCGCGGTGACGTCGAGGTTGCCGGTGATGCTGACGCCGATCACGATCGCCACGATCGCGGCGATGAGCCCCGCGAGGACCCGGATCCAGAACTTGGACATGGCCTGCCTCCATCCTCCGCCCGGGCGAGCTCCGGGCTCGTCTAGCGTGCCACGTCCGCCCGGCCCGCGGCCAGCATTCCGACACGCTCAACCCAGCGCCGCAGGAACTCAATCGAATCGGCCTCGACGGCGACGTCCGCGTTGGGCGTTCGCTCCCAGAGGCGCCGCCAGTCGGCGACGGTCAGGCCGTCGGCCACGCCACCCGACGCGTCGACGTCCACCGCAACCGCCTGCGTCCGGACGAGGTTCTCGTCGAGCGCGGCCGCCACCGCCAGCGGGTCGTGGACGAAGGCGCCGTAGAAGCCGTCATACCGGGCGTGGAACTCCATGTAGAAGCGCAGCGCATCGGCCACGTACCGGACGACCGGGTTGCTGGCCACGGAGCGGCGCTCGGCCTCGCCCGGCTCGCGGCCAGGATCGAGCGTGTCGTCCGGGGTGCTGCCGGCCCGGCGTGCGAGCTCGACCACGTGCTCCGGCGTCATCCGGGCCGTCTCCGTCACGTCGAGACCCAGGGCGAGTGCGCGCGGGATCGCCGGATCGCCGTCGATGGCCGACTGCCAGGCGGCAAACGCGATCCTGGCGGCCTCAGGGTCGCAATGGACGTTCCACTCGGTGGTCGGGGTGGTGTTGCCCGGCACCCGGTAGCTGCCGCCCATCAGCACCCAGCGCCGGAGGAGGCGGGGCAGGCGCGGCTCCTGGAGCACGGCGATCGCGAGGTTGGTGAGCGGGCCGAGCGTGACCAGGGTGATCTCGCCGGGCCGGCGGCGCGCCTCGGCGACGATCAGGTCGGGCGCGTAGCGATCCGACAGCGGCGCGGCTGGCTCGGGCAGCTCCGCGTACCCGATTCCGTGCCGTCCGTGCGTGTCGGGTGCGATGTCGAGGGGCCGGAGCAGCGGCTGCTCGCGGCCCAGTGCCACCTCGACGTCGCCTCGGCCGGCGAGCTCCAGCACCTGGCGCGTGTTCCGCTCGACGTCGCGTGCCGTGACATTGCCCGACACGCAGGTCACCGCCACCAGCTCGGCGTCCGGGCTGGAACAGACGTACAGGATCGCAAGCGAGTCGTCGATCCCGGTATCGACGTCGAGGATCACGGGCATCCGGTCGGTGGGAGTCACGCTCCGATGCTACTCGCCAGCCGCCAGGACGGCGCGAGCGATCGCGCCGTTCGCGCCGAGTTGACGGGGCTCCGGTACTGGACTAGGGTCCGGTTCATGAGCACACAGGAGCCTGAACCCCCGCAGCGCCGGCCCGAGCGCGCCGACGCCTCCCGCAATCGGACCATGCTGCTCGTCGCGGCGGCGCGACTGTTCGCGCTCCACGGCGTGGCGGCGGTGTCGATGGACGATGTCGCCGCGGCCGCCGGCGTCGGCAAGGGCACCCTGTACCGCCGCTTCGGCGACAAGTCGGGGCTGGCCATGGCCGTGCTCGATGCGCGCGACCGGGCGCTCCGCGAGGCGATCATCTCGGGGCCGCCGCCGCTCGGTCCGGGCGCGGGTCCCAAGACCCGCCTCCGGGCCTTCGTCGCCGCTTACGCCGACTACCTCGAGCGCAACCTGAACCTGCTGACGCTCGCGGAGACTGCGTCGCCAGGCGCCCGGTACCGGAGCGATGCCTACGCGATGTGGCTCCGCCACGTCGAGACGCTGCTCGAGGCGGAGGGCACGACGGCGCCCGACGTCACCGCGGAGCTCGTGCTCGGCCTGTTCGATGCGGACCTGTACGCGTATTTGCGCATCGCCCGCGGCTGGACGCCCGCGAAGATCGCGGACTCGATGGTCGGGGCCGCCGACGCGATGGCGCGCCGCCGCCACTGACCCCCGCGGCGCCGCAAACGGCTAAGCGGCGCTGGTGCCGGGGCTCGGTTACGCCCCAGGTTCGAGGGCAGTGGCGGAGCTGCCGCAGGTTGTCCTCAGCGAGCCTTCGGGTTCACCATGCGACACCGGTCGCGGACGGGGCACAGGTCGTGCTTGGGGTTCTGTGCCTGGCAGATCACGCGGCCGTGGTGGATCAGGAGCACGTGCGCCGCGTACATCTGGTCCGGCTCCAGCAATCCCAGGAACAGGTCGTGGGCCTGGTCGGCGGTTGCCTTTGCCGGGATCAGCCCGATCCGCTTGGAGACGCGCTCCACGTGCCGGTCCACCGCCATCACCGGGGCGCCGAAGCAGAACGCGAGCACGATCGAGGCGGTCTTCTTGCCGATGCCGTCCATGGCGGTCAGCCAGTCACGCGCCTCGATGACCGGCATCTCGCCCAGGAAGTCCAGGCGGTAGTCGCCCCGCTGCTCGCGGATGTGCTGGAGCGTGGCCTGGATGCGCGGCGCCTTCTGCGGGGCCAGGCCACCCGGCCGGATCACGTCCACGAGCTCGGGCTGCGGCGCATGCTCGACCAGTGACCAGTCGGGCGGGGCCGCGGTCGACAGGCCGGCGCCACCCCAGCCGATCCCGGGACGGTGTTCCTCCGGGGCGCGGTCGCTGGGGTACTTCGCGCGCAGCGCCTCGAATGCCTTCTCGGCGTTCACGTCCGCGGTGTTCTGGGTCAGGATCGTGAGGATCAGCTCGCTGGTCGGATCCAGGCGCGGATCCCAGGTCTGCGGCCCGTAGGTCTCGGTCAGGCGCTCGATCACGTACCCGGCCAGGCCCGGCCGGTAGCGGCGGAGATAGCCCGCCCAGGCCTTGAGCGGGTCGGCGGGCTTCCGCGGTCTCCGCGCCGGCGTTCCTGAGCGGCGCCGTCCGGCGGCCGGCGTGCTGCGCATGCTCACAGCTCCCCGCCCCCACGTCCGTCGCGCGCCCCGAGGGTCACCAGGCGCGCGATCCGCTGCCCGCAACGCTCGACCGGCGCCACGCCGGCGGCCATGGCCGCCTCAACGCTCTGCGGCCCTTCCGCGACGGAGACGACGACGGCGCCCACGGACGCGAGCGCCGCGATCCCGGCGGGGGTGACGCCACCCCCGACCACGATGCACGGCTTGCCGGCGGCCCGGGCTCGCCGGGCAACGCCGAACGCGGTCTTGCCGAATGCGGTCTGCTCGTCGACGCGCCCCTCACCGGTGATCACGATGTCGGCCTCCGCCAGCGCGTCCCCGAACCTGGCCTCGTCCATGACCAGGTCCACACCCGGACGGAGGAGCAGCGACGCGAACCGGTCCGACAGGCACAGCAACCCGAACCCGACCCCGCCCGCTGCGCCGGCGCCGGGGGTGTCGCGCTCGCGCCGGTCCGTCGCCGCCTCGAGTGCATCCGCAAACCGGGCGAGCCGCGCGTCCAGGACCGGGACCAGATCGGGGCTGGCGCCCTTCTGCGGCCCGTATGTCGCTGCTGCCCCGGCCGGTCCCAGCAGGGGGTTCGAGACATCGCATGCGATTCGCAGCCGGGTCCCGGCGAGCCGCGGGTCCAGCTCGGCGAGGTCGACCGCGGTCAGGTCATCGTCCACGGTGGCCCCCAGAGCGCGGAGGATCCCCGCGCCACCGTCGCTGGTCGCGCTGCCCCCGATCCCCAGCGCGATGTCCCGGATCCCCGCGTCGAGCACTGCGCGCAGCACGTCGCCCGTCCCGTGGCTCGAGGCGCGCGACGCATCGCGCGCATCCGGCGCGACCAGCGACAGGCCGGAGGCCGTGGCCATCTCGACGAACGCCGCCACACCATCGTCGCGCGCGAGCCAGCGGGCGCGGATCGGACGTCCCAGCGGATCGACCGCGTCCGCATCGCGCCACGCCCACCCACCGGATGCCTCGATCGCGACCAGCGTGCCCTCGCCGCCATCGGCCAGGGGGGCCAACCTGACGGTGTCGTCCGGTCGGGCGTGGCTCCAGCCCCCGGCCAGCGCGCTCGCAACCTCGACGCTCGTCAGCGAGCCCTTGAACGAGTCGGGAGCAACCAGGACGTGCAGTGACGCGCCCGCCGGTGTCACCGGCGGTCCTCGACCCGGCTCCGTGCGTCCACGTCAGGAAGCGTCGTCGCCAACCGCCGGGTGCCGCTTCGCGAGGTACTCGGGGATCCGGATCATCGGCGGCCGCTCGTGATCGGCGAGCTCGATCACCTCGAGCGAGAGCCGTCCGTGGCCGGAGCGCGGCAGCTTCATCGTCGAACCGAGCTCGGCGAACAGCCGCGCGCGACGACGCTCCTCGAGCCGCTTCATGACCGCCTGGAGGATCACGAACGACATCCGCGACAGCCCCTCGAGCTCCTGGTTCCTGTGCACGCGGCGTTCCAGGTCGACCTGCCCCAGCCCCTCGATCCCGGCGCGTTCGGCCGCGTCGATCAGGTGGCCGATCTCGACGGCGTAGCCGGTGAAGAACGGCAGCTGTTCGAGCAGCGAGCGCCGGCCCGCGTACTCGCCGCTCAGCGGCTGGATCATGCCCGACAGCTCCGGAAAGAACAGGTTGATCAGGGGCCGCGCCACGAGCTCGGTGACCCGGCCGCCGCCACCCTCCTTGAGCACGCCGCCCTCGACGATCGGGCGCTGGTAGTAGCCCTTGACGTACTGGAGGCGCGGCTCGACCAGCAGCGGGCCGAGCGTGCCGTAGACCATCCGGTGGTGCCAGTTCCTGACGTCGGTGTCCGCCCACACGATGATGTCGCCCGAGGTCTCGTACAACGACTTCCAGAGCGCCTCGCCCTTGCCGGTGTAGGAACCGTAGCGGGTCAGCACGTCGGGGTGCCGGACGACGCGCGCCCCTTCGGCCTCCGCGATCGACTGCGTGCGGTCCGTGGACGCGGAGTCGATGACCAGCAGCTCGTCCACCAGCTTGAACCGCTCCTGCATCTCACGGACAGCGCGGCGCACGATCGGTCCGATCGTCTCGGCCTCGTTGAGCGTCGGCAGGACGAGACTGACGCTGACGCCCAGCTTCTCCTTGAGCGCGGCCAACCTGGCCAGGTCGGCGAACTCCGAGTGATGGAAGTTCGCCTCGGCGAACCAGCGCTCGACGCGGGCCGGGATGGCCCGCGATTCCTCCGCCGCACGATCCGCAGCGGCAAGCGACTCCGCCCGCTGCGCGAGCTGCTCGAAGGTCTGGCGGCCGATCGGCTCCCGGGTCTTCACGACGATCACGGTCGGCTTCGCCCGCTGGGCGATCGCCTCCGGGAGCGCGCCGAACAGCGAGCTCCCCGCGTCACCCGGCGGCGCGGAGGCTCCCATCACCACAAGGTCGGCGCGCTCCGCCTCCCGCAGGATGGCCGTGCGGACGTTCTGGGTCTCGCGCAGCACCGGCTCCGAGCGCGCCGTCAGGTGCTGGCGGATGAATGCGGCGAGTGCGTGCTCTGCCTGGGCGCGGACCGCCTCCGTGACACCGGCCGGCACGACGTGCATGACGACGACCGTGGCGTCCAGCCGATGGGCGAGCGCGTCGGCAAACCGCAGCGAGAGCTCTGCGTGCGGCCCGCCGCGGACCGGGACCAGGATTCTCCGGATGTCGCGCGCACCGCGCTGCTTGACCACGGCGATGTCGCACGGCGACTCACGGACGACCTCGTCGATCGTGGGCGAGATGCCCGACGTCCCGGGTTCGCGCCGCGGCCCCGACTTTCCGCCCCAGCCGAAGATCAGCAGGTCTGCCTCCTGCTCGGCAGCCGCTTCAACGATGCCGGCGGCCGCGTGCCTGCCGATCCGGACAAGCGGGTGGATCGTGGTGCCCTCGGGGACATAGTCGAGCACCTTCTGGAGCAGCCGCCGTGCCTGGCGGGCTCGCGTCGCACCCTCGCTCAGCGGCATGCCCTCGGGCACCTCGACGATCCCCAGCGCGGACAGCTCGCCGGTCCGCGGGTCCAGCAGCGTGGCGCCGATCCGGATCAGCTCCTCGGCGGTGAGCGGGTTTGCGACCGGGATCAGGATCCGTGACGGGAGCGGCTCGGTGCTCATCGGGTGGTGTCCGCGGCGCTGTCTGCCGGCGGTTCGCCGGCGCCGAGCTCGGTCGACAACGCCAGCCAGCGCTCGACGAGGTACGGCTTCAGCAGCTCGAACTCACGCGCCTGCCGCTCGACGCCCTCCTCGGCGTCCGCCGTCGTGAGGTGGCGGTTCTCGATGATGAAGCTGGCGACGCGCCCGAAGTAGATCGGGACGAGCGCCGCGACCAGCCGGGCGGTATCCACGGAGCCCCGGCGCGTCGCGACCACCAGGTCGTAGATGACCCGGGCCCACAGGTCGTCCGGGAAGTGGAAGCCGGCCAGGGCGTCGGCCATCTCGAGCGTCGTCGGGTGCCCCGTGTCCGTCTCGCCGCCGACTCCCAGCCGCAGCTGCGCCGTATCCGCCAGGCGTCCGGCTTCCGTCGCCAGCGTGAGCACCATGTCCAGGTTGGCCGGGTCGAGCGTTGCCCGCCAGGTGTCGACGACACCGAGCGACCCCGCATGGAACTCGGACAGCAGCCGGATCGAGTTCACCTCGAGGGCCGGCGGGTCGATGATCCGCTCGAAGCCGTACGCGGGAACATCGTGGCTTCCCCGGATGTCGAGCCACGAGTCCGGGTGCTGGACGGCGAGGCGGAAGATCGTGCCCACGACCTGTCGGAACATCGGACCCAGATCGGCGCCCGGATCCTTGGGGTCGTGGACCTTTGCGCCGAGCCGCGTCTGGCACACCGCGTAGCCGCCCGAGACGGCGGACGTGGTCATCCAGATGTCGATGCCGAACTTGCTGATGTCCTCGGTCCAGTCGTCGAGCTCGAGGTAGTGGCGGACGAGATCGCCGCTGACCCCGAAGTCGCCGCCGATCGGCTGGCGGATCCGGTGGCCGTAGAGCGCACGCGTCAGGGGATAGGTGACGGTGTTGGTGATCGTCCCGTCGTACTTGTAGCGCGAGTACAGCGGGGCGACGAAGTCGTAGCCGCCCTTGAGGATCGGCCCCGCGAGCAGCTCGATCCACTCCGGGACGATGCTGCGCAGGTCGCTGTCGACGACGACCAGTGCCTGGACCTCGAGCGCGGCCGCGATCTCGAAGATCGTGCGCAGCGCTGCGCCCTTGCCGCCGACGCCGTCGATCTCCGGATAGGTCAGGGTCACCCGGTCAAGGCGGTTGGTCGGCCGGACGAGCAGGATCGATTCCACGTAGTCCGGCGGCTCGGTCTCGACGACGACGCGCTGGGTGCCGTCGGGGCTGCCGGCGTCCGAGTTGACCAGCACGGGCTTGAGCTCGGGGAAGTACTGGACCAGCCCGGCATGCGCCGCCCGCACGACATAGCCGATCGTTGCGGCATTCTTGAAGCTCGGGATGCCGACCATGATGTCGGCGTGGCCGAGGCGAGCGATCTCTTCGCGGATCGCGGGCGTCAGGGTCGTCGCGGGCACGGGCCCACCCTACCACCGGGTGGAGCGGACCGGGAAGACCTCGGTCCACGCCCGGGAGACCTAGGCCGGCGCCCGGAGGACCCGGGCCCACGCCCGGAGGACCCGGGCCCACGCCCGGAGGACCCGGGCCCACGCCCGGAGGACCCGGGCCCACGCCCGGAGGACCCGGGCCCGGGTCGGCGTCGGCTCTGGCGCGCCTCCGGCCCACGCGGCGACACGATCCACGGTCGGGCCGCGGACTATGATCCTGCCACCCTGCGACCGTCACCCGAGCCAACCCGCGAGGCGCCAATGTCGGCCCCACCCGTCCCCGCGGCCGTGCCCACGGCCGCTGCCGCCCGTGACCCGAACCTTCGGCCCGCGGCCCAGGCATCGTGGGTCCTGTACGACTTCGCGAACACCATCTTCTCGTTTGCGATCGTGTCCGGCGCAATCGGCCTGTGGCTGACCGACGACGCCCGATTCGGTGCGGCAAGTGGGCAGCTGGTCCTGAGCATCGCGATCGCCGTCAGCGTCGGGTTCAACGCGATCGTGTCGCCGGTCCTCGGGGCACTGTCCGATCGTGGCGGCCGCCGGCTGCCGTTCCTGCTCGCGTTCACGGCGCTGTGCATCGGGCCGACGGCGATCATCGGGTTCAGTGGCCCGCTCGTGGGCGTGCTGTTGTTCGTGCTGGCCAACTTCGGCTATCAGGCCGCGCTCATCTACTACGACGCGTCGCTCAAGCTGGTGAGCACGCCCGGCACCCGTGGACGGCTGAGCGGCATCGGGACCGGCGTCGGCTATTGCGGCACGGTCTTCGTCGGTCTCGCGATCTTCCTGTTCGACGTGCCGGTCGAGGCTCGCTTCCCGCTGTCGGCCGGGCTGTTCGCACTGTTCGCGATCCCGGTGTTCGTGGTCGTCCACGAGCATCGCGACCCGTCCGTCCCGCGGCTGACGGTCGCCGACGTGGTCACGTCGTGGCGACAGCTGGAGACGACGATCGCCCACGCCCGTGACGTGCCGGGGCTGCCGCGGTTCCTGCTCGGTCGGTTCTTCTACTCCGATGCGGTCAACACCGTGATCGTGGTCATGACCGTCGTGTCCGTCGAGGCCGTCGGGCTGACGGCCGCACAGGCGAACCTGATCCTGCTGTCCCTGACGCTCGTCGCGATCGTGATGTCGTTCGTGTGGGGCTGGCTGAGCGATCGGGCAGGGCCCCGGCGGACGCTGATCACGGTGCTCCTGAGCTGGGCCGTGGGTCTCGTGCTGGGGGCGCTGTCCCTGTCGCTCAACGGCACGGACCCCGTCACCGGCGGACCCACGCCCTCGACGGCCGGCCTGGCGTTGTTCCTGGTCGCGGGGGCGATCCTCGGCTCCGGACTTGGCGGCGTACAGGTTGCCGATCGGGTGTTCATGGTCAGGCTCGCGCCCCCCAAACGCGTCGGCGAGTTCTTCGGGGTCTACGGGCTGGTCGGCAAGGCGTCCCAGGTCATCGGACAGCTGCTGTACGGCGCGATCGTGTTCCTGCTCCTCGATTCGCTCGGGATCGCCGCCTACCAGGTCGCCATCCTGAGCCTGATCGTCACGATGCTCATCGGCCTGTGGCTGGTGTGGCCGGTGAGCGATCGCTGGACCGGGTCGGGCGAGGTCCTGCCGGAGGCGGCCGATGCCCCGCCGCCCCGGCTCGCGCCCGACCAGGCCCCGCTCGAGGACCGCCGCTGACCCCTCGGGCAGCGCGGCCGGGGCATCAGTCCCCGTAGCCACCCGGGTGCGCCCGTCGCCATGCCCACGCCGACCCGATCATCGTGTCCAGCGACGAGCGCCTCCCGGTCCAGCCCAGCAGCCGCCGGGCGAGGTCGTTCGACGCAACCAGGTCCGGTGGGTCGCCCGCGCGCCTTGGGCCGACGGTGTGCGGGATGGGCGCTCCAACGATCGCCTCGGCCGCTCGCATCACCTCGCGTACGGAGAACCCGGTCGACGTCCCGAGGTTTGCGATCAGCGGCACTGAAGAACCGGACGCGGGTCCGGTCCTCGGGTCCTCGGGGGACGTGGCCTCAAGCGCGGCGAGGTGTGCGTCCGCCAGGTCGGCGACGTGGATGTAGTCGCGGATCGGCGTCCCGTCGGGCGTGGCGTAGTCGTCGCCGAACAGCGTGAGCTCCGGCCCTCCCTCCGCGGCGAGGAGCAGGTTCGGGATCAGGTGCGTCTCCGGTCGATGGACCTCGCCGAGCCGGTCCGTGGCACCGGCCACGTTGAAGTAGCGGAGGACCACGCTCCGGATGCCGTAGGCCTGCCCGTACCAGTGCAGCGCACCCTCGAAGGTCCGCTTGGTCTCGCCGTAGGTGTTGACCGGGCGGAGCGGCGCATCCTCCGGAATTGGCGTCGCGTCCGGGACACCGTAGACGGCGGCGGTCGACGAGAACACGATCTGCCGCACCCCGGCCGCGCGGGCTGCCTCCAGCAGCGCGATGCCGCCGGCGACGTTGTCGCGGTAGTACTTGGCCGGGTCCAGGACGCTCTCGCCGACAAGTGAGCGGGCAGCGCAGTGGAGGATGGCATCGACGCCCTCCGACTCGAGCAGCGCCCGTGTGGCGGGCTCGTCGCCGTAGGAGCCGACGACGGTGCGGGCATCGGGGTGGACGCTGGCCGCGTGCCCGGTCGTCAGGTCGTCGAGGACAACCACGCTGTTCCCAGCTTCGAGGATCGTGTCAACGGACACGCCGCCGACGTAGCCGGCACCACCGGTGACCAGGACCTTCACGTGCGATTCCTCCGAAGGAGCCGGTCGAGCAGGGAACGGCGGCGCGCCGGGCTCGGTGGCTCGATCTCGTGGTCGGTAACGGCCCACGGCCGCGGGGCGACGGGCGGCTCGACGACCCGGGGCTCGGGCTCGGGCGTCTGCGGCGCGGGCACCGACACGGACCTGGGAGCGGGCTCGGGCTCGGGCGTATGTTCGGGTACTGGCGCGGGCGCCGACACGGACCTGGGAGCGGGCTCGGGCATGGCTGCGGGCACCCGTGCCGGCCGGGGCGTGGGTGCGGCCTCCCGTGCCGGCCCGGGCTCAGGGCGCGGCGGTGGTGGCGGTGGCGGCGTGGCGGGCCCGGGCTTCGGCTGCGCCGGCGTGGACCCGGCGGGCACAGGCGAGCTCGGGGGAGCGGCGCCGGCCGTGGCGGACGGTGCCGGGTTGCCGCGGTGTGCGCGGACCTCCTCGAGCCGGCGCGCGAGGCGGTTTGCCGCGACGTTCTCCGGATCGATCTGCAGGGCCTGCCGCGCACGCCGGTAAGCCTCGTCCTCGTCCGAGTGCTCGAGCGCGACGCGGGCGAGCCCGACCACGGCGATCGAGTTGCGCGGGTCGGCGGCGATGGCCTGGCGGTACAGGCGCTCTGCCTGGTCCACCAGCCCGACGGCCAGCGCCCGCTCGGCCTGGAGCAGCAGCTCGATCACGACTCACCCACATCGGCAAGCATGCCCTGCGCGAGCAGCATCAGTGTCGCGCGATTGTTGAGCCCGGGATCGGCGATCACCCGGTCGAGCAGGGTTTCGAGGACGCCACCCAGTCGCGGACCCGGCTCCAGCCCCAGCTCGCGCATGAGGTCGCTGCCGTCGATCGCGAGGGCATGTCGATCAAGCACGACCTCGGCCGCGATCTCCGCGTCGATCCGCGCCCGGAACGCGACGAGGCCGGGATCCTCCGCGGTCAGGCCGCTGCCGATGTCGTCGGCACGACGGAGCGCGAACACGGCGTCGATCCTGTCGCGGCCGACGCGCTTGATGAACCGACGCACCGCATAGTCGGATGCCTCGGCGTCGACCGTGAACATGTGATGGCGGATGAGGTGGGTCACCTCGTCGGCCGAGGCGCGTGGAGCCCGAAGCTTCCGGAGCAGGCCGTCCGCCAGTCGCGCGCCCACCGCATCGTGGTGGTGGAAATGCCCCTCGGCGAGCGTGGCGGGCTTGCCGATGTCGTGGAGCAGCGCTGCGAGCCGGACGATCGGCCGATCCGCGGGGGCGGCATCGACCGCCCGGAGCGTGTGATCCCAGAGGTCCTCGCCGGGGACCTTGTTCTGAGAGATGCCGCGCTGGCCCGCGAGGTCGGGCGAGATCACCGCGAGCAGGCCCGTCTCGAGCATCAGGCGCAGGCCGACGGACGGCACCGGCGTGGCGAGCAGCTTGCCCAGCTCCGCGCCGACGCGCTCGCCCGACAGGTGGGCCACGAGGCCCGCGTTTGCGCGGAGGGCCGAACGGGTTCCCGGCTCGATCTCGAAGCCGAGCGATGCTGCGAGCCGGACCACCCGGATCATCCGCAGCGCGTCCTCGCGGAACCGGGCGTCGGGGTCGCCGACGGCGCGCAGCGTCCGGGCGGCCAGGTCACGCTTCCCCTGGAACGGATCGACGAGCCGGCCCGGTCCTTCGTCGCCGGGCTCGCGGCCCCAGGCGAGTGCGTTCACCGTGAAGTCGCGCCGGCCGAGATCCACCGCGATGTCGTCGCCGAACTCCACCCGGTGCGGTCGCCGGAAGTCGGCGTAGTCGTGCTCGGTGCGGAAGGTCGTGATCTCGTACACGTCGTCGTCCCGCCGGACCGCGACGGTGCCGAACCGGTTCTCGTAGACGGCTCCGGGGAACAGCTCGACGATCCGTTCCGGCCGCGCGTCCGTTGCCAGGTCCCAGTCCGCGGGTTCGCGTCCCAGCAACGCATCGCGCAGCGAACCGCCGACGACGTACGCAGCGTGTCCCGCTGCGTTGAGGCCGTCGATGATCCCGGCGACCGCGGGCGGGATGGCCCTCGCGAGCCGCTTGCCGGGGTCGTCCGGGGCGGTCACCCGAACCCTCAGCTTCGGCCGAGGAAGAGGTACGTCCGCCAGGCCTCGTTCCGATCGTCATCGAGATACGGCGTGAACAGCGAGTAGAGGTCGCTGCGCGGCTCGAACGGCGACCGGATGAGCTTGAGCCGGGCCTCCTCAGGCGTCTGCGCGCCCTTCCGATGGTTGCAGCTCTTGCACGCGGCGACGAGGTTCTCCCACGAGTGGGCACCGCCCCGGTGGCGGGGCATCACGTGGTCGAGGGTCAGGTCGTGCGCCTGGCGACCGCAGTACTGGCAGGTGTGCCGGTCCCGCGAGAAGATCTCGCGCCGGGTCAGCTTGACCCGCGGTCGGGGCCGGCGGATGTGGTGCTGGAGCCGGATCACGGAGGGCGCCTTGTAGACCTCGCGCACAGTCCGGATCTCGGCATGGTTGTACTCGATGACCTCGGCCTTGAAGCCGAAGAGCAGCCGGAACGCCCGCGGAATGTTGCAGACGTTCAGCGGCTCGTAGTTCTGGTTCAGCACGAGCACGACGCCGTCCATCGGCCGAACGATAGCAGGACGGTCGGGTGAGGCAGCGGGGCTCGAAAGCGAGGTCTTGGCGGCTGCCTCCTCGTCAACCCCTGGGCGGGTTCATGGCGCGCTCGATGCGCGCGATCTCGACCTCGATCCGGGCCACGTCGGCGCTCGCCGCGGCCCAGTCGGGACCGCCGAGCGCGGCACGATTCCTGCGCGCGCGGGCGTCGGCATGCTGCTCGAGGAGCTGTTCCCGTGTCGTGGCCGGGGCGGGCTCGCCGGCGTTCGCGGTATTGGCCATCGTTCCTCCGGAATTGCTGGCGGAAGCGTAGCGCGATGTGCGCCCGTGCGGCGCCGAGAGCGCCGGATGGCGCCGTCGGGGCGTCGGACCGGGTTCAAGTCAGGCAGGCGTGGTCACGCGGACCGGCATTCCAGGTGCGACCGGCCCCTGGCGCAGCACCCGGGCGTACCAGCGCGCGTCCTCCGGGTGCGCGGCGGGGCTGATCCGCCCGATCCGCCGATCGACGAACCAGTGCGCGATCGTCTGGCAGGGGGAGGCGTAGTCGGTCAACTCCAGCAGCACCCCGCGGTCCCCCTCGCCCAGCGCAAGGCGGTCGCCCGCATGCAGCAGCGACCAGTCGATCCCGAGCAGGGTCAGGTTCTCGCCGTACGCGCCCGGGAATGTTGCGTGGCCATCGGCGCGGACGCGCTCGATCGCCTCCTGCGAGTACAGCGACACGGCTTGATCGGGCCCCCCGTGCACCGGCTCCGGTTCGACGTGCCCGTCGCCCTCGAGGCCGAGCGGCCCGATCCGGGTGCCGTCGACCGGTGGCTTGGGCACGCCGCCGCGGTTCATGTTGACCGAGGCAACGACCCCGGCCATCGATGGGGCCGGCGATTGCCGCTCGGCCCACATGATCTCGGTCGTGTACGGCAGGTCCACCGTCGCGCGGCCGGCCGTGGCCGGATCCCGGGCCAGCAGCGCGGCCACTTCGTCCAGGATCCCGGCCCGCGCAGAAGGCTCTGCAGCTGCGATGTAGCTGACGGAGGCAACCCGGTCCACCACCGCCTCGGGCGTCAGGGCGTGCACGTGTCGGAACATCGCCACGTTGAACGCGGGAAACAGCGCACACCGGGCCAGCGCGTCGCGCCAGGTGCGATGCCAGGCCTGGGGCTCGTCCCGGATCAGCCGGTGCGTCAGTTTGCCCAGCTCCAGGACCCAGGGCACGGTCTCGTCGCGGAAGTTCCAGGCCAGCAGCAGTCGCCCGCCGGGACGCAGGACCCGGTGGATCTCGGACAGCGCGCGGATCGCGTCGAACCAGTGGAATGCCTGGGCCACGACGACTGCGTCCACCGATGACGCCTCGAGCGGGATCGACTCGGCCGTTCCCCCGATGAGCTCCATGCCGGGCGCCGACGCCGCCAGCTTGGCGCGCATCGCTGCCACCGGCTCGAGGGCAAGGATCCGGGCGCCGCTCGGGATCAGCAGCCGGGTCAGCTTGCCGGTCCCGGCGCCCAGCTCGAGCACGGCGCGGCCGGGACGAATGTCCAGCCGGTCGACGATCGTTGCGACGGCATCCGGGGGATAGGCGGGTCGTGCGCGCTCGTAGGCGTCGGCGGCCGCGTCGAACCCCCGGGCGGCGATGTCGTGCATGGTCTCGGTCATCGCCGGATGCTAGTCCAGCGGCGCATGGACCGCCTGCAGTCGCGGGATCTCGACCGACCGGAAATCGGCTATTCTGCAGGTGCATGTTTTCGAAGCGGAGTAGGATGCCGACGTGACCGCCGCCGCCTCCAACCTCGATCCGGGCCGCCCCCCCGCGTCGCCCATGGCCGAGGAGATCAGGCTCCGCCTGGCGGATGCCTGGGGCGAGATGGGTGCCGCCTGGGGTGTCGCGCCCGCGATCGCGCGAGTCCATGCGTACCTCATGGCGCGGGGCGGGCCGCTGACCGAGCGCGAGGTGCGTGAAGCGCTCAACCTCAGCCACCGCGCCGCCAGCCTGGCCCTGGCCGAGGCTGAGGCCTGGGGACTCGTCGAGCGCGTCCCGGAGCTCCGGCGCGTCGGCAGACGAGGCCCCGCGGGAACCGCCTACATGGCGATCGGCGATCACTGGCGCTGGTTCGGTCGGGTTGTCGCGGAACGCAAGGTGCGTGAGGGTGACCCGATCATCGTGGTCCTCGAGTCCACGCTCGCCGACGCCGGCGTCGCCCTGGTGCAGCACCCCGGTGATCCGGACCTCATCCGCCTCCGAGACTGGCTGTCGACATTCCTGGTCTTCGTCCGGCTGTTCGACCGTGCGGTGGGCCTGGTTTCGCGCCTTGAGCCCACCGAGCTGGAGCGAGCGCTGCGGTTACTGGGCGAGGTGCCGGACGACACGGTGATGCGCCTGGTGAAGCTGCTCGACGGGCTTCCCGACGACGACGTGCTGGGCCTGGTCGAGGCGCTCAGCCGGCTGTCGCCCTCGTCCGCGAAGCGAGCGACCACGCTGATGTCGGGCGTGGTCCGGACGCTGGTTCGCTAGGGGATTTCCGATCCTCATGCGATAATCCGGCGGTGACGTCGGGCCGAACCTCCTCGAACGGGCGACGACCCCGGGGCAGGCTGGCCGGCCGACCACTCACGCGTCCTCTCGGAGCCCGAATCTCATGACCGAAACCTCCACCTGGGCCACCCGGAAAGGCCTCGCCCAGATGCTCAAGGGCGGCGTCATCATGGACGTCGTCACCGCGGAGCAGGCCAAGATCGCCGAGGAAGCCGGCGCCGTCGCCGTGATGGCCCTGGAGCGTGTCCCGGCGGACATTCGCGCCGCCGGTGGCGTCGCGCGGATGTCCGATCCCCAGATGATCGTCGGGATCATGGACGCGGTCACGATCCCCGTCATGGCCAAGGCGCGGATCGGCCACTTCGTCGAGGCGCAGGTGCTCGAGGCGCTCGGCGTCGACTACATCGACGAGTCCGAGGTCCTCACGCCGGCCGACGAGGCCAACCACATCGACAAGCACGCCTTCAACGTCCCGTTCGTGTGCGGCTGCCGGAACCTCGGCGAGGCCCTGCGCCGGATCAACGAGGGCGCGGCGATGATGCGCACCAAGGGCGAGGCCGGAACCGGCAACATCGTCGAGGCGGTGCGCCAGCTCCGGGACGTGCTGGCCGCGATCCGCCGCCTCCAGGGCATGCGCGAGGACGAGCTGTTCGTCGCCGCCAAGGAGCTCCAGGCGCCGTACGAGCTGGTCAGGCAGGTGGCTGCCGACGGCAAGCTGCCGGTCGTCAACTTCGTCGCCGGCGGCATCAGCACGCCCGCGGACGCCGCGCTGGTCATGCAGCTCGGTGCGGAGGGCGTGTTCGTCGGGTCAGGAATCTTCAAGAGCGAGGATCCCGCCCGGATGGCCAACGCCATCGTCCAGGCGACGACCCACTACCAGGACCCGAAGATCATCGCCGAGGTCTCCAAGGGCCTCGGAGCGCCGATGCGCGGGCTCGCCATGGAAGCCATTCCGGAGCAGGAGCGGCTCGCGGTCCGCGGTTGGTAATCCTCCCGCCGATGGCTTGCAGGGGCGTCGCGTCCGTGCTCGCATGGCGAGCGCGGATCTGCACCATGGCTGCGGGCCCGGTGATCCGATGAGGATCGGGGTGCTCGCGCTCCAGGGGGCGTTCGCCGAACACGTCGCCGTGCTGCGGGCGATCGGCGTGGAGCCGGTCGAGGTGCGCCTGCCCGTGCAGCTCAACGACATCGACGGCCTGATCATCCCGGGCGGCGAGAGCACGACCATACGCCGGCTCATCGATCGCTGGGGCCTGCGCCAGCCGATCCTCGATCTCGCTGCGAGCGGGGCTCCGGTGTTCGGCACC
>CAVYXU010000075.1:0-44319 GCA_963772565.1 uncultured Chloroflexia bacterium
TGTACGTGTCGCATCCGGTCGGTGACGGCAACCTCGACAAGTGGACACCGGGACCGAACCTGCCCGCCCCCCGCACTGACGCGGCCTCGACCGTCGTGGGCAGCACCCTGTACGTGATCGGGGGTCTCGATGCCGCGGGTGCGCCCACCTCGACGGTGTTCAGCATCACCGTCGACAACGACGGCGTGCTCGGCGCATGGAACACCGAGGATGCGGTCGCGCTGCCCGCGCCCCGTGCCGGCGCGTCGGCGGTCACGGTGTCCGACGGTATCGTCGTGATGGGTGGGAGCGACGCCAGCGGACCGACCAAGAGCGTGTGGAAGTCGCAGCAGGACAAGAGCGGGGCGCTCCAGGCCTGGACCGATCAGACGCCGCTGCTCGAGGAGAACGTGGACGGCACCGCGGTCCACGTGGGCGAGGTCATCTTCCTGATCGGCGGACGGAGCGCTGCCGGACCGGTTGCCACCGTCCAGCAGGGCATGGTCGGGGGGCCCTCGGCCACGACGGATGATCCGAACGCCATCACCGCACCGTGGCGGGCGAGCGAGCAGACCAACCTGCCGGCAGCACGCACCAACGCCTCGTCGTTCACGGCGAATGGCGCGATCTACCTCCAGGGTGGCAGCGACGTCGGCGGTGCGCGCGCGGAGACGTGGTGGGCGACCCCGGATGCAAACGGTGTGATCCCCGAATGGCGCCACCTCTTGCAGCTCGATCTGGGGCAGGCGATCGACGGTGCAGCGGCGTTTACGGCCGGGCCGTATGCGTTCATCGTGGGCGGTCGCACCGCGTCCGGGCTGACCGGTTCCGCGGCCAGGGCGTATCTCGCTCCGGAGGAGCCGTTCTTCCAGGTCGGCGTGCTCGGCGCGACGATCCCGGCGCTCAAGCTGAGCGGCGAGATCGGCCAGCAGCTCGGCTACCTCATCGCCGCGGGTGTGGCGAGCGGGAACTTCGTCGCGCTGCTGCTGGTCGGCTGGGCGTTCGCCCACAAGGAGCGCGTCCGCGAGATCATCGGCAACCGCCGGCGCCGCCGCGGCTGACCTCCGGCAGGGCCACGGCTGACCTCCGGCTGGCGGGCCGTACGGCTGGCCGAGCGAGCGGTCAACCCTCGCCCGGTGCGACCGGGCCGCGCGAAACGGGGAGGCCCATGCGCTCCCAGGTGCTGATGCCGCCTGCGACGTTGGCGACGTCGGTCCAGCCCGATGCCAGCAGGTGCCCGGTGACGTTCGCCGACCGATTGCCGGAGGCGCAGATCACCATGACCGGCCGATCCTTCGGCACCTCGTCCAGCCGCGCACCGAGCTGCGACATGGGGATGAACAGCGAGCCGTCGATCCGCACCTGCAGGTACTCGTCGCGCTCGCGGACGTCGAGCACGACCGCGGGCCGGATGGGGTCGCTGCGGCGGATGTCGGCATACAGCGGATCGAGGGCGGGGATCCCCTGGGGACGGTTCATTCGGCTGCGGTCCTCCGGATGGCGGGTGGGGTTGCGGCGAGCCTCGGATCTGCGAGACGTGCGTCAATGGCGGCGACGAGCCGGGTGACGTCGACCCCCCATTCCGGTCCCGCCGCGACGGCGAGGGCGAGGTGGCGACGGGCGCCGGCGAGGTTCTTCGCGACTCCCGTGGGGTTGCCGCGAACGCCGTGCACGTAGGCCGCGGACAGCTTGATCAGGCCCTGGTGGAGCGCACGCTCCGCAAGGTCGTCGCTGCCCATCCAGGCCGGCTCGAGGGCCTCGTGCGCCGCGAAGAAGTCGCCGCGGGCATACGCCGCGACGCCCGCGGCGAAGGCATCCCGTCGCGTGCGCTCCGGCAGCGGGCGGTACGCCTTGTCGCGGTCGCCCTGCCGGATGGTTGCCTGGCGATCGGAGCGAGGCGCGTTCGGCATGGGCGCGAGTGTAGCGGCGCGGATGCCCAAGGCCTGACGGAAGCGCTCTGGCGCGCTCAGGCGCGCGCGGCCCCGTCGGGCAGGTGCGCGAGCGGGCGGCGACCGGCGAACCCCTCGTCATGCCCGTGCCAGAAGCCGATGCTCATCTCGCCGATGCGCCAGCACAGCCAGACCTGCCGGCCGCTCACGAGGGCCGGGAAGTCGAGCAGTCCCGTGGAGATGTCGCGCAGCACGATCGAACGCTCGTCCAGCCACGCGACATCGGCCTGCATCTGGTCGACGATCCCGCGCATCCGGAGGCGCAGCCGGCGCAGCTCGCTGTCGGCCGCATCGGTCCTCGACGTCTCCGCGATCGTCTCGCCCACGACGATGCTCTCGCGTTCGCGATAGGCGTCGCGCAGCCCGACGAGCTCGTCGCGCTGGTCGCGCAGGCGCTCCACGACGACCGCCAGCTCGGGAACGAGCGCGTTGGCGGTATCGAGCGAGAAGAACCTTGACACCCGGAGATTGTACCGGCGCCGGCCGGACGGCCCTCGTGAGTGCGGGTCGCGCGCCATGACCGATCGGCCGCGCGGGCATGACCATATCGGGGGACTGGGCGGGCGGGGGAACAACTGGCACACTGCGCACTTGGCCGACCCCAGGGAGCCGCTCGTGTTCGTCCGTCTTCGCCAGCCGTTCCTCATGCGCCTCGCGGTGCTTGCCGTCGCCCTCATCACGGCCATCTCGATACAGGCCACCGCGCCAGCCCCGGCGATGGCCGCGTCCACGATGGCGACCGCCTGCTCCGGCGTGAACCTGCGGACCCGCCCGACCACCGCCTCCACGGCGAAGGTGCGGGTGTCCGCCGGCACGCGGGTGGTCGTGGTCGCCAAGGTTACGGGCGGTTCGTGGCGGACGAGCTGCGGCGGCCGGACGACGTCCGGAAGGACCTGGTACCGGATCTCGTCGATCAACGGACGCAGCGTCCGCTCACGGTACGGCGTGTCGTACCTCTACGTGGCGACGAGCCTGCTGAAGGCGGCATCAACGCCCAGCCTGGCCGGCTCGGCCACCCCGACGACCTCGACCACGCTTGCAGCGCGATGCAATGCCGTGAACGTGCGGACCAGCGCCACCACCGCAGCCACGTCCAAGGCCAAGATCGCGTCCGGCACGGTCGTCGTGGCGTCGGCCAAGGTCAGTGGCGGCTCGTGGACAACGTCGTGCACCGGCTCCACGGTCCGGGCGAGCACCTGGTATCGGATCACGTCGGTCAACGGGAGGTCCGTCGCGTCCCTGTACGGCGTGAGCTATGTCTACGCCGCGACGAGCCTGTTCAAGGCCGCGACCATTGCGCCCACCCCGACCCCGACGCCGACGCCGACCCCGACCCCGACCCCGACCCCCACGCCCACGCCGACCCCGACGCCGACCCCCACCCCCACGCCGACCCCCACCCCGACGCCGTCGCCCAGCCCCACGCCCACCCCCACGCCGACCCCCACGCCGTCGCCCAGCCCGACCTACATCGAGGGGATCGACGTCAGCCACTGGCAGGGCACGGTCGACTGGGCGGCGGTCGCGGGATCCGGACGTGCGTTCGCGTTCCTCAAGGCAACCGAGTCGACCGACTACTCGGACGCGGCCTATGCCTCCAACCGCAGCCAGGCCAACGCGGCCGGTCTCGTGGTCGGTGCCTACCACTTCGCCCAGCCCGACGCCACGCCCGGCGATGCGGCGGCGGAGGCCGACCACTTCGTCGATACCGCGCTGATCACGAGCGGCGACCTACCGCCGGTCCTCGATCTCGAGGTCTCCGGCGGCCTGTCGGTCACGGACCTGACCGCGTGGGTCCAGGCGTATCTCGACCGGGTCTACGAGCGGACCGACGTACGCGCGATGCTCTACTTCTCGCCGGCATTCTGGACCAAGTACCTGGGCGCCACCTCGGTGTTCGCGACCAGCGGGTACCAGACGCTGTGGATCGCGCACTGGACGTCCGGGTCGGCACCCACCGTGCCGGCGGATAACTGGGGCGGCAACGGGTGGACGTTCTGGCAGTACACGTCCAGCGGAACGGTGCCGGGCATCTCGGGGAACGTCGACCTCGACCGCTACCGCTTCGACGACCTGGCGCAGGTCCGGATCCCGTAGCGTCGGATCCCGCCCGAGATGACGGGCGCCCGGCAGCCCGTGGCTCCGGCCTCCTGCCGACCATCCAATAGACTGCATCGGACATGGACACACCGTTCGACACCGCGTTCGCGGATCACGCCCGCCCGGGGCTGTCCGACGCGCACTCGACGCTGCTGATCGACCTCATCCGCGCGTCGGTGATCGGCGATGACGAGGCCGTTGCTGGCCCGTACGGGATCCGGCGTGTCACGTACGCGGACTACACGGCGTCTGGCCGGAGCCTGTCGTTCATCGAGGACTACATCCGCGACGCGGTCCTGCCGTTGTATGCGAACACGCACACCGAATCGTCCGGCACGGGCCTCCAGACCACGCGGTTCCGCGAGGAGGCGCGCCGGCTCGTCCTCGAGGGCGTCGGAGGGCATCCGGGGCGCCATGCCGTGATCTTCTGCGGCTCGGGTTCGACGGGTGCGATCAACCGGCTGGTCGATGTCCTCCAGCTGCGGATCCCGGCGGATCTCGACGACCGCTGGGACCTCCGGTCACGGATCCCACCCGAGCAGCGACCGGTCGTGTTCATCGGGCCGTACGAGCACCACAGCAACGAGCTGCCATGGCGCGAGTCGATCGCGGACGTGGTGATGATCCGCGAGGACCGTGACGGCTTCATCGACCTCGAGCAGCTGTCAGCCGAGCTCGCCCGGTACGACGACCGCCCGATGAAGATCGGCAGCTTCTCGGCCGCCTCCAACGTGACCGGGATCGTGTCCAATACGTACGCGATCTCGCGGCTGCTCCACGAGCACGGGGCCCTCTCGCTGTTCGACTTCGCGGCAGCTGCACCGTACATGTCGATCGAGATGGATCCGCCCGGCGACCCGCTCGGATACAAGGACGCGCTGTTCATCAGTCCCCACAAGTTCATCGGCGGTCCGGGCACGCCCGGCATCCTGGTCGCACGCCGGGAGCTGTTCACCAACCGCGTGCCGAGCGTGCCCGGGGGCGGCACCGTCCAGTACGTCAACCCGACCGAGCACGTGTACCTCGTCCGACATCGAGCATCGCGAGGAGGGCGGCACGCCGGCGATCGTCGAGTCGATCCGCGCCGGGCTCGTGTTCGGGCTCAAGGCCGCGGTCGGCGTGGACGCGATCCGTGACCTGGAGCACGACTTCATCCAGCGTGCCATGCGCCGCTGGGAGGCGAACCCGGCCATCGAGATCCTGGGCAGCCACGAGGCCGAGCGGCTGTCGATCGTGTCGTTCGTCGTTCGCCCGGTGCGCCGCTCCGGGGGCCGCTCCGAGGGCCGCTACCTGCACCATAACTTCGTGGTCGCGCTGCTCAACGACCTGTTCGGGATCCAGTCGCGGGGCGGCTGCTCGTGCGCCGGCCCCTACGGCCACCGTCTGCTCGGGATCGATGTCGAGACCTCGCACGAGTTCGAGCGCGAGATCGCGCGCGGCTGCGAGGGCATCAAGCCCGGATGGGTGCGCGTCAACTTCAACTACTTCATCAGTGAGGCGGTGTTCGGGTTCATCCTGGACGCGGTCGACCTGGTGGCCAGCGAGGGCTGGCGCCTGCTGCCGGACTACCGGTTCGAGCCGTCGACCGGGATGTGGCGGCACCGTGCAGGGCAGCCGGAGCCGCCGCTGAGCCTGCGCGATGTGTCGTACGCGGACGGGCGGGTGGCCTACCCGGCCCATCGCCACCGGGAGTCCGAGGCGCGGCTTGCGGGCTACCTCGACGAGGCACGCCTGATCCTGGCAGCCCCGCCGCGGCTGCCCTCCGAGCCGTCGATCGTCGACGGCGAGGTTGGTCCCGACTTCGAGGAGCTGCGCTGGTTCCTGCTGCCGGAGGACGTCACCACCGATGCCTGAGCGCACGCCCGCCGTCCTGGGCCTGGACCTCGGGACGACCGAGGCGAAGGCTGCGCTCGTCGGGCTCGATGGCCGACTCATCGGGCTCGGCCGGGCCGCCTGTCGTGTGGACGTCGGGCCCGACGGACGGGCGGAGCAGGACCCGGGGGACTGGTACGCCGCCATCACAGCGGCGGTCCGCGCGATCGACGTCACCGGGTCCGATGTGCTGGCCGTGTGCGGGGTGGGGCAGGGCCCGACGCTGGCACTGGTCGATGCGACGGGCGAGCCCGTGCGCCCGGCGATCACGTGGCAGGACCGGCGGGTCCGCGGAACCGGGTTCGGGCTGCTGCCAAAGATCGAATGGGTCGCGCGCGAGGATCCGGCGCCCGCAGCACGGGCAACGTGGATGGTGACGGCATGGGACGCGCTCGGTCTGTGGCTGACCGGGGTGGCCGCGACCACCGTCCAGGCACACGAGTCCGCCATCGAAGGGGCCGACCTCGAGGCGGCGGGCGTGCGACCGGCCCAGGTTCCGCCGCCACTGCCATTCGGTTCGCCACTGGGGCGCCTGCGACCGGATGTGGCCGAGGCGCTCGGGCTGCCAGCGGGGATCGCCGTGATCGCCGGCGTCAACGATGGCGCCGCGAGCATGCTGGGCGCCGGGCTGCGCGTCGCGGGCGACGCCGTGGATACGGGCGGGACCTCGGGCGGCATCGGCATCTACGCGGACACCCCCGTCCAGCTGCCGGTTGCCGGGCTCTACCAGGCCCCTGCGCCGCTGCCGGGGCGCTGGGTCGTGGGCGGGGCGATGGCCGCGCTCGGGGCGTCGATCGGATGGCTGCGAGGCCCGGTCCTGGGCGATCGCTGGTCGGCCGACGAGCTGTTCGGGGAGGCGGCGTCCGTGCCGGCCGGATCGGACGGGCTGGTGTTCCTGCCCTACCTGGCGGGCGAGCGCGCCCCGATCTTCGACGAGGGGGCACGTGGGGCGTTCGTGGGGCTGACGCTGGCGCACGGTCGTGCGCACCTGTTCCGCGCAGTGCTCGAGGGCGCGGCGTTCGCGATGCGCCACGTGGCGGAGCCACTCGCCGCGGCCGGTGCCCCGGCGAAGGAGCTCCGCCTGGCCGGGCGGTCGAGCCCGGACGATCTGTGGGCCCGGATCAAGGCCGACGTGCTGGGAGCCCCGGCGATCATCCCGGTCGTTGGCGAGACGGCCGTCCTGGGCGCCGCGATCCTCGCGGCGGCGGGCGTGGGGGCCGTGCGGAACCTCGAGCACGGCGTGGTCGCGATGACGGCGGTCGCGCGCAGGATCGAGCCGGACCCCGCCACCCGGGCCCGGTACGACGAGCTGTTCGGCGTGTACGAGGACCTGTACCCGGCGCTCAAGCCGTCCTTCGACGCGCTGGGCCGGTAGCCGGGCGGCGCGCCCGCCGAGCCTCGCTTCGTGCTGGTGGTAGGATCGCGGCGAGCCTTCGGGGCAGGGTGCGAATCCCGACCGGTGGTAGGGTCCCGCGACGCGGGACGAGCCCACGAGCGGCTCCACGGACGCAGGTCCGGGGAGTGCAGCAGATCCGAGGCGAGGGTCACCTCGCCCACCGGAGCCGACGGTACAGTCCGGATGAGAGAAGGCCAGGGCCGGTACGTCCCGCCCGGGATCGTGCTTGGGCGCCTCCTGCCCCGTTGCGACTCGTAGCGTGACGGAGGTGGTGAATGGCGACGGCGAAGGTACCGGCGACAACCGCTGCGCGCGACGGGTACGTGCCCGTCCCCGGCGCCGGTATCCGCGTCGACGACGTCTCGCTGACGTTCCGCGGCAGCCGGACCGTCCACGTTCTGGACCACATCGGCCTCGATATCCGGCCGCGCGAGGTCGTCGCGCTGATCGGGCCGAACGGATGTGGCAAGAGCACGCTGCTGCGTGTGCTCGCCGGGTTGATCGCACCCGACGGGGGGGTGGTCTCGCTCGATGGCGATCCGGTGACGGGTCCGGATCCACGGGTCGGGCTCGTGTTCCAGGAGCCGCGCCTGCTTGCGTGGCGCACGACCGAGGCCAATGTCCGGTTCCCGATGGACCTCGCGGGCTGGCCGCGCGACCGGCAGATGGCCCGGGCGAGCGACCTCCTTGGCCTCGTCGGCCTGCGCGAGTTCGCCACGGCAAAGCCGACCACCCTCTCGGGCGGCACGCGCCAGCGGGTCGCGATCGCCCGAGCGCTTGCCTTGGAGCCCAGCGTGCTCCTGCTCGACGAGCCGTTCAGCGCGCTCGACGCGCTGACCCGGGAGCGGTTCAACGCCGAGCTGCTCCGGCTGTGGGAACGGACCGGCACGACGATCGTGCTCGTCACTCACAGCATCCCCGAGGCGGTGTTCCTGGCCGATCGCGTCGTCGTCATGTCGCCGCGACCGGGCCGCGTGGTGGCCGAGGTCCCCGTCGATCTGCCCCGGCCACGGCGCGTCGCTGACCTCGATTCGGCGCTCGTGTCCTCGATGACGGCCGAGGTCCGCGCCCACCTGGTCGACACCACCGACGACCGGATCGCGATGGAGGAGGCCCGGACCTCCGTTGCAGCTGGGACCCGGCCGGGCACGCCCGTGCGGCACGCCGACACCGAGCCCGGAACGCCCGCCTGGTTCGATCCCTTCCGGCCCGAGGACGGCGAGCGATGAGCGACGCCCGTCGGGCCGTCACGACGGCCGCAGCCGTACCGCCGGTTGAAACCGCCGCGGCCCCCGATCCGAGGGCGCGGTCCGCGGGCGGTCGCGTGATCGCCCGCACATGGCCCGCGGTCGTGAGCGTCGGCGTGTTCCTCGTCGTGTGGCAGGTCGTGGTCTTCGTGTCGGGCTTCAAGTCGTTCGTGCTGCCCGGGCCATGGACCGTCGCCGAGCGGTTCGTCCGCGCCTGGGCGGAGGGCACGATGCTGCCCCATGTCGAGACGACCCTGGTCGAGATCCTGCTGGGCTTTGCCATCGGGGCCACGATCGCGCTCGCCGTGGGTGTGCTGCTGGCGCGGTCGCGCCTGGCGGAGCGCCTGCTGAGCCCCTACCTCGTGGCCGCGCAGGCGACTCCGGTGCTCGCCCTTGCGCCACTGATCGTCCTGTGGTTCGGCAGCGGCCTGATGTCGAAGCTCGTGATCACGACCCTGATCGTGTTCTTCCCGGTCGCCATCGCCACGATGGTCGGGATCCGCTCGGTGGACCCACGGCTGCTGGAGATGGCGCGAAGCTACCGCGCGACCGGCTGGCAGGTCATCGCCCGCGTCGAGATCCCGGCCGCGTTGCCGGCGATCCTGGGCGGGATGCGGGTGGGTGTGACGCTCGCCGTGATCGGCGCGATCGTCGGGGAGTGGGCCGGCGGCGAGAAGGGCCTCGGCGTCCTCATCAACATTGCCCGCGGCTCGCTGTTCGATACCCCGCTGATGTTCGCCGCGCTGGCCATGCTGGCCGTGATCGGCGTGACCCTCTACCTCGTGATGGTGCTCGTCGAACGCCGGCTGGTCGGCGATCGATGAGCCGCGACCCGATTCACCCGCAACCCCAGGAGGATCCCTCTTCCGTGCCCACGCTCGTTCGCCGCCCGTCCATCCGGCCGCTGACCGCCATCGTCGCCGGTCTCGCCCTCGTCGTCGCTGCCTGCGGCAGCGGCGTCGCATCCCCGTCTCCGGCGGCCTCCGTCGCAGCTCCGGCATCGTCCGCCACGCCCGCGCCGACGGCGCTGACCGTCGGCCTGGGCTATATCCCGAGCGTCCAGTTCGCGCAGTTCTACCTAGCTGACCAGGCCGGTTACTACCGCGATGCCGGCCTCGATGTCACCCTCCAGAACAACATCGACCCCGACCTGATCACCCTCCTGGGGCAGGGCGCGGTCGACATCGGCAACGGCGACGGGACGTCCGTGATCCCGGCCGTCAGCCAGGGGATCCCCGTCGTGTACACCTCGACGATCTACGGCCAGTTCCCTTCGATCGTGGTGGCCAACGCCGCCTCGGGGATCAAGACAGCTGCGGATCTCCGGGGCAAGCGGATCGGCATTCCCGGCAAGTACGGGTCGTCCTGGATCATGCTTCAGGCCCTGCTCGGATCGGCCAGCCTGACGCCGGATGACGTGGACATCGTGCTGTACCCGGACTTCGGGCAGGCAACGGCGCTCCAGCAGGGCGTCGTCGACGCCGCAACCGGCTTCGCCAACAACGAACCCGTCGTGCTCAAGCAGGCGGGGATTAACACGGTCGTGCTCACGGTCGACAGCATCGTGCCGCTCCCCGGCCCCGGCCTCGTCACCGGGACGGCCACGTTGGCGGCGAAGGGAGACGCGCTCAAGGCGTTCACCGCGGCCACGCTGCGCGCGATGGACGAGATAGCCGCGGATCCACAGAAGGGCCTCGACGCGACCTTCGCCGCAGTACCCGACCTTGCCCAGGACCCCGCGCTCCAGCGCCAGATCCTGGACGCGACGGTGGCCACCTGGAAGAACACGCGGACGGGCGCGCCGTACGGCGCCA
The DNA here is from genome assembly GCA_963772565.1 of uncultured Chloroflexia bacterium. Classification (GTDB taxonomy): domain Bacteria; phylum Chloroflexota; class Limnocylindria; order Limnocylindrales; family CSP1-4; genus CAIXZV01. The sequence goes on from CAVYXU010000075.1 coordinate 10,358, forward strand.
TCGACACGGCGGGCTGGCAGCAGTCGCTCGACTTCATGACCTCGCTCGGCCTCGTGCCGAACCCGGTCACGGTCGACCAGCTGGTGGACACGTCGCTGCTGCCGTAGGCGCCGCGAGTCGCGCGGATTCGAGCGTCGCGCGACCGACTCCGAGCCGGACCTTCGAGGCGTCCGGATAGCCCGATCCGAACGTGATACGGTCGCGGCCGGGCCCGTAGCTCAGCGGCAGAGCAGGGGACTTTTAATCCTCCGGTCCTGGGTTCGAATCCCAGCGGGCTCACCATCGTCCGTCACTCTGTGGGAGTCACCCCTCAAGCCTTTCGCCGAATCGGAGCGAAATTGCTGCGCTTCATGGCCGGTGCCCACTCTTGGCTATCAGCGACTGCGAGCACGAGCACGAGCGGCAGGTGGTCGTTGTGAGCTGAGCGTCGCCCTACGGCGCCACGATCGTGAGAGCGGCCTCCGGGCTTGCCGAACTCGTGTCGAGGGAACCGCCTGGGTCCATGTCCCAGTGCAGGATGGCCGGACCCGGCACGACCCCTGCGCCGACCGGCAGTCGCATCTCGAGCGTGACGCTGGCTCCGGGTGCCAGTGCCGGTCCGATGGCGGCGCAGTTCAGCAGGAGACGCTGGACGGCGGGCAGCTTGAGCGCCACGCCGCCGACGACCAGGTTCTCGGAGTAGGTGGGGCAGGGATCGAGTGGGGCGGCCTGCGTCCCGAGGTTCGTGAGCGTCACGTAGTAGACGAGGTCGGCGCCGGCATTGACCGACGACGGCACGGACAGCACCACCGATACCGGCTGCGGCGGAGCCGCAGGCTGCTCCGGCGCGACCGGGGTGAAGGCGTAGGCGGTGAAGGTGGACGCCGCGGACGGCACATCGCAACGCGGGAGCCCGCTCATCACAGTTCCCGGCGTCGTCGGCCCCGCTTCGATCGGGGCCCCTCCGGACGGAAGGGTGACGACGAGGGATGTCACCCCCAGGGTCGTTGTGCCACACCAGTTCGACCACCACAGAAACGCCCCTGCCGTCCCGCCTGGCTCGAGGAGGACCGGACCCGCGATGACGCTCGCGTCGCCGCTGCCGTCGCTGGGCTCGCCGTGGTAGGTGATCGGCTCAACGATCGTCTTGGCGGACCGCAACTCTACGAGACGTGGGCTGCCCTGAAGGAGGCATGCGTGCTGACCAACGTTCGTCACAGTGAGCGAACCGAGCATCTGTCCGCCGCCTCCCTGCCACCCGGCCGACGCGGTGAGATCGCTGGAAGGACAGGTCGGCGTCCCCGACGGGATCACGATGGGCGTCGGGGACGGGGCCGTGAAGGTCGTCTGGTGGAGCCACGGAACGATCGACCCGGATGGTTTCGGGTTCTCCGTCGCGGCGCCGGTCGAAGGAGTCCACAAGGTCATCGGGGTCTGACTTGGCGACGCCCCCGATGACACGCCAAAGGGGATGCCACCGCCCCAAGCGAGGACCGCGACCACCATGACCGCAGCGGCCAGCACCGAGGCGGCCCCGATCGCGCCGCGCCATCTCGGTTCCCGGCGCCCCGGAGGCTCGGCCCCGAGCCGGTCCATTGCGTCGTGCAGGCTGCTCGGCGCGGCTGGCAGATTCAGGCCACTGAGACGCTCGCGCAACCTGCGGTCGAGATCGTCGCTCATCGGGCGTCCTCCTCAGTGGCCGCAGTCCCATCAAGGGTCGTCCTCATCCGCCGGAGCGCGTGATGCAGTCGCGACTTGACGGTGCCCAGGGGCCAGCCCAAGCGGTCGGCGATGCCTACGAGCGTCACTCCGCCCCAGTAGTGCAGGATCACGACGATCCGCTGGTCCGCGTCGAGGCCCCGCATCGCTCGGGCGACCTCGTCGCGGTCGATCACGGCCTGGAACTGGTCCATGGCGGGTCCGGTCGCCCCGTCAGCGAGGACAATGAACCGAACGAGCTTCCGCCGCCGCATGCGATCGCGGCAGACGTTGACGAGGATTCCATCGAGCCAGGCGTCCACTCTCGACGGATCGCGCAACGAGGCCGCGGAGCGCCACGCGCGAACCATCGCCTCCTGCGTCGCGTCTTCGGCATCCGCGGCATTGCCCAGCAGGAGGCCGGCCAGCCGGAAGCGCCGGTCGACCCCCGCGCGAACGGACGCCAGGATCTGTCGCTCTGCATCTGTGCGCGGCCCGGTCAGATCGATCTCTCCAGCTCCACGCGTCAGGACGTACGCGGATGTTCCCATGGTGTCCGTAAAGACGAACGGCAGCGCGATACGGTTCTCAGATCCTTGATCGGGGCGTGGACCGCTGACCGAGGGCAAACGTGCCGTTCGCCACTCTGCTCCGACTCAGGGCCTTTGCCGATTGCGGCCGCTGCGGCCAGACAGCCCACCGACCCTGTGCAGGTCGGTGCCGCAGATCGTGGTGGTGTCGATCCGGACGATTGCATCGGTCGGTTCGATGATCTCGCGATCAGGGACCTCTTCCCAGGACTTGAGGCCGGGACGGTGGTATACGAGGGCCTTCATCAGGAGACTCCTTCGTCATTCCCAACGAGACCGCCGTGGTCCGGAAGCCGGGACGATGACATCAATGCCAAGCAGGGGGGAAAGCGGCCCGATGGCAACCGGTCGGAGGAGGATCAGCGCGCAAACCAGCCGTGGGACGTCCCCCGCGCCGATCGCGGGTCGACAGGCGGCCGGAGCAGCTCCGCCGCCCGGGCTTGCGCAGCGAGGGCCGCGTCGACTTCGCGCTTGTACGATCGGCCGATCGAGGTCCGTGTCAGCCATTCGAGGTAGTCGGGGTCGCTTTTCGCAAGGCTCCCGATCGACCATCCCGCATAGCGTCCGAAGTCGAGGACCGTGCCCGTGCCCGGCGGCGGACGATGCGCCTGCTCCGGCGACCCGTCGTTGCCCGACGCCGGCGTCGTCCCCGGCCTCCGGGCGCGTGCAGACGCGCGAGCCCGCTCGAGATCGTAGGCGTGCCGGAGGTCAGAGTGGCCGAGAATGTGCCATGCGGCGTTCAACGCCGCCATCGTCCGCCCGTCACCCCCTGCGTCGGGGTGATGCTTCCGCGCGAGCGTCCGGTATGCCGCCAGGACCACCTCGGGGTCAGCCGACGGGGAAACCTGGAGCACCTCGTAGAGGTCGACGGCTGGCACGATCGTTCCTGACCTTCGTTGGCGGCGAATGCGGGCGGCGCGCGAGGACCGGACCTGCCGGGAACGCGGCTCCGGGGCACCCATCCGTGATCCAAGTTCGGACCCGTGATCCGGGTTGCGGACGGGGCAACTCACACGATTCCACCCGCCGGTCGCCCCGGCGACACGCCAGAGGTCACGCCCGCCCAGGCGAATTCCCGATCGGTCGCGAACTGGAGTGCCCCTGATCGCTCGGGGGGATGAGTGACCAGGGGCGTCGGGCAATGTACACGGTGGACGGCGACGTGGCCAGCGGTGTTCCGATCAGGCGGCTCGCGGACGCGGCGATCAGCGCGCCTCGAATGATCGCTTCGAAAGGCCGAAGAAGAAGCCGTCGATGGCCGTGCGCGGTGGAGCGTCCGGGCTGATCGCTGCTCCGAGGGTCACGAACAATGGCGCAAAGTGTTCCACCGTCGGGTGCGCGAACGGCATTCCCGGTGCCTTCTCGCGGAAGGCGAACAGCGTGTCGAGGTCGCCGCGATCGAGCGCCTCGGCCGCCCAGCGGTCGAACTCGATCGACCACTGCGGCGCCCCGGGCTTGCCGGCGAAGTACTCGCCGATGAACGGCAGGCCGTGGGTCATGAACCCGCTGCCGACGATGAGCACGCCCTCGTCCCGGAGCGGTGCGAGCCGTCTGCCGACCTCGAACAGATGCCGCGGGTCCAGGTCGGGCATCGACATCTGGAGGACGGGAATGTCCGCGTCCGGGTACATCGCCATCAGCGGCACCCAGGCGCCGTGGTCGAGGCCGCGGGTGGGGCGGTCGAGGATCGGCTCGCTCGCGGGCATCAGTGATCTGACCGATGCGGCCAGCGCCGGTGCGCCCGGTGCCCGGTACCGGAGGTCGTAGTAGCGCTGCGGGAACCCATAGAAGTCGTAGACGAGCGGAACCGTGGTCGTGGCCGCGATGGCCATCGGGGCGGTCTGCCAGTGGGCGCTCACGATGAGCACCGATGCAGGGCGTGGCAGCTCATTCGCCCAATCCGCGAGCTGGCCCATCCACACCGGATCGTCGAGGAGGGGTGGCGCCCCGTGGCCCAGGTACAACGCGGGCAAGGTGCTGGTCGGTGATACAGGCGGAGTCGTGGGACGCGGGTCGGTCATGGGATGCGGGTGTCTCCGGGGTTGCGGTCCGTACAACGGTAGGACGAGGCACCCACCTGCGCAACGATGCGCCGACGCGGTCGCCGCGCGTCACCCCCGCCGGATGCGGCCCAGCAGCGAGCGCGGGGACGATGGCTCCCTGAGCCGCTTGACGAGCGCTTCCGCCAACGCCGCGTACTCGTCGGCATGGTTGTAGCGCTGCGCGGAGATACGCAGGATGGTCATGGCCGGGCTGCCACCCGGGTCGATCGCCGCGGGCACCGGGAATGGGAACACCGGCACCTCGATCCGTTCCTCGTCGAGCAGCGTTGCCTGGAGCCGGCTCGCCGCCGCGCGGCTGGGCGCGATGCCGGGCAGCGGGATCGCGGCCATCGATCCCAGCATCACGTCCGGCGCCGGAGCAGGGACGCCCAGGGCGGCGCAGATCAGGTCGCGACCGCGACGAGCCAGCGCCGCGTTCGTCGCCATCAGGCCGGCCCAGCCTTCGTCGTGGAGGCCGCCGACATAGCGGATCGCCGCCGGCAGCGCGAGGATCGCCGTCGGATCGATCGTGCCCATCCAGTCGAACAGGAGCCGGAACCGCGTCCGGTCCGTCCGTTCGTCGTTGCGCCCGTGGGAGATGACGAGTGGCCGGATCCCGGCCCGAAGGTCGGCACGCACGTAGAGCATCGCGGCTCCCCTCGGCGCGCACATCCACTTGTGGCCGTTGCCGGTCCAGTAGGCGGCCCCGATGGCATTGACGTCGAGCGGTACCATCCCCGGCGCGTGGGCGCCGTCGACCAGCGTGTCAACGCCGCGCCGGTCCAGCTCGCGGACGATCGCCGCGACCGGCAGCACGAGCGCGGTCGGCGACGTGACCTGGCTGACCAACGCGAACCGCGTGCGCGGGGTCACGGCCTCGAGATACGCCTCGACGACCTGCGACGGGTCGCGGGTCGGGAACGGAACCTTCGCGATCACGAGGCGGGCGCCGACGCGCTCCGCCGCCGCCTGCATCGCGTTGAGCGTGGCGTTGTACTCGTGATCGCCGGCGAGCAGCTCGTCGCCCGGCTCGAACCGCCGTGATGCGAGGACCGTCGACACGCCCGTCGTCGCGTTGGCCACGAAGGCGAGGCCCTCGGGATCCGCCCCGAGGTAGGCGCCGACCAGTCGCCGCGCCTCGTCCAGGTTGCCTTCGAGCTCACGGGCAAGAAATCGCTCGGGCTCGGTCTCCATCCGCTCGCGCCACACGCGCTGCGCTTCCAGCACCGGTTCAGGGCAGGCGCCGAAGCTGCCGTGGTTGAGGTACGACACGGTGGGGTCGAGGCGCCACGGCGAGCGATCGAAGGTCGGGTGCGTCACCCGCCGACGATAGCGAGTCGGACGGCCGTCGTGCGGCCCCGGCGAGCGCGGGGATGAGCGAGCGGGGTCGGGGCGGCGTGCCGGGTGAGCGGGCCGGCCGGCTCGGCAGCCAGCCGGCCTGGGGCCGTCAGGCGATCGGGGGGTCGTCGTCGCCCGTGTCGGGCGGCTGTGGCAGGCCGGGAGCGGGCCGGGGCGTCACGTCGATGACGACGCCCCGGGGCCGCCGCCGGCCGTTGAGGACGCGCGACAGGCGTTCCGGACCCGCGACGAACGGCGCGACGTACGCGAGGACGATGACCGGGATCAGGACCCGGAAGGGACCCGGGAAGCGCACCGCGACGAAGATCCCGACCGCATACACGACCCACGCGGTGAACAACGATCGCGGCGGCCAGCCGGCGACGTGGAGCCGCCACACGGGGATCAGCGCCACAAGGCCGGCGACAAGGAGAATGAGCAGGAGGGCGGGCGACATCGCCACGGCATGATAGGCCCGGCAGGCGGTCCCGGGCCGTGGGTCGCGGGCGGGTCGTGGGCCGCCGCTCGGCTACGATGGCCGTCATCCCGCATGGAGCATCCGTGACCGACCGCGTCCGCAAGTGGCTCGACGCCTGGGGCCCGATCCTTCCCCTTCTGCTCGCCGAGGGGACGATCTGGGTCGGCTTCGGCGCGCTCCTCCCGATCCTGCCGATCTACTTCACGACGCACGGCGTCGACCTGCCGACCCTGGGGATCGTGGTTGCCGGTTGGCCTGCCGCACGCCTGGTCGGCGAGCCGGTGTTCGGATGGGTTGCCGATCGTGCGTCGCGCAAGACGCTGATGATGATCGGCCTGGTTCTTGCGGCCGCGTTCGCCGTCGCGCCGCTGTTCGTAGTCGGCCCCGTTGCGTTCATCGGCGTCCGCGTGCTGGCCGGCCTGTCCGCGTCGATCTACGACCCGGCCGCCCGCGGCTACCTCGTGGACGCCAACCCCCCGGAGCGTCAGGGCGAGACGTTCGGGCTCTACGGCGCGGCGCAGATGGGCGGCCTTATGGTCGGTCCCGCGATCGGCGGGCTCGCCGCCGCCGCGACCAACGAGCCGACGGTCGTGTTCTGGGTGGCCGGGATCGCGTTGGTCGTGTCGGCGATCCTGGTCGGGGCGCGCGTGCCGGACCTGGAGCGTGGTGTTCACACCGCGGCGGAAGCTGCCAGGGAGACGGACGCCGCCGTCAGGCCGCCGAGCATCTTCAACCTGCTGCTCGTGGCCGCGATCGCGTTCAATGTCGGCAGCTTCTTTGCCGGCGGCTCCTACGAGGTGGTGTGGAGCCTGTATCTCACGTCACTGGGCGCGGGGTTGGCCGCGATCGGCCTCACCTTCTTCACGTTCGCGCTGCCCGTCCTCGTACTGTCACCGGTCATGGGCCGGTTCATCGACCTGCGGGGCGGGTTCCTCGCGCTCGTGGTCGGGATGACCGGGATCGCCGTCTGCGGGATGCTCTATCCGCTCATCCCCGAGGTCTGGTGGGTCGTGCTGCTGGGCCTCGTCGAGGGGACGGCATTTGCCTTCGCCTCGCCGGCCCTGTACCTGCTGGTCGCGCGCGCGTCGCCGCCGGGCAGGAGCTCAACCGCGCAGGGCCTGTTCGGGGCTGCGGGCACCATCGGGACGATCGTGGCATCGCTCCTGGCCGGCGTCCTTGCCGAGACGGACCTCAGCTACCCGTTCTACGCCGCCGGGATCGGGACCGGTGCCGCGCTGCTGATCGGCATGCTGCTCGGCCGGCGAGCACTTTACGACGCGCTGCAACCTCGTCCTGCGGGCGGCGTGGCTGCCGCGACCGAGCCGGCCACCGCCGCGGTGCACCAGGGATGAGAGGACTCGAACAGCCCCTGGGGAGACGCCATCGGGCCTGAGCGGCATCGGTGCCCGGGCCGGATGGTCGTTATGGCGCGGGCCGACTTTGACGGGATCCCCGATCGCCGGTAGAGTGTTAAGCCTTCGCGGGGTGGAGCAGCGGCAGCTCGTCGGGCTCATAACCCGAAGGTCGGAGGTTCGAATCCTTCCCCCGCAACCAATCCGATTCTCCTGAACCCCGGGACCCGACCACCCCGGGGTTCTTCCTTTTCGTCGTGTCCAGCCGGCGGGACGATCGCGGAATTGACCGGGAGGGTGTCCGCCCCGCACCCTATGCCCGTGTCTGTCTGGCGTCACGTTCCGCGAGCTCGCGCGGCGACCCACATACCTCCTCGCCGGGCGCCGTCCTCCGGGCGCCGCCGCCCGGGGCGGGTCCTCCGTTCGCTGGCTCCGCTGCTGACACTGGCACTCATCCCGCTGGGCGGCCAGGTGGCGGCTGCGGCGACCCCGCCGGCGACAGTCTCGATGGAGCGGCTCGCCGGACCCGACCGTTACGACACCGCCGTGGCCATATCGACCCGGCTATTCCCGGATGGCGGAGCCCCGATGGTTGCCCTTGCATCGGGTGCCCTGTTCCCGGACGCGCTCGCCGTCGGCCCCGTCGCCAGCCGGGATGGCGGTGTCGTCCTGCTCACCCGCCCCGACGCCCTGCCGCGGGTCGTGGAGGATGAGCTGGTTCGCCTGCACCCCGGACGGGTCGTGGTCGCCGGCGGGCCGGGTGCGGTTCGCGAGGCTGTCATCGACCGGACCCGGGAGCTCCTGGGTCCAGATGTCCCGATCGTGCGCCTGGCTGGTCCCGACCGGTACGACACCGCGGCCGAGATCTCGGGCGCCTCGTTCTCGCCCGGTGTCTCCATCGCGTTCGTTGCCCTGGGCACGAACTACCCCGATGCCGTTGCCGCGGGCGGCGTGGCCGGGGCGCTTGGTGCCCCGATCCTCCTCACCCAGACCACCAGCCTCCCCGCGTCGACCCGCAGCGAGCTGCTCCGCCTTGCGCCAAAGCGTGTCGTGATCGTCGGTGGCACCAGCGTGGTCAGTGCGACCGTCGCGACGGCGATTGCCGGGCTGGGGCTCACGGTCGAGCGGGTGTCTGGGCCGGACAGGTTTGGCACCGCCGCGGCTGTCGCCGCTCGCTTCGCGCCCGACGCGGACGGCGTGATCCTGGCCACCGGACTCGCATTCCCGGACGCGCTTGCCGCAGCCCCGCTGGCGGCGCGCGAGGGACTGCCGATCCTGCTCGTCCGGTGGGATTCGCTGCCCGAGGCGACGCGCGACGCCATCATCAGGACCCGGCCGTCGAGGATCATCATGGTCGGTGGCACCAGCGTGGTCCCCGACCCAATTGTCCTCGAGGCCACGGCCTGGTCGGATGGCCGTCTGACGCTGCCACCCCCCGGCCCCACGTACCCGGCCTATGACTCGCGCTATCACGATCCGGGCGAGATGCTGCTGGCGCTCCAGACCGCGGAGGTCTCGTACCCGGGCTTCGTCCGCGTGTTCTCGATCGGCCAGAGCTACCAGGGCCGCGAGATCTGGGCTGCCAAGATCTCCGACAACGTCGACGTCGACGAGGATGAGCCGGAGGTGCTGGTCGATGCTCTGCACCATGCCCGTGAGCACCTGGGCATCGAACAGGCGCTCTACCTGCTCCACACCCTGACCGCGGACTACGGGTCCGACGCGACCGTCCGGCGGCTGGTCAACTCCCGCGAGATCTACATCATCTTCGCGGTCAATCCGGACGGCTGGGCCTACGACCTGCTTTCGACGGGCTACCGGGGATGGCGCAAGAACCGGCAGCCGACGCCCGGTTCGAGCGTCATCGGGACCGACATCAATCGCAACTACAACTACCACTGGGGCTGCTGCAGCGGGTCGTCGGGCAACCCGTCCGCGTGGAACTACCGCGGCCCGTCGGCGTTCAGCACGCCCGAAGCACGAGCGGTTCGCGACTTCGTGCTCAGCCGCGTGATCGGCGGCGTGCAGCAGATCAGGACGCACGTGACGCTCCATACCAATGGCGAGCTCATCCTGTGGCCCTACGGCTATACGTACGCCGACGTCCCGTACGACATGAGGCCGGACGATCACGCGACGTTCGTCGCGATGGGGCGGGCGATGGCGCGGACGAACGGCTACACGGCCCAGCAGTCGAGTGACCTGTACCGGACCGATGGCGATGAGATCGACTGGATGTACGGGAGCCAGCACATCTTCTCATTCACGTTCGAGCTGTATCCCACGGAGCAGGTGAGCTCGCACGCCGACCACGAGCCTCCGGACGAGGTCATCGCGAAGCAGACCGCCCGAAACCGCGCCGCGCTCCTGTACCTGATCGACATGGCGGACTGTCCGTACCGCGCGATCGGCAAGCAAGCGTCCTACTGCGCCGGCTGACCCCGGCATCCCCGGCTGGGCCTGGCACACGTTCGCTGATCCCAGCACCTGTCTCTGCGCGCGGCGCGCTCGTCGATTGTCTCGCGCGGGCGTGCGCGCCCGATCCGCTCAGTCCCAGCGGAACTTGCGCGCTGCCAGCACGACCAGCAGGACGGCCCAGCCCGCGAGGATGACCAGCGGCTCGGTGGCGTCCCCGGCGACCGATCCCAGCCCGATGCCCAGCGTGCGGGTCAGGGCGGCGGCCGGGAGGGCCTCGGAGACCGAGGCAACGGCCCCCGGCAGTCGCTCGAGGGGAAGGACGATGCCACCCAGGACGAGCGCCACCAGGAACAGCAGGTTCGCGAGCGCCAGGGTTGCCTCGGCGCGGAGCGTGCCGGCCATCAGCAGGCCGAGGCCCGCGAACGCCATCGTTCCCAGCACCAGCGCGGCGGCGGTGAGCGCCAGCGACGCGCCGGGCCCTGCGGTCCAGCCCAGCGCGACGGTCGCGATCCCGACCAGCAGGACCATCTGGACGACCTCGACGACGACCACCGACGCGGTCTTGGCCGCCACGACGACCCCGGCCCCGGCCGGGCTGCCGCCCAGCCGCTTGATGACACCGTACTGGCGCTCGAACCCGGTTGAGATCGCCAGCGACACCAGTGACGCGGCGATCACCGCGAGACCGATCGATCCGGGCAGCAGCCGATCGACGGGTCGTCCGATGGACACCCCGCCACTCGTGTCGAAGGCGCTGAACACCAGGAGCACGCCGACCGGGATCACGAACGTGACCAGCAGCCCCTCGCCACGGCGCAGCACGAGCCGGAACTCGTAGGCGGTCAGGGCCATCGCCATCCGCAACCACGATGCGGGGCGGGCGGGCGCGCCGGCGCCGACGACCGGCGGGGCGGTTTGACGGCTCGTCTCGCTCATCCGCCGTCCTCCGCCGCACCATCAACAGACGCCACGTCAACAGACGCCACGTCAACAGACGCGACGTCAACAGACGCGACGTCGTCAGACGCAACATCGGTGCCCACCAGCTCGAGGTAGCGTTCCTCCAGGCTCGCGGCCCCAAGGCGGAGCTCGGTGATCAGCACGCCGCGCCCGGCGCACCAGGCAGCGAGAGCGGCGATCAGCGCCGGGCTCGGCGGCCCGGCCAGGCCGACCAGCTCGTAGGCGTTTCCCGGTCCGGCCGCGACGACCCGCGTCGTGCCACCGTCATGCGGAGCCGCCGCCGCGGCCATGGCGATCGCGTCGCTGCCGTCCAGCACGGCCGATAGCCGGAACCTGACGCGTGGGGCCCCGGCGCCGGTCAGCTCCGCCGGCGTGCCATGTGCCACCACCCGGCCGCGGTCCAGGACGGCCACGTGATCCGCGAGGCGTTCCACGTCGCCCAGCTCGTGCGTGGTGAGCAGGATCGTCGTCCCCGCCGCTCGCAGCGCGGCGATCCGCTCGCGCGTCGCCTGCTTCGCCGCCGGATCCATGCCGGCGGTCGGCTCGTCGAGGACCAGCAGCTCCGGCCGCCCGAGCAGTGCGAGCGCGAGACCAAGTCGCTGCTTCTCGCCGCCGGACAGGCGCCGGTACCGGGTCGTGGCCGCCCTGCCGAGATCCACCAGCTCGAGCAGGCGATCGGGGTCCTCGGGGTCGCGGTAGAACCGCGCATACAGGTGGAGCACCTCGCGCGCGGTCGTCCGCGGATCGATTCCGCCGTTCTGGAGCATCAGCCCGATCCGCGGCCGGAGCCGCGCACCGTCCCTGACGGGATCGAGCCCGAGCACCTCGACGGACCCGGAGTCGATCCGCCGGTAGCCCTCGAGGATCTCGACCGTCGTGGTCTTGCCCGCGCCGTTCGGACCGAGCAGCGCGAACAGCTCGCCCCGGAGCACCTCGAACGAGACGCCGGTGAGCACATCGCGGCGCCCGTAGGCCTTGCCGACGTCGACGGCGCGGACCGCAACGTCCGAGACCCCGGTCATCCTGCTCATGGCTTGATCTTCGCGTACTGGGTCTCGAAGTCCGAGGCGAGGACCTGGCCGATCTGCATGCCGCGCAGGACGCCGTCCGCATCGATGAAGTAGGTCTGGGGTGGCGCGGCGACGCGGTAGGCCGCCGCCAGCTTCCCGTCCGGATCCGGCACCGTCGGCCAGGTCGCACCGAAGTCGCTGAGGAAGCGCTGTGCGAGGTCTGCCTGGTCCTTGTACATGATCCCGATGATTGCCAGGCCGTCGGTCGGGCCGAGGGCCGCGAGGCGCTCCTTGAACAGCGGGAACTCCTCCCGGCACGGCGTGCACCAGGATGCCCAGAAGTTCACGATCACGGGTCTGCCGCGGTAGGCGGCCAGGTCCACCTGCGTGCCGTCCAGCGCGGTGCCCGCGATCTGCGGGGCCGGGTTGCCGGTCGACGCCTCACCCGAGCCACCGCCGCACGCCGTGACGGCGAGCAGGATGACCGCGAGACCGGCGGTGAGGGTTCGAAGTCGGATCGCTGGGGACGTCGTGCGCCTACTTGGCCGTCACGGTCCCCGTCATGTTCGGGTGCACCGAGCAGACGAATGTGTACGTGCCCGCTGGCAAGGCCGGCACCTGGTACACGATGACCTTGGGTCCAGTGATGATCTCGCCCTTGAACAGCTCGGCACCCGAGCCGTCGTGGATCGCGACGTTGTGCGGGATGCCCGAGTCGCGGTTGTCGAAGGCGAGCGTGAACGGCTTGCCGGCCGGGACGGTGAGCGTGCTCGCGTCGTAGGCGATGCCCTCGGCGCCGATGCTCACGTCCGCCGCGGGCAGGCCCGGAGCCGCTGAGGCGCCGGCCGACGCGCCCGCGCCGCCGCCACCTGCTGCCGGGGCTCCGCTCGGCGCGGCCGCCGACCCGGCGTTCGAGTTGGGCAGCACGCCCGAGCTCAGCACCAGGGCGCCGGCGACGATCAGCGCGAGCGCGGAGAACGTCGCCTTCGGCCAGGTGGGTGCGCCGCCGAGGTCGAGGTGACCCGTCCGATCGGCCGCTTCGACCGCCACGTACTCGCGGCGCGCATCGCGCAGCCAGCCGAGCAGCGTCAGCGCGAGCGCGACGATCCCGGCCAGCAGCGCCCAGCCGCCGATCACCATGCCGCCAACCAGGATGGTCATCGAGATCGCGAGCAGCAGCGGTCGGAAGGACGGCGGCGGCATGTGGACCCCGGCCGGCGGCACGCCGCCCGCGGGCGGCGGCAGCGCACCGATCGCGGCGTGCGCGCTCGACGCCGATGCGACGTGATCGTAGTCTCGAAGCGCCTCGCGACCCCAGTAGAGGAGCGTGATCGAGAGGATCAGCACGCCGACGGCGAGCCAGATGCCGCCCGCGAACAGCCCGAACATCAGCATGAACACGCCGAACGCCGCCAGCGGGGGCGCGAACGTGGGACCCGGCATGTGGACGCCTTCGGGCGCGACGGGTGCAACGCGCCGGATCCCGCGTCGGGTTGGCGCCGCGGTGGCGAAGCGGAGGACCGTCCAGCTGAGGTAGAGGGCCACCAGCCCCGCGAGGAACACCGGCAGCAGCTGGATCAGCGAGCCCCAGTCGGGGACCACGAACGGCTGGGTGAACTGGATCAGGCCGTTCCAGAGTTCCTCGAGCATCGGTTGTGCGTCAGCTCCGCTTCAGCCCGGCGAACAGGACGTACGCCAGGATCGACATCGCGGCGCCCAGGGCGATCAGCATCGTCAGCCCCGCATAGTCGACGCGATCGGGCTCGACGATCGTCGGAAACGCCCAGTAGAAGGCGGCGATCGCGAGGAACAGGATACCGACGGCGGCGGCACGGCGCGGGTTCATGAGCGTCCTCCTCCGTCGCAGCTACAGCAGGTACAGGGTAGAGAACAGCAGGATCCAGACGACGTCGACGAAGTGCCAGTAGATCGACGTCGCCTCGACCATGTCGTGGTGGCGGGCCGAGAACTGTCCGGCCATGCCCCGGTAGAGCACCACCGACAGCATCAGCACGCCGCCGAACACGTGGGCGCCATGGAAGCCGGTGAGCGTGAAGTAGGTCGTGCCGAACGTTCCCGAGCCCATCGTCATGCCCTCGTGGAACAGGACGCCGTAGTCGTACGCCTGGAGCAGCAGGAAGGTCGCGCCCAGGATCACGGTCGCAGCAAAGTTGCGGATGAAGCCCCGCCGGTCGTCACGCGCGATCGCCCACAGGCCCATCTGGCAGGTGAACGACGAGGTGATCAGGATCAGGGTCGCCGGCAGGATCAGGTTGAGATCTCCGTGCTCCGTGGTCAGGCGGAACGGGTTGAGGATCCCGGCGAACTCGCTCGGCGGCCAGCGGTGGATGCCGTCAGCATCGATGAAGCTCGCCCGGATGCTGAAGTAGGCGGCGAACAGCCCGGCGAAGAACATCACCTCGGAGGTGATGAACAGGAGCATCCCGAGGACGGGAATGCCGATCCCCCCGGACCCGTGGGCGTCGGCCGGGTCGTGTTCGGCGGCGGTGATCACCTGCGCGTCAGCGGTCATCGTGTCCCCCTCAGTGGTCCGAGACCCGGCCGTACCGGGCATCGAAGACCGGGCGCTCCGAGCGGATCTCGGGCAGGTGGTCGAAGTTGTACGGGGGCGGCGGCGACGAGGTCGCCCATTCCAGCGTGTTGGCCTCCCACGGGTCGTCGCCGGCGATCTTGCCGCTGCGCAGCGAGACCAGCACGTTCCAGAAGAACGGCAGCATGCTCGCGGCGATCACGAAGCCGCCGATGGTTGCCACGAGGTTCAGCTCGCTCCAGCCGGCGTTGGCCGCGTAGTCGGCGATCCGCCGGGGCATGCCGGCGAGTCCCAGCTGGTGCATCGGGAAGAACGTGAGGTTGAAGCCGATGAACATGAGCACGAACTGAATCTTGCCCAGGGTCTCGTTGAGCATCCGGCCGGTCATCTTGGGGAACCAGTAGTAGATCCCCGCGAACACGCCGAACACCGAACCACCGAACAGCACGTAGTGCAGGTGCGCGACCACCCAGTAGGTGTCGTGCAGCGCAAAGTCCACCGGCACCGCCGCCGAGAACGCCCCGTTCAGGCCCCCGATCAGGAACAGCGTCAGGAAGCCGATCGCAAACAGGAGCGGGGTCGAAAAGGTGAGTTTGCCCCGCCACAGAGTCGCGATCCAGTTGAACATCTTGACGCCGGTCGGGACCGCGATCAGGAACGTCATCAGGCTGAAGAACGGCAGGAACACGGACCCGGTCGTGAACATGTGGTGGGCCCACACGGAGAAGCCGAGGGCGCCGATGCCGACCGTCGCGAACACGAACGCCTTGTAGCCGAACAGCGGCTTGCGGGAGAAGACGGGCAGCACCTCGGACACGATGCCCATGGCCGGCAGGATCATGATGTAGACCGCCGGGTGCGAGTAGAACCAGAACACGTTCTGGTACAGGACCGCCTGGCCGCCATTCGCCGGATCGAAGAAGTTGCCGCCGTAGTTGCGGTCGATGAACAGCATGATCAGCGCGCTGGTGAGCACCGGCGTCGCCATCAGCACGAGGACGCTGGTGACCAGCACCGTCCACACCAGGATCGGCATCCGGAACAGGGTCATGCCCGGCGCCCGCATCTTGAAGATCGTGACCAGGAAGTTGACCGCGCCCAGGATCGAGCTCGTCCCGATCAGGGTGAGCCCGACGATCCACAGGTCCGTGCCGGCGCCGTTGAACTTCGCGCCCGACAACGGCGGGTACTCGGTCCAGCCCGAGGCCGCCGCTCCGCCGGAGGCCAGGAAGCCCGAGGCCATCAGCGCGCCGCCCAGCGGCAGCAGCCAGAAGGAGAGCGCGTTGATCCGCGGGAACGCCATGTCCGGTGCCCCGATCTGGAGCGGGACGGCGTAGTTGCCGAACCCGGCGAGGATCGGGATGACGAACAGGAACAGCATGAACGAGGCGTGCATCGTGAACGCCTGGTTGTAGAACGACTCGCTCACGAGCTGCATGCCCGGCTGGGCAAGCTCGAGCCGGACGACGAGCGCCAGGATCCCGCCGGCCAGGAAGAACAGGATCGAGTTGACGAGGTACATGATCCCGATCTTCTTGTGATCGGTGGTCGTCAGCCACTCGTACAGGCCGCTCCGGTACGCAGGGGCGGCGGGGTTGAGGGTCGTCGTGGCCATCCCTGCTCCCTTACTGGACCGTGAGCGTGCCGGTCATGTTCGGATGAACCGTGCAGGCAAACGTGTAGGTGCCGGCCGTGAGGGCCGGTACGGAATAGTTGGTATCGGCCGGGCCGGTGATGATGTCGCCCTTGAACGCCACATTGCCGCTCCCGTCCTTGATCTCCACGTCGTGCGGGACGCTGGTGTCGTCGTTCTTGAAGTGGATCGTGAACGGCTGGCCGGCCGGTGCCTGAAGCGCGCCCGTCGAGAACGCGATGTTCTGCGCGGCAAGCTCGACGACGGGTCCTTCGGCGGCGCCGGACGGGGCCGGCGCAGGTGTCGCGTTCGCGGCCTCGATCTGCTGCTGGAGCCAGCTGTCGAACTCTGCCTTCGGGATCGCGTGGACGTCGAACACCATCGAGCCGTGGAACGGACCGCACAGCTCGGCGCACTGGCCGCGGTAGGTGCCCTCCTCGTCGACGGTGAAGTCGAAGGTGTTCGTCTTGCCCGGGATCACGTCCCGCTTGAACAGGAACTTGGGGACGTAGAACGCGTGGATCACGTCGAGGCTGCGCAGGCTCACCTGCACGGGCTCGCCGACGGGCAGGAACAGCCCGCCGGTGTCGCCCACGGGGAGCGCCTGCGAGAACAGCACCTTGGCATCCGGGCCGTCGGCCCGGTCGAGGTAGTCGAACGACCACTGGAACCGCGCGGCGACGGCTCGTACGTAGACGTCGCTGGGCGTCTTCGCCTCGACGGTGTTCAGGGTCTGCCACGACATCACGAACAGGAACGCGACGATGACCGTCGGGATCGCGGTCCAGATGATCTCGACCAGGTTGTTGCCGTGGATCTGCGGCGGCAGCTCGTCGTCGCCCGGCTTCCGGCGGTAGCGGAAGACCGTGAACACGATCACGCCTTCGACCAGGATGAAGATCGCGGCCGCGATATAGAACACGATGTCGTACAGGGACTTGGTGCTGTGCGACCGATCGGTGACCCCATCCCCGCCGGCCACCGGGAAGAAGCTGTCCCAGACCCCGGACAGCGTCGCGCCCGACGCGTACAGGACGATCACAGCGACCACGACGGCCACCAGGATGAGCAGTCCGGCAACAAGGGCGCCGGACCCGGTCCTCGACCGGGGGGGCATCGACATCGGGTTCCTCGTATGTTCTTGCCGCGATCGACGTTCGACCGCGGTCAAGCTGTTGGAGGTCGCCGTCCGGGGACGCGCGCCGCCCAGAAGGGGGCGCCGGACGCGCGCATCATACAAGAGGATCGAGGCACGGGGGGTCCGGATGGATCATCAACCCCTGCCGAATGGCCCGGGTGACCCCCGCGACCCGGTCGTGTCGCGAATTGCGGGACAATGTGGGGGTGAATCCTCCTCAGCCGCGCCGCGTCGATGAGCCGCGTCGCGTCGATCGCCCGCGCCGCGTCGGTCTCCGCGCCGGCGCCGCGCCCTGGGACACCTCGCGACTGGCCGGGCTGGCGGGCGCGCTCCTCATCGTCCTGCTGGTCGCGGTCCCGGTCGCGCTGGCCCACGGGGGACCCGCGCTGGGCGAGCCGACCCTGATCTCGTTCGTGGTCGACTGGACGTTCGATCCCACGGTCTGGCTGCCGGCCCTGGTCGCGGTCCTGTTGTGGCGCACCGGGATCACTCGCGTGAACCGGGAGCACCCCGGCAACCCCGTACCGCGCGCGCGGACCATCGCCTGGCTGGCCGGGATCGGCGCGATCCTGCTGGCGCTGGACTCGGGCATCGAGCGCTACGACACGACGCTGTTCTCGGTGCACATGGTCCAGCACCTGCTGCTGACCCTGATCGCGCCGCCGCTTCTCCTGTACGCGGGCCCGATCACGCTCCTGCTGCGTGCCTCATCGGCCGCGACGCGACGGCGGTGGATCCTGCCCGTCCTGCACGCGCGGATCGTGCGCGTGCTTTCATTCCCGGTCGTCGCGGCGCTTCTGTTCGCGGCGGTGATGTGGGGAACGCACTTCTCGCCGCTGTTCGACCTGTCGCTCGAGAACGTGCTCGTCCACCGCTTCGAGCACGCGCTGTTCCTGGGCTCGGCCCTCCTGTTCTGGTGGCCGATCGTGGGGCCGGATCCGTCGCCATGGCGGATGCCCTCCGCGGTCCGGATCATGTACGCCGGCCTGCAGATGCCGCAGATGACATTCCTCGCCGTCGCGATCTACATGTCGTCCACGCCGCTGTACGCCCACTATGTGACGACCGTGCGCGCCTGGGGCCCGACGCCGCTCGAGGACCAGCAGCTGGCGGGCGCGATCATGTGGCTGGGCGGCGACTTCACGTTCCTGATCGCGGTCCTGCTGCTCGTTGCGGCATGGATGCGCGATGAGGAGCGCCGGACGGTCGGCGAGGATCGCCGCCTGGAGGCGGAGCGGGCCGCGATCCGGGAGCGCGAGGTGCTCCTGGCGACACGGCGTGCCGCGGAGGCGGGCGAGCAGGGCGGGCCCTAGCCGCTCGGCGGCATCCTTCGGCCGCCCGTTCTCGATCGCGGGTCAGCCCGTCGGCGGCAGCGGCGCTCCGAGGTAGGCCAGGTACCGGTCGGGATCCACGTTGCCGCCGGACACGACGCCGACGATCGGCCCCGTGAGCGCCGCCAGCCCGGCCTCGTGCACGTGGAACCGCATCGCCGCGATCGCGAGGGCACCGGAGGGCTCGACCACGAGCCGGGCCTCCTCCGCGGCGAGCCGCACGGCGGCGGCGATCTCATTCTCGTCGACCACGATCACGGCATCGAGCTGCGCCCGCAGGTGGGCGAAGTTGAGCCGGCCGAGCGACTGCGTCCGGGTGCCGTCGGCGATCGTCCGGCTCACCATCTCAGCGGGCCAGGACACGATCCGATCCTGCGCCAGCAAATCGCGAGCGTCCGCGGCAAGCGCCGGCTCCACGCCGATGAGCCGCGCGCCTGGTACGAGCGCGGTGATCGCGGCACACACCCCGGCGGCCAGCCCGCCGCCGCCGATCGGAACCAGGACGGCCGCGACGTCCGGCATGTCCTCGGCGATCTCGAGGCCTACCGTGCCCTGGCCGGCCACGATGCGCGGATCGTCGTAGGGCGGGATGATCGCGAGGCCCCGCGCCGCGGCGATCTCCTCCGCCACGCGCCGGCGCTCATCGCTGGCCGTGCCGACGATCACGATCTCCGCCCCGTCCGCTTCGACCCGTGCGCGCTTGAGCGCGGGCGCGTCGGAGGGCATCACGATGACGGCCGGGACGCCGAGCAATCGCGCGGCGCGGGCGACGCCCTGTGCGTGATTGCCGGAGGAGTAGGTGATCAGGCCGTTCGCGCGCTCATCCGGCGACAGGGCGGCCGCAGCCGTGTAGGCGCCGCGCAGCTTGAACGCGCCGATCGGCTGGAGCGACTCGGCCTTGAGCCACTGCCGCAGCTCCGCGCGCCCGAACGGCACCAGCGGCGTCCGGACCGCGACTCCCCGTAACGTCTCGGCAGCGGCGCGGATGGCGGGCAGCTCGATCAGTGCGGGCAGGGGACGCTCGACGGTCATCGATGCGGCGTGGCCCGCTGGCACTCGATGCACAGGGCGGCCCAGGGCAGGGCGTCGAGCCGGTCGTCGCCGACCGGCCCGTGGCACGACGTGCAGCGGCCGTAGGTGTCCGCATCGAGGCGTCCGAGCGCGGCCTCGACGGCCGCCAGGTGCTGCTCGTTGCGCTCGCGCAGGGCGAGGTCCCGCTGCTGGTCGACGACGTGGCTGGCCGCCGCAGCCTGCGAACCGTAGGTCATCGGCCCGGGCGCCTCGATCCGGAACTCCTTGAGCTCCGCGACCACCCGGGCGCGCTCGGCGAGCAGCGCGGTGCGGCGGTCGGTGGTGGCGTGCGGGTCGTCCATGGTGGGCGATGCTACAACCCGGTGATCCGTTCGGTGGAGGGCCGTTCGGCCGATCCATACGGGCTGCGGTAGCCTCGACACGACATCGACAACCGGCTGAAACCACTGGAGATCGCCATGGCTATCGTCAAGGACCCCGTATGCGGCATGGACGTCGACACCGAGACGTCGCAGCTGTCGCTCGAGCATGACGGCAAGACCTACTGGTTCTGCGGCAAGGGCTGCCTCCTGGAGTTCAAGGACGACCCCGAGAAGTACCTCGATCCGGCATACCAGCCCCAGGGCATGTGACCCGGCTCGCATCCCGCTCGACACCTCGATCTGGCGTCGGTACCCCGCCCAGGTAAGCAGCGGATAAGCAGCGTCGGCGATGCTGCATCCCCGCGCCATTCGATCGGGCACTCCTCGGAGGGATCGACCCGCGGTCGACCCGGTTCACCGACTGGAGGTTGTGTCGATGGACGCCCTTGTACGCCGTGTCCTGACGGTCCGGACTGCCACGCCGGTGATCGCACTGGCCCTGGCCGTGCTCATCGAGGGAGCCAAGCGATGGTGACGATGGCCCCCGATCCCGGTCCCTGCGAGCACGGCCGCCGCTGGTAGGCCTGGCGGTCGGATGGGCCGCGGGCGTCCCGGGATCAGCCGCGCCCGCCTGCGATCACGCCCCCGTCTGACGTGATCCGCGAGGCGAGGCAGACCGGGAGCGGGCCACCGCGAGCGCCACCAGCGTCCCAGCATGAGCGCGATCGCCTTGGCGCCCGGGCATCACCCTGACTTGCCGCATCATTGCGCGATGCGTTCGTCACCGGCCAGGTCCCCGTTGCTGCTCCTGCTGGCCGCCGCGGCCGCGCTCGGGATCGCATCCTGCGATGCGGCGGTACCGGCCGGCACGCCGCCGATCACGCCCGGGACGAGCGCGTCACCACGCGAGATCAACATCGTCGCCCGCGACTACGCGTTCGTGCCCTCGGTGGTCGACCTGGTGCCCGGCGAGACGGTGTTGCTCCACGTCGTCAATGCGGGCCTGGAGACGCACGAGGCGACCATCGGGGATCTCGGCGACCAGCTCGCGTGGGAGGCCGCGGAGGGTGCCACCGTGGGCAGCCCGCCGGGCCCGACGCCGTTTGTCGCAGCGCCGCCGGGGTTCCGCGGCGTGCGGGTCGTCGTGGGCTCAGGCCAGCGGGTCGATGCGACCTGGACGGTCCCGGCCGACGCGGCCTCCGCGGCCGCGGGCTGGTTCGTCGGCTGCCACATTCCGGGCCACTGGCAGAAGGGGATGGTGGTCGCGGTCCGGTTCGTCGACGCGGCCGGTGTGCCGCTCGCGAGCCCACCAGCACTGCCGGTGCCCGGCCCCGGTGGCTGACGCCTGCGACCCATGCAGACGCTGAATCGGCCACCTCGCTGCGGCTGAAGCCGGAACCTGGCCGCGGCCGCCGCCGGAACCTGGCCGCCGCCGCCGCCCACCGCTGCGTCGATCCGATGCCGTGCGCGGCGTGCCCGGTGTACCCTCTTGTGCGGTGCGTGGTCGCTCCCACGCCCCGAGCCCGAGCCCTCGATTTTTCTGCTGGAGAGCTTCTGACATGACGTACGTCATCGCCGAGCCCTGTGTCGACGTGATGGACACCGGGTGCGTTTCGGTCTGCCCCGTCGACTGCATCCACTACGACGAAGGCGTCGACCGGAAGCTCTACATCGACCCCAACGAGTGCATCGACTGCGGCGCCTGCGAGCCCGAGTGCCCCGTGAACGCGATCTTCCCCGAGGAGAGCCTCCCGGCCGAGTGGGCGCAGTACACCGTGATCGACGCCACCTGGTTCACGGACAAGGCCGCCGCCCGCGCCATGATGGACTCGCTCAAGCCGGCCTGACCGCACCCGGTCCCGGGCCGTCGCTCGGCGACCGCCCGCCACGACGCCCGACAGCAGTTTCGCCGCGCGCCTCTAGACTTGACGCGTGCGAATCGTCTCCCTCCTGCCTTCGGCGACCGAGATCGTGTTTGCTCTCGGACTTGGAGGAGAGCTCGTCGGCGTCAGCCACGAGTGCGACTACCCGCCGGCCGCACGTGATGTGCGTCCGGTCACGGCCGCCGTCCACGACATCTCGAACGCGTCGTCGCACGCGGTCCACCGGCTGGTCGAGGGCTCGGTCCAGGCCGGCTCGTCGCTTTACGCGCTCGATGCGGCGGCTCTCGCGGAGGTCCGGCCGGATCTGATCCTGACCCAGGAGCTGTGCCGCGTCTGCGCCGTCGGCTACCGCGAGGTCAGCGAGGTCGCGCGAACGCTCGGCGGCGAGGTGAGCGTGGTCAGCCTCGACCCGACCTCGATCGAGGGCGTGCTCAACTCGATCCAGACGGTGGGCGCGATGACGGAGGCCGAGGATCAGGCCGTGGCCCTGGTCGAGGAGCTGCGCGAACGGCTCCGGGCGGTCGAGGAGATCGTCGCCTCCCGGCGCCAGGACGGGTTTTCCCCTCCCCGCGTCGTCGCGATCGAATGGCTCGATCCGCCGTTCGCGGTGGGTCGCTGGATCCCGGAGCAGGTGCGGCGGGCCGGCGGCTGGGAGCTGCTGGGTCACGAGGGCGAACGGTCGGCCCAGACCAGCTGGGATGCCGTCCGGGAGGTCGACCCGGAGGTCATCGTGCTGATGCCCGGCGGGTTGGACCTCGAAGCCACCGTTCGCGTCTGGGACGCGTTGCCGCGCCCGGCCGGCTGGGCTGAACTCCGCGCGGTACAGGAGGGCCGGGTCCACGCGGTTGACGGGTCCGCCTACTTTTCTCGCCCGGGACCGCGGGTCGTGGACGGGATCGAGCTCCTCGCGGAGGTGATCGATCCGCTCGCGTTCGACGGAATGGCGCCTCCCGGCAGCTGGGCGAAGGTCGGCTGAGCCGGCACCCGCGAGACCGCCGCTGATGCCCTATCGCGCCCGGTTCGACTGCCTGTGGTGCGGCACGGCGTGGGCTGTGCGCGGCCCCGACGATCTCGAGGGGTGGGCCCAGCTGTGCCCCGAGTGCCTCGGCAAGGCTGGCGCGAACACATTCCTCCGGGGACGTCTCCGGACGGCGATCGAGCGGCGCGCAGCAGCCCGCGTCGCCGCCGGCGTCCCGCCGCCCGAACCGTCGTCCGGCCTGTCGCCACCCCCTTCATCGGGCTCGCCGGCCGCCCCGTCCTCCGCGCCAGCGGTCCGGCCCGCCGCCCATCGTCCGGCCCGCCGCCCCTCGTTGGCGTTGCCCGACGACTGGTTCCTCCGGCGCGGCGCATTCGAGCACGGTGCGATCCACGACGCTGCGTGGCACGCGGAGCTCGACGTCGTCACCCGCTGGCTGGACGAGGCGCCACTATCCGGGCGGATCCAGGAGCCTGCCGCCGGCGTCGGCTTCTTCTCACCGCTGCTGGCCGGCAAGGGCGAGCTCCATGCCTCGGACGCCGACGGCGATGCGCTCGACCGCGCCCGTGAGCGGCTGGTCGCCCATCACCTCCTGGCGCACCTCCACGTTGCGGACCCCTGGGCGCCCGCGGATGGCGCACCGGCCGACGCGGTCGTCGCCGGCTTCCTGCTTGGTCGGGTGCGGGGGGCCGGCCTGGACATCGCCTCGGCGTCGCTGCGCGCCCGCTTGCGCTCCCGGGGCCGGCTGGCGGTCATCGACCTCAGGGCCGATCCCGCCGGTGGGCCGCCGCCGGGGATCGACTGGACCTGGCACGAGCCAGCCGTGCTCGAGGCGACGCTGGCAAGGGCGGGGTTCGCGGACATCGAGCTCACGACGACGGGCCGCTTCTTCGTGCTCGTCGGCGCCGTCGCCGCCTGAGCGGTCGGAGCCCGGTGCTATCCTCCGGCGCGATGTCATCCCTTGCGAATCGATCGATCGCCACCGTCGGCTCGGGCGTCATGGCCGAGGCGATGATCGTCGGGCTGCTCCGCGGCAAGCTCGTCACGCCGGACCAGGTCGTGGCCAGTCACCCGCGCGTCGAGCGACGGGACGCGCTGTCGGGCACCCACGGTATCCGGACCGTTGCCTCGAACGTCGAGGCCGTCTCGGGCGCGGACGTCGTCATCCTTGCGGTCAAGCCGCAGATGCTCGCCCGAGTGGGACGCGAGATCGGTCCGCACCTCAGCTCGGGCCAGCTCGTGCTGTCCGTGCTCGCCGGGCCGACGACGCGGGCGTTGACGGCAACCCTGGCCCACGATCAGGTGGTCCGGGCGATGCCCAACACGCCGGCCCGGATCGGCAACGGCATGACCGTCTGGTACGCGACCCCCGCAACCACCGCAGACCAGCGGGCGCAGGCAAAGGCACTCCTGGGCGCCCTCGGCGCGGAGCTCGAGGTCGATGACGAGCGGTGGGTCGCAATGGCCACTGCAGTGTCGGGCACCGGTCCTGCGTACGTGTTCCTGGTCATGGAGGCGCTGATCGATGCGGCCGTCCACCTCGGCTTTCCGCGCCACATCGCCCACGACCTCGTGATCGAGACGCTCGAGGGCAGCACCCGGTTCGCGAAGCAGTCAGGCGATCATCCCGCCGTGCTCCGCAACATGGTCACCTCGCCCGCCGGAACCAGCGCGGCGGCGATCCACGAGCTCGAGTCCGGCCGGTTGCGCACGGTGCTGAGCGAGGCGGTATGGGCGGCATACCGGCGCACGGTCGAGCTGGGCGACCAGATCGAGGCACAGGTCGCGGACCCACCCGCGAAGCCGCGCGGCAGGGCAGCCCCCGGCGCCTGACGCCCGGCCCCGGGATCGGGGGTGCCCGGGCGCAGCGCGCAGCTCCGGCGTGTGCGAACCTCGCGCCGTGAACCGGCGCCATCGCCCCGGTGGTCGGGTCGTGGTGCCGGCGGGAGAGCAGGCATGCGCATCAACTTCGAGCTTCACCCGCATCCGAGGATCGCGGCCCACAGGACTCTCAAGCCACCCAAGGTCGCCGACGGCCACGTCGGCATCAACGGCCGCGTGGCGCTCACGCTCACCACGGTCGTCGGGACGATGTGGTGCGCCTATGCATTTGCCGTTCTGGCCCTTACGGTCCTGCCGGAGGCGCTCAACGGCGGGTTGCTGACGTCGATCCAGTGGCTCAGCCAGACCTTCATCCAGCTCGTCATGCTGTCGGTGATCATGGTCGGCCAGAACATTCTCGGGCAGGCGCAGGACAGGCGCGCCGAGATGACGTTCAACGACGCCGACGCCACGTTCCACGAGGCGGAGCAGATCCAACTCCATCTCAAGGCCCAGGACGACGCGATGAACGCACTCCTGGCCAAGATCGAGCAGCTGGAGACGACACTGGCCCGGCCCTGACCAGGGCGGACCAGATGGCCCGCAAAGCATGGCCGACCATCCCTTCCGGGCCGGACCCGCCGCGATATGCTCGGCCCGATGGACACCGACCCCACATGAGCGACCTCGCCGAGCGCGCGATGCGCTCCACGCTGCTCAGCCTGTCCCACCGCCGCTCACTCGGCCGGCTCGCGACACGGATCCCGATCACCCGCCCCATGGTCCGGCGGTTCGTCGCGGGAGAGACATTGGACGAGGTCCTGCCCGCCATCGAGCGCCTGGACGAGCAGGGGATGCGGACGACGATCGACGTGCTCGGCGAATCCGTCACCCATGCCGCGGATGCCCGCGCCGCGGCCGGTCGCTACCTGGAGACGATGGACGCCCTCGCGGCGCGCGGCCTGGACCGCAATGTCTCGCTCAAGCCCAGCCAGATGGGCCTCGCGGTCGATCCGGCCCTGGCCCGCGAGAACATCGGCGCGATCGTTGCCAAGGCCGTCGAGACGGACGCCTTCGTGCGGATCGACATGGAGGACCACACCACCACGGACGACACGCTCGCGCTGTGGCGAGATATCCGGCCCGCGGGCGCTGGTGGCGGAGCGACGGGTCCGGCGGGGCCCGATGTCGGGCTGGTCATCCAGTCCGCACTCCGCCGGAGCGCGGACGACGTCGAGGCGATCATCGCCGCCGGCGGCAGGGTGCGGCTGTGCAAGGGCGCCTACAAGGAGCCCGCCGGCGTGGCGTTCCAGGACAAGGCCGAGGTGGACGCGTCGTACGAGGCCCTGATGCTGCGCCTGATGCGCGCCGGGCGGTACCCGGCCATCGCCACCCATGACGTCCGGCTGATCAAGCGAGCGATCGAGGTCGCGACGGCCGAGGGCATCGCGCGCGACACGTTCGAGTTCCAGATGCTCTATGGCGTCCGGCGCGACCTGCAGGAGCAGCTCGTTGCCGCCGGCTGGACCGTGCGGGTGTACGTCCCGTTCGGCGACAAGTGGTACCCGTACTTCATGCGCCGCCTCGCCGAGCGGCCGGCCAACGTGTCGTTCCTGATCCGGAACCTGTGGCGGGAACGGGGCCGCAGTTGACCGAGCGCTGCCGCGGTTGACCGGGCGCTGCCGCGGTTGACCAGGCGCTGCCGCGGCTGATCGAGCGCCGCCGCGGCTGAGCCGGGTCGACTCTGTGGCTGGACGAACGCCAACGCGGACGCCAGCCCCGGGAATCCAAGAGCCGCCGGGTGGGCCCCCGGCGGCTCAGGCCTCTGCGATGAGGCGGATCCCTACCAGCGCTTGGCGCCGTTGATCACGAACGCGAAGGCGGCGAGGCTACCGAGGAAGAGCGTGGCGCGGTGTGCGTACCACTTGAGCATGGGCTTCATGTGTATTCCCTTTTCACACGGGAGCGAGGTTGGCCCTCGCGGGGAGGGCCTCGAACGTACGCGCTCCGCCGTGCCACGAGGAATGACCCACAGGTACTGGTACCCCGCGCCTTAAGGCGGAGTTGCCGCGCTGCACCGCGGCCGCGCGGCCGCCAGGCGGGCCGTCGAGCATCTGCCGCGGCTCAGGCGGGTGCGTCCACCTCGGTCGCGGCCGGGACACGGAACCAGAACGTGCTGCCGGCGCCGACGACCGAGGACACGCCCATCGTGCCGCCGTGGGCCTCGACGATCTGCCTCGAGATCGGCAGCCCGAGCCCGGTTCCCTTGGGGCCGTCGGGAAGCGTGTCCGAGGCCTGTCGGAACGGCTCGAAGATCCGCTCCCGGTCGACCTCGGCAATTCCTCGACCACAGTCGGTGACCTCGACCCGTACGTGATCGGCATCGTGGGCGACCCGCACTCGGACCGTGCCCGCGGGCGTGAACTTCACGGCGTTGGAAACCAGGTTGATGAGCACCTGGACCAGCCGGTCCCGATCGCCGTCGACGGCAGGCAGCCGGTCCGCGACCATGACCTCGAGGGTCAGCCCGCTGACGTCGAACAGCGAGGCGGTCGCCGACAGGCTTCGGCGCACCACATCCTCCAGCTGGATCCGGGCCATGCGCCAGTCGAGCCGGCCCGCCTCGATCTTCGCGAGGTCGAGCAGGTCGTTGATCAGCAGCGTCAGCCGGTCACCCTCGTCCGCGATGATCCCCAGATTCTCGCGAACCTGCCGCACGGCGCGGTCGACCTTCGGCTCGCCGACCGGGACGACGGGGACCACGACCTCCTCGAGGCGCCGGCGGCTGAGCTTGGCGAACCCGACGACGGACGTGAGCGGCGTCCGCAGCTCGTGCGAGACGTTGGCCAGGAACCGGCTCTTGGCCGCGTTCGCCGACTCTGCCGCGGCCCGCGCCTCCTGCGCCTCCGCCATGGCTTCGACGAGGTTGCGCGTGCGCTCCGCGACCCGCGTCTCGAGGGCGCGGTTCTGGGCTTCGAGCTCCGCGTACAGCCGGGCCGACTCGATCGCCCCAGCGAACAGCGACCCGACCGTGTACAGCAGCGGCCCGTCCGTCGGCTCCAGGGCGCGACCCTCGCGCCGGTCGTCGACCAGCAGCACTCCGACGACGCGGCCCTGGGTCGCCATCGGCGTCCCCACGAAGCCCGTCGCGCCGAGCACCGCCGCAAGCCTGCGGGTCGTCTCGCCGGCGTCCTGGTCGGCGTCGCGGAACAGCAGTGGCCCGTCGGCCCGGGCAAGCAGCGCCAGCGCGGCGTCCTGGTCATCGAGGGCCACCCGGATGTCCGCGACCAGCACCCCGACCTCGGGAGGTCCGCCGGCGACGCGGCAGTCGCCCACGGTGCCGCCGACCGGGTCGACGAACGCCATGAGGCCCCGCGAGAAGCCGAGACGCCCGACGATCTCGGCCAGCCCGCGATCCAGCAGCGTCTCGAGGTCCAGGGTCGATCCGAGCGCGATCCCGATGGCATTGATGCCGGACAGCTCGGCGAGGCGGCGTCTGAGGTCCTCGTGCAGCGCCGACGCCTGTTCGGCGGCGCCGGAGGTCCGGCGTGCTCGCGGGATCGGAGCCGACCGTTCGGCGCGGAAGCTCAGCGCTTGGCTCCGTGCGCCGTCGCGTCGCCGGCCCCGAGCGCGCGGCCGATGGCCGGTCCGGCGAGCGCCGCAATGGCGGTCACGACCTTGAGGTCGGCGGCCCGGAACGCGCCGCCGGTCCCGGTGGCGCCGACGACGCCGATCGTGCGGTCGTCGGCCCGGAGCGGTGCCGCGACCACCGTTCCCGCCCGGCGCTCGGCGTCGCTCGCGCGCGAGTCGGACGCAATGTCCTCGACCACCTCCGCCGATCCCGAGGCGGCCACGTGGCCGACGATCCCCTCGCCGAGCCGCCCGGCGGACACCGGCCCGTCGGCGGCCTCGATCCCAGCCGGCGGACGCAGCGACCCGTCGGCGTCGGCCAGCAGCAGGAACCCCCGGGCGTCGCTGGGCAGCCGCGACAGCTCGGCGACGGCGGTCCCGACGATCAATTCGAGGTCGGTACGGCCGCCGATCGCTGCCGCAAGATCGTAGATCAGCGACAGCTCGCGGTACCGTTCAAGCGCCTCGTTCGCGAGCGACCGCTTGTCGCGCTCCCGGGCCGCCGCGTACGACAGCACCGCGGCCACGCCCAGTGCGCTGCGCCCGCCCTCGACCCAGCCCAGCGTCTCGCCATCGACCGTCACCGGATGTCGTGCCTCACCGGCCCCCGCACCGGCACGCTCGAGGACCACCCCGCCCTCCGCGTCCCGGATCAGGACCGCGGCGTCCGTACCCGCCAGCAGCGCGGACACCATGGGCGCGACGTGCCGATGGCGGACGATCAGACGGCGCAGCTCGCTCATGCCGCGCCGAGGACCTCGCGCGCGATCGCCAGGAGCTCGTCCGGATCGAATGGCTTGGTCAGGTAGCGGTTGGCGCCGGCGTCGATCCCCGCCTGGTGGTCGTCGGCCTGGCCCTTCGCGGTGAGCAGCACGATGTGCGGGTCGCTCATGCCCAGCTCGCTCCGGACGGCGCGGCATACGTCGAGGCCGTTGCGGCGCGGCATCATCACGTCCAGGAACACGAGATCCGGGCGTTGCGCCTCGATCACCGCCAGCGCCTCCTCGCCGTCGGATGCCGTGTACAGCTCGACGCCATCGTCCATGAGGTCCTCGAGCGCCTGCTCGATCAGCAGCCGGATGTGCTGCTCGTCGTCGACGATGAGGACGCTGCGGGACATGGACCCTCCTGATTCTGGGTGGACCCCGCCACCTTGCCCGAAGCGCAGACCGGGCGCAAGGCTGCGGTGCGCGACGCGTATCCTGCCAGCGTGCCCAATGTCCGTTCGCCCAGCCGATGCCCTAGGGTCAGGTCGCCGTTTGGCCCGTTCGACAGCGGGCCACAAGGTACACGGGCACAGGGGTTTTGCCCGGCGCTCGCGCCGCCCATTCGTCTCCCGGCTCGGGCTCGATGACATGCTCCAAGCGCAAGCGATGTCGTGCGAGCGAGTTCAGATACGTTGCCAGCGTCCGGTGGTTGGCGCCCACGTGGCCGCGGAATCCGGTGTTCGCCGCAAGCCACCACCCTTCGGTGTAGTAGCCCTTGTCGGAGGGCCAGCTGCTCGGGGCGTCGGCATCCCACCCTGGAAAGCACGGGTGCAGGATCGAGAAGACGAGCCAGCCGCCGTTGAATACGACTCGATCGACCGTTGCGAGCGCGCCATCGAGATCGTCGATGTCGCTGAACCCGAAATTGCAGACGACACCGTCAAACTGCTCGCCTCGCAGGGCACTGGCTCGTGCGGCATCCTCCCGGAGGTATCTGATGCCGAACGGATGGCGTTGTTCGAGCGCTCGAGCCTTGCGAAGCAGGCCCTCCGAGATGTCGATGCCGACGACGCTGGCGCCTGCGCGCGCCAACGCGCGGCTGACCCGTCCCTGCCCGCAGGCAAGATCGAGGACGCGCGACGATTCCAGGGACGGTGCGAGGTCGAGCAGCGCGGCTGTGGCGGGATCACTGACGTCGTCGGCAACGACGTCGTCATAGTAGTCAGCGACGCCGTCATAGCGGGCGGACGGACCCCTCACGGCGCGATTGTAGCCGTTGACCTGGACGTGCGACGCTCGCCTGATTGCGTGTCAGGAGCGCGTCTGACCAGTGCCTCAGCCAAGCCTCACGCTCGGCGCGGACGGCCAGCTCCGTTCGGCTTGCGACGCCGGCCCATTCATTGAGTCGGGACGGGCTGGTCTCGACCCCCTTGCGGTTGATGCCGAGACGACCGGCGACCTCGTCGTTGCCCTGGCCGACACCACCGCTCCTGCCACCTCGCGCTCCCGTGGCGCAGTGCGCCGTGATGAGCGATGAGGGCACGAGGCAGGCGGTCCCTGTGTTGATTGCGGACGCTGCGGGACGCGTATCCTGCCGAAATGCCTAACGCGCGTCCGCCCGAGCCCATCCCGCTGCCCGAGCTCCCGCCGGGGCTCGACACCCCGGCCCTGGTCGTGTTCGTCGACCGGGTGCGAGCAAACATCGAGCGGCTCCAGGTCGCGCTCGACGCCCGCGGGATCCAGTTGCGGCCGCATGCCAAGACCCACAAGAGCGTCCGGATCGCGCGGATGCAGCTCGAGGCCGGGGCTGCCGGCCTGACGGTGGGCACGCTGGGTGAGGCCGAGACATTCGCCCTGGCCGGACTGCGCGACCTGTTCGTCGCGTACCCGGTCTGGGCCGCCGGTCCCAAGGCCGCCCGGCTGCGCGCCCTCCACGATTCGACGGAGCTTCGGGTCGGGGTCGACTCGGCGGATGGCGCGGAACGGCTTGCGGCCGCGGTCGCCGGGTCGCGCCGTCCCTTGCGGGTGCTCGTCGAGCTCGATTCGGGTGGCCACCGGACGGGGGTCGCCACGCCCGGCGACGCGGTCCAGGTCGCGATCGCCGCCAGCCGGGCGGGCCTCGAGATCGAGGGCGTGTTCACGCACGGCGGGCACGGCTACCGTCCCGGTGCTGCGGGCGCAGCCGCGCTCGACGAGTCGACCACGCTCGAGACCGGGGCGCTGGCGCTCGAGGCAGCGGGGTTCGAGGTCCGCACAGTCAGCGCGGGCTCGACGCCCACCCGGACGCTCGCCGCACAA
Organism: uncultured Chloroflexia bacterium; assembly: GCA_963772565.1. Classification (GTDB taxonomy): domain Bacteria; phylum Chloroflexota; class Limnocylindria; order Limnocylindrales; family CSP1-4; genus CAIXZV01. The sequence goes on from CAVYXU010000075.1 coordinate 41,585, forward strand.
GGGCGGGTCACCGAGATCCGCGCCGGCACGTACGTGCTCGGAGATCGGCAGCAGTGGGCGCTGGACGCGATCGACGCTGATGGCATTGCGGCCGCCGTCGCGGCGACGGTGGTCTCGGCCGGCCGCGACCGGATCGTGCTCGATGCCGGAGCCAAGGCGCTGACCAAGGACCTGCCGTCGTTCGTCGAGGGCTACGGGCTCCTCGCCCGTTGGCCGGGGGCCGTGATCGAGCGGGTCAACGACTATCACGGCATCGTCTCGCTGCCGGCGGCGACCGCGGGACCCGCGCTGGGTGACGTCGTGGCGATCGTCCCGAACCACATCTGTCCGGTCGTGGATCTCGTTGCCTCGTTCGTCGCCGTCCAGCCGGACGGACGCGCGGAGCACTGGCCGGTCGACGCACGAGGTCGTAGCGGCTGACCTGCGGGTGGGGCATCATCAGGTCATGTCCAACCCGACCGATCTCGAGTCCATCCCGCCCCGGTCCACGCTCCGCCATCGCGTGCTTGCGGGCGAGGCGACCATCGGGGCGTTCGCGTCGCTCGGCTCGGCCGTGGCCGCGGAGCTGCTGGGTCGCGCCGGGTTCGACTGGATCGTCCTCGACCTCGAGCACGGCATGGGCTCCGAGGCGGAGCTCCACGGCCAGCTGCTCGCCATCCAGGCCACGCCGACCGCCGCCCTGGTGCGTGTTGCGTCGGCCGAGCGGCTGCGGGTCGGCCGGGCGCTGGACCTGGGGGCCGACGGCCTCATGATCCCGCGCCTGGAGAGCGTGTCCGAGGTGTCCGACACCATCGCCTGGATGCGCTACCCGCCGGCCGGGATCCGCGGAGTGGCACCGTCGACGCGCGGTGCCGGCTACGGCCAGCGATCCCACCCACAGATGAGCGAGGTCAACGGCAAGGTGCTCGGCGTGTTCCAGATCGAGTCGATGGTCGCGGTCGAGGCTGCCGGCAGGCTCGCCTCGATCGACGGGGTGGACGTGCTGTTCGTGGGACCGGCCGACCTGTCGCACTCCATGGGCATCCCGGGCCAGATCGAGGCCCCGGCGTTCGTGGCCGCACTCGACCATGTGGTCGCCGCCTGTCGAACCCACGGCAAGGCGGCAGGGATCCTGCTGCGCGACCCGGATGCCGTCCCGGCGGCGTTCGCGCAGGGGTTCCGGTTCCTGGGCGTCGGGTCGGATTCCGGGATGCTCACCTCGGGCGTCCACCGGACCGTCACGACGGCACGAGCCGCGCTCGGCTGAGGGCCGGCTACTCCTCAGACAGCCGTACGATCGGCTGCGGCAGCGGCGGGTGCTGGCCCGCCTTGCCCGCCCGCCCGCGGCCGTGAGTCTGCGACAGGATCACGCCGGCGAGGATCAGCGCACCGCCGATCAGCTGTACCGGCTCCAGCCGCTCGCCGTACAGGACGGCCGCCGCCGCGATCGTCCATAGCGGCTCGACCGTGGACACCAGGCTCGCCTGGGCGGCGCCCAGCCGCTGGGCACCCGCGTAGAACGCCTGTACGGGCACGAACCCGGCGATGACCGCGACCGCCACGATCCCGGGCCAGGCGTCGCCGGGGATCGTGGCCGGCAGTACGGGATGCCCGATCGCGAGCGTGACCACCCAGTACACGGCGGCGGTGGACGTCAGCATCACCGCGCCGATCGCCGACGCCGCCGCTCCGTCCTCGGCCTGCTTGCCCACATGGTCGCGCCGCTCACCCGAGTGCCGGGCGGCGAGGATGATCCAGACCGCGTAGATCAGGGGGGAGGCGAGGATCTCGATCAGCCCGTCGATGGGCGGCATCGCGCTGCTGTCGATGCCGCCGACCGCAAGGGTGACGCCCAGGGCCGCAATGCCCAGCGCCGCCCACGCGCGCCGTCCCTCGAGCCGGCGCCCGAGCCGCAGCGCGAGCACAGCGACAATCGGTGGATAGAGATAGACGATCAGCGCCGACAGCCCGAGCGGCACCGTCTGGATGCCCGCGTAGTACGTGGCCGTGTTGCCGACATACAGGACGCCCAGCCCGATCGTGGCCAGGACCGTACGGCGCGGCAGGCGCGCGAGGGCGCGACGAGCGCCCGGGCGCGCGAGGAGCACGATCCAGGCGAGGGCACCGGCGATCGCGAACCGCCATGCCATCAGCGTCAGCCAGTCGACCCCGGCGGCGTACACCGGCTTCGCGAACAGGCCGCCGGAGCCAAACGCGATGGCGCTGACGACGATCAGGGCGACGCCGGCGAGGCGGGTTCGGTCCACGGGGCGAGGGTACCCAAGCGAGCACTCGCGCGCCGCCTCCGGCAACGTTGTCGGCGCCGCGAATTCTGGAGACTGCGCGTACACTGGACCCGTGGCCAAGCTGACCAAGCGCGCCGGACCGGCGCGCGTTCCCGCCCTCGCTGCCGAGCCGCTCATGGTCGTCGGGCGCCGCGAGCCCGTGACCGTCGGACCCGGTACCTCTCTGGCCGTTTGCCTGCTCGCGATCCAGCGCACCGGGACCGGCAATTCGGTGTTCATCACAGATGCCGAGGGCAGGCTGGTCGGCGTCCTCACCGAACGCGACGTATTCGGCCGCCTGGTCGGCCCCGACGTCGCCGCCGGGGTTGACGTCGATGCGGCGGTCGAGGCCTACATGACCACGAATCCGCACACGCTCCATGTCAACGGCACGGTGCGTGATGCGCTGGAGCTGATGCAGCAGGGCCGCTACCGGAACGTCCCGGTCGTCGACGACGATGGTCTGCTCAT
>CAVYXU010000076.1:0-154978 GCA_963772565.1 uncultured Chloroflexia bacterium
GCCGCTCGGCGCCTGGCGCTCCGCCATCGCAACCGAGGCCCGCGCCGCGATCGGCTCGGCGCCGCCGCTGTCGGGTCCGGTCCGGGTCGGGCTCGTGTTCCGTCTCCCGCGTCCGCGGTCCGCACTACCTGCCGGCCAACGGTCGCCGCCCGGCGCCCGTGCTCCGCCTGGACGCCCCCGCCTGGCACGCGGGCAAGCCTGACGCCGACAAGCTGACCCAGGCCGCCCTGGACGCGCTGACGGCCGTTGCCGTTGGCGACGATGCCCAGGTCTCACGGCTCACGGTATCCAAGCGATACGCGGATCCCGCCGAGGGTCCCGGCGTCGCGGTCACGGTCGCACCCCTCGAGGTGACCCGATGAGCGCGCGCCTCGTCTGGACCTCCGGCCCCGATGGCATCGCGCACGCCGCGCGGGCCGGGTTCGCTCGGACCCTCTGCGATCGCCGCGCCCGAGACCCGAGATGGGGCTACACCATCGCTGAGCCGCTGCCCGGATTGCGAGGCGCTCGCGTTGTGGGGGCCCGCCGTGCGCCGCATTCCTACCCCTGCCGTCGTCCGCGCCGCACGTTCGAGCCGGCTCCCGGCCTCCGGGGATCTCCGGTCGGTGGCGAGCTGCCGCGCGGGCGACGGCAGGGCACCCCATCCCACCCGATACGCGAGGTGGCCGTGGGATCTAGGCACCTTCGCATGGAACAGGCCGCCGACCGGCGGCTAGAAGCCGAACACGAAAGGACCGATAGCACCGTGAGCATCCTTCCCACCCATGCGAACGGCGAGCTCCCGATCGCGTCAACCGCCAAGGCGGGTGCAGCATGAGCCGTCCGCGCGACATCGCGGTCGCTGCCGCCGTCGCCCGCGGGGTCAAGCCTCGCGCCGCCGTGCGCGTCCCGCCCCAGCCAGTCGTCGACAGGTTTCGCTGCCCATCGTGCAACCTCGACAAGCCCCGCTGGACCACCCTGGACGGGGTCACCCCGACACCTGCCGCGATTGCCTTCGGCTCAAGGCATGGACCGCACTGGTCGGCCTGACGCGACCGTGAGACCGCCACGCCTGCCCGGGGACAAGCGCGCCATGACCGAGCATGTGCAGCCGTCCTCCACCCCATGGGGGTCTCCTGCGGCCGGCACGTCGCTCTCGGTGGCGGGCAACTACCCCGCAAGAAGGGAGCGCCACCGATGTTCTGCGCCGCCTGCCGTCTCGAGCTGGAACCGGGCGCCGCGCTGCCGATGCACCCCCCGCGACGGTACCCGGCGGTCGCCCTGCATCGCCCTACGCGGTCCGGGGCCGAATGCCTCCGGTGGGCCGGCCCGACCTGCGGATACCACCATCGCCCAAAAACTGGACGCCGCAGCCCGCGAGCACGACCGGACCAACGTCGGCGTCGCTACGCCAATCCCGGGCGCATGGCCGCCTACCTCGAGCGGCAAGCCCGCCGCGCCGCCGAAGCTGAAGGAGTCACCCCATGAACATGACCGCCATCCCGCACCGCCATCCTCGGCCAAAGCCGTGGAGCGACACCGAATCGACCAAGCCGATGCGCATCGACCCCGCGGAGCTCGCTCCCCCTCGGCGAGAAGCGAGGCAACGCGTGGTACTCCCCACAAGCTCGGCGAGCTCGAGCAGCTGCCGCGGTGTACCTTCGGCGACTGGGAGGCCCTGCCGAACGGCGCCGATCACGCAGGAGAGCGACGCCGACGGAGACCGCGTCTACCGGGCTTCCGGTGCCATGCGTCCGGGTTCGTTCGCCGCTCCGGCGCCGGGCTCGAAGCCTCGCAAGCCCAGCGCCCCGTGCGCCCCGGTGGACGGGCTGAGCCTGCCCGACGCTGGCCGCCGAGCCCGAGCGGGTCACGATGACCTCGCCGACCGCCGGCATGCCCGGGGTCGCCGGTTCCGCCGCGGCGACGTCTCGGCCTGCACGTCGGCCGCAACCGCTCCCGTCCGCGGTCCCAGCGGCGATCGTCAAGCTCCTGCAACGCAAGGGCATCATGCTCGCCCTGGCAAGACGGCAACACCCTGTACGCCAGCGCAGCCGCCGGCAACCATGCTCGAGTCGACCGCCAGGCTGATCGAGGCCGCGCGGCCGCTGTTGATCGCGTACCTCAGCGGCGAACCGCTCCGGTGCGGTCTTACCCCATCGCGGCAAGGCCGAGCCGCCCGCGGCCGCGACGCTCGGCGTCGGTGGTTGCCCACTGTGCGCGGATTGCTTGGACGGGCAAGGCATGACGCGGCCCATCGGTCGCCCGCCCACTTACGTGGAGCTGAGGCTCGGCTATTCAGCTCCTCAGGGAGACTCGAAACATCAACCGGGGCACGGTGGGGGATAGGTGGAGCGCATGGGCTCATAGCTAGGCCCTCGCTTATCCGCTGGGCGCGCGCCGGTACGCGCTGGAGCAAGCGGCAGCCGAGGAGGCCGACCCCGCACCCCACCGCCGCCAGCCGCCGGACGTGACGCATGGTCGGTGCATAGGCCAGTGCATACCGAGTGCATCCAACTATAACGCCAATGCATAACCCCGCGGCCGTTCTTTAGAGGCAGGGGACCCCTACGTGATGCTGTCGCGTCGTCTCTATATACACAAAACCTAAGCCAAACCTAGGCTATTATATGCGTGGCCAAACCTGGGCCATTCCGGCCGCTTCCTGTCGTCCGCTGCGATGAATATTCATCCGCTGTGAGTGCATAGAAGGGTGCATACATGACCGCCAAGAGCACGACCGACCCCGCAACCGGCCTGCGCCGCTGCTCCGCGTGCCGCCAGTCGCTCCCGCTCGATGCGTTCGGGCGCAATGGCCGGTACCTCCGCTCCCGCTGCGATCCGTGCGCCCGTGCCGTCGCCGCTGCCTGGTACCGCGAGCACCGGGCCGAGCGGCTGGAACGTCTCCGGGCTGCGCGCCACTAGGTTGTCCACCGTCCGTCCACCACCGGGTGCCGGATGGCGAACAGCACAGAGAATCCCAGGCGCGTAGGATCCGCGTGCTCGGCATACTGGCCGCTTCCGCCCTATGAAGAACGGCCTGCATAGTGGGAGGCCGTCCACGCCCGCCTCGCGGCCGACTGGCACGTCGGACCGCCGACCTACGATCCTGCCCGCCACATCGTGGAGATCGTCGCCCGGGGCCCGAAGCCGCCGGGTCGCCGGTCCGCGCCGGAGTACGTCATCGGCGAGGGTGCCGACGAGCTCGAGGCCCTCCGGGACCTCGCGGCGAAGCTGGGGCGATAAAGTCCGCGCGCGGGAGGGCGCGCAGTTCACTCCTCGAAGGGCGCATCCAGGTCCGGGCTGCGTCGACCATGGGCTAAAGGAGCGACGCCGTGCGCAAGATCATGAGCCGGCTCCGCTCTCGGCTGTCGGCACTGCCAAGCCACGAACGCCAGTGCGGCTGCTGCCGGCCACTCTCCGATCAGGTAGCCCAAGCCATGCTGCGCAGTCTGTTTCGCGTTGAGCAGGACCGTCGCGTAGTCGAACCACATGGTGCCGAACGGAAGGCTTAGTCCCAGGAGGACGGCCGCACCGACCCACCATCGGCGTCGGTGGATGCCGATCAGCGCGAATAGGCCCAGCGTCGGCTTGAGCGCGACCATCGGCGTCGCCCAGCCGAATGCCAGACCTGCGGCGAGGGCCGCATAGGCCCACATGGACGGATTGCCCAAGGCTCCATGCGATGCCGGTTCGCGTCTGGATCGCTGCGATGCCCAGCAGGATCCATCCGAGCACGAGGGCCGCAGGCTCCACACGGACACACCGATGATGACGGTCGGGACCGCCCACCAGAGAACGCCCGGGAGGACCGTGAATGGAACGAACAGCCAGAGCGCGACGGGCGGGTAGAGGCCATCTCCGTCCGCGATCGGATACGGGCCGGCGAGCTGGTGAGGCAGGTAGAAGCCGTTCCCGGCGAGCCACGAGCGGGTGCGCTCCATGTATATGAGGTAGTCGAACCCGACACTTCCGCCGCCGCCGATGACGCCGACGACCACGGCCAGTATCTCGGCCAGCCCATAGCCCGCAATGATGATCAGGAGGATTTGGAGCGCGAGTTGGGCGCCCTGCGTGTCACCGAAGCGATCGAGGTTCGTCCGCCAGTGCCGTGGTACTCCCGACGGCATCTATTCGCCCCAACCCGCGACATCGCCATGCCTGCTTCATGTTCTCCCCCGGAGATGCCTCTCGCGTGAAGCGATTGCGGTCGCCGACCATCCTATCGCCACGCCGCGTGCCACGGGGGAGCCATACCTCCGTGTTCGGACCTGCCGCGTAAGCGGCGCCCGTCATCCTCGAGGATGCCTCCGGCTCCGCGCCGTCCCTGCGATCCCGGGACACCGGCCAGCCGTGGACGGGCGACCGGAGGCGCCTACCGCATCCCTGCCATGTGGCATATTGCCTCATCGGAAGGCCTCCAGGAAGCGCAGGTCGTCCTCCATGTACAGCCGGAGGTCGCCGACCGCGTGCCGCAGGTTCGCGATCCGCTCGACGCCCATCCCGAACGCAAAGCCCTGGTAACGCTCCGGGTCGATCCCGCCGTAGCGCAGGACGACCGGGTGGACCATGCCCGCACCCAGGATCGTCATCCACCCGGTCCGCGAGCAGGCCGGGCACCTCGCCCCGTTGCAGATGACGCACAGGATGTCGAACGCGACGGAGGGCTCGGTGAACGGGTAGTAGCCGGGACGGAACCGGGTGGCGCGGTCGGCACCGAACATCGCGTGGGCGAACTGGTCGAGCAGCCCCTTGAGATCGCGCCATCGAGGTGCCTTCGTCGATCATGAGGCCCTCGACCTGGAAGAACTCCGAGGCGTGGCTGGCGTCGACCGCCTCGTACCGGAAGCAGCGGCCGGGCAGCAGCGCCCGGATCGGGGGCCGCTCCTGGTGCATCACCCGGATCTGGCCGGGACTCGTGTGGGTCCGGAGCAGGCGACCTTCGAGATCGAGGTAGAGCGTGTCCCACAGGTCCCGCGCCGGGTGGTCCGGGCGGGATGTTGAGCATCTGGAAGTTGGTGAGGTCGTCCTCGATCTCGGGACCCTCGTAGACGACGAACCCGAACTGGGCGAACACCTGCGCGATCTCGCGTGCGGTCTCGATGATCGGGTGGAGGCTGCCTCGCCGGACCGGGCGTCCCGGGGTCGTGACGTCGACAGCCTCGGCCGCGAGCCGGGATGCGAGCTCGGTGCTCCGGAGCCGGGTTCGCGCATCCCCCAGCGCCGCCTCGACGGCCAGCCGGACCTCGTTGGCCATCGCCCCGACCTTGGGCCGATCCTCGGCCGGGAGGCCGCCGATCCCGCGCAGGATCGCCGTCAGCCCGCCCTTCTTGCCGAGCACGTCGACCTCGAGCGCGTCGAGCGCGGCCGTGTCCGGCGAGGTTGCGGCAGCGTCGATCGCGTGCGACCGCAGCGCGTCGAGGTCCTGCGTGAGCTGCGCGAGATCCATGGGTGGCAGTGGTCCTGGCGGTAGGGCGGGGTGCTCAGGCCCCGTGAATCACGAACCCCCGAGCGTCGGCGACGTCGAGGGTCGAGAGCGGCGCTTCGACGGGGCGGGGCCGAACGTCGAGGCGCATCGTGCGGGCGAGTCAGGCGCCGCGCGCGACCTCGGCGATCCGGCCGAAGGTCGCGGCATCTCGAACGGCGAGGTCCGCGAGGATCTTCCGGTCCAGGTCGACACCCGCCTTCCTGAGGCCGGCGATGAACTTGCCGTAGGTGATCCCGTTGAGGCGGGCCGCGGCATTGATGCGGATGATCCACAGCTCACGCATGTCGCGCTTCCGCTGTTTCCGGTCGCGCGTCGCGTACGCCAGCGCGTGCAGCGTCGATTCGCGCGCTCGCTTGACGAGCTTGCGGTTGGTGCCCTTGCGGCCCTCGGCGGCGTTGAGCAGCCGCTTGTGGCGCTTGTGGGCGGTGACGCCCCGCTTGACGCGTGCCATCAATCGCTCCTAGAGGTACGGCAGGAGCCGGCGGAGCTGCTCCTGGTGCTCGGGGCCCACGACCGCCTTGCCCGCGTATCGACGCGTCCGGCGCGAGGACTTGATCTCGAGGTGGTGGCCACGCCACGACTTCACGCGGACGAACTTCCCGCTGCCGGTGACGGTGACGCGCTTCTGCGTCCCCTTGTGGGTCTTCATCTTGGGCACGCGGGCCTCACTCTCCTGCTGGCGACGCCTCGGCCGCGGGTGCGGCAGGAGGCGTCGGTTCGGGTGCGGATTGGGCTGCCGGCGTCGTCGCCGGCGGAGTTGCGACTGGGGCTTCCGGGCGCTCCGGCTCGGGCTGGGCGACGTCCGCCTGGCTCTCCCCGTCGGACCGCGCCCCGGCGGTCTTGTGCTCGTGAACCCGCGGCTTATGGACCGAGGCGAGCGTCATGAACATCGATTTGCCTTCGAGCGCCGCCGTACGGTCCACGGTTCCGTGATCCTTGACCGCCTCGCCAAACCTGGCCAGGAGACCCCGTCCGATCTCCGGGTGGGTCAGCTCTCGGCCCCGGAAGCGGACGGTCACCTTCAACCGGTCCCCGTCCTCAAGGAACTCGATCGCGCGGTGGACCTTGGTCTCGAAGTCGCCGACGCCGATCTTGGGCGTCAGGCGAACCTCCTTGAACTCCACCGAGCGCTGCTTCCGCTTGGCCTCCTTCTCGCGCTTGGTCAGCTCGTACTTGTACTGACCGAAGTCGAGGAACTTGACGACCGGCGGCGCCGCGGTGGGCGCGACCTCCACGAGATCGAGTCCACGCTCCTGCGCCATCGCCAAGGCCTGCTGCGTCGGCATGACGCCGAGCTGTGAGCCATCTTCGTCGAGGACCCGGACCTGGGGGACACGGATCATCTGGTTGATGCGCAGGTCTCGGCTGATGTCGTGGTTCCCTTTGTTTCGAGTTGCTCAGATTCGCGACACGCAGGTTCAGCGCCCTGCGCGGTCGCCGCGGGAGGATAGCACAAGGTTTCGAACGGTCGCAACGAACGACGGGCCCTCCCGGGACGGCCGGAACGCCGACCCGGAGGACGGCCGGGCGACCTCGATCCGGGCGCGATTTCCCGGCCGGCGACGCCCTCCCTCCCCTACCCCAGGCGCCGCTCCCGGACCTCGTCTCCGAGGCGGTTCGCGAGGTCGCTCCAGCCGATCCCCTGCTCCTGCGACCCGTCGCGTCGACGGACCGATGCGGTGCGTGCCTCCACCTCGCGATCGCCGAGGATGACCATGTACGGCACCTTCTGGCCCTGCGCCAGCCGGATCTTGTTCTGCATCCGGTTGTCGGACTCGTCGACCTCGACGAACCGGACGCCGGACGCGCGCAGCTCGGCGGCCAGCTCCCTGGCCGGTTCCGCGTGACGGTCCGCGATGGGGATGACCACCACCTGGAGCGGGGCGATCCACAGCGGGAATGCTCCCGCGAAGTGCTCCACGAGGATCCCGATGAACCGCTCCAGCGAGCCGTAGATCGCGCGGTGGATCGCCATCGGGCGCTTCGGCTGGCCGTCCTCGTCGATATACGTCAGGTCGAACCGCTCGGGCAGCATCTGCAGGTCGATCTGGATGGTCGCCATCTGCCACTCGCGACCCAGCGCGTCATCGATGTAGATGTCGATCTTGGGGGCGTAGAACGTCCCGTCCTTCGGCTTGAGCTGGTAGCTGATGTCCGTCGCCGCGAACGCCTCGATCGTCAGGCGCTCGGCGAGCTCCCACAGCGCAGGGTCGCCGATCGCCTTGTCGGGCTTGGTCGCGAATGCGAAGCGCGGTTCCATGCCGAACCATCCGAAGGCCTCGCGGACCTCGCCCAGGAGGGCCTCGATCTCTGCCGTCAGCTGGTCCGGACGCAGGTAGATGTGCCCGTCGTCCTGGATGAACTGGCGGACGCGGGTCAAACCCGACAACGTTCCCGACCGTTCGTTGCGGTGGAGCCGGCCGTACTCGCTCAGCCGCAGCGGGAGATCCCGATACGACCGCAGGCGGGACCGGTAGATGAACGTGGACTCCGGGCAGTTCATCGGCTTGAGGCTGAACTGCTGCCCCTCGCTCTCGATGATGAACATGTTCTCGGCGTAGTGGTCCCAGTGGCCGGACTGCCGCCACAGGCGCTCGGACACGATGATCGGCGTGCTCACCTCCTCGTACCCGCGGCGGTCCTGGAGCTCGCGCATCGCCGTCTCGAGGGTGCGCCAGATCCGCTGGCCCTTGGGATGCCAGAACGCCGAGCCCGGGCTCACGTCGTGGAAGCTGAACAGGTCGAGCTGGACGCCGAGCTTCCGGTGATCGCGCTTGCGCGCCTCGTCGCGGCGCCACAGGTAGGCGTCGAGCTCCTCCTGGGTCTCCCACACCGTGCCGTAGATCCGCTGCAGCGACTCGCGAGCCTGGTCGCCGCGCCAGTAGGCACCCGAGACGGCGAGCAGCTTGAACGGACCGATCCGGCCGGTGGATTCGACGTGCGGTCCCTTGCACAGGTCGCTGAACGGCCCGTGGTCGTAGAAGGTCACCGGGGCCATCGGGCTGCCCGTCTCGGCGGCCTTGCGCGCCAGGTCGTCGAGGATCTCGACCTTGAACGGCTGGCCGGCCGCCTCCACCTGCGCGCGGCCCTCGTCGAAGGCGGCCTCGCGGCGCGTGAACGGGTGGTCCGCGGCGATGCTGGCGCGCATCCGCTCCTCGATCGCCGACAGGTCGTCCGGGGTCACCGGGCGCGGCAGGTCGAAGTCGTAGTAGAAGCCATTGGCGATGGCCGGTCCGATCCCCAGGCGGGTGCCCGGGAACAGGTCCAGCACCGCCTCCGCCATGACGTGCGCGGCGCTGTGGCGCATCGCGTCGATCGGCGCGTGTGCTCCAGCGTCGAGGAGCTCGTCCGCCGAGCCCCGCGTGGGCGCGTCGAGGGCCAGGACGTCATCCTCGGGCTGGTCCGGTTGCTGCTGCTGATCGTCGGCCATGTCATTCGCTCCTGGGAAACACGAAACCTCTCGTCCCGACAGGACGAGAGGTTGTTCCTCCCGCGGTTCCACCCGCCTTCACGCCGCCGGGGGGACCCGGTGGTGTGCGCTCGAGCCGCGCTAACGGGCGGATCCCGGACCGGTTCACCGGCCGCTCGCGGGTGGTGCCGGCACCGGTCGGTCCGTCGGGGCTTGCAGCTGATGGCCCCGGCTCTCTGGTGACGTCCCGGTGTGGCGCGTCCCGCTCGACGCGTTGCTGTATGTCCGTCTCCGGTCGCTCCGGAGCCTGCATGCGATCCCCGTGTCGCCGGGACAGTATCGGGGACTCCAGCGATGCCCGCAACCACGTCGGCCCTTCACCCGCGGGCTCGCCAGACCAGAGACCAGAAGGCTCCCACGTTGACCGCCCACACCGGAGGTTTGCCGGAGGTGCGCCAGCGGGTTGACTCCGGGTCACTCCGGGGTGGGTCCGTGGCCCATTCGTCATTCTCGACGACCGGCGATGCGCCATCCAACGTGAGCGGTCGAACCCGCGGAGCGAGGTCGATGTGTTGGCGAGATACGGCCTGATGGCGCATCACCCGGAGCTGGACGCACCGGGACCGCTGCCGCGACCGGCGGCCCATTCCCGGCGCCTGCCCTTGCTCAAGCCGGCAGCGACGGCGCTCACGTCGCTCGTGCTGGCCGCGGTGACCCTGGGGATCGCTCCGCCGCCGGTCCTGGCCGCCACGACGGTCAACCTCGACCAGTGGGCGAGCACGGCGCTCCAGTGGCAGAACGGCAACCTCAACGGCAACAACTCACGCTATCCGGAAGGCGGAATCGTTCCCTTCAGGATCGCGATCGAGGGTCTGTCGGCCGGCACCCATGTGATCCACATCAACTACGACTTCACGGCGGGCGGTCACAAGGCGTACGACTTCCTGGCGACCTGGAACGTGACCAATGCCGCAGGCAAGATCTGCGCACCGTCCGGCGGGGGCATCTCGTCCATGTGCCCATCGCTCCCCGCGCCGTCAACGGCCGCGTTTCCGTCCGACCCATTCGTCACCGACGGGCTGGCGGTGACCGGAGCCGAGCACTACTCCGGGGCGCCCCGCCGGCTCACCGCGTGGGGCGCGACCATCGTGTCCATCTCCGTTCCGACCCATTCGGGTCCCAGCTCGGGCAACAGCTCTGCCGATATGGTGGTGCAGTTCCGGAGCAACGGGCCGGCCGTCCTCCTCGCCTGGGGAGGGCACCTGGGCCAGTCCGACTATTGGAACCGGGCGAACGGTGGCCCGCTCGACGGCGCCTCACAGGTCTCCGGCTCGCCATGGCACATGCGAACGCTCAGGCTCGATGGCGCCGGAAACAAGAACCAGGACAGGAGCATCTCGCCCAGCGCGATCGTCGGTACGCTGCCACCCGGGGCGCTGCTGCCTCCGACGCCCGCTCCCGTGCCGACGAGCCGCCCTGCCACGCCCGCTCCCGTACCGACGAGCCGCCCTGCCGCGCCCGCTCCCGCGCAGCCGGCCCGCGGTCAGACTTCCGGCGGTCAGCCGGGATCACCCGTGACCAGGGTGGGAGCCTCTGGCCCGCCGATGCTTACGCTGCCGCCGACCTCGATGGCCGCGGTGCCGCCGCCGATGGAGCCTGCGCCGGGGGCAGCGGTCCTGCTGCTGGTGCTGGGCGGTTCGCTGGGCGCCTGGATCGCAGTGAGACGGACCCGGCGGCCATCCGCTCGACGACGAACCTGAACCCGGGCACGCCGACAGGGCGAGGATCGTCGGAGGGTGGTGGGCGATACTGGACTCGAACCAGTGACCTCATGCATGTCAAGCATGCGCTCTAACCAGCTGAGCTAATCGCCCTTCGGGCGCGGAGGATAGCACAGCGGCCCGCCGCCCCCTGCGATCCGGATCAGCCTCGAACGGCCGGAACGCTCATACCCGTCCGGATCGGCCGCAGCGCTCGCGCTGGTCCGGCGCCCGATCTCGCGCACCCGGCCGCCGACGTGCGACGATGAGGTCGATGGCTGACCTGGAGCTCCTCGACTGCGGTGGTGGACGGCGCCTCGAGCGGTTCGGGGCCGTCGTGGTCGACCGGCCGGCCTCGGGCGCCGTCATGCCGCCCCTTCTCGCGGACGCGGAGTGGCACCGTGCGCCGCTCGTGTTCGGGCGCGGCGGCTGGGTCCGCGGCGGCGAGCACGCAGCCTGGACCGTCGGGACCGCGGGGCTGACGCTGGAGTGCCGGCCCGCCGCGGGCGGTCAGGTGGGCGTGTTCGCGGAGCACGCCGCGACGTGGGCCTGGCTCGAGCGGTCGGTCCGCGACGTGGGTACCCGACTCGGCCGCCCGGCCGAGATCCTGTCGCTGTTCGCCTACACCGGGGGAGCGACGCTCGCCTGCGCACGCGCCGGAGCGCGTGTCGCCCACGTGGACGCCTCGCGGCCGGCCGTCGCGTGGGCGCGCCGGAATGCCGAGCTCTCGGGTCTCGCAGACCGGCCGGTTCGATGGCTCGTCGATGACGCTCGCGCGTTCGTCCGCCGGGAGCGTCGTCGCGGCCGGCACTACGACGGCGTGGTGCTCGATCCGCCGACCTACGGTCACGGCAACGGCGCATGGCAGATCGAGACGGACCTCGAGCCGCTGCTCGAGGACCTGGCGGCGCTGGTCGGGCCGAAGCCGGGGCTCGCCGTGCTCAGCGCGCACAGTCCCGGGTTCGACGGTGAGCGACTCGCCGCGCTGCTCCGGGAGCACCTGGCGGTCGACGCGGCGGGCGCCAACCTCGAGCTCATCGCCCGAACCGGCAACGTCCTGCGCCTGGGCAGCTGGGCGCAGGCATCCCGGTCGCACTCGGGAACGCTGAGACCCGGCATGACCGTGCCCCCGATCACCAGTCACCGCAATCCGCGGGTCAAGGCGGCCGCAGCGCTTCGAGACCGGCGCGCCCGGGACCTCGCCGGGCTGACCCTGGTCGACGGTGCGCGCGAGCTCGCCAGGGCGGTGGCCGGGGGCGCATCCGTCGTGGAGGTGTTCCTCGACGCCGACGGGATCAACGACGCAGGCCGTGAAGCCGTCGCGGCCGCGACGGCGAGCGGGGCGACGGTGACGGCGGTTGGCCGCGCCGTCCTCGACCATCTCGCGTATGGCGACCGGAGCGAAGGCATGGTCGCGACGATCCGGATCCCGGACCTCTCGCTTGACGCGCTGCACCTTCCCCACGATCCCCTGGTGGTCGTCGTCGAAGGCGTCGAGAAGCCCGGCAACCTGGGCGCAGTCCTGCGCACCGCCGATGCGGCCGGGGCCGATGCCGTGATCGCCGCGGATCCGCGCACCGACCTGTTCAACCCCAACGCGGTCCGCGCGTCGCTGGGCACGATCTTCGCCGTGCCGGTGGCCGCCGGTTCCAGCGTGGACGTCCGGGCCCGGCTGGCGCGAGACGGTGTCGCGATACTGGCCGCACGCGTGGACGCGGTGTCCAGCTATACCGAGGTGGACCTGAGCGGGCCGGTCGCGATCATCCTGGGCAGCGAGGCCGGCGGCCTGAGCGCAGCATGGGACGGTGACGGGGTGACCGGCGTCCGGCTGCCGATGCTCGGGGTGGCGGACAGCCTCAACGTCTCGATCACCGCGGCCGTGCTCCTGTACGAGGCACGCCGGCAGCGAGCGCTCGGATGAGATTTCGGCGACGATGACCGCCATGGATAGCTTCGACTTCGTGATCATCGGCGCCGGTCCGGCCGGCGAGGCCGCCGCACACAAGGCACGCGCATTGGGTGCCACATCGGCGGTCATCGATCGCCGCTGGTTCGGGGGGTCGTGTCCGCACATCGGCTGCATCCCCTCGAAGTCGCTGCTTCATGCCGCCGACCGGCACGCGGCGGGCGCCGACTACCCGTGGTCGCGGGCGTCCGAGCGGCGCGACTACATGGTCAACCGCCCGGCCGACGCTGCCGAGCCCGACGACACCTCGCACGTGAAGGCGCTCGAGGCCGATGGGTCGGTCACGTACCGGGGCGATGCCCGGATCACCGCCCGCGGCCGCGTGTCGGTGACCCACGACGGCGTCACCCACGAGCTGGCCGCGCGCAACATCGTGGTCGCCATCGGGTCGCGGTCCAAGGTCCCGCCGATCGAGGGGCTGGCCGACACGCACCCGTGGACGAACCGGGACGCGACCCTGGCCCGCGAACTGCCCCGGAGCCTGCTCGTGCTCGGGGGCGGCCCGACCGGCTGTGAGCTGGCGCAGGTCTTCGCCCGGTTCGGCGTGCCCACCACGATCGTCCAGTCGGGGCCGCGGCTCGTCCCGACCGACCATCCTCGCAACGCCGAGGCGGTGCAGTTCGCGCTCGAGCGCGACGGCGTCACCGTCCTGACCGGCGGTCGGGCAGTGCGCGCGCGAGCAGGCACCGGAACCGACGGTGCCCACGTCGTCGAGCTGGACAACGGCAAGAGCGCGGAAGGCCACGAGATCCTGCTCGCCGTGGGACGGGAGTTCCCGCTGCGCGACCTCGGGCTGGACGTGTACGGGATCGAGGCTTCCGGGCCTGACGCGTACCGCCGCGACGGCAGCCTCCGGCTCGCCGACGGCCTGTGGATCGCCGGCGATCCGGCCGGGCCGGAGCTCCATACCCACCAGGCGCACTACCAGGGCGAGCTGGTCGTCCGGATGGCGCTCGGCGAGGCGGTCACGCCGGACTACCGGGCGCTCCCCCGCGCGACGTACATGGATCCGGAGGCCGCGTCGGTCGGCATGACCCTCGAGCAGGCGCGAGGCCGCCGGGATCGACGCGTTCGAGTGCGTCGCCGACTTCCCGCATACGGCCAAGGGATATTCCGTGGAGGCCGAGACGGGCCACGTCACGATCGTGGTGGATCGAGCCACGCGCCAGCTTGTCGGGGCGGCCATGGCCTGTCCGGACGCATCGGCCGCAATCCACGAGTGCGTGCTTGCGATCAAGGCCCGGGTGCCGGTCGACGTGCTCGCGGAAACGATCCACGCGTTCCCCTCGACGTCGCGCATCCTCAACGGCCTGTTCGACGAGGCGCGCCGGCGGCTCGAAACCCCAGACTGACCCGCGGCCCGGGCGCCCGTCTCAGGCGCCGGCGACGACCTCGCCGTCCATCAGCACCAGCTGCGGGCGTGCGTTCCACAGCGCACCGTCGACCTCGACGGGCTCAGCGACCGCGGCCGCGGGGATGACCACGATGTCGGCCCGGTGGCCCGGGGTCAACCGGCCCCGATCCCCTTCTCCGGCGCTCATCGCCGGGTCCACGCAGCTCGCCCGGATCGCGCGCCACAGCGACAGGGCATTGGCCGGCCCGAACGGCGCGGTGTCGGCGGCCCACGATGGCGCGGCGCGGGTGACCGCGCACGCGATCCCGGGCCACGGGTCCACGGGCTCGACGGGGGCGTCGGTGCCGGTTGGCAGCACTGCGCCGGCCCGCGCGAGCGCGGCGAACGCATAGGCGCGGGCCTCCGCGCGGGGACCCCACAGGTGCCGCGCCTTCGCCGCGTCGGACCTGACGTGGATCGGCTGCATCGAGGCCGCGATGCCGAGGGTCGCGAACCGCGCGACATCCGTATCTGCGATCAGCTGGACATGTTCCACGCGCGGCATCAGCGGGGTGGCGCCGACCGTCGGGGCGAGCGCGTCGAGCGCCGCCCGAACGGCGGCATCGCCGATCGCGTGAATCTGGGTCGCGATCCCCGCGGCCGCCGCCCGTGCCGCCTGGTCCCGC
Source organism: uncultured Chloroflexia bacterium (assembly GCA_963772565.1). Classification (GTDB taxonomy): domain Bacteria; phylum Chloroflexota; class Limnocylindria; order Limnocylindrales; family CSP1-4; genus CAIXZV01. Next base: position 14,619 of record CAVYXU010000076.1, read on the forward strand.
AAGGCTTCGGGCGAGACCATCCAAACGCCGTACCCATCGTTGGGCGGCATCGGCTCACCGGCGATCGGCTCAAGCGGATCCAGCAGCGCCGCCGTCCGGGAGCCCAGGGTGCCGTCCGCGAACGTCTTGAGCCAGCCCATCCGGAGCCGCTCGCGCGGGTCCGGGCCCAGGGTTGCCCCGCTGCGCACTCCCTCCGCCTCGGCCGCGTCCAGCTGTTCCGGCCGGATGCACGGATGCACACGAAGGTCGAGGGCGCCGGTCGCCGCGAGATGCCGATACGCCGCGATCGGACCTCGGAGACCGTCCTGGAGGGCGAGTCCTCCCGGGTCGTGGACGGCGACCACGCCCAACGCCCGAAGCTCGCGAGCGAGCGGCCGGATCGCCGCCTCGATGGCCGCTTCGTCGGGCGCCGGGACCCGAGCCGACACGAGGCGTGCGGCCGTCTCGTGGAGCACGCCCGTCGGCCGACCATCCACGTCGCGCCGGATGACGCCGCCGTCCGGGTCTGACCGTCCGAGATCGATCCCGGCCTCGGACAGCGCCCTTCGGCTGACGAGCAGCGCATGGTGATCGTGGGCCCACAGCGCGACGAGGCGGCCGGGGGCGGTGCGCTCGAGATCGTCGGCCGTCGGCCAGCGCCCGAACCGGTCGGCATCCCAGCCGGCGCCCTCGATCCATCGGTCAGGGTCGGTCTGCGTCGCCGCGGCGCCCGCAATCGTGGCGAGCGCCTCGTCGATCGAGATTGCGTCATGGAGGTCGACCCGCGCGCGTGCGAGCGCCGCCTCGACGAGGTGGAGGTGGGCATCCGTCAGCCCGGGGATTGCGACGGCATCGGGAGGCAGGACGATCCGCCGCGTCGCGGCCACCGCGAGCGCCTCGATGTCCGCGGTTGTCCCCGCCGCGAGCACGCGGCCATCGGCGACGGCGACGGCCTCGACCCAGCCCGGGCCATCCGATCCAGCGAGCGTCGCGATCCGCCCCCGGACGATCAGCGCCGCTCGCGCAGGCGCGCTCATTCCGGGCGGGCACCAGGTTCGGGTCCACCGGAACCCAGTTCGGGCCCACCGGCGCCCGGCACCGGCCCACCGGCGCCCGCATCCGCATCGCCGACGCCCGGATCCGCATCGCCGACGCCCGGATCCGCCTCGCCGGCACCCGGATCCGCCTCGCCGGCGCCCGCCTCGGGCGTACCCTCCGCCTTCTCGCGAGCACGGCGCTCCTCCGCATCGACCTCGCTCGCGATCATGACCGCGACCAGGTCGATCGCCGCCGGCGTCATCGGCCCGGTCGCCATGGACCGCGCTTCGAGCGGATTGAGCGGACCCCGGGTGACGATCGACAGCACGCCCGCGAGGCCGACGAACGCGGCGACGAGGAGCAGCACGATCGTGGTCCCGACGAGGTCGGACACGGGGCCAACCACGATGATGGGCGCGAAGCTCGCGACCGACACCAGCATGTTGAGCACGCCGAACACGCGACCCCGGACGTCCTCGGGCAGCTCCTCCTGCAGCTGGGTCTGCGACGGGATCGCGACGAACCCGTAGGCCATGCCGGCGAGCAGCGCGATCGCAATGACGATCGCCAGCAGGGAGGTCAGGCCGGACAGGTCGGTCAGGCCCGTGGCTGCCTGGGCGCCCTGGAGGAACCGCGAGATCGGGCCGGCGCCGGCGAGCGCGGCCAGCAGGACGCCCAGGGCCACCAGGCCGCCCTCGATGATCCGGCGGCGCGGCACCATGTGCCCGAACGAGTTGAGGACGAGGATCCCGGTCACGATGCCGAACCCGAGCGGCAGCACGACCACCACGAAGTCCTTGGGCGCCAGCCCCAGCGACGACGTCGCGAAGTCCGTGCCCAGGACGCCCAGGACGCCCACCAGCGATGCGGCGATGCCGAGGTAGAACAGCGACCAGCTGATGGTCGGGTTCGCCCGGATGAAGTCGGTGCCCTCGCGCAGCTGCGCGATCGTGGACCCGACCGCCTGCTCGGCGTCACCCACGACGCCGCGCGTCGAGTCCCCGTCGAGCGGCGTCGGCGGCGCGGACGGGAGCGTCCAGCAGAACCCCGCGGCCACCAGGTAGCACGCGGCGACGAGCAGGATGAGGGCCGGGGCGCCGGCGATCGTGACCACGATCGGTCCGAGCAGCGCGAACCCGATCGCGAACGCCCCGTTGAGGGTGAGTGTGAAGATCCCGTTGGCGGAGATGAGCTGCCGGCGAGGTACGAGGTGCGGGATCATCGCGGCCTCGGCGGGCCCGAAGAAGACCGTGATCGTCGAGACCGTCACGTTGAGCACGAGGATCACCGGCAGGTTGCTGCCGGCCAGGAAGGTCAGCACGAACGCGCCTGCTCGCAGCAGGTTGGTCACGATCAGGATCGTCCGCCGGTCGACCCGGTCGACGTAGACGCCGGCAAGCGCCGAGAACAGCACTGCCGGTACGAGGAACGTGAGGATCAGGAGGCTTACCGCGGTCTTGGACGAAGTCGACTCGAGGATGATGACGGTCAGCCCGTAGATGACCATGTTGCCGCCGACCTGCGTGAACGCCTGGCTGAGCCAGAGCAGCAGGAACGGCCGGTTGCGGAAGACCTCGAGCCCGCTCGACGGCTCCTCGCCATCATCCCCGGCAGCACTGTTGAGGGCCAGGGCGAGGGCCTCGGTGTCGCGGTCGCTCACGGCCGCTGCGGACCGATCGCGGCGCTGATCCCGGGGTCTCCACGGCGGACAAACCCGGCGATCCTGCGCTCGAGCGCAGACCGCGCGATCAGCGTGTGACGGCTACAGGTCTCGCAACGGAGGCCGATGTCCGCGCCGAGCCGGTCGATCAGCCACGTGTCACCACCGCACGGGTGGCGTCGTCGGAGCCTGACGACATCTCCCAGCAGGAGCTCGAGGACGGGACTTCCTGACACGGCCCGAGGGTAGCAGAGGCACCGATCGAGCCACGATGAACCGCGGCGCTCACAGACGAGGCTTGCCGAGGACCGGGTTGAGGTTGCGATCGGTGCCCGGCAGCGAGACACCGTCGAGGGCGAACACGGTCACCGTGGTATCCGGAAAGCGCGCTGCCAGCTGGGCGATCGGGCCGCCGGCACGCGTCAGCGAGCCGGTGAGCGTTTCGGGCTGGCCGACGGCCAGGATCTCGAGCGGCTCGGGCGGCGACACGCCGTCGACCGTCAGCGCATCTGCGGGACCCGTCGCGACGACGCCCGGCACATCGCGGATGCCGCCGATGGAGATCCCCTCGGCCCCAGCATTGCGCAGCTCGTTGATCAGCTGGCTCACGGCATCCCCCGCGATCGGGCCCTCCACGAGGATCCGGACGCCGGGCCCGGTGATGGCCAGCGCGCCCGACCAGCCCTGGATGCGGCCCAGGTCCGTTCGGATCTGGACGGCGGAGGTATCGCCGCGCTCGATGGCAGCCGACACCGAGTCGCGCTGGCGCTCGAGCGTCGCGATCTCGTCGCGCAGCTGGTTGTTGCGGGTGGTGAGGTTCGCGACCAGGACCGTCAGGTCCTGCGCGGACAAACCGGCAAGGCCGGGGTTGACCGCCTGCAGCCGCAGCTGGACGACGACGAGGAAGCCCAGCAGCATCAGCACGAGGCTCACCGTGAGGCGTCCTGACGGGCGGCGCATCAGGGTGCCACCGGTGACGCCGAAACCGGGTTCGTGTGCCCGTAGCGCAGCAGCACCGACCCCGCATACGCGGGCAGGTCCACGGCCTCCGGGACCGCGTAGGAAACGCCGATGCCGAACGTCTCGGACCGGGCGCGGATGAAGTCGACGAACCCGGCGGACCGGGTGAGCCGGTCGAACATGTCGGGTGGTCCGATGGCCGAGATCTGGTACGGCGCCGCGATGTACGCGGAGTTGACGAGAACCGAGCCGCCGATGTCGACGATGGCCGTTGCGACGGCGATGCGCTCCCCGTTGACGGCGATGCCCTCGGCACCCGCGAGCCACAGCTCCTCGACCACGGTCAGCACGTCCTGGCCCGACACCAGGTAGTCGCGCTGGCTGCCGTCGGGCGGTATGGCCGCGTCCGAGTCGGACAGCTGGAGCACGATCCCGGGACCCGTCATCGCGACCAGTCCGGCGGCGATCCGGGCGTTCTCCAGGTCGCTGTTGAGCTGGCGCGTGATCGCGGCACCACCCTGGCCCGCAGCCTCGAAGTCCTGGATCGCGGCGCGCAGCTCGAGGATCTGCTGTTTGAGGCCATCCTGCTGCGCCTGGAGATCCCGGGCGGTCTCGACCAGCGGGGTCCGCTCCTGGCTCGTGTAGCGGATCCGCGGGCCCTCCGAAGCGAGCTGCGCGGCAACGAGGAACCCGAGGCCAAGCAGCGCAAAGCCGAGCGTGACCTGCCAGCTCGGGATGGCGCGAACCCGCGCGCCGAGCGCGCTCACGCGGCGCGGGTCCGGCGGCGGGCAAGCGCGAGGCCGAGGCCAACGGCCACGACGACGAGCGCGATGGCGAGGTACAGCTGCCCGGCATCGCTTCCGCCACCCGCGGGCGAGGTCGGGCCGGCCGCGGGTGTGACCGCCGCCGACGGCGCTCCGGGTGCGGCCGTCTGTCCCGGCTCACCCCACTCGGCCGGCAGCGGACCCGCCGGCTCCGGCTGGGGTCCGTAGCGAACCGGCGCAGCGGCGCCCAGCTCGGTGAGCCAGCCGGACTGGAACCCTGCCAGGTCCGTTCCCAGCGCGCGGGTGAAGGCCTCGTCGTCGGTCAGGCCGTCCTTGTAGCCGAGGACCAGTCCGTACAGCGTGTCGGAGCCCTTGGTCCGGACGAGGTAGTCGATCGCGGACACGCTCTCCGCGTACGCGAGGTATGTCTTGTCGACGTCGGTCGGGAACTGGCCGCCGAGCGCGTCGAGCGGGATCAGGTCCATCGAGCGCACGGCATTCGCCACCCGGCCCTGGTCCGACGAGGTATAGCCCTCGGACAGGTAGACGGCGAGACCCTCGTTGAGCCAGCGTGGCGGGAACCGGTAAGGGTTGCGCACTGCGGTGTCGAACACGAGGTGAACGAGCTCGTGCGGCACCACCACGCCGACCCAGGGGTCGTTGATCGCATCGGGCGTGATCAGCGCGAACAGGGTCCGGATGTCCGCGTGCGCCTGGCCGCCGACGTTCTCGCGGGTACCCGGCCCCAGGGCAGCCCGGAACGACGCGTCATCACCGTAGATGAAGAAGTCGACCGGGGCGCTCTCGGTCACGCCGAGCAGCGCGCTGGTGTCGCGGATCGCCTTCTCCCCGATCGCGAGCGCGCGCCTGGCGAAGGCATCGTCGCCGTCGTACCAGTGCACGGTCATCAGGTCACCCTTGACCGACTTCCAGTCGTGCGTGGTGTCCGAGTACAGGACCGGGAGCTCCGGGCTGCTCACGGACGCGCCGCCGCCGGTGAACACCACCCACTGCTCCACGATCGTGGTGTTGGGCACGAGGTGGCCGTCCCCGGTCAGGTCGAGCGTGTACCGAAGCGTCTGCGTGCCGCCAGCGGGTGCGGCGACCTCGACGATGTACGGGCCCAGCGAGTCCGGGAACGTCAGGTGCAGCTCGACGCGGTCGATCGCCTCGCCGGCGGTAACCGGGACGCTGAACTCGATCGATTCCCCGTACGTGACCGAAGCCGCCGGCGTCCCGAACGTGACCCCGGCCGCCGAGACAGCCTGGGCCAGCGACGGGACCAGGGCCGAGGCACACAGCAGGGCAGCCAGGAGCGGACGCAGCAGACGGCTCATCCGCGGCCCGCGACGTCCGCTCATTGGCCGGAGCTCCATGCGAGCCCCGCGAGGCGCATGATCCCGAGCCCGTTCTGGCTCGCGCCGAGGAGGCCGTCGCGGACGAGCGAGAAGGAGGTCCCGTAGCTGACGGGCACGACAGGCGCCTGGTCGCGGACGATGGCCATCGCCCGCGCGTACGCGGCCGTGGCATCGGCCGCGGTCGCGGCAGCCCCGGCATCCGCAATCGCCGCGTCGAAGTCCGCGTTGGACCAGCGCCCCTCGTTGGCGGTCGAGCCGGTGCCCAGGAGCACGCCCAGGAAGTCGTTGGGTCCCGGGTAGTCCGCGACCCAGGACAGGTTCCAGATGTCGGGTGGGTCCGTGGCCAGGCGGTCGATGTAGGCGCCGAAGTCCATCGTCGCGTAGTCGACCGTCACGCCCAGGTTCTCCCGGAGCATCGCCACGATCCCCTCGTCGTAGCCGCCGCCGCTGGAGATGAACGAGACGGTGGGAAAGCCGTCCCCGTCAGGGAAGCCGGCCTGCGCCAGGAGCGCTTTCGCACCCGCGGGATCGTAGGCGGGCATGTAATCGCCATCCGGAGCACCGGGCATGCCGGCGGGGACGATACCCGTGGCGGGGATCGACGAGCCCACCTCGTCGAGATGGGCAAGGCGGCGCCAGTCGACGGCCTCGGCGAAGGCACGGCGCACGATCGGGTCGGCGAACGGGGGCTGCCGCGTGTCAAACCCGTAGTAGGTGACCGAGAGCGAGGGGTCGCTGCGCAGCGACGGCCCGAGGGCCCGGTCGTAGGCGATCCAGCCCGCGTCGACGAAGCCGATCGGGGCTACGTCCACGTCGCCCGCGACGAACGCGTCGACGGCACTCCGGCCGCTGATCGTCGTCAGCATCCGCACCGTCTCGATGGCCGGCGTGCCCGCCCAGTAATGGGGGTTGGCCTTGAGCACGAACGCGTCCGGCTGCACATCCGACAGGACGTAGCCGCCGCTGCCCACGAATGTCGTTGCATCCGGCACGATCTCGCCGCTGCCCACCGAGCGGGGCACCACCGCGAACGGTGCGCCGGACACGATGGCCGGGAGGTCGCCGCCGCCGCGTTCCAGGTCCACGACCACCTGCAGGTCGCCGTCGGCGTGGACACCCAGGGTCGCTGGATCGGTCGACCGCCCGCCCAGCAGATCGCGGGCCCCCACGACATCGGCCGCGAGCGACGCAAGGGGTGACGGATGCGCGGGATCGAACAGGCGACGCCAGCTGCGGACCACGTCGTCGGCCGTGAGCGGACTGCCGTCGCTGAACGTCAGTCCCGGCCGAAGCGTGAAGATGACCTGGCGCCCACCGTCATCGATCGACCATGACGCGGCCAGCGCCGGGCGCACCGTCAGTGACGGATCGACGGCGGTGAGAGTCTCGAACAGCTGGCTCACGTACGACGCACTGCCCAGGTCCCCGTGGTAGGCGGGGTCGATCGACGCGGGGGCGCCGGCGAGGATGGTGACGGTGCTCGGATCCGCAGCGGAGACCTGGTCCGAGGCCGGACGGCCCATCGGCCACAGCCGGACCAGCATCGCCAGGGCGACCAGGACGGCCACGACCGTGATCAGGACCCGCCGGCGTCGCGAGGGCGGGCCCTCGGGGAAGTCCTCGTACGACGGAAGGTTCAGGTCAGTCTCCACCATGAACCCTCCGGCAGGCCGGCGTCCGGCCTGCGATGATCCAGGAGCCGTTCGATCGGGACGGGGATCCGCGGCCGTGCGGTCCACGTGTAGTCGTCACCGGAGAACCCGACAAGCATGGCCACGATGCAGACCCAGCGACGCACGGCCGGAGTATAGAGGCGAACTCGCCGCGATCCCGTGCGCAGGACAGGAAATGAGGCCTCGCTGTGCCACACCGCCGGGGGAACGATGTAATCCGCGAGGCCTCTGTTCTCTAAACGACGCAGGCGCCATTTCGTTATGGGGATGCAATGAACAATCTCGAGGGCCGACCGATCGCGCGCCCACGCGTCCCGTCGACCAACGGCGCCGAGCTTCGCGAGCGCCGGGTGATGGCACGGGCGTGGGCGCCGCCGGCGCACCCGGACCGACGATCACCCGGGCCCGACGAGGAGGTCGCGTCGGGTGGCGAACCGCTTGAGAACCCGGTAGTGGTTACGCCTGGACAGGCGGTCCCCATCGGGAGGCACACCGCGCGCCGGCCCCGGTGATTCGCGTCGCCGGACGGGCAGGCCGGGGACGACGACCGCGCGCCGATGCACAGGAGCCTCCTCGGGGTCGCTCGACGGGTCCGCGTACCCGTCTCGGAGCACGAGGCTCCACCAGACGTCGAGGCTTGGAGCAGTCGTGAACCCCTCGTCCAGTGGTCCACGCCGCGCATAGTCGGCGCGCCGGAACCCCTGGACGGCGCCGTCGATCGCGTCGACATCCGCCGACGCGTCGGGGCCGGCATCGAACCGGCCGAGGTCGGGCGACACCAGCCCGAACGACCCCGCGACCGCGATCGTCGGATCCTGGAGCGCCGCGACCAGCGGCGTGATCAGGTCACCGACCACCTCGACGTCAGCGCCGAGCACGACCACGATCGCGGCCCTGGTCCGGCGGAGCCCCACGTTGAGCGCGGTCGCGTGTCCCAGCCGTGCGCTCGTCCAGACGACATCCGTGACCAGCCCAGGGGCGCCGGGATCCAACGCGTCCAGGGCCGTGAGCGCGCTTGCCTGCTCCTCCGACGGCGCGTTGGCGACGATCACCAGCTGGGTCCCATCGGGCGCATGGTCGACGAGCCCCCGCATCGAGCGTGCGAGGTCGTCGGGCATTTCCGTCGCGACCAGGACGACCGACGCCGTACCGACGGGTGCCTCGTCCAGGCGCGACGGAACTGTCGCGCTCGATCCGTAGCGATCGACGCCGTCCACGCTGACGTCCGGCGCGGCGGCACGCTCGAGGTCGTACATCGTCCCGCTGTCGACCACCTTCCAGCCGGCAGCCCTGATGTCCGCCTTCAGCCTGTCCGCTGCCGTCCAATCCCGCGTCCGACGGGCTGCTGCGCGCGCCTCGGCGAGATCGACGATGGACTGGGGTGCAATCTCGCGAGACATGCCGGGAGGATACGGCCGACCCCCGATCGCCGCTCCGGGCCTTCCTCCTCGGGAACCTATGCGCCGGCCGAGGACGCGACGACCACCAGCAGGCCCAGGATCCAGGTATGCGCGAGCCCGCTCCATACGACAGACCCCGTGCGCCAGTCCAGCCACCCATACAGGAACCCGCCGCCGAGCGTGCTCAGCGTCTCGATCTCGGGCTTCCCGAGGTGCGCGAAGGCGAACGGCACCGTCGCAACCACGACCGCGATGGGACCCATCACCCGCAGCAGCGCGAACAGCAGGAACCCGCGGAAAAAGAATTCCGCGGGGATGACCTCGAGCGCGGTGGTCAGGAACACCTCCGGAGCCGGCGCCCCCTGCGATCCGTAGTAGCGAACGAACTCCGGGAATCGTCCCGTCACGAGCACCACCGCGGTCATGACCAGGCAGCCGGCAAGTGCAACAACCACGCCCGCCCGCACGTCGCCCAGCCGCAGCCCGTAGCGGGACGGCCGGTCCCGCATCGCGAAGACGACCAGGCCCAGCGGGACCGCACCCTGGATGACCAGCCGTTCGATCGACTGGAGGCGCTGGCGGTCGGCGCCCGAGGATCCGGCAGCCCCCAGGAGAGCCTCCGCGACCGCGTTGACGTGCCCGTACCGCTCGAGCAGCAGCAGGATCGCGACCGCAAGGACCGCGACGGTGGCGCGAACCGGCAGCTCCAGCCCCAGGACGGTGACCACCCGCCGGTCGCCCGCATCCGCCGGGTATGCGGGACCAGCCGAGAGCCAGCGGACGAGCCGGGAAGCCGGGCCCACGACGACCGGGAGGTCGCCCTCGTCTCGCGACCTCTGCGGCATCGTCACCCCGGCCGAGCCGCGGAATGCGGCCCGGTCCAAGCGGCCATCGTTGACCTCCTTATGTCACGCCCTGTACAGGCCATTCGGACCGCAGCACAATGGTGGCGCCCGATGCAGGCTGAGTGCATCACGACAACCCCGTTTTGAGGGCCGCCGGTGACCATCACCGGATGGAAGGGTTGCAGGAGGAAAGCGTCCCATGCAAATCACGAACCGGATCCACATGATGGGAGTCGCGCTGCTGCGCGTCCTGGTCGGCGTCATCTTCCTGTGGGCGGGGCTGGAGAAGCTCACCGCCGCGAAAGCGTTCGACGCCAGTGGCTTCCTCAAGTTCGGGACCAACGGAACGCTCGGCTGGCCGTTCGTCTCGGGCGATGTTGCCGAGGGCACCGTTTTCAACCCCACGCACGCCTTCTGGGCCGGGCTGGCGGACAACCCCGGTCTCATGTCGGTCATCAACGTCCTGGTGGTCGCCGGCGAGATCGGGATCGGCATTGCGCTGATCCTGGGCCTGTTCACCCGCTTCGCGGGCGCGATGGGCACGCTGATGATGCTGTTCTTCTTCCTTGCCGCCTGGGACTTCGCCTACGGCATCGTCAACCAGCACCTGACCTACGCGCTGATCTGCGCGACGATCACCGGACTGGGCGCGGGCAAGTACTACGGCCTCGACGCGGTCCTCAGCTCCCGGGTCGGGTCGTCGGTTCGTGATCTCCTGCTATCAGGCGAGCCGGCGACGGTCAACGCCTGACCCATTCCCCCACCGCGCCTCGCGCGGCGCCGCATCATCGGAGCCGGCGGGCGTCCCTCCCGCCGGCTCTTTGCCTGTCCGGCACAGCCACCTGTCCAGTGCACCTGACGGCACCGAATGCGTCAAGATGCGCCCAGCGACCGTCGGGGGCGGCCGCACCCGAATGAGGGGTCGGATGCCTGCCCGTGTTCTCGTCGCCTTTGCCACCAAGCTGGGCTCAACTGCGGAGATCGCCCAGGAGATCGGCCGGGTCATCCGCGAGACCGGGCTCGAGGTCGACGTGGCGGCCGCCGGCACGGTGCACGAGCTCGAGCGGTATGACGCGGTCATCCTGGGCAGCGCGCTCTATGCTGCGCACTGGCAGCGCGAGGCGAACCAGTTCGTGGCCCACCAGCTCGCGGCACTCCAGGCCCGGCCGGTCTGGCTGTTCAGCAGCGGCCCCCTGGACCGGTCGGCCGACTGGGGGCGGCTCCCGGTCACGCCCGCAGTGGCGCTGAGCACCGATCAGATCGGCGCCCGTGACCACCGCACCTTCGGTGGACGCCTGCTCCCGGACGCACCCGTGGACCCGCAGGTCCTCCAGACGCACCCGATCGGCGACTTTCGTGACTGGGACGCGATCCGTGCCTGGGCGGCGACGATCGGCGCCGAGATCGCGACGCTCGCAATCTCGCGGTGAGTTGATCCCGGAATCATCGCTCGCCGAGGCCAAGGTCAGGGTTCGGCGCCCTGCGTCCTGAGCTCCTTGATGTGCCAGGCGGCCTCGTCAGGACGGGTTGCCGCCCCGCTGGCGATGTATGCCTCGTACAGCGCGATGGCCTCGTCCCGGCGCCCACCAAGGCGGCGAAGGGCCTGGGCGCGGGAGAACTGGAGCGCGGGTCGATGGCACAGCTCCCACGACCGCGTGAACTCGTCGTACGCGTGCGCGAAATCGCCCTTGTCGTAGAACACGGCGCCCTTCTCGAAGATCGCCCGCGCCGCGGCGTCATCGACCTCCTCGATCCCGGTCGCCGCCGGCCCACGAAGATCCTTGATGTGCTGCTGTGCCTCTTCGGTGCGGGTCCCGGCACCGGTCGAGACGTATTGCTCGTAGATCGAGATCGCCTCCGGGTCGCGCCCGCCGAGACGTCGGAGCGCCTGGGCTCGCGAGAACAGGAGCCCCGCGCGATGTGAGAGCTCCCAGGCCTTCGTGAACTGGTCGTACGCGTGTGCGAAATCGTGGCCGTCATACATCGCAGCCCCGCGCTCGAACTCCTTCCGGGCCGCCGCGTCGTCGACCTCGGCAACGCCCGTCGCGGCCGGACCACGCAGCTCTGCGATGTGCTCCTGGGCCTCGGCGCGCCGGCTCTCATGGCCGGTCGCCAGGTAGGCCTCGTAGCACGCGATCGCGTCCTCGCGCCGTCCACCCAGGCGTCGCAGCGCCTGGCCCTCCGAGAACACGATGCCGGGACGGGGCGACAGCTCATTCGCACGTACGAAGAAGTCGTAGGCATGGGCGAAATCGCGCCGGTCGTAGGCGACGGCACCCCGTGAGAACACCTTTCTTGCGAGCACTTCGTTGTCGGCCGGCCCCGGAACGGCGAGCACCGCCCGCGTCATTGGCCCGACGATCCCATCCACGACGAGCGGCGCGTTGGCGGCCTGCAGCTCCCGGACGGCCTTGCCGGTCTTCGGCCCGAAGATGCCATCGACCGCGAGAGCCGTGGCGACGTCGCTCCTGGAGTTGAGCGTCGATTGCAGGTCCTTGACCTCATCGCCGGTGGACCCGACGCGCAGGTTGCGAGGCTGCTCCTCCGCGATCATCTGGACCACGGCGGCGTTGCCCGCGGTGCGCTGGAGATCGAGGATGCGCTCCGTCCGGGGCTCCCCGGGCTCGTGCGCGCCGGCAGCTTCGGCCGGACGACCGCGCGTACCCACTGGGGCCGGCTGCGCCGACCTCCGGGAAACGGTTCGGACCCGCCCGCTCATCGCCGCAGGATACTCCGCGGACGATGCGTCAAATGCCTGCGACCGGGCCGTCCCCCACCCCGGCCGCCGTCGCGTCAGCCCGCGAGGCGCTTGTATCGAATACGATGCGGCTGGTCTGCAGCGGTACCAAGCTCCTTGTGCCGCAGAGCCTCGTAGTCGCTGACGTTGCCCTCGAACCAGCGCACCTGGCTGTCGCCCTCGAATGCCAGGATGTGCGTCGCGATCCGGTCCAGGAACCAGCGGTCGTGGCTGATCACGACGACGCAGCCCGGGAACGACTCCAGACCGGCCTCGAGGGCGCGCAGCGTGTCCACGTCGAGGTCGTTGGTCGGCTCGTCGAGCAGCAGGACGTTGCCGCCCGACTGAAGCAGCTTGGCAAGGTGGACGCGGTTGCGCTCGCCGCCGGACAGGGTGCCGACCAGCTTCTGCTGGTCCGTTCCCCGGAAGTTGAAGCTCGAAACGTAGGCGCGAGCGGGGATCTCGCGCTGGCCGACCTTGACGATCTCGACCCCGTCGGTGATCTCCTGGAACACGGTGCGGTCGGCGCGCAGGTCGTCCCGGCCCTGGTCGACGTAGGCGAGCTGCACCGTGTCGCCGATCGCGATCGTCCCCGCATCGGGCGACTCCTGCCCAACGAGCATCCTGAACAGGGTGGTCTTGCCTGCGCCGTTGGCGCCGATGATGCCCACGATCCCGGCACGCGGCAGGGAGAACGTCAGGTCCTCGATCAGCAGCCGGTCTCCGTAGCCCTTGCGCAGGTTGCCGACCTCGATCACGGTGTCGCCCAGGCGCGGCCCCGGGGGGATCGCGATCTCCAGCTCCCGGCTGGTATCCCTCGCGGCGTTCGATTCGGCCAGCAGCTGCTCGTATGCGCTGAGCCGAGCCTTGCCCTTCGACTGCCGGGCCCGGGGCGACATGCGGACCCACTCCAGCTCGCGGGCCAGCGTTCGCTGCCGCGCATCCACGGTCTTGGACTCGTTCGCCATGCGTGCCAGCTTCTGCTCCAGCCAGCCGGAGTAGTTGCCGGAGAACGGGATCCCGCGTCCGCGATCGAGCTCCAGGATCCACTGCGCGACGTTGTCCAGGAAGTACCGGTCATGGGTGATCGCGACCACGGTCCCCGAGTACTCCTGCAGGAACCGCTCGAGCCACTCCACCGATTCGGCGTCGAGGTGGTTGGTCGGCTCGTCGAGCAGCAGCAGGTCCGGGTGGCTGAGGAGCAGGCGGCACAGCGCGACCCGACGCTTCTCGCCGCCCGACAGGGTCGTGACGTCGGCATCGTCCGGCGGGCAGCGAAGCGCATCCATCGCGATGTCCACGTTGCGCTCGAGGTTCCAGGCGTCCGCCGCGTTGATCCGATCCTCCAGCACGGCCTGCTCGGCGCCGATGGCCTCGTAGTCCGCGTCCGGCTCGGCCCACTTGGCCATGACGGCGTTGTACTGCTCGATCAGGCCGTGGACCTCGCTCACGCCGTCGAGGACGTTGCCCTTGACGTCCTTGCCCGGGTCGAGCTGCGGCTCCTGGCTGAGGAACCCGACCGAGAACCCAGGGGTCAGGCGCGCGTCACCGGTGAACCCGTCGTCCAGACCGGCCATGATCCGGAGCAGGCTCGACTTGCCCGCGCCGTTGGCGCCGATGACCCCGATCTTGGCGCCCGGGTAGAACGAGAGCGAGATGTCCTCGAGCACGGTCCGGTCGGGCGGATAGTGCCGGGCAAGCCGGTATGTCGTGTAGATGAACTCTGCGGGCATCGGCCAAGGGTACCGGGCGTGGGTGGAGCACGGACGGAGGCGCATCCGTCGGGGCGCGACCGCCCCTCCACGGCGGCCCGGGCCGCTTCCACATTGCGGCCGGTGCGTCCGGGCACCGGAATCCCAACCAGTGTCGGGACGTTCGGGGTACCTCAGACGGGCCGAATGTCGTAGGGTTTGAGTCAAATGCGGTTGCGGGGGCTCCGCCGAAATCCCAATCACTGGAGGAGTGATCGAATGACGTCGTTGACGCGGCGCCGTGCACTCGTGCTCGGCGCCGTCGTGATGTTGGTCGCCGGGGTTCTCGCGGTCGGGCGGTTGTCCGCTCCGGGCGAGCCGGCGGCCAAGGCAGACCAGGCAGACCAGGCAGAGCAGCTTTTGCCGCGGGCCGCAGAGGAGTTCCTCGGCGAGACCGGCGAGAAGGATCTGCAGGAGGGCTCACAGGGCGTCGCCAACGGCGGCTCCGGCGGGGAGGCCGCCGAGCTCCAGACGGCAATGGAGCAGTTCGCGGAGGCGCGCACCGCCCCCGGCATCGTCAACTCCGGGGCGTACTCGGACGCGTTCAACAACATGACCGGCCTCGGCGCGACGGCCGGCGCCTGGGACGAGGTCACCAACGTCCCCTATGACGCGGATGACCCGAACTATCGCGACTACTACTCGAACTCGAGCGGCGGTTCCGGTCTCGTCACCGGGCGCATCACCGGCCTCGCCGCGGACGGAAACGGCAACGTCTACGCCGGCGGCGCTGACGGCGGCGTCTGGCGATCGACGACCGGCGGCGGCGACTGGACCCCGATTGCCGACAGCCTCCCCTCGCTGTCTACCGGCGATCTGCAGCTCGCGCCCGACGGCTCGCTGTGGTATGCGACCGGCGAGGCCAACACGGGCGGCACGAGCTACGTCGGCAGCGGTGTGTACCGGCTCGCCAACCCGGAGATGGCGAGCAGCAAGTTCACCACGGGCGACCGTGTCGGCGGAACGGAGCTCGAGAGCACCACGATCAACGCGCTGCGCTTCGCGCCCAACGGCACCGCCTGGGTCGCGACACTGCGCGGCGTCTGGTCGTACACGGCTGGCGACGCTCACTGGAAGCTGTCGTTTGCGCCCAACCCGAGCTACATGCCGGGCGAAGCAAAGGCCGACGACGCGAACGCCGCTTACAAGAACATCGTCAACGACATCGCCATCGACCCCAGCAACTCGCAGCACCTGATCGCCGCGGCCGGCTGGCGGAGCGGCGACGCCTACAACGGATTCTACGAGACGAAGAACGGTGGCAAGAGCTGGGTCAAGGCCAAGCCCAAGGGCGCGATCAACCCCAAGGACATCGGTAACGTGAGCTTCGCCTGGTCCTCGGATGGATCGAAGCTGTACGTCATGAACCAGTCGCCGCTGCTGCTCCAGAAGCTCACCGGCACCGTCAACAGCTATCTCGACGGCATCTACGTCTCCAACAACGGCTCGATCGACGGGCCGTGGTCGCAGATCGCCGACCAGCGCAAGCTGGCCAACTCCGGGTCCGCGCTCAAGCAGAGCCTCAGCGGCAAGGGCTATGGCCCCGGCATCCAGAGCTGGTACAACCAGTTCCTGGTCGTCGACCCGGCCAACCCCGAGCACGTCTACGCGGGTCTCGAGGAGGTCTACGAGACGACCAACGGCGGCTCCAGCTGGAACACCGTCGGCCCGTACTGGAACTTCTACTTCCCGTGCTGGCGACCTGACAGCCTTTACGCGCCGAACGGCTCCGTGGGCTGCCCGCAGACGACCCATCCCGACCAGCATTCGGCTGCGGTCGGTACCGACAAGGACGGACATTCCTGGATCTACGTCGGCAACGACGGCGGCATCTACCGCCGGCCGATTGAAGGCTCGACAGACCGGAACGGCAACGCGACCGACTGGGAAAGCCTCAACGACGGCACCATCGACGCACTCCAGTACTACGCCGTCGGCGTGGGCCTCGCAAATGCCGCGAACACGAGGACTCCCAGTGGCTCCGGCGACGCCATCGTCAGCGGCGGTCTCCAGGACAATGGCGGTTCAATCCTCCGGCTCGGCTCCACGAACGGAAAGATGAGCTCCAACTTCGGCGGCGATGGCGGCGACGTTCTGGTCGACCCGAACGACGGCTGCAACATCGTCCAGGAATACGTCTACCTGTCGATGGAGGTCACCCAGACCTGCGCCAACCCTGACCTCACCCAACATCCGAACGCCTTCCTCGACATCAACGACGCAACAACGTTTGACATCTCGCCGCCGGACATCAACGCCCGGTTCATCGCGCCGTTCGCGGCCGACGCCGGCAACATCGACAACTGGCTCGCCGGCGGGCACAGCATCTGGTTCCAGACGAACGGGTTCAAGATCCGCTCGAGCAGCGAGTGGGACCGCGTCTATACCTTCCCCGGAACCGGGGCCCAGGTCGCCACTGCCATCGCATACACCGGCAACACGGCGATCGCCGGCTGGTGCGGCGGCTGCAACAACGCCGGGTTCACCCGGGGCGTGTCCGTTGGCCATTTCGACGGGACGACCTGGACCTGGGGCGAGGCGACGCTTGACGGCTCGCTCGGTGGCGACGTCGTCCCGAACCGGTACGTCGGCGGCGTCTCCGTCGACGCTGACGGCAACCTGTTCCTCGCGATGAACGGCTTCAGCCGCCGCTTCACCGAGGGTCCGGGTGCCGGCATCGGCCACATCTTCGAGTCCACGGACGGTGGCGACACCTGGACCGACATCGGCGGTGACCCCACCGTTGCCGGCAACTTCCCCGACGTTCCGGCCAACAGCATCAAGGTCACCTCGACCGGCGGCCTCGTCGTCGGCACCGACCTTGGCGTGCTGTACCGGGCGTCCGGCAGCGCCACCTGGCAGCGCCTCGGCTCCAACTTCCCGGCCACCGTCGTGATGGACGTGGAGCTTGGACCGGACGGCAACGTGTACGCGGCGACCCACGGTCGCGGCATCTGGATGATCAGCGCCGCGGGGCTGTAACCGCGGTCTGAAACCAGGAGAACGAGCGAGGCCCGCCGGCAACGGCGGGCCTCTTCTCTTGCCCGGCGATCCTCGCGTCTACCCGGCGACCGCCCCCAGCTCTGCGCCCTCGTCGAGGGCGACGGCCGCCGTTGCCGCCCGCGCGGCGGCACCGCGCGGCCCGAACACAAGCACCACCAGGGCGGCCGCCAGGAGGACCACGCTGGCCGTCAGGACCGCCGCCGACACACCACTGGCAAAGGCCTGGTTGGCGGCCGTCACGAGGGCTGCGCCGCGCTCGCCGAGCTGCTCGACAGGCCCGAACTGGACGAACGCGATCGAGCTCTTCGCAGCCTCGGCAACCTGCGGCGGCAGACCGGCAACCGCTCCCACCATCGCATCGCGATACGTGCTGTTGAGGACGCTGCCGAGGATCGCGATCCCGAACGCGCTACCCACCTCGCGCGCGGTGTCGTTGACCGCGGAGGCGACCCCCTGCTTGGCCGCCGGAAGCGAGGACACGATGGCGGTGGTCGCCGGCGTGCCCGCGAGGCCCATGCCCATCGCGAACAGCACGACGCCGATCGCGAACTGCCAGTAGACGAGCTCGGCGCCGATCGTCGAGATGACGAAGAACCCGACGGCGATCAGCGTGAGACCGAGCGCACCCACGCGCGCGAACCCGAACCGGTCGGCGAGTCGTGGTGCATTGCGCGCCGTGGGGATCAGCACGAACGGCATCGGTAGCAGCGCCGCAGCTGCGTTGAGCGGCGAGAAGCCGTTCACGAACTGCAGGTACTGCATGACGATGAAGAAGAAGCCGAACGCGGCGAAGAACTGCGCGCTGATCGAGAGCGATCCCGTGCCGAACCCGCGCAGCAGGAACAGCCGCGGGTCGAGCATCGGGGCTTCGGCGCGCAGCTCGACCGCCACGAACAGCACCAGGGCGACGACACCGGCCACCAGGGCAATGATCACCGACGGATCGTCCCAGCCCGACGTGGGGCCCTCGATGATCCCGAACACCAGACCCGAGATGCCGATCAGCGACAGCACCGCGCTTCCCGCGTTGAGCGCCGGCGGGTTGGCGTCGCGGCTGGTCGGGACGAGCGCGATCGTGCCGGCGAGCGCGATCAGGGCCAGGGCGACATTGAGGGCGAAGAACGAGTTCCAGGAGAACCACTCGAGCAGCAGGCCGGCCCCGAACAGGCCGAGGACCGCGCCGCCCCCGGCGACGCCGACCCAGACGCCCACCGCCCGGCCGCGCTCGTCCGCGGGGAACGAGGTCGTGATCACCGACAGGGTCGTGGGCATCACGAACGCCGCCCCGATCCCCATCCCGGCGCGGAGGCCGATCAGAACCGTCGGATCGGACGTGAAGATCGCGCCCAGGGCCGACAGCCCGAACACGCTGAGGCCGCCGATCAGGGTCTCGCGCCGCCCGAACCGGTCGCCCACCGCCCCCGCGAACAGCAGCAGCCCGGCGAACACGACCGTGTAGGCATCGACGATCCACTGGAGCTGCGACTGGCTCGCACCGGTCTCTGTTGCGAGGCTCGGCAGCGCGACGTTGAGGCCGCTGACCGCCGACACCACCATCATCAGCGACACGGCGACGACGCCGAGGACGGCACGTCGCCTGCGGGGGCTCACGATCACCGGATCGAAGGACGCGGGCATGACTCACTCTCCTAATTCCACGTTTGTGGATATACTATCGGAAGAGTCAATACCTCGAGGCAAACCCTTCCGCACCTGGGGCACGATTGGAACGTGACTGACGCAACACGACCGGGCCGCCGGCCGGGCCGGCCCCGGACCCGCGAACAGATCCTGGCCGCCGCGGGGCGGCTGTTCGCCGAACTCGGCTACGACCGCACCACGGTTCGCGGCATTGCCGAGGCCGCCGGGGTGGACTCACGCCTGGTGACGCACTACTTCGGATCCAAGCAGCGCCTGTTCCTGGAGACCACGGAGCTGCCCGCCGACCCGCGCGTCATGTTCCCGGCGGCCCTGCGCTCGGCCGCTGACCCGGCCCGGGGACTGGCCGAGTTCATCGCCGGCTCGCTCGTCGACGAGCAGTTCCAGCGCGTGTCATCCGGGCTTGTCCGCGCCGCAGCGTCGGACCCTGAGGCATCGGCGATGGCGCGAGAATTTCTGGCCGAGCGGATGCTCAGGCCGATCGCCCAGCAGATCGGCGCCGACCAGCCCGAGCTTCGCGCCTCGCTGCTCGCCTCACTGACTGCCGGCCTCGTCCTGGCGCGCAACATCCTGCGGATCGAGCCGCTGGCGAGCCTCGAGCCTGCCGAGCTCGCTGCGTGGATCACGCCGGTCGTGCGGCGTTACCTCCTCGATCCCCTGCCCTCGCCGGCCGTGCCGGGCGCAGCCCCGGTGCCGCCGCCCGGCTGACGATCACGCCCCGGACGGCGTCTCACGACCGGCGTCAACATCGCCTGCGTGCACGATGTGCTCGAACTGGCGCCACAGGACCGCGACCAGCAGCGCCGAGCCCACGAACCCGAACCAGAACGGCGCAGTGATCCCGAACGTCCGCGCCAGCAGACCGCCGATCGGCGTCCCCACGACGATCCCGCCAACGAGGGCCACGCCGTAGACGCCGGTGACCCGCCCCAGCAGGTCGTCCGGCACAGCCCGCTGGCGGACCACGGTGGACGTCGTCCCCCATATGAAGGCATGGGCGCCGAAGACCCCGAGCGTGAGCAGCGCGATCGCTGGTGACGTCGTCAGGGCGAGCGTGAGGTGCGTGCCGGTCTCGATCAGCAGCCCGACGCGCATGATATCGGCCAGCGAGAACCGTCGCTCGAGGCGACCGTACGAGACCGTGCCCACGACACCGCCGATCGCCATGGCCGTCGTCATCAGCCCGAAGCCGACCGCGTCCATGCCCAGCCGCTCGCTTGCGTACAGCACCAGCACCGACCACGCCGCGCCGAACGTCACGTTGAACGCCACGATCGTGAGGGCCAGCGTCCGCATCGGCGGATGCCCGACCAGCCAGCGGACGCCCTCGACCATGTCCTTGCGGAATCCGTGGCGCGCCCGGGTGGTGCGGACGGCAGTGTCTACCACGACCCGCCATACGAGCACCGCCCCGAGCGCGAAGCAGGCAGCGTTGGCGGCGAACGGGAGCGCCATCCCGAACGCGAACAGGAACGCCCCGATGGGCGGCGCCAGGAGCTGGTTGGTGAGCAGGAACGAGCCCTGGAGCCGTGCGTTGGCAAGACCCAGGTCCTCGCGCCTGACGAGGCGCGGCAGCAGGCTCTGGCTCGACACATCAGCGAACGACTCCGCGGTGCCCAGGACGAACAGCGCCACCAGCACGATGACGATGCTGACGCTGCCGCTCGCGATCGTCGCCGCCAGGGCGCCGAGCACGACGGCACGGGCCAGGTTGACGCCCGCCACGATCCGCCGCCGATCGAACCGATCGGCCGTCGCGCCGGCGACGACGCCGAACAGCAGGTTAGGCAGGTACTGGCTGAGCACCGCCATCGACACCAGGAACGGGTCCCGGGTCTGGGAGGCGATCAGCAGCGGGCCTGCCGCCAGCGCGATCCCGTCGCCCACGTTGGTGACCAGCGACGCCGCCAGCAGCCAGCGGAACGGACGGCCAAGTCGCTCCGGCGCGACGGTCCGCGCGATCAGTGCCGGGAGGTGGCGCACGGGCCGGAGCGTATCAGCCCTTCGGGTCGATCACGGGCCAGCCGTTCGACGAGGCCGTCGACCGCCCGGCGCGCGCGAGTGCGACGTCAGGAAGCGTCGGGATCCAGGGTCGCGAGGCGGCTCGCGAGCACCTCGAGCACCGACGTACGCACCGTGGGCATCTCGTCCATCAGCGAGTGGAACTCGCGATGCCCGACGACGAACAGCCGGCACGGCTCCATCGCGGTGACGGTGGCGGTCCGGGGCATCTCCGCCAGCAGGGCGATCTCGCCCAGCACGGTCCCCGATCCCCGGTTGCCGATCGCCCTGCCATCGCGCTCCACCGAAATGGTTCCGCTCTCCACGATGAACATCTCGCCGCCGCGGTCACCCTGGCGCATCAGGACGTGGTCCACCGGCACGTCGACCTCATCGGTCAGCTGGCCGAGGCGACCGATCTCCCGAGATCCAAGGCCCGAGAACAGGGGAATGGAACGAAGGCGATCGAGCTTGGGGTCGGCTGCCATCTGGCCCTCACCTCAGGTTTGGGACGGCCCTCCGCCGCCCATTGAGCCGAGGATAGCGCTCGCGGCAAGCGGAGTCGGGGGCGGGAGGGCGGCGGCTCGACGCCGGGGCCTCGACGCCGGCCGGACGGCCGTCGCGCAACCGCCAATGCTATGGTCGCGCCGTGGAACGCGACGATCTGGTACGGCTCCGGCGCGCTCGAGATCAGATGGATCGCGAGTACGCGCGCCCGCTTGACGTGGAGGCGCTGGCCCGGACCGCCTGCATGTCATCCGGCCACTTCTCACGCAGCTTCCGCGCCGCCTACGGCGAGACCCCATACAGCTATCTCATGACCCGCCGCATCGAGCGGGCCATGGCCCTGCTCCGGCGCGGCGACCTCTCGGTCACCGAGGTCTGCTTCGAGGTCGGCTGCGCGTCGCTGGGGACCTTCAGCTCGCGCTTCAGCGAGCTCGTGGGCGAAAGCCCGAGTGCCTATCGGGCGCGGGATCATTCGTGGACGGAACCGCTCCCTGCCTGTCTGGCGCGATCGGCGCTGCGACCGGTCAGGAATCGAGAAGCGACCGCCACCGGCCCGGGATAGGCTTGGGCCTATGGACGTGAAGCTGTACACCTGCTCGCTGGCGGTCGACGATCACGAGAAGGCGATCGCGTTCTATCGCGACGCGCTCGGCTTCGAGGTGCGGAGCGACGTGGGCTCCGGGCAGATGCGCTGGGTCACCGTGGCGGCGCCCTCACAGCCCGACGTCAACATCCTGCTCGCGCCCCCGGCAGCCGATCCCGGCATCTCGCCGTCGGACCGCCAGGCGATCAGCGACCTGCTTGCCAAGGGCCTGCTGGGGTGGTTGAACCTCTCGACCTCGGACCTTGAGACGACCTTCGATCACGTGCAGGCGAGCGGCGCCGAGGTGGTCCAGGAGCCGATGGACCAGCCGTGGGGCGCCCGCGACTGCGCATTCCGCGATCCCGCCGGCAACCTGATCCGGATCACCCAGTCGCAGGGCTGATCGCGACTCACCCTGCTCCATCGAAGCTTCCGATCCCCTACCTTGGCCCGATGAACATCGCCGACAGCCACGGTCTGATCCGGGTGCAGGGCGCCCGGGAGAACAACCTGAAGAACGTGAGCGTCGAGATCCCGAAGCGGCGGCTGACGGTGTTCACCGGCATCTCCGGTTCGGGCAAGAGCTCGCTCGTGTTCGCCACCATCGCCGCGGAATCGCAGCGGCTCATCAACGAGACCTACAGCGCCTTCGTGCAGGGCTTCATGCCCACGCTGGCGCGACCCGACGTTGACGTCCTCGACGGCCTGACGACCGCGATCATCGTGGACCAGGAGCGAATGGGAGGCAATCCGCGGTCCACGGTCGGCACCGCGACGGACGCCAACGCGCTGCTGCGCATCCTGTTCAGCCGGCTCGGGCAGCCCCACATCGGAACGCCCAAGGCGTTCGCCTTCAACATCCCATCGGTCACGGGAGCTGGTGCGATCACCATCGAGCGCGGCGAGCGCAAGACCGAGCGGAGGTCCTTCACCGTCGTCGGCGGCATGTGTCCGCGGTGCGAAGGCATGGGAACGGCTTCCGACATCGACCTCACCCAGCTGTTCGACGATGCCAGGTCGCTCGCCGAGGGCGCGATCACCGTCCCGGGCTACATCGCGGGAGGCTGGAACTATCGCCTGTACGCCTCCTCCGGGTTCGTCGACCCCGACAAGCCGATCCGCGACTACACCGGGCAGGAGCGCCAGGACTTCCTGTATCACGAGCCGACCCGGATGAAGATCGAGGGCATCAACATGACCTACCAGGGGTTGGTGCCGCGGATCCAGCAGTCGATCCTGTCCAGGGACGTGGAGTCGCTGCAGCCCCACCTGCGGGCGTTCGTCGACCGGGCGGTCACGTTCACGGCCTGCCCGGACTGCGGCGGCACCCGGCTCAGCGAGGCGGCCCGGTCGTCGCGAATCCGCGGGATCAACATCGCCGACGCCTGCGCGATGCAGATCAGCGATCTCGCGCAATGGGTTCGCGCCCTCGATGAGCCGTCCGTGGCGCCGCTGCTGGCCGCGCTGCGGCACACCTTCGACTCGTTCGTCGAGATCGGGCTCGGCTATCTCTCGCTCGACCGGCCGTCGGGCACGTTGTCGGGCGGCGAAGCGCAGCGAACCCGGATGATCCGCCACCTCGGGTCGTCGCTCACCGACGTCACCTACGTGTTCGACGAGCCGACCACGGGCCTCCACCCGCACGACGTCACGAGCATGAACCGGCTGCTGCTGCGGCTGCGCGACAAGGGCAACACCGTGCTCGTGGTGGAGCACGAGCCGGACGTCATCGAGATCGCCGATCACGTGATCGACCTTGGCCCCGGCGCCGGCTCCGAGGGTGGCTCGGTGTGCTTCGAGGGCACGGTCGACGGCCTGCGAGCCAGCGACACCATCACCGGGCGCCACCTGGGCGACCGCGCCTCGCTCAAGCCCCAGACCCGCACGCCATCCGGATGGCTGGAGATCCGACACGCAATTCAGCACAACCTGCAGGACGTGAGCGTCGACGTGCCGCTCGGCGTGCTGTGCGTGGTGACCGGCGTGGCCGGCTCGGGCAAGAGCTCGCTCATCCACGGCTCGATGCCCAATGGTTCGGGCGTCGTCTCGATCGACCAGACGCCGATCAAGGGCTCGCGGCGCAGCAATCCGGCGACCTACACCGGGCTCCTGGACCCGATCCGCACCGCCTTCGCCAAGGCGAACGGCGTCAAGCCCGCGCTGTTCTCCGCCAACTCCGAGGGCGCCTGCCCGGTGTGCAACGGCAACGGCGTCATCTACACGGAGCTGGGCTTCATGGAGACCGTCGAGTCCGTATGCGAGGAGTGCGATGGCAGGCGGTTCGACTCCAGCGTGCTCGTGTACAAGCTCGCCGGGCGCGATATCAGCGAGGTGCTCGCGATGTCGGTCGGCGAGGCGCTGGCGTTCTTCAGCGGCGGCGAGGCGAGGACCCCGGCGGCCGCGAGGATCCTGGCCCGGCTGGCGGACGTCGGACTGGGGTACCTGCACCTCGGCCAGCCGCTCACCACGCTCTCCGGCGGCGAGCGGCAGCGCGTCAAGCTGGCCATCCAGATGGCCGCCGACGGCGGCATCTACGTGCTCGACGAGCCGACCTCGGGGCTGCATCTCGCGGACGTCGAGCACCTGCTCCAGCTGCTCGACCGCCTGGTCGATGCCGGCAAGTCGGTGATCGTCATCGAGCACCACCTCGCGGTCATGGCGCACGCCGACTGGATCATCGACCTCGGGCCCGGCGCCGGGCACGACGGCGGGCGGGTCGTTTTCGCGGGCCTGCCCGCGGACCTGGTCGCCGCCCGGAGCACGCTGACAGGGCAGCACCTCGCCGCGTACGTCGCCTGATCCAGGCTCGACTGGGGCTTTGGCGGGCGTCGCGTCGGGACCGGCGCCCCCGGCCATCGACGTGTTGCGGCAGGCCGGTTGTGCTCATCGGTGACGCCGGTGGTGTGGTGGCCGCGGCCGTCGGCTACTCTCGTGCCATGGCTACCCACGACTGGTTCGACGGGGAGACGGCGTCAACATACGACGCGGACGAGGCAACGATGTTCGAGCCGGCGAACCTGGAGCCGGCCGTCGCATTCCTGGCTGACCTCGCCGGAGACGGTGAGGTCCTGGAGTTCGCGATCGGCACCGGCCGGGTGGCCCTGCCGCTCTCCGCCCATGGATGCCGAGTGTCGGGGATCGACCTGTCGCCCGCGATGGTTGCGCAGCTTCGTGCCAAGGCGCGAGGCGACGAGTCCTCGATCCCGGTTGCCATCGGGGATATCGCCACCACCCGCGTGAGCCGGGCAGGGTCGTACTCCCTCGTCTACCTCGTGTTCAACACGATCACCAACCTGACGACACAGGACGCGCAGGTCGACTGCTTCGTCAACGCGGCGACGCACCTCCGGCCCGGCGGCCTCTTCGTGGTGGAGACCTTCGTGCCCAGCCTGCAGCGGCTGCCGGCCGGTGAGACGCTCGTCCCATTCGATGTGAGCGAGTCCCACATTGGCATCGACGAATACGACGTCGTGAGCCAGTCGGTCGTCTCCCATCACGTGACGACCCACGAGGGCACGGTGACGCGCGCTTCCACGCCGTTCCGCTACGTGTGGCCGGCCGAGCTCGACCTGATGGCGAGGATCGCGGGCATGGAGCTCCGGGAGCGATGGGCCGATTGGTCTCGGACCCCATTCACGAGTTCGAGCCGGTCCCACATCTCCGTCTGGGAGAAGGTCGTCGTCTGACGCGGCATGGGGGCGCTGGGTCCCCGGCACCTCGACCGGCATGGTCGCCACCCTGCGTCGGCAGGCATCACCGTCTAGCATCGCTCTTGTGACGCTCGACCGATCCACTGTCAAGGTCGGCGCTGCATCGCGTGCTTCCACGCTCGCGAATGCCAGCTCGACCCGGGTCCTGGTCGTCGCCGTCGGAGCAGGGCTCGCCATCGGCATCGCCACCTCCGTGGGCCAAGGGTCGCTGCCGGATGGACTGGCGCCCCTTGCCAACTCGTCGGGCTCGTGGTGCCTGTGTGCGTTCGCCCTCGCGCTGCTCGCGCGGGACTCGCGCACGGCGGCCCTGGTCGGGTTCGCCTCGCTCGTCGCCATGCTCGCCGGCTACGCGTTTGCCACTGAGCTCCGCGGGTATCCGGTCGCCACCTCGATGTTCGTCCGCTGGGGCGTGGCGGCGGTCATCGCCGGGCCTGCACTCGGTGTTGGCGCAGCGTGGCTGAGGGGCCCGAACCCGCTCCGTGCCGCTGCCGGGATCGCTCCGGTCGCCGGCATCCTGCTGGGCGAGGGACTGTATGGCCTCACCGTGGTGGCAGCAACGACGCCCATTGGCTACTGGATCGCCGAGATGGCTGCCGGCCTTCTCTTCCTGCTCCTGGCGGCCATGCGTCTCAGACACAAGCCCAGGATCGCGTTGATGCTGGCGCTCTCGGCCATCGCAAGCGTCACCTTCTACCTGGTGTACGCGGGCGTGCTCGGCTCGCTGATCTGATATGGAAGGACATGTCAAGAGTGGCGCAGGGTGTGATCGAGTTCAGGTTCTGGCGACGATGATCACTCTGATATGCGCGGGTCGGCCGGGCCGTTGCCGCATGACAGTGAGCCGTCACCGAGCTGCCTCGAACTAGAAGCGCGAGTTCTGGGAGATCGCGGAGATCAGACGAGGTCGGCCTCGAGGCAGCTCGGCGGTGACGGTCGATCACACCCTGCATGGTCGGGTCGTCAGGCCGCGACCGGCCTGCTGGTGAGCTGCCCCGTCGCCCAGACGAAGCCGGCGAGCTCACGGGCGACGGCGATCACGGTCTTGTTCTTGCCGATCCGCCCAACGAGGGAGCGGTACCGATGGTGGAGCCGGGCCTGGGCCCGCCGGTCGAGCTCGACGATCGCCGGCGGGACACCCCGCTGGCGAGCCCGGAGCGCGCTGCTCACGTTCGGCCGGTAGCGGGCGTTGTGGGCCGCCTGGCCCAGGACATGGCGGATGAGCCGGTTGCCGGTCTTGGTGATCCGGCCGCGGTGGCGCGACGTGCCGCTCGAGTACTCCGAGGGGACGAGACCGGTGTAGGCCATGAATGCCCGGGCGGTCGGGAACCGGCGCAGGTCGCCTGCCTCGGCGACGATCGTGACCGCCGTGATGAAGCCGATGCCACGCAGCGCCTGGAGGGCGGCGAGGTACTCGCCGTGCGGGCTCTCCGCGGCACAGGCGACGAGGGCTGCCTCGAGCCGGCGCACGCGGTCCTTGCCGGCGCGCACGACCGACCAGTAGTCATCGAACACGACCTGGTCGGCCCGGTGGTCGAGGGTGAGCCGGTTGAGCCAGGCCTCGTGGGCGCGACCCCATGCCTGCAACCCTGCCGGCGGGTGGATCCCGTGGCGCAGCAGGAACTTGGACAGCCGGTGCTTGGCGCGCAGGAGATCCTGCTTCGCGTCATCACGATCGCGCACGAGATCGCGCAGCGCCTCGTGGGCCTCGTCGGGCACCCAGACGGGCGTGAGGTCGCCGCTGCGCAGCAGACGGGCGAGCTTGGCCGCGTCGCGGCGGTCGGTCTTGACCCGGTCGCCGGGCCTCGTGGGGATAAGCGAGGGGGCGACGACGATGCAGTCGATGCCCATCGCGGTCAGCTGGCGGTGGAGGGCGTACCCGGTTGGCCCGGCCTCGTAGGCGACGGACAGGTGGACGTCGGTCCCTCCGAGACGGTCGACGAGCTTGCGGATTGCTGATGGATCGTTGGCGATCTGGCCATGGTCCTCGGGGTCGCCGAAGGCGTCAGCGACCGCCACCGCGATCGATGCCTTGTGGACGTCGAGCCCGACGAACCGGGTAGTCTTCTGCATTGGACCGGCCTCCCGCATGTGGCTCTGTGCGGACTCCGTCAACTGGCCCGCGCAATCCACGATGATGCGCGAGCGCCGGTCCTTCCATGTTGACTAGAGGCTCGCATCGACGACGAGACTGCGAACGACCGGCAGGACCTGGTCCGCGGCGTCCCTGGCGACTGTGACGGTCAGCGAGGTTTGACCCTGCGCGTCGAGCGAACGGCCTCCGGCATACGACCGTCGCGACGATGGAGGCGCCGCAACGGGCGTACTTCGCGTGCTAGACGACGGAGCGTGCTGGACTGGTATCTCGAGGTCGGGTTGCGCGCGCGGTCTGTACGACGCTGATGACCACCGTGTGACCTCCATGGGGCCGTAATGGCCCGGTGTGCCGGTGACCTGATCGAGATGGCAGTCAAACTGCGGCGGTTCGGCCCTGAGCCACCGATCGTGCGAGGGCGCATGATGAAGTCATGACCAGCCTCCCGGATCGGCAACCGAGGACCCAGGATGGACGGCTGCTGGGTTGGATCTCTGGACTCGGCCTGCCCTTCGCCCCATGGGTCGTTGCCGGCATCATCAGCACGTTTACGCCGGATCCCGATGCGGCCTTTCCATGGGGCTTCGCAGTTGGATTTGTCGCCACGGCGGCCTGGATCGGCTTCGCAAGCTGGCGCATTCCCGGATTCAGAAATGGCGGCCTGATGGGCGCGGCGATGGCACTCGGGGTCGTCGCCATCCTGCTCGGCATTCTGTTCCTGATGCAGCCCTGAGGCCCGGTCACCCGGCCTGGATGAGCATTCAGCCAAACTCGGCGTACGCCTCTGTCAGCAAGTCCCGAACCTGCAGATCGGGATTGTCGGGCAGAGTGCGCTGCTATGGCGCCCCCGGACGGATTCGAACCGCCGACGCCAGCCTTAGGACGGCTGCGCTCTATCCACTGAGCTACGGGGGCGCGCACCGGCATCGTATCAGCGCATCAGCTCAGGGCAGGAAGATCCGCGCGATTGCGCATGGCATCGGCCGCCATCGTCACGTATTCGTGAAGCTGCTGCCGCGCGGCGGCGGGGGCATCCGACGCGTCGATCGCTGCCCGCATGTGCACGAGCCACTGGTCTCGTTCGAGCAGGCCGATCGAGAACGGCGAATGACGCGCGCGCAGCCGAGGATGCCCGCGCTCCTCGAGGTATGTCGTGGGCCCACCCCAGTACTGCACCAGGAACAGCGTGAGCCGGCGCCTCGCTTCCGTCAGATCCAACGGGTTCGGGTACAGCGCGAGGAGGACGGCATCGGCCTCGACGCCCTGGTAGAAATGGTCGACCAGGCGCTCGAAGTACGGCAGCCCGCCAACCTGGTCATAGAGCGACACCTCCGACATGGCGGCGATGATACGGACGCGCGAGGTCGCCCGGAGGTCGTACCCGCATGGGCCGGCGGAAGCAGCCTGCCGGACGCCGACCGGCCGATCGCGGCAGCCCGCCTACAATCGGTCCTGTGACGCCTCCCCTTCCCCCCCTCATCCTGTACGGCCGTCCCGGGTGCCACCTGTGCGAGGACGCACGGTGGTTCCTCGACGCCCTGCTCGCCGATCGCGTCTCGCGCGGCCTGGCGGTACCGGCCCTCGAGGAGAAGAGCATCGACGGCGACGACGAGCTGCAGCAGAAGTACGCATTCACGATCCCGGTCGCGGTCCTCGGCGACCATGAGCTCGAGCTCGCCACGACGTCCGCCAAGCTGCGCCGGTTCCTGGCGCAGGCACTGGGCGAAGACGAGGTCCCCGTCGGATGACCGGCGACTACACGATCCTGGTGGCGTTCGCTGCGGGCCTGATCTCGTTCCTGTCCCCGTGCGTGCTGCCACTCGTTCCCGCGTACCTGGGGCAGCTCACGGCGGTGGCGGTGGCGGCGAACCAGGGCGAGACGCCGTCGCGCTGGGCGGCGATGCGTCACGCGGCGGCCTATGTCGCCGGCTTTGGCACCGTGTTCACGCTGATGGGCGTCACGGCCGCGTTCGCCGGCGGCGCGATTGCGGACTACATCCAGCCGCTGCGAGTGATCGGCGGGTTCGTGCTCGTGATCATGGGCATGAGCCTCGCCGGCCTCATCAACATCCCGATCCTCGAGCGTACGTGGCGGCCGCTCGATGCCGGTGCGTCGGCGGGGTTCACCTCGATGACGGGCGGAATGACGCTCGCGCCGGCCGGGGGCAGTCCGGACGGCGGCGCGGGTGGGCGGCTGGGCCGACGGCTCGTCGGTGGCCGCGCGGGGCTGCCGGCCGCGTTTGCGCTGGGGGCCATCTTCGCGATCGGCTGGACACCGTGCATCGGCGCGATCCTGGGCGGGATCCTGACGATGGCCGCGGTCTCCGACACCCAGCTCCAGGGCGCGCTGCTGCTGGTGAGCTACACCGCCGGACTCGGCATCCCGTTCCTGCTCATCGCCGCGTTCTACGACCGCGCGACACGCGTGACGCGGTTCCTGGTCCGCCACGGACGGGCGGTCTCGCTGATCGGCGGGCTCCTGGTCGTGGCCATCGGGCTCGCGATGATCTTCGACCTTCTCGTCCTGCTCCCGCGCTACTTCCAGTTCACCTCGTTCGTATGACGGCGGCCCCGGAGCCGGACCCGCGCCTTGAGCCGCCCGAAACGGATCCGCGCCCAGATCCGCCCATCCCGCGTCGCGGGCTCGTCGGACCGTTCAGCGGCCGTCAGCTGCTGACCGTCCTCCTGGTGGTCGTGCTCGCCGCGATCGGTCTGGCGCTCGCCACGCGCCCGATCGCAGCCGGCCCGGGCGGCGCGATCACCATCCCGGTGTCGACGCCGTTCCTCGTCGGCCCGGCGACGGAGGGCCTCCGACCCGGCGACCAGGCCCCCGAGCTCCAGGTCGACCGCGCGGACGGGACCTCCGTGGCGCTGACCGATCTCGATGGCAAGCCTGTGAGGCTCGCCGACCTTCGCGGCCGCCTGGTGTGGCTCAACTTCTGGGCGACGTGGTGTCCGCCGTGCCAGGCCGAGACCCCGGTCCTGCGCGACATGGATGCCGCGTACCGAGATCGTGGGCTGTCGATCATCGGGGTCGCGGTCCAGGAGACGACTGTCGACGACGTGCGCGCCTACGCGCAGCGCTACGAGCTCGGCTACGACATCGCGTTCGACGCGTCGGCCGACATCTTCGGGCTGTACAAGGTGTTCGCCCTGCCAACCCAGTTCTTCATCGACCCCGACGGCCGGATCCTCGAGGTGATCAACGGGCCACTCACCGACGATGCGGCGAAGGCGCTCGTGGAGGCGTGGCTGCCGAAGGGCTGATCACGGGTCAGTGGCCGGCGCCTGTCGCGACCGTGCCCGCTGGCCCGGCTACCCGCCGCTCCTCGCCACGTGTCGCGCCGCAGACCCTCGTCTACTGTTTGCGTCAGGTAGTCCTGAGCCGCCTGCTCGCCACATCGATTCATCGCTCCCAGCACCCAGGCGGCTACCCGACCCAGACTCGGTCCGAATCGGCGGGCCGAGCAGCGAATTGGTTGACGAATAGTCGCTCGAGTGCTGGATGACGCGATTGCCGGCCGGGTCCGCGCAGAGGCCGCGCGGTCGGCCGCCATGGGCCCGCCGGCCCCCGATCAGCGGCCGGAGGCGAACCTCACCAGCTCCGAGAGGTGCCCGAACGCCAACGCGACAACCGTATCGGCCGCGCCGTAATAGATCGCAACGCGGTCGGCATCCTGATCCACCAGGGCCGCGCACGGGAACACCACGTTCGGCACGTCGCCCACCTGCTCGTACGGCACCTGCGGGGAAAGCAGGTAGTCGCGGGGACGCCCGATGATCCGCCACGGCTCGTCGAGGTCGAGCAGCGCCGCGCCCATCGAGTACACGAACCCGTTGCACGACGTCAGGACGCCGTGATAGATGAGCAGCCATCCCTCGGGCGTCTCGATCGGCGTCGGGCCCGCTCCAACCTTGGTCGACTGCCACGTCCAGGGCACGGTGCCCATGACGTGACGGTGGCGGCCCCAGTGGACGAGATCCGGACTCTCCGAGTAGAAGATGTCGCCGAACGGGGTGTGGCCGTTGTCGCTCGGCCGGCTCAGCATCGCGTACGCCCCGCCGATCCGCCGCGGGAACAGGACCCCGTTGCGATTGAACGGCAGGAACGCGTTGTCGAGCTGGTGGAACGTCCGGAAGTCCCGGGTCCAGCCAACCCCGATGGTGGGCCCGTGGTAGCCGTTGCACCAGGTCACGTACCAGCGGTCCTCGAGCCATGTCACCCGTGGGTCGTATGCGTGGGTGAACGTCTCCTGGATGTCTGCGACGCGATCGTCCGCGGCCTCGAACACGATGGGCTGCGCGTCGATGTCCCAGCTGACGCCGTCGCGGCTACGGCCGGCATGGATGTTCATCGTCCGGGCGGCGTCGTCGATCCGGAACACGCCCGCGAACCCGTCCTCGAACGGGACGACCGCGGAGTTGAAGATGCTGTTCGAGCGCGGCAGCAGGTCGCGCGGGATGATCGGGTTGCGGGCGGAGCGCCAGACGACAGCGGGCGATCCTGCCGGCCGCTCCTCCCACGGGATGGGAGCGCCGCCGCTCATGCCGGAACCCGGGGCACGTCCGCGGCCAGCGATCCCCAGTAGCGGCCGCTGTCCCTGATCGCTCGCTGCTGGGTCTCGAAGTTGACGTGGACGAGCCCGAACCGGTGTGCGTATCCGTCATGCCATTCGAAGTTGTCGAGCAGCGACCACGCGAAGTAACCCTTGAGCGGGATACCGGCTTCGATGGCTGCCCGGGCGGCCTCGACGTGGCGCTTGAGGTAGCTCACGCGGTCCGGGTCATGTCGCACGTCTGCGGGATCGTCCGCGTACGCCGCGCCGTTCTCCATCAGGTAGATGGGAAGGTCACCGGTCCGGGACGCGACGAACTGGAGAACCTCCGTGAGCCCCGCCGGGTCCACCTCCCAGCCCATCGACGTCCGCTCCGGATCGGCGTTCACGGCGGGGAGCGGCGGCAGCAGCGGCGAGCGCACGGTCCGGCTCGTGTAGTAGTTGACGCCCAGCAGGTCGATCGGCGTCGCGATCAGGTCCATGTCTCCCGCCGCGACCTCCCGCCGGGACCAGTTGAACCAGCGGGCGGCGTCGTCCGGATAGTCCCGGCCCATGATCGGATCCAGGTACCAGCGGTTGAACTGTGCGTGCGCGATCGATGCGGCTTCCAGGTCGAGCATGTGGGTGCTCGCGGGGCGCCGAGGCTCGAAGTTGAGCACGATCCCCGCAGGCATCAACGGAGCGGCGGCACGAATTGCCTGGATCCCGAGCCCGTGCGCGACCAGCAGGTGATGCGACGCGGCGAGCGCGGCTGCAGGCTCGGCGCGACCCGGCGCGTGGATGCCGAGCCCGTACCCGAGGTGGGCGCTGCACCAGGGCTCGTTGAGCGTCGTGATCGATGCCAGGCGATCCCCCAATCGGTTCGCGACAACCTCCGCGTAGCGCCCGAATGCCTCAGCCGTGGTCCTTGCCGGCCAGCCGCCCGCGTCCTCGAGCGTCTGTGGCAGGTCCCAGTGGTACAGCGTCGCGTGGGGGGCAATGCCTCGGGCGAGCAGCTCATCGGCGAGTCGTTCGTAGAAATCCAGGCCGGCCTCATTGACGGCCCCCGTGCCGTCCGGGATCACGCGCGACCATGAGATCGAGAACCTGTACGCGCTGAGTCCCATCTCGGCGATCAGCGCGACATCCTGCGCGTAGCGGTGGTAGTGGTCGCAGGCGATGTCGCCCGTGTCGCCCGCGCGAATGCGACCCGGCGTGTGCGCAAACCGGTCCCAGATGCTCTCGCCGCGCCCGTCTGCCCGGACGGCTCCCTCGATCTGGTAGGCAGCCGTTGCAGCTCCCCATACAAACCCGGGCGGGAACTCCACCGTCCGCACGCTGGGGCCTCCTGGATACTGAAAGCGCTTCCGGAATGTTGCGCGCCGAATTGTACAGCACGCACGTATTGCCGTGTTGACATTGCGAGTTGGATACGAATAGTATGGAAGCGCTTCCAATTCGGCGTCCTCACGACACGTCTGCAGAGGGACGATCGCACGTGGCACGGACCATCGACGAGCTTGCAGCCCTGAGCGGGGTCTCCCGCGCGACGGTTTCGCGCGTCATCAACGGAGGCAGCGTCTCGGACCGGACCCGGCGTCGCGTCGAGGCGATCCTCGTGGAGAACAACTACCGGCCCAACATGGCGGCGCGGACGCTCGCCTCCGGACGGTCAGGCGTCGTCGGCGTCGTGATGCATATCGATCCCCACCTGCTGTTCACCGACGTCTACTTCGGGCAGCTCATGCAGGGCATGAGCGATGCGCTCGCGGACCGCGCGGCGGGAATGATGCTGTGGCTGGGCAACCGATCCAAAGAGGAGACGCTGGACAAGATCCTGTCGCTCAGCCTCCTGGATGGTGTCATCGTCACCGCGCACGCGCTCGATGATCCCCTCGTCGACGGGCTCCTCGCGAGCGACCTCCCGACCGTCCTCATCGGCCATCGAAGCGCGGATCAGACGGCCAGCTACGTCGATATCGACAACGTCCATGCTGCGGACCTCGTGACGAGCCACCTCGTCGAGCTCGGGCGGCGCCGGATCGGACATATCGCCGGAACGTCGCGCACGATCGCAGGCGAGGACCGGCTCACCGGCTACACGCGGGCGATGGCGCGCGCGAAGCTCCCGGTCGACGGCCTGATCGCCATGGGCGACTTCAACCCTGAATCCGGTGCGGCAGCGGCGGAAATGCTGCTCGACGCCGGGGCGGACGCGATCTTCTGCGCCAATGACTCGACCGCCCAGGGTGCCCTGACCGCGATCCGGGCACGAGGGCTGCGAGTGCCCGAGGACGTGGCGCTCGCCGGATTCGACGATCTCGAGTTTGCCGCCCACCTCGAGCCGCCGCTCACGACCGTTCGCCAGGGCGTTCGCGAGCATGGGGCCCAGGCCGTCACAAGCCTGGTCCAGCTGATCGCAGACCGCGATGCACCGCGCCGCGTGATCCTGCCGACCGAGCTGGTCATTCGCCAATCGACGGTGGGAGGTGTGGTGCGGGGCTGAGGCAGGTTGTGGCCTCCACGTCAGTGAGAGGCCGTCAGAGATCCATGGAGGAGGTACACATGGCATCCACCAAACGGCTGATGACGGTCCTCGCGCTGGCGAGCATCGTCGTCGGCGCGTGCGGCTCGGCACAGTCGACCACGGCACCCAGCCAGGCTGAGAGCATGGCCCCGACCGAGTCGGCCGCTGTGACACCGGCCCCGTCCGAGGGTGCGGTCGAGAGCTACCCCCGCAACGAGACCCTGTACACGACGGGCAAGCAGTGGGGCCCGCCCTCGACCTGGAACCCGCTCGACCCGAATGCCGCGATGGGCGTCGTCGGTCTCCAGTACGAGACTCTGTTCCTGTACGACCCGTTGGCGGACAAGTTCGATCCCTGGCTCGCGGAGAGCGCCAGCTGGACGGACGCGACCACTTACACGATCAAGACGCGATCGGGCGTCACGTGGAGCGATGGCCAGCCGTTCACGGCCGATGACGTCGCGTTCACGATCGGGCTCGCCAAGATCAAGGCCGTCGGCTCCAACATCTGGGACTACGTCACCGACGCCACCGCCACCGACGCCAACACGGTCGTCGTCAAGTTCAACAACCCCGCCTACCAGGAGTGGGCGACGTGGACCTACAACAGCCCGATCCTTCCCAAGCACATCTGGGAGGCGAAGGCCAATGAGGACATCCTCAAGGACACCAACGCCAACGGCGTAGGGACCGGTCCGTACATGTACAAGACGGCCGCCGAGGACCGCATGGTCTGGGTCAAGAACGACAACTGGTGGGCCAAGACCGCGCTCAACCTCGATGTCAAGCCGAAGTACATCGTCGACATCGTCAACGGCGCCAACAACGTGGCGCTCGGTCTGCTGATGCAGGGCGGGATCGACCTGAGCAACAACTTCCTGCCCGGCGTTGCCACCCTGGTCGACAACGGCTACGTGACCACGTACTTCAAGGGCGCGCCGTACATGCTCTCGGGCAACACGGCGTGGCTCGTCACCAACGACAAGAAGAAGCCGCTTGACGACCCCGCGTTCCGCAAGGCCATCGCGTTCGCGGTCGACGTCCCCACGATCGTGAACAAGGTCTACGGAAACATCGTCCAGGCCGCCGATCCCACCGGGCTCCTGCCGACCTGGGACAAGTACATCGACAAGGCCCAGCGCGACGCGCTCGGCTTCAAGTACGACCCGGGCCAGACGGCCTCGATCCTCGTCGCTGCCGGCTACAAGAAGGGCAGTGACGGGTTCTACACGGCCAAGGACGGCTCGGCCATCAAGCTCACCATCATGGTTCCCACCGGCTGGTCCGACTGGGAAGCCGCTCGCGACGTGATCGTGTCCAGCCTCAAGGCCGCGGGCATCAACGCCGAGGCGCGGATCGTGGACTATAACGGCCTGGTCGATGCGCGCAACAGCGGCGACTTCGACCTGGTCGTCAACAACGAGGTCCAGCTCTCGAACACCCCGTGGACCTATTACGACTACATGTACCGGATGCCGCTCATGGAGGGCGCCGGCAAGAACCGCAACTACGGCGGCTACGAGAATGCCGATGCCTGGGCTCTCGTCCAGCAGCTCGACAAGACCCCGGTCGACGATATCGCCGCCATGCAGTCGATCACCAGCAAGCTCCAGAAGATCTCCCTGACCGACATGCCGGTCATCCCGCTCTGGTACAACGGGCTGTGGTCGCAGGTCAGCAACGTCGTATGGACCAACTGGCCATCCGACGACGGGAACCACATCCTGCCGGCCACCTGGAACGGATACTGGCAGATGGGCGCCGTCAAGATGCTCACCGAGCTTCAGCCGGTCACCCCCTAGTCCCTCGAGCCAACCGATCCCCCCGGCCGTGCCGCGGTCGGGGGGATCGTCTCCAGCTCAGTCGCGGGAGATCGCGTGCGACGCTACTTCGGCCGCAAGCTCCTGATCTACGCGCTCACGTTCCTCGTGGCGGCGACGATCGACTGGATGATCCCGCGCTTCATGCCCGGCGACCCCGTCCAGAGCATGCTCTCGCGCCGCCAGATCCCGCCCGAAGCCGTCGCCGATGTCCTTGCCTACTACAACAACCTGTTCGGGCTTGACCTGCCGATCTGGCAGCAGTACCTGAACTTCTGGGGCTCGCTGCTCCACGGAGACCTGGGCCTGAGCGTGTACCTGTCCGGACGGTCCGTGGTCAGCGTGATCATGGCGGCAGTCCCCTACACGCTCGCGCTGCTCATCCCGGCGATCCTGCTCAGCTGGTGGGCGGGCAACACGTTCGGTGCGATTGCCGCCCGGCGGAAGCTCCTCGACAACGCGGTCCTGCCAATCGGGTACATCCTCACCGCTACGCCCTACATGTGGCTCGCGATCGTGATCGCCTGGGTGCTGGGAACGATCTTCCGCGTCTTCCCGATTTCCGGCGGCTACTCCTACGCCCTGGAGCCATCACTGTCGCTGGCGTTCCTTGGAAGCCTCGTCGCCCATTGGGTGATGCCGTTCATGTCCCTGTTCCTGATCATGTTCGGCGGGTGGGCGATCGGCATGCGCAACATGATCATCTACGAGCTCGACGCCGACTACTCGCGATATCTCGGGGCTCTCGGCGCGCCGTCCGGGCTGATCCGCCGCTACGCGTTCCGGAATGCCGTGCTGCCGCAGGTCACGGGGCTGGCCCTCCAGCTGGGCGTGATCGTCTCCGGCGCTCTGGTCACCGAGATCGTGTTCTCGTACCCCGGGATCGGCAAGCTCCTGCTCGCAGCGGTCCAGAATGAGGACTACTTCCTGCTGCAGGGCATCTTCCTTTTCGTCATCGTGGGTGTGCTGATCGCGAACTTCCTCGTTGACATCGCCTACGTGTTCCTCGATCCCCGAACCCGGATCGGCATGAGCGGCGGCGGCGCATGAGCGGGTCGCGCCGTGTCGCCTCTCCGGATGCCCCCGTCTCCCCCGCCGCTCCGTCGCCGCGACCCCCGGCAGGCCGGCTAGGCGGCCCCGCGGCGAGCGCCGACGAAGGCGTCGGGCAAGCCCGCGAGCTGCGCCACTTCGTCCTCCGCAGCCGCAAGGTCCTCATCGGCTCCACGATCCTGCTCGTCCTCATCGCGTTGGCGATCGCCGGGCCTTTCCTCCGGCCCGGCGATCCCAACGCATTCGCCGGGCCGGTCGCTGAAGCACCGTCGCTGGAATACTGGTTCGGCACGACGACGTTCGGCCAGGATGTGTTCGCCCAGTTCGTCAGCGGGCTCGGCGCGACGTTCATGATCGGGCTGGCCGGTGGCGGTCTGGCAGCCCTGATCGGCGTCGTGGTCGGGTTCGTGGCGGGCTACCGCGGTGGTCTCGTGGACGAGATCCTGAGCGGGTTCACCAACGTCGTCCTCGTCATCCCCACGCTGGCTCTGCTGCTCGTCGTCACCGCGTTCCTCCAGGCGCGGGGCCTGATGGTCGAGGCGGCGTTCATCGGACTCACCTCGTGGCCCTGGGCGGCACGTGCCATTCGCGCCCAGACGTTCTCGCTCAACGCGCGCGAGTTCGTGGACCTGGCACGGATCACCGGGATGCCCGCTCGCAAGATCATCTTCAGCGAGATCGCCCCCAACATGAGCTCGTACCTGTTCATGACGTTCATCCTGCTGTTCGGTGGCTCGATCCTGATCGCGGCATCGCTCGACTTCATCGGCCTGGGACCGACGGAGGGGACCTCGCTGGGCCTGATGATGTACAACGCGGTCGCGTGGAGCGCCCTGCAGCTCGGGCTGTGGTGGTGGTTCATCCCGCCCGGGATCGGCATCACGGCGATCGTCGGGGCCCTGTACGTCATGAACGTGGGTCTCGACGAGATCTTCAATCCCCGGCTGCGGGAGTCCTGAGCGTGAGCCTCAAGGTCACGGACCTCCGTGTCTACTACCGGACCCTCGCGGGCGACGTGAAGGCGCTGGACGGCGTCTCGTTCCAGATCGCGGACGGCGAGATCATGGGGCTCGCCGGCGAGTCCGGCTGCGGCAAGTCCACCCTCGGCAACGCCCTCATCCGGATCGACGGCCGGATGAAGCACGTGGGCGGGACGGTCGAGCTCGACGGCGTGGAGCTGCCGATCGCGGACAACGAGGCAATGAACGCCTTCCGGTTCAAGGAGATCTCGCTCATCCCGCAGTACGCGATGAGCGCCCTCAACCCGACTCGCAAGATCGGACGCATGATCCGCGAGGTCGTCGGATCCCGGGACGTCCGCTACGAGGAGATCCACGATGAGCTGGAGCGCCGGCTCGAGCTCGTGGGCCTGACCCACGCGATCCTCGACATGTACCCGATCGAGCTCTCGGGCGGGATGAAGCAGCGGCTGGTCATGGTCCTCTCCACGCTGCTCGACCCGGCTGTCCTCATCGCGGACGAGATCACGTCCGCGCTCGACGTGTCGAGCCAGCGCGCAGTCGCCCAGACCCTCGTGGGCTTCCGGGACCGTGGGTTCGTCCGGAGCATGATCGTGGTCACCCACGACGTCTCGATCCTGTACCAGATCTCGGACACGCTTGCGATCATGTACGCGGGCAAGCTCGCGGAGAAGGCGTCCACCGAGACGCTGATGCAGGCTCCCCGCCATCCGTACACCAAGCTGCTGGTGTCGTCGTTGCCCGAGATGGGGCGACGGTTCTCCGAGAAACGCCTCGCCGGCATCCCGGGGACCCCGCCGTCGCTGCTCAATCCACCGACCGGATGCCGGTTCCGGGATCGGTGCCCGCTCGCGGACGCCCAGTGCCTTGAGGAGCCGCCCTTCGTCGAGATCGAGCCCGGCCACTCCGTGGC
The DNA here is from genome assembly GCA_963772565.1 of uncultured Chloroflexia bacterium. Classification (GTDB taxonomy): domain Bacteria; phylum Chloroflexota; class Limnocylindria; order Limnocylindrales; family CSP1-4; genus CAIXZV01. Next base: position 54,164 of record CAVYXU010000076.1, read on the forward strand.
CTGCTGGAAGGTCTCCTGATGCTCGCCCTGGAGCATGTGTCCAAGGTCTACCGCGTCGGTCCGTTCGGCGGGTCGGAGCTGGTCGCGGTGCGCGACGTGACGCTGAGCATCGCCCCCGGCGAGGTTGTCTCGCTGATCGGCGAGAGCGGCAGCGGCAAGTCCACGATCGGCAAGATGATCCTGCGCCTGGTCCGGGTCAATGGTGGCCGGATCGACGTCGACGGAACCGACATCGCCACGCTTCACGGGAGCGGCCTGCGCAACTACTACCGCGGCGTCCAGGGCGTGTTCCAGGACCCGTTCAGCTCGTTCAACCCGATCTTCAAGGTCGACCACGTGTTCAACATGGTCCACGGCGCGTTCCACCACGGAGTGCCGGCCGGCGAATGGCGGGGGCGGATCGAGTCCGCCCTCCAGGACGTCGGGCTGGAGGCGGGCCAGGTGCTGCACAAGTACCCGCACCAGCTCAGCGGCGGCCAGCTCCAGCGGCTCCTGATCGCGCGGGCGCTGCTCCTGGATACGAAGTACCTGGTTGCGGACGAGATCATCAGCATGCTCGACGCATCCACGCGCATCGACGTCCTCAACCTGCTCGGGGACCTCAAGGAACGCGGCCTCGGGATCCTGTTCATCACTCACGACCTGTCGCTCGGCAACTACATCAGCGAGCGGGCCGTGATCCTCCGCCGCGGTCGCGTCGTCGAGATGGGTCCCACGGAGCTCGTGTTCGGCAACGCGCTCCACCCGTATACGCAGATGCTGCTGGCCTCCGTCCCCCGGCTCGAGGAGCGCTGGGGTGCGGGCGACATCGCCTGGGACCAGGAGCAGGCCCTGCCCGAGTGCCTGTTCCACGCGGCCTACCCGAAGGGGCGCGAGGGCGCCGCACTGACCGAGGTGGCACCGGGCCACTTCGTCGGCTGCGTGGACCCGGACGGGCGCTGCGAGGCCTCGCGGGAAAGCTGAGGGCCAGGTTCGGCGCGGTTCGCCGGCCCCACTCGCGCCACCTACGCCTTGCCCTGCCACGTGCCCCCGCCCCTGCCACCCACCGGGCCCGCCGGTCGCCCGCCGATCCCGTCACCTACCGCGGGTCGCGGTGCTAACGGCAGGATCGGGCGACGATGCTGTCAGTCACCGCGACCCGCGGTGGTAGTCCGGGTCGGGGGCGACTGCCCCGGCGCCGTGCCACTCGACACGACGGATCCGTGCACGGACGTCATGAGCAGCGGGGCGTAACGCCCACCGGAGGTGGCAGGACCGTGACTACCACCGGGGAGCGCGGTGGGTGACAGAGCTCGGCCGCGGCCGGAATTCCGCGGCAGCGGAGACCCGGTGGGTCCCGCCACCGCGGCCGGAATCCGCCTCGTCAGCGCGCCACGGCGGCGCGGGTGGAGACCCGCCTTCAGCCGCTGCGCAGCCCCTCGAATCGGAAACGGTCGCGGTCCGGCACCAGGCGGCCCACCGGGTCGCGCGACTCGTGCGACAGCGCGACCAGCCAGTCCTCCTCGACCGCACGGCGGAACAGCTCGCCCTTGCGCGCGACGCTGTCGAGCGGGAAGTCGTCGAACGAGGTCACCCAGCGCGGGTTCGCCGCCCACGGCCGCATGCACAGGTCGCCGAAGAACGCGAGCGTCCGCGCGCCGGGGCCACTCCCCCGGACCACGATCGCCTGGTGTCCGGCGGAATGCCCGCCGGTCTCGATCACGGACACGCCCGGCACGAGCTCCCGGTCGCCCTCGACCCAGCCCTCGGCACCCCAGTCGGCCACGAGCCGCAGCTCGGGCTGATCGTAGGAGGCGAGCACGCGGCTGTTGTCCCCCAGCGCCAGCTCCCACTCGGCGCGCTGGGCGACGATGCGTGCTCGCGGGAACGCCTTCGTCCCATCCGCGAGCAGCAGCCCGCCCGCGTGGTCGAAATGGAGGTGGCTCATCGCCACCACGTCGACGGACGCGGGATCGAAGCCCGCCTCGCGCATCGCCGGCGCGATCGGGGTGCCGAGGTACCCGCGCATCGCACGGCCCTTGTCGTTGATCCGCTCCCCGATCCCCGTCTCGACCAGCACCCGGCCGGCCGGCGTCTCGACCAGCAGGCAGTTGAGCGCCTGGAGCAGGCGCCGGTCGTCGTCGATCTCGCCCTCGGCCCACGGCCGCCACAGGATCCAGGGCACGGGACCGAACAGGGCACCCGCGTCCGACCGGAAGGTGCCGGCCTGGATCAGGGCGACGGTCGTCCCACCGCCCAGGTCCATGCGGAAGTCCACGGCGTCGTTCAGGGTCATGACGAGCGCTCCCCGTCCTGTCGTACCTTGCGCCCGCGCTCGAAGTCCGCGTGGAAGGCCGACGCCGTCGGCTCGGACTGGCCCTGGTACTTGGACCCGAGCTCCTTGCTGCCGTACGGCCGCTCGACGGGCGAGCTCATCCGGAAGAAGCTGATCTGGCCGATTCGCATCCCGGAGTACAGCGCGATCGGGAGGTTGGCGACGTTCGACAGCTCGAGCGTGAGCGTGCCCTTCCAGCCCGGATCCACGTAACCCGCGGTGGAATGAATGAGGAGCCCCAGGCGCCCCAGGCTCGACTTCCCCTCGAGTCTGGCCACCAGGTCGTCGGGCAGCTCGACCCATTCGAGCGTCTGGCCCAGCACGAACTCGCCCGGGTGCAGCACGAACGGCTCGTCGTCGCCAATGCTCAGCAGCTCGGTGAGGTCCGGCTGCGGCGATCGGGGGTCGATGAACGCGTACCGGTTGTTGCGGAACACCCGGAAGCTGCGGTCGAGGTGGAGGTCGACCGAGGACGGCTGCAGGTCCGACGCGTCGTAGGGGTCGATCCGGACACGGCCGGATTCGAGCTCGGCGCGGATGTCGCGATCGGCGAGGACGCTCACGCTCGCGGTTTCCGCTTCTTCGGCGCGCCGTCCTCTGCGAACAGGCTGTCCACCTCGCGCTTGAGGTCCTCGAGATCCTCGAAGCTCTGGTACACGGACGCGAACCGGATGTACGCGATGTGGTCGATCGCGCGCAGCTTGTCCATCGCCATCGTGCCGATCCGCGAGCTCGGGATCTCCGACGCGCCCGACGACCGCAGCTCGCTCTCGATCTCGTCGGCGGCGCGCCCGGCGACATCGTCCGCGACCGGGCGTCGCGTCAGGGCCTTGGCCAGCCCGTCGGCAAGCTTGTCGCGGTCGAACTCCTGGCGGATCCCGTCGCGCTTGGCAACCACCAGCCGTGCAGCCTCGACGCGCTCGTACGTCGTGAACCGCGTGCTGCATGCCGGGCACTCCCGGCGGCGGCGGATCGTCGCGGCCTCATCGAGGTCCCGCGAGTCCACGACGCGCGTGTCGCGAGTGCCGCACTGGGGACAGCGCATCGACCCTCCATCCTCCACCAGACCACTATCCCTAGTGGTGCGTGGCGAGAATACCACTACATGCGGGGGTCGTAGCCCCCGCCGAGGTCGCTGTCGATGCCGTCGACGATGTACGTCGGAACGGTCGTTCCGGCGGCGGCGGTGGTGCGCGCCGGCGACGCCGTTCCGACATCCGCGGGACTGACGGCACGGACCTGACTCACGATCTCATGGAAGGCCGAGCGCGCATGGCGGAGGTTGAGCGCGCCGCGCTTGAGCGAGGTCTGCGCCTCGAGCTCGCGGCCACCGCGGACCGCCATCAGCGCATCGAGGCCGTGTTCGATCATCTCGGTCGCACGGATCGCGCGGTCGAGCTCCCGCCCAAGGCCCTGTGCCTCGGCCGGTGAGTCTCGCGGGTGGTCGCAGCGTCTTGACCTCGGCAGCCGCGGCGCGCAGCTCCTCCGACGCCGGTCCGATCAGGTCCACGAGCCCCTGTGGATCGCCGGAGTGCCGGCGCAGCTCGTCGAGCCGGCCCACCAGTGGGTCCGCCGTCGCGCCGAACCATCGATCAAGCCGTCGGGCCGATCGCTGGAAGTCTTCCAGCTCGCGAGTTCGGGCGACCAGCCGGCCCATCCGGCGCAGCAGGATCACCGCCAGCACGCCGAGCGCGCCAAGCAGGACCAGCCACAGCCCCGTCCCGTCGGTCACCGCTCGACCTCCCCGCGGCCCGGGCCGTCAGGTTCCGCGCCGGGCGCGGAGCTCGGCGGCGAGCGCGGGCCCGACCGCGAACAGGTCGCCGACGACGAACAGGTCCGCGATCTCAGCAATCGGCGCGTCCGGATCCCGGTTGACGGCGATGATCGTCTCGGCGCCCTGCATCCCCACCCGGTGCTGCATGGCGCCCGACACGCCCAGACCCAGGTAGAGCGCCGGCCTGACGACCTTGCCGGTCTGTCCGATCTGGCGCGCATAGGCGATCCAGCCCGCATCGACCGACGCGCGCGTCGCGCCGGTGACCCCGCCGAGGAGGCCTGCCAGCTCGTCCACGATGGCGAAGCCGTCCGCGCTCCCGACGCCACGACCGCCGACCACCACGACGCGTGCCTCCTCCAGCGATGCCTGCGCGCCGGCTTCGGCGACCCGCTCGAGCACCGGAACCGCGGGCGTTGCCGGTTCGGGCGCGGGTTCGACGCTCTCGACCGACCCCTTGCCGGCCTCGGGCTCGGCCGCCACCGCTCCCAGCTGGACGGTCACGATGCCCGTCGGTCCCGTGAGGGCGCTGTGGGTGATCGCTTTGCCGGCCAGCACGGTTGCCTCGACCACCGGCCCGTCGCCGTCCCAGGTGGCTCCGGTCGCGTTCGCGAGCAGGCCCCAACCGAGCAGCCCGACCAGCGCACCCGCCACGTCACGACCGTCCGTGGTGGCGCCGAGCAGGACGTGGGTGACGCCGTCGTCCACGAGCCGCCGGATCTCGGCGACCGCGCGCGGTGCCCAGACCTCGCCTGCCACCGCCGGTGACGACACGGACACCACCGCCGGCAGGTATCCGGCGAGCTCGTCCGCGGCCGCGGCCGGTTCGCTGTCAACGACCAGCCCGACGACGCTGCCCCCGGCCGCCTCGGCGATCGCGCGGGCGAGCGTGGCGACCTCGGCGGACAGCCGGGTGAGCTGGCCGTCGGCGACCTCGCCCACGGCAAGGATGCGGGCGGTCATCAGATGAGCCTCCGGGCGGCGAGGACGTCGGCGATCTCGCGCGCAGCATCGGGTGCCGGGCCCGTGACGACGCGGCCGGCCGCCCTCGTGGGTGGCTTGTCCGCCGTGACGACCCGCGTCGCCCAGCTCCCCTCGGCCGGGGCGATATCGTCGCCGTCAAGATCGGCGAGCGACAGCGTCACGATCTCGCGCGAGCGGGCGGCCATGATCCCCTTGAGCGACGGGTAGCGCGGTGTCCCGAGCGCCTGCGTGCACGAGAGGACGGCGGGCATCGGAGCCTCGAGGACGTCGTAGCCCTTGGCGCTCAGCCGCCGGACGCGGACCCGGCCGGCCGCAGGATCCGGCTCGATCAGCGCGGTGGCCGACAGGAGGGGCAGCCCCAGGCGAGCGGCCACCCCGGCCGCGACCACACCCGCTGCGCCATCTGAGGTGTCGAGTCCGGCGAGCAGGAGGTCGAACGGCGCGCGTGTGGCCGCGGCGGCCAGGACCCGGATCGTCGTGGGCAGGTCCGCTCCGGCCAGCGCCGCATCGGTCACCAGGACGCCGCGCATGGCCCCCATCGCAAGCGCCTTGCGCATCGTCTCGATCGCATTCGGTGGGGCCATGGTCAGGATCGTGACCTCGCCGCCGTGGGTCTCCACGAGCTGGAGGGCGGCCTCGAGGGCGTACTCGTCGTTGCCGTTGACGACCGTCGGCGATGCCCCGCGGTCAAGCCGGTGATCGGGGCCGAGACGCTCGGCGTTCGCGGCTGGGTCGGGGACGGGTTTGGTCAGGACGAGGATCTGCACAGGGTCATCACTCCCGGATCGGTGGGCGCCGACCGGTCACGAGCTCTTTGCGAGCAACGCGCGGGCGACGATCAGCCGCTGGATCTGCTGGGTTCCCTCGTAGAGCTGGGTGATCTTCGCGTCGCGCATCATCCGCTCCACGGGGTATTCGTCGATATAGCCATATCCCCCGAGGACCTGGACGGCGTCCGTGGTCACGCGCATCGCAGCATCGCCGGCGACGAGCTTGGCGATCGCCGCCCAGCGGGCCGCGTCCGGGGCGCCGGCCTCGATCTCCTGGCACGCGGTGTAGACCAGCTGGCGGGCAGCCTCCGTGGAAGCGTCCATGTCGGCGAGCATCGCCTGGACCATCTGGAGCTCGCCGATAGGCTTGCCGAACTGGCGCCGCTCCGTCGCGTAGTGCGCGGCCACCTCGAGGGCGCCCTGTGCGATCCCCACCGCCTGGGCGGCGATCCCGGGGCGGGAGTGCTCGAACGTCTGCATCGCGATCGCAAACCCCTGGCCCTCGTCGCCCAGCCGGTTCGTCACCGGGACCCGGACCCCGTCGAATGCCAGCTCCGCCGTCGGCGATCCGCGGATCCCCATCTTGTGCTCGAGGCGGGTGACCTTGAAACCGGGGCGGTCCGTCTCGACCAGGATCGCCGACAGCCGCCGGCTCGGACGCTCCGCGTCCGGGTTGGTCACCGCGAACACGACCACGTAGTCCGCGACGCTGGCGTGGCTGATGAACCGCTTGGAGCCGTCGATGACGTAGTCGTCGCCGTCACGCACGGCCCGGGTGCGGATGCCGGACGGATCGGAGCCAGCGTCCGCCTCGGTCAGCCCGAACGCGATCAGCTTCTCGCCGGAGGCGAGCCCGGGCAGCCAGCGGTCCTGCTGCTCCTTGGTGCCTGCGACCTGGATCGGGATCGCGCCCAGCGACTGGACCGCCAGGATGAGCCCGGACGTCGCGCACACGCGGCTGAGCTGCTCGATGGCGAGGCACAGCGTGAGCAGGTCGCCGCCCAGCCCGCCGTGCTCCTCGGCAAACGGGATCGACAGGATGTCGTGGTTGGCCAGCAGCTGGCGCACGTCCTCGGGGAACTCGCCCTGCCGGTCGATCTCCGCGGCGCGCGGCGCGATCTGCTCGTCGGCAAGCACGCGCACCGCGTCGCGAAGCAGGATGTGCTCCTCCCCGAGGCGGATCGAGCCGTGGACGGGTGGGTTCGAACTCACGCTGGTCATCCTAGCAGCGTGGCGGCGTGACCTGAACGTCCGGGATGACATCGTGGCGCGTCCCGGCTACGCTGCGGCTGCGCCGGGCGTGATCATCACCGACCGCGGGGGTTCGGGAATCGCGCCGGGGGGCTGCGCCCGGGGAGCTCACCGTGGACCAGACGTATCTCCTGATCCTTGCCCTCGCGGCGGTGGTCGCCATCGTGGCCGTCATGATCATCCGGGTCAGGATGCGACGCGACGCCCGGGCCAAGACCCCGGTCGACTCCCCGTTTGCGGCCTCCACCGAGGGCGAGAAGCGATGCCCGAACTGCGGGATGGGCAATCTGTGGACGGACCGCACCTGCATCTCGTGCGGGTCCGCGCTGAAGGGCTGAGCCAACGCGCTCGAGGGCTGAGCCCCAGCGCGCAGCTCCGGCACCCGCGCCAGGCCCGTCGATCGCTCCGGGTCGCGCGGTCCGGGCTCAGACGACCGGCAGTCGCCGCCCCTCGGGGATGTCGCGCCCAGCGAAGACGGTGGACGGCACGATCGCCTCGGCCAGCAGCTCGCTGATGTCCTGGGCGAGCACCGGGTCGGTGTCCTGGGCGCCCCGTCCGGCGTCGGTCAGGCCGTCGCGGAGCATGGTCATGCAGAACGGGCACGCGGTCGCGACGGTTTCGGCGCCCGTCTCGAGGGCCTGACGGGTCCGCTCGGCGTTGACCCGCGTTCCACGCGTCTCCTCCATCCACATCCGGCCGCCCCCGGCGCCGCAGCAGAAGGTCTGGCGGCCGTGGTTGTCCATCTCGCGCAGCTCGACGCCCGGGATCGCCCCCAGCACCTCGCGCGGCGGCGCGATGACGCCGTTGTAGCGGGCCAGGTAGCACGAGTCGTGGTACGTGACGGAGCGGGCGGGCAGTCCGTCCGCGCCCAGCTGGAGGCGGCCCGTGCTTACCAGCGACGACAGGTACTCGCTGTGATGGCGGATGGCGAACGTCCCGCCCAGCTGGGTGTATTCGTTACCGATGGTGTTGAAGCAATGCGGGCACGCCGTAACGATGGTCCGCTCCCCGGCGCGGTAGCGGTTGAGCGTCTCGATGTTCTGGCCGGCCAGGATCTGGAACACGTACTCGTTGCCCATCCGGCGGGCCGGATCGCCGGTGCAGGCCTCCTCCTGCCCGAGCACCGCGAACGAGACGCCCGCGGCATCCAGGCACGTGGCGACCGCCCGCGCGACGCGCTGGTTGCGATCATCGAAGGCGGCTGCGCAGCCGACCCAGTAGAGAACCTCAAGGGCGTCGAGCTCGCCCGCCGCCGCGACCTGGGCGGCCGTCCGGACCTCGAACGGGAGTGGCTTCGCCCAGTCGAGGCGCGACGACGGCGGCTGGCCCCACGGGTTGCCGACGCTCTCCATGCCCTTGAACGCGGCGGTCAGCTCCTGCGGGAACCGGCTGTCCTCGAGCACGAGGTTGCGCCGGATGCCCACGATCTTGTCGACGTGCTCGATGGTCACCGGACACGCCTCGACGCACGCACCGCAGGTGAGGCAGTCCCACACCGCGTCGTACGGGATCGCCGCGTCGACCAGCGGGCGCGCCATCGCCTCCGGGCGGATCGAATCGTCGAGCCCGAAGGCGGTTCTGACCGCCGGTGAGTTGGGGATCAGCGGGAGCCCGGCCTCCGCGGCCACCGCCTCGTGGCGAATGCCCATGATCAGGCTCTTGGGATTGAGCGGCTTGCCGGTCGCGTATGCGGGACACGCCTGCTGGCATCGGCCGCATTCCGTGCACGTGAACCCGTCGAGCAGATCCTTCCACGACAGGTCCGCGACCGTGCGCAGCCCGAACACCGCGTCCTCGGCCTCGAGGTCCATGGCGGGCAGCTGGCCCCGCGGTGCCAGCTTGCGCAGCAGGATGTTGGGAAGCGCCGTCGCGACGTGGAGGTGCTTGGAGAACGGGAGGTATACGAGGAAGGCGGCCACCAGCCCGATGTGGACCCACCACAGGATCCCGAACAGGGCGTTGGTGAGGCCCGAATCGACGCCGCTGATTGCGCTCCCGAGAGCGTTTGCGATGAACGCGCCGGGCTCCTCGCCGTGCGCCGCAACCTGGAACACCTGGCCCAGCAGCTCGGCGGCCACCAGCCCACCGATCATGGCCAGGATCAGGAGCGCATCCCAGTTGAGCGACAGCCGCGCGGGCTTGATCACCAGCCGGCGCCAGTAGGCGTAGCCGATGGCCGCGATCACGATGACCGCCACCACGTTCTGCATCGCGTTGACGGCCGCCCACAGGATGCCGTCGAACGGCGCCTGCACGATCGCCTGGATGATCCCGCCGGTGACGATGTTGGCGGTGCCCACCGTGAGCAGCAGGAAGCCCCAGAAGATCGAGAAGTGCATCGCCCCGGCCCGGGCGTCGCGGAACATCCGGGACTGGGCGAAGCCGAACCGGATCGTGCCCCACAGCCGTGCCCCGACCCGGTCCGTGGGCGAGACCGGGCGCGCCGCCGCGAACACGCGCAGGTGGCGCGCCATGACCAGGGCGAAGAACGCGACCGCACCCCAGAACACCGGGAACACGAGCGGATAGGCGGGGACGTCGGCGAACGGTTCGAACATGCTCAGCGATCCTCCGGCAGGCCCGGGGGCAGGTCCTCGCGACCGGCGGATCGGGCGGCGGCGTGGTCGAACGGCCCGGCGATCGTCTCGAGGGCGTGGTCCAGCACGCCGAGCACGACCTCGAGCGACTCGAGGGCGCCCTTGGGCGATCCGGGCAGGTTGACGATCAGCGTGTGGCCGCGGACGCCCACGACCCCGCGCGACAACGCGGCGAATGGCGTCGATCGACGTCCGTCCGCGCGCATCGCCTCGGCGATGCCGGGGATCTCGTAGTCGAGGATCGCCGCCGTCGCCTGCGGCGTGACGTCGCGCGGGGTCAGACCCGTGCCGCCCGTGGTCACCACGAGGTCGTTGCGCTCGGCGCCGGCAACGAGCGCGGTCTCGAGCGCCGCGCGGTCATCGGGGACGACCTGCCGCTCCACCGTGAAGCCGAGCGTCTCGAGGCGTTCCCCGATCCCCGCCCCGGAGGTGTCCGGCCGCCTGCCGGCGGCGCTCCGGTCGCTCGCCGTGATGACCAGCGCGGACCGCGTCACGGGCGTGCGCACCCGGCGATCACCCGGCGCCCTTGCGCTTCCCGACGCGACCCGCGATCCGGTCCCCGGGTCGCCGCCGGGGCCGGTCCGCCTTCTCGACCTCGCCGGCCGGACGATACCAGTCGCCGCTCTTGCCGCCGGTTTTGGACAGCAGCCGCAGCCCACGGATCTCCACGCCGCGCTCCACGCCCTTGACCATGTCGTACACGGTGAGCGCGGCCACGGACGCTGCGGTCATGGCCTCCATCTCGACCCCGGTCTGGGCGGTGGTGGCGGCCTCGGCGCGAACGCGGAGCACGCCGGCGGCACGATCCGGGGTGACCGAGACGACGAGGTCCGTCAGCGGGATCGGGTGGCACAGCGGGATCAGCTCGGCCGTTCGCTTGCCGCCCATGACACCGGCCAGCTCGGCGACCGTGAGGACGTCGCCCTTGGAGCCACCCCCGTCGATCACCAGGCTCAGCGTCTCAGGCGCGACCACGACCTCAACCTCGGCCACCGCCCGTCGCGCGGTCACCGGCTTGTCGCTGACATCGACCATGCGGGGTCGGCCGCGCCGGTCGACATGCGAGAGACGGCGGCGTTCCGCGCGCGGGGGGTCACTCCGGTCCATGCGTCCTCCTGCTCGCCTCGATCGTAACGGGGTCGGGCGACCCGCGTTGGCCGGGCGACCCGCGTTGGTCGGCGACCGCGTTGGTCGGCGACCGCGTTGGTCGGCGACCGCGTTGGCCGGGGCGACCCGCGCTGGGCGCCCGAACCGTTGTCCAGCGGACTATCCCTGATCCAACCAGCGGAGCTCCACCTCGCTGCCCGCCTCGATCCGCTCCAGCGGCTCGGGGACGACAGCCAGCCCATCGGCGGCCGCCAGCGCCGACATGACATGGCTCCCCTGCCCGCCGGCCAGGCGCACGCGGACTCGCCCCTTGCCGTCCCGCAGCGGTGAGCCGTCCGGGGCGCGCCGGGCCGTCACCCGCTGATAGCCGCGCCGGCCGACGCTCTTCCTCACGGGATCTTCGAGCACCGCCCGATCCGCCGGCCGGTGGAGCCGCGCATGCCCGGCCAGGCGCCGGATGACCGGGCGAACGAACAGCTCGAAGGTGACGAACGCGGACACCGGGTTCCCTGGGAGTCCGAACAGCAGAACCGGAGCCTCGCGCCCGGCCGTATCCGCATCCGCGCGGCCGAACGCAAACGGCTTGCCGGGCTGGACCGCGACTCGCCACAGGTCCATGTGGCCGACCGCGTCAAACGCGGTGCGAACGACGTCGTACGGGCCCACTGAAACTCCCCCCGACACGACCACCAGGTCGGCCTCCGCCAGGCCGCGCCGGAGCCTTGCCTCGACATCCTCGAGCCGATCCACCGCGATCCCCAGATCGATTGCGTCCGCGCCGGCGTCGCGGACGAGCGCGCGCAGGCCCGGCCCATTCGCGTCCGGGATGCCCGCGGGCCCGAGATCCGTTCCCGGCCGCCGGACCTCGTCACCGGTGGCCAGCACCGCGACCCGCGGCCGTCTGCGAACGACGACCTCCCCTACTCCGGCCCCCGCCGCCAGGGCGACCACGGCCGGGGTCACCAAGCTACCCGCATCCGCGACCACGACCCCGGCGGTGACGTCGGAGCCGGCGCGGCGGATGGCGTTCCCGCGCTCGACCGCGGCATGCACGAGACACGCGGCCGGGACCGGGCCGGTCGCCTCGCGACCCCGCGGCCCGACGTTGCCGTCCGCATCGAGGGGCGTGGTCAGCTCCACCGGCACGACCGCGTCCGCGCCGGGCGGAATTGGTGCGCCGGTCGCGATCCGGACGGCAGCGCCGTCGACGACCTCGACATCGGGCGCGACACCCGCGCGGACCTCGCCGACGACCGTGAGCCGGGCCGGCCGGCCGTCGCTTGCGCGCGCGACGTCCGCGAACCGGATCGCGTAGCCGTCCATCGCCGAGTTGTCCCACGGCGGCAGCGCGGTTGCGGCCACCACCGGCTCGGCCAGGACCCGGCCGAGCGCGCGTTCCGGATCAAGGCGCTCGAGGTCCTCGAGTGGCCCGACCCCGGCAAGGACCGTCGCCTGGGCCGCCTCGACGCTGAGCAGCTCCCCGCTCACCCGGCAGTTCCTGCCCGCGTCGCAAGCCGGTCCCGAACGACCGTGGCGAGGCTGCGTCGCGTCAGCATCCCGGCCAACCGGCCGTCCTCGGCGACGGCGAGGCCATCGATGCCGGCCTGGTTGATCGTGTCAAGCACCTCCCAGACATCGTCGTCCGGGCCCAGGACAGGTGCCTGCGGCGGCGTGGCCATGACATCGGCGACACGCGTCGCGGCAAACCGGCGGCGCCCAAGCCGCTTGAGGCGCTGGATGCCCAGCACGCCGACCACGTGCTCGTCATCGACGACCGCAAGCGCCCGAACTCCGTCCTCCCCCTCGTACCGGCTGGCGAACGTGTCGATCGTGAGATGTGGCCCCACCCACGACACGTCGAGCTCCATCGCATCGCGCACGGCGACGCCTCGGAGCAGCCGCTCCATCGCAAGCCGGCGATCGAGCGTGCGCGCTCCCGTAGACATGAACCAGCCGAATGACAGGATCACCAAACCCTCGATGGTCTGGTCCATCAGCACGACCGCGGCACCGACCCCGATCGTCGCCCAGCCGAGGAACCGGCCGGTACGCGCGGTGAGCGCCGAGGCCCGATCCGGGTCCCCGGTCCGGGCCCATGCGATGGCCCGGATCGCCCGCCCGCCGTCCAGCGGCAGCCCGGGGAGCAGGCTCATGACGCCCAGCACCAGGTTCAGCCCGCCGATGATCAGCAGGGCGCCAGCGATCGCGCCCCAGCCCCGATCGGCGGTGGCGACGACGGCTCCGATCGGCACCACGATGGCTGCAACCAGGAAGGAGACCGCAGGGCCGGCCACCGCGATCGCGAGCTCATCGGAGGGGCGCTTCGCCTGGATCCCGAGCGGCGCGAGCCCGCCCATGAGCCCCAGCACGACCACGGTCACACGGACGCCGCGCCGGCGCGCGACCAGCGCGTGCGCGAGCTCGTGGGCGGCCACCGATACCAGGAACGCCGCGGCGATGACGCCGCCGACCACCCATTGGAGGGCGAATGGCAGCTCGGGCGCCGCCACGGTGGCCTGCTCGGCGCCGAGCAGGGTGATGATCGCGATCAGGAACGACCACAGGAGCGACACCCGGATCTCGATCCCGAACAGCCGCCCGACCGGGATCCCGTCGGGCGTCATCGGACCGGTACCGCGTTGAGGGTCGCGGGGGTGCCCGACGTCCGTGCCGCGATGGCGGCGCTGCGGCGGGATCCGATCCAGGCCAGGACCAGCGCGAGAAGCACGATCAGGCCCCCGACCGCGACCGTGGTCTCGACCCAGAACGTCTCCGGGAACAGCTGGACCAGGCGGTCCGTCCGCGGATCGAACAGGAAGTTGCCCTGCGGAAAGAACAGCTCGTGGAACAGCTGGAAAGCCGCGTCGAAGGCTGCGATGCCCGCGATGCCGCCGACCACGGTGACCACCGCGATGCCGATGCCCGCCCGGGCGATCCGACGCCACAGCACGGCCCGCGACCGGCCGCGCAGCAGGGCGAAGGACCCCACGAGCACGAGTGCGGCGATCGCCGCTGCCAGGTAGAACGTCATGAACACCTTGCGCACGTCGCGCATATGGCCGCGCTCCCGGTCCGTAAGCACCGGCGTGCCCGCGACCTCGACGTCGAACCGCGGTGGGCCGACCACGAGGTCGGACAGGATCGCGTCCGTCGCCGCCTGCAGGTCCGCCGGCGCATACCCGGTCCAGGCCGCGGCCTGGGCGCGCCCCTGCTCGAACCCGACCCAGGCGGGCGTCAGGAACGGGAGGATCGCGACGGCGACGACCACGACAGCCGTCGCCACGGCCACGACCAGGGCTGCCAGCGTGCCGCGAAGGACGTCCATCAGGCGCCGATGGTACCGGGTGCGCGTGTTGCGACCCTGAGCCGGATGCCCGGCCGGGGCCGGATACCCGGTGCGGGCCTCACGCCTCCTCGAGCGTCCGTGCCTGCTCCCACCAGGTTTCGATCATCAGGTCCGCCGGCGGTTCCGCGTTGAGCTCCTGGGCTCCACGCGCGAGGCGCGCCTTGAGCGCGTCGATATCCAGGGCCAGGACGTCGCGCAGGCCTTCGATGCCGGACTGGACGAACAGCTGGTGCTCGGAGCTCGCGAACCCGGCGAGGTTGAGCATCAGGGCCTCGTCACGCCACCGCGAAACGTCGTTCGTGGTGGCCTTCACGTGGTCGGCGAGCGTCTGGCGCCTCGTCGGCGTTTCCGAAACCTCGAGCAGGATGCCGGTGGTGAAGATGCCCTGCTTCTCGAGACGCGAGAGATGAACGGGCTCGATGCGCGTCAGCTCGGTGATGGGCGGCACGGGATCCGGTGGCCTCCGCTGGTCGGTCGAGGTAGAGCCGCATTATCGCGGGTCCTGCGCGCCGGCGCGAGAGACGCGCCGGCGGGACCTGTGCGCCGGTGCGAGAGACGCCGCCGCGGGACCGGCTACCGCTCGAACGGGCGTGTCTCCAGCACCACGTCCCAGTGGGCATCGAGCAGCGCGAACCGTCGCGCCTCGTCGGCCTTGAACTGCTCCTGATCGGGGTACAGGCGGCGTGCGATCTCGGCATCGCCGTGCTCCTGCATCGCTGCCCAGTCACGATAGGTGATCGACACCAGCACGTCCCAGTCGGCGCGGCCGTCCCCGTGGAACCTCGGCGTCCACATCTCCACCGCCGTGAACCGCCCGGCCCCCAGCTGTTCGCGAAGGATGGGCCAGTGGTTCCTGCGGAGCAGGTCGACGAACTCGTCGTGCGCGCCCCATCGGGTGCGGTAGAAGTACAGGACCTCGATCGGATCGGACATGCGGGTCGTCCTCCAGGGCGTGGTGGCCGGGCTCAGGGCTCCAGCCGGGCGGCTTCGGTGCGCAGCAGCTCCCAGGCCCGCTCGACGTGGCGGGCTTCGGTGCGCAGGTTGCCGACTGCGAGCCGGATCGTGAACCGGTCGCGCAGCCGGGTATGGGACAGGAACACCTCACCCGTGCGGTTGACGGCGTCCATCAGCCGCATGTTGAGGTCGTCGAGCCGGGACCGGATGTCGGGGTCATCCGCGCGCCCGGCGACCGCTGCGGGCCGGAACCGGAAGCACACGGTCGAGAAGGGAACAGGTGCGAGACGCTCCCAGTCAGGGTCCGCGTCCACCCAGGACGCGAAGCTCGCTGCGAGGTCGAGGTGGAACGCGATGCGCCGGCGGAGGCCCTCGAGGCCGAACCAGCGCAGCTGGATCCACAGCTTGAGCGCCCGCATCCGCCGCCCGAGCTGCGGCTGGTACTCGGTGTAGTCGAGGACCGGATTGACGCGGTCGAGCGTGCGCAGGTACTCGGGCTGGAGGCTGAACGCCGCCCGCAGCTGGTCCATCCGCCGTGACAGGAGCAGCGATGCATCGAGCGGCGTGAACAGCCACTTGTGCGGATTGATCACGATCGAGTCGGCGCGCTCCCATCCCGCAAACGGCCCCCGATGGTCGGGCAGCAGCGCGACGACGCCCGCATAGGCGCTGTCGACGTGGAGCCACAGGCCCTCTCGCTCGGCGATGTCGGCGATCTCGCTCACCGGATCCGCCGAGGTCGACGACGTCGTCCCGATCGTCGCGACAATCGCCACCGGACGGCGTCCCGCCGCACGATCGGCCGCGATCGCCGCCGCCAGCGCGGCCGGGTCCATCTCATAGCGATCGTTGACCGGGATCCGCACCAGCGACGCGCGCCCAAGGCCCAGCGTCATGCACGCCTTTTCGATCGAGCTGTGGGCCTCGGCAGACGCGTACACGCGCAGGTCGCCCAACTCCGGACGGCCGGCGAGCCCGGCGGCCGCCGCATCGAGACCGGCAGACTCACGAGCCGCCGCGATCGCGATCAGGCTGGAGGTCGATGCCGTGTCCGTGAGCAGGCCATCGAAGGCCTCCGGCAGCCCGAGCGCATCGCGGAGCCAGGACACGATGACGCCTTCCAGCTCGGTCCCGATCGGTGACGTCCGCCACAGCATCGGGTTCTGGCCCAGCGCGGCGGTGAGGAACTCGCCCAGCATGCCGGGGCCCGAGGCGCTGGTCGCGAAGTACGCGAAAAACCCCGGGTGCTGCCAGTGCGTGGCATTGGGGATCACCAGCCGGTCCACGTCGGCCAGGATCGCCTCGATCGGCTCGGGCGAGTCCGGCGCGCGCGCCGGGAATTGCGGGCGGAGCGATCCCGGCTCGATCGGCGGCAGGACCGGGTACGTCTCGACCGAGCGGAGGTAGTCGGCGATCCGGTCGACGACCTGGTGTGCGGCGGCCCGGAACGATTCCGGGTCCATGTCGTTGAGGCCGTTGACCTGCTGCGGGTCGAGGGCCGGTTCGAGAGGCTCGGTCACCCGGCCAGTCTACCGGCCGGTCACGGTCAGACCGAGGTCCCGACGTTGGACAGGACCGTGGACGCCTGGCTGCCCAGGAAGATGACCGCCACGAAGATGATCGGCAGCACGAACAGCAGGATGAGGATGACGAGGCAGGCCGTGGCCGGCGTCGAGGCGCCGATCGGCTGGACGACTGCCGTGCCGGCGAACCGGTCGTGCAGGCCTTGCCGGGTAGAGCTGATCGCGGTGCTGATCAGGAGCGCCAGGTACCACAGGAAAAGCAATCCGCCGATCTCTGCCGACACGGCGGGCACGAGGGTGAAAGCCTGGAACGGGAGGCCGAGCCCGACCCATCGACGAATTGCCTGGTCCATCGTCAGCGTCCGGCCGTCGAATGCGTTGCCGACCTGGAGCTTCATGAACCGCATGCCGAGCGTGGCGCGCGCCGCGCCGGTCCACAGCCCCACGAAGTAGAGGAACGCGACGCCCATGAAGATCACGACGCTCACGAGCGCCGACGTTGTCGGTGAGGTCGGCGCCGCCGTCTCGATGGCCCCGATGATCAGGGCCGCTGCTATTCCGATCAGGATTCCGTCGATCCACCAGGCCACGAACCTGGCGACGGTGCTGCCGAAGCGGAGGCCGGGCGCACCGGGCACCTCGAGCCCGGTCGGCGACGCGGACGGTGCAGCCCAGGCGACCGGCGCACTCGGGGGCTGCGTGAAGCCGGGGCCAGGCGGCGGTGGCAAGGCCGCGCCCGGGGGTGGCGGAGGCTGTGTCGCCGCCTGCGGTGACGCACTCGGCGCGGACGCCGCGGTCGGGATCGGCGGCGACGTTGCCTCAACGGGCGGAGGCGTGCCAGGAATCGGCACCGGCGAACCGGGCCCGGCACCCGTGGGTGCCTGCTGGTCAGCCAAGGGAGCGCCATCGGTCCGTTGATCGTCCGCGGCCTCGCCGTCCATGCCGCCTCCTCGAGGGTGCCCACCGGATCGCGACGCCACCCGCGGCGACGTCCACGATCGGCAGCATCGTTCGGCGAGAGTCTAGAGGGTGGCCATCGTCATCGCGGTCCACGCCTGGCTTCTCCGGACGACGCGCCGCAGCTCAACTTCCCGCGCCGGGGGTGCGCCGCCGGAGACGGCCCACCCCCGGTCGTCGGCGCGCGCCCTCCCCCCAGCCAACAGGGCGCCCGGTGCGTGACCGGGGGCATCTTGAAGACCGATGCTCGCCACTTGTGTACGACTTATCTGCGCCGGACCGTTGGTGGGGGTGTGCAGCCACACCGCGGCCGCCAGCTCGCGCGGCGGCCCTTCGCCCGGTGTCCGAAGATTGAACCCGGGACGGCCGCCGTTCGTCTGGACGGGCATGAACAACACCACGGGTCATTCGCCCGTGTGTCGTCTTCGGGAGGCATGAACAGCGTGTCCGTGGATCATCCCCCAGAACGGCGCCGCAGTCGACCGGCACTCATCGCGGGCCTGGTGGTCGGCGCCGTCGTTGGCGGCATCGGGGCGTATCTCCTCCTGGGCGGTGGCTCGGCCAGCTACGCAGGGACGTTCACCGCAACGGGATCGATGACGACGCCGCGCCTCGGGGCCACCGCGACCCTGCTTGCCGACGGCCGCGTCCTCATTGCCGGAGGCGCATCCATCGATGCCGGCGGCACCAGCCGCACGTTTCTGTCATCGGCCGAGCTCTACGACCCGCAGAGCGGCACCTTCAGCGGGACCGGTTCGATGACCACCACGCGTGCCGACGCGCTCGCGACCCTGTTGCCCGACGGGCGCGTCCTGATTGCCGGCGGCACCAGCGACGAGGACCCCAGCTTCCCCGCCTTGTCGTCCGCCGAGTTGTATGACCCGTCGAGCGCCACCTTCAGCGCGACCGGATCGATGACCACGCCGCGCGAGTACGCGACGGCGACCCTGTTGCCCGACGGGCGCGTCCTGATTGCCGGCGGCACCAGCTTCCAGGCCGGCGGCTCCAGCCGCGAGCTGTCCTCCGCCGAGCTGTTCGACCCGCAGCGCGGCACCTTCAGCGCGACCGGGTCGATGACCCTGGGGCGCAGCGCCGCCGTTGCGAC
Source organism: uncultured Chloroflexia bacterium (assembly GCA_963772565.1). Lineage (GTDB taxonomy): Bacteria > Chloroflexota > Limnocylindria > Limnocylindrales > CSP1-4 > CAIXZV01. The sequence goes on from CAVYXU010000076.1 coordinate 72,846, forward strand.
CCTGCTGCTTGACGGTCGAGTCCTCGTCGCCGGCGGCAGCATCGTCCTTTCCGCCGACACAGGTGACGCCACGGCGTCCGCCGAGCTGTTCGATCCACAGAGCGCCACCTTCAGCGCGACCGGCTCGATGACCAGGGGCCGCGCAGCACCCGCCGCCACGTTGCTCCGGGACGGCAGCGTCCTGATCGCCGGCGGCTGGAACTCCGATGCCATCAGCGGCCTGTCGTCGGCGGAGCGCTTCGACCCACGCAGCGGCACGTTCGCGAGGACGGGGTCGATGACGACGGCGGGCCGCAGCCCCACCGCCGGCCTGCTCTCCGACGGACGCGTGCTCATCGTGCAGAGCGACGGTTCCGGATTCGTTGAGCTCTACGATCCGCGCGAGGGCACGTTCACCGCGACCGGGGCGATGACCACGCCGCGCTGGGTCCCCACCGCGACCCTGCTCGCCGACGGTCGGGTCCTCATCGCCGGCGGCCAGGACTCGCCGTACACGGTCCTGTCGTCCGCCGAGCTGTTCCACTGATCACGCCGCCTGGCGCAGCACCCACTCCCGGCCGTCGTGCATGCCCGAAGATTGAACCCCGGGCGACCGCCACTCGTCTGGATTGACATGAGGGCGGGAGGGCTGGCGACGACAGGACGCACGGCATCGAGCAACCTTGAGACCGATCGGGCGGCGATGTTCGCGGCGATGGCGGACGGACAGCTCGTCCGATCCTTCCGGCTGGCCGCGCTGCTGCTGGCCAGCAACTCCGAGGCCGAAGATGCTGTTCAGGATGCGGCCGTGATCGCGTGGGAGCGGTTCGGCGACCTCCGGGACCGCGACCGATTCGCGGCGTGGTTCCAGCGGATCCTGGTCAACACCTGCCGCGACCGCCTCCGCCGGCGGAGAAGCGTCAGGCAGCTGGATCTCGGTCCTGCGCCCGCAGACGTGGCCCCGGACACCGGCGCGGGGTACGCCGAGCGGGAGGCGCTCCGGGACGCGCTCGCCCGGCTGTCGCACGAGCACCGGGAGGTCGTCGTCCTGCGGTACTTCGCGGACCTCTCCCTCGAGGAGATCGCCGAGCGCACCGGCGAGCGGGCCGGCACGGTCAAGTCCCGCCTGCACTATGGGCTCCAGGCGCTGCGAGCCGCTTACGATGCGGCCGCGCGTCTCCCCGGGGAGACGTCCCGATGACCGAGACCCGCTTCGATGGCGACCTGCGTGATGTGCTCCAGGGGCTGGCCCCGAAGGGCCTCCCGGCGGGCCTCCGCGACACCGTGACCAGCGTGCCGTACCGGGCTGGACGCGTGCCGCGCGTGTCGTCGTGGAGACCGATCGGCCGCTCGTTGTTCGCCGGGCTGTCGGCGGCGGCGACGGTTGCGGCCGCCGTGTTGCTCGCCGTGGTGGTCATCGTAGACCCGTTCGGACGTGGTGCCCCGGGCCCGGGCCCCGGTCAGGCATCGCAGCCCCCGGCGGGGTCCCCGACACCCACCCCATCCGCCTTCCGGATCGAGTACCAGGTCCTGCCCGTGAATGGCCAGACGCCCATCGCGGACGACCTGGCCGCCATCGCGAACCGCATCTTCCGCCGCCTGGCGATGCTGGACGGGTTGACGTCGGACGGGTCGACGCCGCCGCCGGCCGTGAGCGTCCAGGATCCCGATCGGATCGTCATCGACTGTGACAACGCCGACTGCGCCGCCCTCGTTCGCCGGGTCGCCGGCGTCACCGGGCACCTGGCCCTGGTCCCCCTCGGGTCGGCGTCGGTCGAGGTCGGGCGGGTCCTCGATGTGAACCAGTTCCCGCCGCTGGTCACAGGCGACCAGGTCACGGGAAGCTCGTCGGGCACGGGCGACGGTGGGTCCTGGTCCGGAGAGCTCAGGCTGACAGATCAGGCGCGGCAGCTGGTTGATGTCTACACGTCCGCGCACGTCGGCGGGCAGCTCGCGATCACGATCGACGGCTCGGTCGTCGCCACGCCCACCATCAACAGGCCGATCCGGTCGGGCATCGTGTCGATCAGCTCCGACGGACCCGCGGATCTGTCGCCTGGGGGCCTGACCCTCGAAACGGCGGGGACGTTGTTCTCGATCATCGGGTCCGGCGAGCTGCCGTACCCGCTCCGGGAGGTGAGCGTCGAGCCCTGAGTGGGACCGGCGGAGCGGGGCCGCCCGCCAGGCACAGAGGCGCCCCGGTTGCCGATCCTCCGGCGGCCGGGCAGTGGTCGGGAGTTCAGAGTCTGGGCTGCGCCGACGCGATGGCCCGGCTCACCTGCTGGAGCGCGGTCACATACCCGGCCCGATACGCAGCCTCGGTCCAGCTCGCAAGGGCCGTCTTGAGCTCATCGGGCATCCCGAGGTCGTCCGAAGACCTGCGCCATGCCGTGCGGGCCATGTCCTCGTCAAGGAGCTTGACCAGCGTGTCAGAGAACTCGGCCGCGAACTCAGGTGCAGTCGCTCGCTTCCGCTTCCGCTTCTTCTTGCTCATGCGTCCTCCAGGGGCAACGATGCGGACAGGATGGCCCATGATGGCACCGCCGCTGGACGCGGGACCAGTTCCCGCGTCCAGGGCGGGCGGCACCGGCTTCGAGGCCGGCGGCTCCGGACGCGAGCCGTCGTCGGCCGAGCAGTACAACCCACACCGCGGCACCCCAGCGCGACCGGTCATCGAGATCCATTGTGGCTCGGGCTTGAGGCCCATTGCGTGGATGCACGTCGGCGGAACCACAGAGAATCGCGCACAGATCCCGGGAACACTCGGACAGCTTCGCTGCGGGTCCGGAGCCGTACCATCGGCGGGCAATACCCATCGACCGGCCACACATCGCAATGTCCGCGAACTCGGCCACGGTCGTGGTTGCGCGAGCGGTTGACCCCTGCCCGTTAAGATGTGCTCATGGTGGACGAGGAGATGATCCATGCCCTCGAGCGGGTGATCGTGCTGAGCGGGACGATCACGTCGCGTGCCTTCGCCGAAGTTCATCCCGAGGTGCGGACGCTCACGGTGCACCAGTATCGAGACTTGGCTCTCGTCGCAATCGCCGCAGACGGCCTGCGGGTCGGGGAACTGGCACGCCGAAGCAGCTCTCGCCCGCAGACGACGACGCGGATCATCCAGCGCCTGGAGGCCAAGGGGCTGGTGCGGCTCGAGCGTGGAGCGGACGAGAATGATCGACGAGCCGTTGTTGTCCGCCTGACAGAGCTCGGGGGCCAGACCTGGGCTGAGATCTCGCGGCGTCGGCGCGAACTCCTCGGAGAGGCCCTTGGAGGCACGGCTTCCTCGCGAGAAGCGGGTGCGCTGCTCAAAGCCGTCGCTGGTGCGCTGGAGCAGTACACCGCCTGATCGGTCAACGAGGGGCCTGGCCAGCTCAGCCCTGACCGAGTCGGCGGTAGGCAAGTAACGAGCGCCGGAGGGCGCGGTTCGAAGGGTTGTGACGAAGCCGGCGCAGCCTTTGGAGCCAGAGACCCCGACGAACCGAGCCGTCGGGGTCCCTGCAGGGTCGCTGTGGCGCCCGTCGATCGGGCGCCCTGGCGCCGACGCTACTTGGTATGGATGACGATGCTCCCGCCACCGAGGGCCTGCTGGACGCCGTTGTCGTAGACGACCGCGTCTCCGTTGCTCGGGTCGGTGATCTGGATGCGGAACGTGTCGGGGCTGCCGTCACCCGCCCAGATCATGAAGTCGTAGGCGCCGGCGCCATTGATCGTGCCGGTGCCCTTGAACTGGGCGTTCGTGCCGTGCTGATTCACGACGAGCCACTGGTAGCTTGTGCTGTGGAAGTTGAGCCCACCAGCCTGGAACTGGAACTCGGTGTTCCCGTCGGGCACGCTGGCACCCTTCTTGTACTTGGACACGAAGCCGAAGTTGGCCTTGCCGGTCAGGCTCGTGTCTGCGGTGTAGGCACCGGCCGGTGAGTTGATCCAGCCACCGCCGGTCACGAACCCGGCGCCCGGGTCGTAGACGATGACCTGGACCATGGCCGTGCCAACGCCACCGTTGTCGTCGGTGACGGCGACATCGATGTTGTAGATGCCAGCCGCGGCGTACGCGAGAGACCCGGAGCAGGTGCCCGAACCCAGCGTCTCGGAAACCGAGCCAGCCTGAGGACCGTTGCCGTCCGCCCAATCGACCGTGCAGGTGTGCGTGTCATTCGTGCCTGCGTCACTGAACGGAGCCGTCAGGTTGACGGTCGCACCCATGGCGTAGAGCGCACCCGAGGTCGGGGCGCTGATCGAGACGACGGGGTCGACGTTATCGACCGTCAGCGTCGCGTCCGAGGTGACAGGCGGGTTGGTCCCGTCGTCGGCCGACAGCGTGAGCGTGAACGTCCCGTCGTCGGTGCAGGTCACCGTCGTCGAGAGCGCCGTGGCGTCGGCGAAGGAGCACGTGGCCCCGGCGTCGGCGCTGGTCAGCGCGTAGGTCCAGGCAGTCGTCACGGTGTCGCTGACATCCGTATCGGAGGCCGTGCCGCCGATGGCGATGGCGGAGCCTTCGTCACCCGAGTACGGGCCGCCGGCATCCGCGGTCGGCGGGGTGTTCACGACGCCCACCCAGTGCTTCTGGGCCGTGGCTGCCTGAAGCGATCCGGCGGCGTCCGTGAAGCTGGCCTTGATTGTGTCGTCGCCGACACCGTTCGAGTCGTGGTAGGTGAAGCTGACATCGCCCGACGCGTCCGAGGCGCACGAGGCGGGAACGCAGGTGCCGGTTGCGCCCGCGTTGACCCCAGTCACAGAGAAGTCGACCACCTGGCCGACGAGCACCCCGTTGGTGTCGGTGACGTGGGCCGTCACGGTGTGGTCAGTCCCGGTGGGGTTGGTGGCGTCGAGTGGCGTCAGCGAGATGCTGCCAGAAGCGACGATGATCCCTGAGCCGGAGACGAGGATGTACGCCTCGCCACAGGCGCTCAACCCCGTACCGGGGTCGATCCCGCAGGTCGGCGCCGTGGCCGTATCGGTCGCGACCGCGAGTGCCGCGAAATCGGACGTGAAGGTCGGGAACGACTCGTGGACCGAGCAACTCCAACCTTGCAGACTCGCGGTGGTGAGGGTGGGAAACGACCCGGGAACGGTGGCGATCAGCGAGACGCTACCGCCGCAAGGAGGATACCCGTCGACCGTCCAGCTGCCCGATGCAGCCGAAGAGCTGACCGCGTTGACCAGAGTCAGCGCATCGGTCGCATAGCCCGACCCAACACAGGACAGGTCGAGGTACATCCCGGTACGACCCGGCTGCTTCCCCGCGAATGCGATGCCCTCGGTGATGAGAGTCGCGCCACCCTGGTACAAGTGGTACCTCGGGTCGGTGCCGATGACGATCCGGTTCCCGGCCTGCGTCCGACCGCCTGCCGTGCCGAGGACCACGGGACCCCAAACGGAGGCGCTCGAGACAAGACCGGGAGGAACCCCGCCACACGTGGGATCGCCCGCGATGAGCAGGTCGTACTGACCGAAGTCTGCCGCCGTGTAGGTCGCCCACGTGGCGTCGGCTACGACGGTGACATCGAAGCCCGCGGCAATCGCGGCCTGTTCCTCCATGCTCGGCGAGCCGGATACGGTGCTGGCGTCGATGAGCGCCTTGGGAGTCGCCGCCGCAACGGGTGGCGCGCCGATCGCGCCGAGCAGCAGCGTCACCGGCAGCATCGCCGATAACAGAGCCCCCAGCACACGGCGGCGTCTTCCTCCTGAGCGGATCGGCAGGTGGGACGACATGGCGACCATCGATGGTGCCTCCCTGGGCGGGCACGCCCGAGTCTGGAGGGTCGGTCTCGCCATTGGCCCAGCGTGGCGATCAGGCGACCGCATGGGACGCCGCGCTGGTGGGACCTCCCGGTGGAGCCGCCAGGTCCCGCACCTCCCTGCCGTTGGGCAGAAGTCTGGCACCGCGGTCGTTGAGACGCAAGACGGTTACGCAAGACCAATGGTGCTGATTAGCACAATCGTTGACCGACACGAATGGCGTCGCACCGGCGGGTGCTGCGGTCGAGCAAGTCAGGATATGCGTCACGGGTGGAGAGTCGGGGGGATCCGCTCACGGCTGGACGCTACGACGCACCAACGGTCCGCGCATGGCACCAACGGCAGGGGCACCTCATGAGGCGACCCGGCCACTATTCAGGGTGTCTCGGCGAACTCAACGTTGCCCCCACGAATGTGGGACCAAGCGAGTGGTCGGGGCGGAGCGATTCGAACGCTCGACCTCCTGAACCCCATTCAGGTGCGCTACCAGGCTGCGCCACGCCCCGAGGGGGAGGAGTCTATCACTCGGATCGGCGGTGTCCGGCCCGCGGACAGGCCCCGGAGTTGCGCCGTGGCGACAACAGGTAGGCTTCTGCGACACCGCAGGCGGAGGCGGCATCAGCGATGAGTGACAGTGGCGAAGACACGGCAATCGTCGTGCCCGTGCGCCTGCCCGCCCCGCTCGAGGGGCTCCGCCGCCGGACCACCGAGGAGGCCGCCACCGGGCTTCCGGCACACCTGACGCTCTTGTACCCGTTCGTGGAGTCGGATGCGCTCGACGACGAGCTGCGGCAAAGACTGGCGGCGATCCTCTCCCCCATCGACGCCTTCGACTACCGCCTGACCGAGCAGCGCCGGTGGCCGGACACGCTCTATGCAGCGGTCGAGCCCGAAGCCCCGTTCCGGTCCCTGCAGTCGACGTTGGCGGCGGCCTTTCCGGAGTTCCCGGTCTACGAGGGCGCGTTCGAGTTCGATCCCCATGTGACCGTGGTCTGGGGACCGCGGTGCGACGACCCGGAGACCGAGGATGACCCGGCCTGGGCGACGCTCCCTGTGCTGCGGGAGGTGACGTTCGTCGATCTCATCGTCCGGATCGACGGCCGCTGGCAGCGCCGATGGCGCTTTCCACTGCAGACGTCGGCGCGCCAATCGGCCGGGGAGTCGCCCCGCTAGGACTCCGCGAGGTCCGCGTGCTCCGCGCCGTCCGCGTGCACCGCTAGGCGTCCGTGCGGTCCGCGCCGCCGACCCCCAGGCTCGCGGCCCATCGGTCGTAGTCCGCAAGCTCGTCCTTGGACTCACGGGCGAGCAGGTCGATCAGGCAGCGCTGGACGCTCTTGCCCTCGAACAGGGCGTTGTGGACCTCGCGGGCGATCGGCATCTCGACACCCAGTGTGCCCGCGAGCTGGAGCGCGGCGTCCACGGTGTACGCGCCCTCGGCCACACCCGGGAGGCTCGCCTCGATCTCCGACCAGGCTCGCCCACGCGCCAGCTCGACGCCCAGCCGGTGGTTGCGCGACAGCGGGGACCCGCAGGTTGCGACCACGTCGCCGATGCCCGCCAGGCCCAGGAACGTCATCGGGTTGGCGCCCGCGGCGATTCCCAGCCGGGCCATCTCGGCAAGCCCTCGCGTCATCAGGCCCGCCTTGCCGTTGTCGCCGAACCCGAGCTCCTCGGCGGCGCCGGCGGCGATGGCAATGATGTTCTTGAGGGCGCCGCACAGCTCGACGCCGAGCACGTCCCGGTTCACGTACAGCCGGAAGGCACGCCGGCCCAGTCGCGCCTGGATGCGCTCCGCGAGGGCGACGTCCTCCGCCGCGACCACGGCCGAGGCCGGCAGGCCGCGGGCGATCTCGAGGGCGAGGTTGGGGCCGGAGAGGGCGGCGATGCGGGCCGGGTCGAAGCCACCGGCCTGCGCGATCACGTCGGTCATCCGGAGGTGCGTGCCGCGCTCGATGCCCTTGGCCACCGACAGCAGGTCGGCGGATGCCGGGACGTGTGGCGCGACCAACGCCCCGGTCTCGCGAAGGTGTGCGGACGGGACCGCGAGGATCAGGAGGTCCGTCGCATCGCCGAGCGTGGCGACGTCCGCCGTCGCGTGCACCTGGTTCGGCAGGTCGATGCCCGGGACGCGCGCCTCGTTCCGGCCGGTCGCGGCGATCCGCGCCGCCGTCTCCGCAGAGTGGCACAGCAGCGTGACCGGCTCGCGCTGGGCGATGATCGCCGCCAGCGTGGTGCCCCACGCACCGCTCCCGACGACGGCGACGCGCGCGGGACCGGAGGCCGGGCCGCCGGACTCCCCTGCCCGACCCATCAGCTGCGGCGGCTCCGGGCAGGGCGCCGCTTCTTGGGCAGCTTCTCCCGGATCTGCTCGCGGAACACCAGCCGGATGGGGGTGCCGGCGAACTCGTACGTGTCGCGAATGCGGTTCTCGAGATACCGCCGATAGGAGAAGTGGATCGATGCCGCGTCGGTGGCGAACAGGACGAACGTCGGCGGCGCGACGCCCGCCTGGGTCGCGTACCGGATCTTGGCGCGGCGCCCGCGGACGAGCGCGGGCGGCGTCCGTTCCACGGCCGCGGATATCAGCCGATTGAGCTCGCCCGTGCCAACCCGCTTCCGGCGCTCGCCCCAGACGTCGACCGCAAGCTCCAGGACGCGGGTGACGCGCTGGCCGGTCTTGGCGCTGATCGAGACGATCGGCGCGTAGTCGAGGAACGGCAGCTCGCGGCGCAGGTTGGCCGCGAACTCGTCGAAGCTCCGGTGGGTCTTGTCCTCGACGATGTCCCACTTGTTGACCGCGATGACGAGGCCGCGACCCTCCTCCACCACGTAGCCCGCGACGTGCGCGTCCTGGGCCGTCAGCCCGTCCGCCGCATCGAGCAGGAGCACGGCAACGTCCGCGCGAGAGATGGCCTTGAGCGCGCGCAGCGTCGAGTACCGCTCCGCCGCCGGACCCGATGCGACCTTGCCACGCCGCTTGATCCCGGCCGTGTCGATCAGGACGACCTCGCTGCGACCCCACGGGATCGTCGTGTCGATCGCATCGCGGGTCGTGCCGGGCACCGCGGACACGATGGTCCGGGTCTCGCCCAGCAGCGCGTTGATCAGGCTGGACTTGCCGACGTTGGGCCGGCCGACGAACGCGATCGCGGGCGGCTCGTCGTCATCGGCCGCCATGGCGGCGTCCCAGCGGGCGGAGATGTCGGCCGTCGTGCCCGGGATCGCGTCCTCGGCGTCCTCGGCGTCCTCGGCGTCCTCGTCGTCATCGGCCGCGCTGCCGGGGTCGCCCACGACATACGGATCCGGCTGGGCCCTGGCCATCTCCTTCGCCCAGGCCTCCGCCTCCTCCTCGCGCGCCTTGCGTGCGATCTCGGCGTCGGTCTCGGGCGGCAATGCCCAGACGACCGCGTCCAGCAGGTCCGCCACCCCCCGGCCGTGGCTGGCCGAGATCGCGAAGGTGTCCTCCCAGCCGAATGCGAAGAACTCCGTCGCGTCCTGCTCGCGCCGCTCGTTGTCGGCCTTGTTCGCGGCGACCAGGACCGGCTTCGTGGTCCGCCGCAGGAGCTCGGCCGCATCGTCGTCGCCGGGCGTGGGTCCGATGATCGCGTCGACCAGGAACACGATCACGTCGGCCTCGTTGATCGCGAGGCGGGCCTGAAGCTGCACCTGCTCCTCGATCGGGTCGCCCGGGGCGACCTCGAGCCCGCCGGTGTCCACGACGACGAAACGCCGGCCGTTCCACTCCGCGTCCCCGTACAGGCGGTCACGAGTGGTGCGTGCGCGATCCTCGACGATGGCCGCACGGTCATCGCCCACGACGCGGTTGAACAGCGTGCTCTTGCCCACGTTCGGGCGGCCGACGAAGGCGACCACCGGCAGACCGGCCGAGCGGGAGGCCATGCCGGTCAGGCCGCGCCGGCGGCGGCCGGAGTCCGGGCGGGTAGCGAGGTGGTGCGGCCCGCGGGCGTCGCCGCAGCATCGAGCGCTGCGGTCGCGAGCGCTCGGGCGCGCGGTCGGACCTCGTCCGTGCCGCCGATCACGTAGATCCGCTCGGCGACGTCGCGCAGGTCCTCGATCGGGGTCGACGTCCCGCCGGTCACGCCCACGATGCGGACGCCGGCGAACACACCGGCGTCGTCGAGGTCACGGGCGTTCTCGATCTGGATCGCGGGGGTGCCGGCGATCTCGCACAGCCGGGTGAGCTCCTTGGTGTTCGCGGAGTGGCGGCCCCCGACGACCACCATCAGGTCGACGTCGCGCGCCGTGTCGAGGGTGTCCTCCTGGCGCCGGATCGTGACCGGGCACACGGTATTGAGGATCTTGAGCTCGTGCGCACGACCCACCATGAACGCGGCGAGCTTCTCGAACTTCCAGGGCGGCTGCGTCGACTGCGTGATCAAGGCCATCCGCTTGCGACGCGGGATGTTGACCCAGTCCGCCTCCTCGTCCACCACGATCGCATCGGGCGCGAACCCGAGCAGTCCCGCGACCTCCGGGTGCCTGGGCGTGCCGAGCAGGACGATGGTGTAGCCCTCCGCGACCAGCTCCTGGAGCTGGCGCTGCTCCTGGATGACCCAGGTGCAGGTGCCGTCGATGACCTCCAGGCCACGATCGCCGGCACGGTCGAAGACCTCGGGCTTGACGCCGTGCGCGCGGATGACCACCGCCGCGCCGTGGTCGACGTCATCGAGCGTGTCGACGCTGCGCACGCCGATCTCCTGGAGATCCCGGATGACGCCCTCGTTGTGGACGACCTGGCCCAGGGTGTGAGTGGCCTTGCCCGCCGCCGCGGACTCCTTCGCCTTGTCGATCGCCTCGCGCACGCCATAGCAGAACCCGGTGCGCTTCGCGATGCGGACTTCCTCGACCATGCTCATGACCGTTCGATGTTCGCACACGTCCGGGGATCCCGCCGCTGCGTGCGCTGCCTGAATCAGTCGGTGGCGGGAGCTTCCGCGGGGATATCGGCCCCGTACACGCCCCGGTGTCGCTCGTCGAGCAGGGCCGCGATCCGTTTCATGATCTCGTTCGTCGCGATCGTCTTCGCCGCCCGGCGCTCGGTGCCCGGCGGAACGAGGCCGGCGACCTGGAACGGCTCGCCGATGCGCACCGTGATCGTCCGCCGCGGGAACGGCTTCGGCAGCTTCTGGCCCTTGGGCCACACGGCGTCGGAGTTGTTGATCCCGATGGGCACGATCGCGGCGCCCGTCCGCAACGCGAGCGACGACAGGCCGTCCTTGGCGTGCTGGAGCGTGCCGGTCGGGCTCCGCGTCCCCTCGGGGAAGATCATCAGCACGTAGCCGGCGTCCAGGATCCGCGTCGCCAGCCGGAAGGCCTCCACGTCCGCGGCTCCCCGTTCGACCGGATGCACCCCGCCATGCGCCGAGATCCAGCCGAAGATCGGCCAGTCGAACAGCTCCTGCTTGCCCAGCCAGTGGATCCGCCGCCGCCGCAGCGCGGGCGTCAGCCAGGCCCCGATCATCATCGGGTCCGCGTTCGAGATGTGGTTGGCGGCGAGGATCACCGCGCCGGTCTTCGGCACGCGCTCCAGCCCCTGGAACTCGATCCGGGCGCATGCGCGGCACACGATCCGGGTGACCAGGCCGACCATCCGGACGAGCAGCGACTTGTGGTTGTCGAGGCGCATGGCGACCTCGAGCAGGCCGCTCTTGGCAGTCTTGACGGGCTTCGCAGGGACCGGGGTCGCGGGTCGCGGCGCACGGGGCGCGACCGCGGGTTCACCGGCCCCGGACGCCGCCTCGCGGCCGGCGGCGCCGGTGGTGTCGCGGGCTTTCGCCATCGCGGCCGCGATTGCCTCGTCCACCAAGGACACGGTCTGGTCGAAGGTGTTGCCGTCGCTGTGGATGATCACCGCGTCATCGGCGGCACGAAGCGGTGCGACCGCGCGACCCCGGTCCTTCGCATCGCGGGCACCGAGCTCCTCCCGGACCGCGGCCGCCTCCGCGCCATCCGGATCCAGGCCGCGCTCCTCGATCCGACGCGTGGCCCGCTCGTCGACAGAGGCGTCGAGGAACAGCTTGAGGTCGGCGTCCGGGAGCACGACGGTGCCGATGTCGCGGCCTGCGACGATGATCCCGCCGTCCTCCGCCAGCGCCCGCTGGCGCGGCATGAGCGCCGCGCGAACTTCCGGAACCCTGGCCACGGCGGACACGGCGGCGTCGACATCATGGGTCCTCGCGTCATCCGTCGCGTCCACGCCGTCGAGCAGGACGCGAGTCAGGCGACCGGACCCGTCGTCACCCAGCGTGACCCGCTCGACCAGCGCGCCGAGGCCCGCCGCATCGTCGGTCGCCACGCCCTCGCGGAGAGCCAGCGCGGTGATCGCGCGGTAGAGCAGGCCGGTATCGACGAACCGCAGCCCCCTCCGCTCGGCCGCCGCGACGCCGACGCTGCTCTTGCCACTTGAGGCCGGGCCGTCGAGGGCGACAACGAGGCTCCGGCCGGCCGGCGGTGGATCAGCCGGGTCGGGTTTCACGGAGGTGCGCTTGGCCATGGGCCGAGCATACAAGCCGGCAGACCGCCACGCGGCTCCCGAGACCATCCCTGACAGTTCGAACGCCGGTCAGCGTCGCCCGCCCGCCGCGATCTCCTGCAGCCGCACGGCCACGACCTTTGTCACCAGGTCCAGTGGGATCGGACGGCCGGCGGGAAAGCGCAGCGTGCCCTGTCCGGCGACGTACGGCGCCACCTCGGAGCCCAGGGCATCACGCACGGCCGCGCTCGCCGGGAACACGCTGTAGTGGCGCTTGAATGCCGCGAACGACACCAGCAGGCGACCGCCCTGGGTAAAGGTGGGCATCTGGTAGCTGATCGTCTCTGCCGCCTCCGGCGCCGCCGCCGCGATCGCCGCCCGAAGCGCCTCCAGGACCGCGCGCTGCTCGTCGGGCAGTGCGGCCAGATATTCCTCGACGGTGCTCGGTGCGGCCATGACTATCCCCGTTGGTCATCGCGATACATGGGTCCCTCGGCAAGGGCGCCGATCAGCTCGTGGCTCCCACCTCGACCAACCGTCCATCAGTGAACGCATGATCCCAGACATCGACGTCCGGCGGCTTGACCCCGAGTGTCGTCAGCGCCGTGCACACCTGGCTTCGATGATCCGTCCCGTGGTGCAGCGCCTGCGCCAGCCGGACACCAACCGGCGCGTGGATCTCGGATCCGTCGTCGCGGCGGCGGACCAGGATCGCGTCGGGGTCCGGATCTCCGTCCAGCACGGACGACCACGCCTGGGCGTGACCCGCCATCGCGTCGCGCAGGTACGCCAGGTCCATGCCGGCGTCGTCGATGTCCTCGATCCGCCCGCCGGTGAGCGTGACCAGGTACCAGCGATCGGCGCCGACCAGGTGACCAAGCGTATCGAGGATCGACCCGTAGGTGCCCGGCACGCCGGTCGCAAGCTGTTCCGGCGTCAATGCCCCGCAGGTATCGATCAATCGGAGCGTCGCCCAGACGTGGTGGGCGAAGGCATCGGTCATCAGGGATCTGCTCATCCAGGCAACGTAGCACGTCGGTATGGCAGCGTCCGGCCGTCGGCAGTCCGCTCCGTGCACGGTCGGCCCCCGGGACGCGCGCGGATTTGCGATGCTCCCGCCATGACGAGTGAGGCCCGGCCACAGGCGCAAACGAACCAATGCCGCTGATCCCTCCGATCCTCCGGGAGACGGCGTTCCGGCGCTTCTGGACGGGCCAGTCCATCTCCGTCTTCGGCGACCAGGTCACGGCCCTCGCGCTCCCCCTCGTGGCGGTGCTCGTTCTGCGCGCCGACGCCGCCGCGATGGGACTGCTGACGGCGGTGGGCCTGCTCCCGCACCTCCTGTTCTCGCTCCCCGCCGGCGTCCTGCTCGATCGCGTCCACCGTCGCCGGCGGCTGATGATCGCCGCGGATCTCGGGCGCGCAGTACTCGTCGCCACCATCCCGGTCGCCTACGCGACCGATACCCTCACGCTTGCCCAGCTGTTCATCGTGGCGTTCCTGGTCGGGACGCTGTCGGTTGCGTTCGACATCTCTTGGTCGACGGTGTTCGTGTCGGTGGTCCGGCGCGACCAGTACGTCGCCGCCAACGCGTTGCTCAACGGCAGCCGGTCCGTTGCGGCCGTCGGGGGGCCGTCGATCGGCGGGATCCTGATCCAGCTCCTGAGTGCGCCGATCGCGCTCGCCGCCGATGCCGGCTCGTTCGTCCTGTCGGCCGCCAACCTGTGGCGGATCGATGCCCGGGAGGCCCCGATCGAGCCCGAGACCGGCGGCATTCGATCCCGGCTGATGGCCGGCCTCATGTTCGCGACCCGCGACCCGATCATTCGAAGGATCCTGGTCTGCGCCGCCATCGTCAGCCTGTTCAACTTCGCGTTCAACGCCCTGTTCATCCTGTACGTGACAACGCGGCTCGGGGTCGCCCCCGGGATCCTCGGCCTGGCCCTCGGCGCGGGTGCGGTCGGCAGCGTCCTGGGAGCCTTCATCGCCGAGCCGGTGGGCCGCCGGCTGGGTGTCGGGCCGGCTTATGCGCTGGGTATCTTCCTGTTCCCGGCGGCACTGGTCCCGGTGGCCCTCGTGACGGGTCCGCCTGCGGCGGTCATCGCGATGCTGTTCGGCACCGAGTTCCTGGCCGGCGTCGGCGTGATGCTCGTGGACATCAACGTCGGGGCGGTGCTCGTGGCCCGCACACCGGACCGCATCCGCGCGCGAGCGACGGGAGCGTCCCGGTTCGTGAACTACGGGATCCGGCCGATCGGCGCGCTGTTGGGCGGCGCACTGGGGACGGCGATCGGGGTTCGCGAGACGATCCTGTTCACGTCCGTCGCTGCGCTGCTGGGTGCCGTGACGCTGATCGGCTCGCCGGTGATCCGGCTCCACGATCTTCCGGAAGTAGCGGCCACCGCGGAATAGACGAGCACGCACCGGGTCGCGACCGCCTACAGCTCGCGGGCTTCGATCATCCGCCATCGTTACGCCGGGAGGCACGTGCGGAAGCGCGCGGCTCAGCTCGGCCGCGTCACCAGGAGCAGGTCACGCTGACGGGGTCGCTTCGCCAGATGCCGAGGTGGATGTACGTCGCCGAGATCACCAGCGGCGAGGGCTCCGGCGAGGCGTCCCTTGCGCGGCGCATCTGCAGCTCGATGTGCCCCGGTTGCAGCCCGTGCTCGCCGAGCTCGACGCCCCAGCTCCAAGACGCCCGCGTCTCCGTCCCGACCTGCGTTGCCAGATCGAGGCTCGGATATCCCCTCCGGCCCGAGTGGATCCCGTGGCCCGGATCCGGGTCCTTGTCGAACAGGTAGATCGTTCGCCCGTCCGCGTCGTTCCCGGACCAGCCGATCACGACGATGTCGAGCCCGTTGGGCAGGGGGCTCGTCCTCGCCCACGACCAGTCATAGGTCACGGTGACCGTCGGCGGCAGGCCCGCTCCGGGCGCGCCACAGTCCGCCGAGATCGAGGCGCGGAGATCGGACTGGCGGACGTCGAGGAGGCCGCCCCAACCGAACACCGGCCTGCCGCCCAGCATCGACGCGATCAGGATCGAGGTCAGCGCGACCAGCGACACCGTCCGGCGGTCGGCCTGCCGGATCAGCGTCAGGTCCGCCCCGGCGAGCAAGGCCCAGATCGCGATGACCGCCTCGAACGGCACCCGGATCCGGCCCGCGTCGAGCCCCACCAGCATCGCGCCGACGCCCTCCACGATGAGCACGACGAGCATCGGTCGCACGACGGCCGCGGCCCACGGTCGCCGGCGGTCGAGCGCTCTTGCCGCGACGATCTCGAGGACCGCCAGCAGGCCGGCAGCGAGGTTGAAGGTGACGCCGTAAAGGACCGATGCCGGGACGGGCGGGGGGAACAGGGCGAGCACCATCCCGGCGACGTTGATGAACGCCAGAACCTTGAGCGCGACGGACGCACGCCACTCCAGCGAATCGAAGCGGGGCGGCTCGATGTCGAGGTACTGGCTTTCGGCAACGGCGGAGGTGGTCATGTCGGCGGCCACGTTACCCCGTGGCAGCCTTCGGAGGCGCGGAGCCGGGACGCGTTCGCCAGGTGCAGCCTCGTGGGCAGCGATGGGACTCCCGGACGACCGCTGAGACTCTGGGATTCCGGCGGTTCGGGTCGGGCCGCCGGACCTCCGATACGATCAGCGACCGAGGGCGCGACGGATCCTGCCGAGGACCGCGCTCATCCGACTCGACCATCGGCCGCGCAATTTGGCGCCTTCAGCATCTACGGAGGGCTGGCGCCGCGACCTGGCGGCCCCGGCATTGGCCCTGCGCCGCTCCTCCTCGGCCGACAAGGCGGCCATGCGCAACCGGTCGTTCCGATCAGATGAGCCCATCGCTACCTCCGACGATCACCTTTCGGCAGGGTGGCCCGCCGGGTCAAGGGGCGATCGTCACATCACGTCTCGAGAGTGCGGAGGTCCCAGCAGGAGGCGGCACCGGTCGACCCGTCGCCTACGATCTCGCCCGGCTCCGCAGTCGAGCCGCCGTGGGGATCCGCCGGTCGCGGGTTACCGTGGGGCGGACGATCCGGTCCGACCCATCAACGACCGTCCGACGACGGCGACCCCGACAACGAGCATTCCCCCACCGACGATCCCTACCGCGTCGAGCGGTCCGACGCTCTCCCGCACAACCCAGCTCACGGCCGCGATGATCGGCTCGGGCAGCACGGGCGGCGCGTCGCTGTGTAGTCCTGCGGGAGTCGTCCAGATCCACATGAGGAACGCGAGAACATGCCGACGAGGGCGTAGCCGACGCCCACCACAACGGACCCGGAGCGCCAGGCGAGCGACGCCAGCAGCAGGACTGCGCCGGAGATCATGATCATCCCGAGCGACATGACGAAGGCTGACGGGCTGCTGTCGAAGATCGCGCTCCCCCGCTGGATGGTGTCCCGGACCACTGTCGTGTCGAACCAGGCCATCACCACGAGCGCGATGGCGGCCGCGAACACCGCGAGAGCCGCCCTGCCAACATTCGACATCGCCTTGCCCCCATCAGCGCCGACTCCACAGGACGCGAATGTCGGCGTCACACCATCCAGCGTCAAGAGCCGCCGGGCCAGGACGACTCGCGATTTCATTCAATTGCAGTGCGCAGCGATTCCGACGACGGTTGCGGTCAGCGAGGCTCGACGCGCGTGCTGCCCAATCTCCGCACCTCCGTCGAGCTCAGGGGCCGGACGTCCCCCGCGGCCATGTCGTCCAGGCGAAGCGTCCCGATCCGCACGCGGACGAGGCGGCGAACCGGCGCCCCGACCTCGGCGAACATTCGCCGCAGCTGGCGCTTCCAGCCCTGGTGGATCGTGACCCGCACCCACGTCAGGCGAGCGTCCGGTGCCGGCTCCAGGATGTCTGCCAGCCGACGGTCCTCGGTCCGGGTCTGCCCGCGCAGCCCGGACAATGTCGCGACGCCCTCGACGAGCTCGACACCCGTCTCGAGCGCCTCGGCCTGCTCGCGGCTGAGCGGCTGGGACAGCCCGACCGCGTACTCGCGCTCGACGCCGTACCGCGGGTGGAGCACGCGCTCGGCCCAGTCACCGTCGTTGGTGAGCAGGATGAGGCCCTCCGAGTCCTGGTCGAGGCGGCCGACCGGATACACTCGCGCGCCGCGGGCGAGGTCCGGCGGAACCAGCTGGACGACGGTGGTCTCCGCGTGCCGATCCCGGACGGTTGACGTCACGCCCATCGGCTTGTGGAGCGCGACGTAGACGGGACGCGCGTCCGACCGTGAGACCGGATGGCCGTCGACCTCGATCTCCTGGATCTCGGGGTCGACTCGCTCACCGAGGAGCGCGGGGCGGCCGTCCACCCGAACGCGCCCCGCGCTGATCAGCTCGTCCGCGCCGCGACGCGACGCGACGCCGGCGGCCGCCAGGACCTTGGATATCCGCTCCGCCGGCACGGTCAGTCGCCGCGGATGGTGGCCGGCGCGGCCGGCGGACCGTCGCCGTCGATTGCCGCCGGCCCCGCGTCCTCGCCCTCGACGAGGCGAGCCGCGATATCGAGGTCGAGCGGCGGCAGCTCATCGACCGATGTGAGGCCGAACCGCTCGAGGAACTCGAAGCTCGTCCCGTACAGGATCGGCCGGCCGGGAGTCTCCGCGCGACCCAGCTCCACGACCAGCCGCCGGTGGACGAGGCTCCGGACGGTGTAGTCGGAATCGACGCCGCGGATGCGCTCGATCGCCGCCTTGGTCACGGGTTGCCGGTACGCGACGATGGCGAGCGTCTCGAGCGAGGCCGGCGACAGCTTGACGGCATCGGCGCCGACATACCGGGCGATCAGGGCGCCGGCCTCCGGTGCCGTGGTCAGCTCCACGCGATCACCGGCGAGAACGAGCCGCATGCCGCGCCCGGCGAGGGATACCTCCAGGTCGCCCAGACGCTCGTCCACGGCCTCGCGCGGCACGCCGGCGAGTGCGGCGATCTCGCGGCGCGACAGAGGCTTCTCGGCCACGAACAGGAGCGCCTCGAGCTGGTTCTCGGTCAGCTCGCCGGGCAGCGCATCTTCCCCATCGCCCTGCTCGGCGGCGGCGTCGGACGAACCGGGCGCCGCCTCGGGCGCCGCCTCGGTCAGTGCCGCATCGGTCAGTGCCGCATCGGGCGCCGCCTCGGCCGGTGCCTCCTCGTCGGGCATGCCGGGTCCGACGGCCTCGAGCTCTGTCATGCGAACGTCTCCATCGACTCGTCGAGCGGCTCGTCGTCGGGGAGATCGTCGAGACCGGCCGCGGCCCGCTCCTCGGACGTGGTCCGGCGGGCGACGATCGGACCCCACGGCTCCGCCTGCTCGACGACGATCTCGCGCCGCTTCATCAGCTCCAGCATGGCCAGGAAGGTCACCGCGACGAGGACCCGGTCACGCACGCCCTTGAGCAGCTCCTGCAGCACGATCGCGGGCGCCCCGCGAAGTGCCCGCCGGAGCAGCGCGGCCCGCTCCGTCAGCGTGATCGTGCGGGGGATCGACTCGGGCGGCAGGGGCGCCGGCGGCGCGATCCGCGCCAGGCCGTCGAGGGCGGCGACCAGCAGGTCCGTCGAGAGCGGCTCCGCCGCGGGCGGGCGCGCGCCGGCGACGCCCGCAGCGTGGGCGGCCCCCGGCTCGCGGTGGAACAGCCCGACCCGTCGGTGCGCCTCGTCGAGCAGCCCGGTGCCGGCATCGCGGAACGCCCGGTACAGGATCAACCGCGCCCGAAGCTCGGCCTCGGGGTCGACCCCCTCGTCGGCAAGCGCTTCCGCGCCCTCGACCACGCGTCGCGGGAGCATCGCCCGCGACTTGATCAGGATCAGCTGGCTCGCGACGGCGATGAACGCGGACACGTTGCCCATCCGGTCTCCATCGAGCGACGCAAGCGCGTCGAGGTAGGCATCGGCGAGCGCACCCAGCGGCACCGTGAGCACATCCATCTGGCGCGCCTCGATCAACGCCAGCAGCAGCGCGAGCGGCCCGTCGAACTCGGGCAGCGTGACCCGCGTCGCGGCCTCGGGACGGCGACCCTCACCGAAGGCGACGGCGGGCGCGGCGCCAGGTGCGGCTGCCGGCGTCATCAGCTGGCCTCATCCGCGGCACGGAACAGGTTGCCGTACTCGGGGTCCTGCGGCGCCGCCTGGTAGCGGACCAGGTCCACGGCCCGCTGGGACAGCCCCGTCGCCGCGACCGCAACGGCCGATGCCTCGGCATGATCGCGCAGCCGGGCCAGCGCGGCGCTCCAGCCCGGGATCCTGGCGGCCAGGGTGACCACCCACGGCCCGAACGCCTCGCCCAGCGACCACGCGATGCGCGGGCCCGCGCCGGTGTCCCCCTTTGCGCAGTCGTGGAGCAGGCCGGCGGCGAGCACGTCGCGGTCAGCAACGCCGGCGGTCCGAAGCGCCGCCACGACGGCCAGGCCATGTCGCCGGTCGGAGACGTGCATCGCGTCGAACAGGGCGAGCTCCGCAGGATTGGTCCACGCCGCGACGGCCTGCCGCTCCGCGGCGGTCACGCGAGCAAACAGGTGGGCACGGAGCTGGCGGGCCTTACCGACCCACCAGGAAGTACGCGACACTCTCGATCACGGTGAACAGCGGCCTGCTCAG
This sequence comes from uncultured Chloroflexia bacterium, assembly GCA_963772565.1. Lineage (GTDB taxonomy): Bacteria > Chloroflexota > Limnocylindria > Limnocylindrales > CSP1-4 > CAIXZV01. The sequence goes on from CAVYXU010000076.1 coordinate 92,641, forward strand.
CAGCAGGATGAACGCGATCAGGATCAGCAGCCCGTATTGCGCGAGGATCGGCCGCAGCTCCCACGCCTGCCGGGGCGACAGGAACCGGAACAGCAGCGTCGATCCGTCGAGCGGAGGGATCGGCAGCAGGTTGAAGATCGCGAGCGCAACGTTGAACAACACGAACAGGAACACCGTGTACAGCACGACGTTCGGCAGACCGGCACCCACCGTGTCGAGCACCCGGAACACGAACGCGCCGAGCACGGCCATCACGAGGTTCGACGCCGGGCCCGCGAGCGCGACGTAGACCTCGCCGTTGCGCCGGTCGCGCAGGTTGGCCGTGTTGACCGGCGTCGGCTTGGCCCAGCCGAACACGAACCCGCCGATGAACACCGACACGATCGTCATCATCCCGCCCACCGGGTCGAAGTGCACGATCGGGTTGAGCGTCAACCGCCCGAACAGCTTGGCCGTCGAATCGCCCAGCAGGTACGCCACGGCGGCATGCGAGAACTCGTGGACCGGGAACGCCACCAGCAGGAAGATGGCGAGGACGACGAGGGTCGGGATCAGGTTCTGAGGATCGAGCACACGGGCCTCACGGCGGCGGTTGAATGGGTCCCGGGTATCCTACCGGTCCTCCGCGCTCAGAGCCGGCCGAGCAGCTCGCGCTTCTTCGCCTCGAACTCCTCGGGAGTGACGATCCCGCGATCACGGAGGTCGCCGAGGCGTCCCAGCGCCTCCGTCACCTCGTCGCCGGACATGGCCGCCGGTTGCGGTCCTGCCGGGGCGGTCGGCGCAGGTGCCGGGGCGACTGGTGCGACGTACGCGGGCGCGGGCTGGGCCGGAGTGGCCGGCGCGGGCGGCGGCGCTGCCTGCGCTCCCTGGCGCCCCTCACCGGTCGACCGGAGCGGTGGCATCGTCGGCCGGCCGAGCTCGATCTCGAGCTCGTGCTTCGCCTCGAGCATCGCCTTCTTGAACGACTTGGCGTCGCGCAGCATGCGCAGCAGCTCGTTGCCGTCTTCGGAGGCCGTGAGCACCTCCAGGTCGCCGAAGCCGAAGATCCGGCCGGCCCAGCCCTCGGACAGGATCGCGTCGTTGATCTTCTCGAGCGACGAGTCCGACGCCCGCTTGTTGACCACGCCTTCGGAATGGATCAGGCGCCGCGACGTGATCGTGTACTCCTCGTTCTGGTACCGCAGCCAGCTCCAGCCGACCGCGATCAGCCCGCCCACGAACAGGATGAGGGTGATCCAGCCCAGGAAGTCGATCACGACGCCCGTCGCGCCGCTGGAGATGCGAATCAGGAGCAGCACGATCGCGACCACGAGCGCGAGGATCCCGAACCGCGCGTTGCCCGCCAGGATGAACCAGTGCTGGCGCTCGCGCCGGAGGATCCGCTCCCCCGACGCCAGCAGTGAGTCCGTGTACGACATCGCCCGAAACCTCCTCAAGCCCGTGGGTGAGCGCGGGCGTAGACCTCGCGGATGCGCTCCCCGGTCAGGTGCGTATACAGCTGGGTCGTGGAAATACTTGCATGTCCGAGCAGCTCCTGGACGACGCGCAGGTCGGCGCCACCTTCGAGGAGGTGCGTTGCGAACGAATGCCGCAGCGTGTGTGGCGAGACGCGGCCGTCCAGGCCGGCGGCCTCCGCACTCGCCTTGACGATCGCCCATGCCTGCTGGCGCCCGAGCCGGCGGCCGCGAGCCGTGACGAACAGCGGCGCCTCCGAGTCATCCGCAACGCCGGCCGACCCGAGCCAGGCAGCCCGGGGCCAGGTCAGGTAGCGTGAAAGCCACTCGAGCGCGATGTCCCCGACCGGCACCAGCCGTTCCCGGTCGCCCTTGCCGACCACCCGCACGAACCCGCCGTCGAGCGACAGCTCGCCGCGATCGAGTCCCAGCGCCTCCGACACGCGGAGTCCGGCGGCGTACAGCAGCTCGACCAGCGTCCGGTTGCGCAACCCGACGCCCGACGCCTCCGTGGGCGGCCCGCCGTCCGGGACGTCCCCGCCGGTCGCCTCCAGCAGCTGCTCGACCTCGGCAACGGTGAGCGTCTCGGGGAGCAGGCGCGGCTGTCGCGGCAGGTCGAGATGCGCCGCAACGTCGACCGCGATGACCCCGTCGCCGTACGCGAACCGGTAGAAGCCGCGGATCGCCGCCGCGCGCCGGCGCAGGCTGGTCGGGGCGAGCCCCGGGTCGTTCGGACGGCCCCGGCGCGCCCGGGCGGCAAGGTAGCGCTGGGCAACCTCGGGACCGCTCGCCCAGTCGCGGGCGGCACCGCGGCTCATCGCAAAGTCGGTGAGGTCCGCCCGGTAGGCGGTGATCGTCGCGTCGGCCACACCGCGCTCGACGCGCAGGTACGCGAGATAGCCCTCGATCGCACCGTCGAGGGTCGTCGTCACGCGATCCGCCGTCCCCGCCGTCAGGCCGGCACGTCGGCCGGGCGGCCGGCGGTCCACGCCTCGGCCCGGTCGAGCAGCTCGCGTGCCGACAGCCGCGCGGCGTCACCCCCGCCGGCCCCGCCGATCATCAGCGCCAGCTCGACCTCGCGATCGGCGCGATCCAGGCGGACGACCTCGGTCACGGTCCGGCCGCCCCGCTCCCCCTTGGCGATCCGGTAGTGCGCATCGGCGTAGGCCGCGATCTGCGGGAGATGGGTGACGCACAGGACCTGGTGCTCGCGGGCGAGCGTCCACAGCGAGCGGCCCACCGGGTCCGCACTGCGCCCGCCGATCCCGGAGTCGATCTCGTCGAACACCAGCGTCGGCGTCTCGTCCACGGCCGCCAGCACCTGCTTGACCGCGAGGGCCACCCGCGACAGCTCGCCGCCCGATGCGATCCGGGCCAGCGGCCGGGCGGGTTCGCCCGGATTGGGTCGGAAGCGGAAGACGACCGTGTCGATCCCGCTGGCGTCGAACGCAACGGCATCCCCGTCCACCTCGACGGCAGCGTCGTCGCGGGCGGCCGGCCGGCGCCCGAGGCCCACCTCGAATGCGTCCGGCGGAAAGCCCAGCTCCGCGAGCACCGATGACACGGCCTCACCGAGCGCGCCGGCCGTGCCCGACCGCTGGATCGACAACGACGCCGCAGCATCGGCGACCTCGAGCAGCAGGCGGGCGTCCTCCGCCGCGCGCCGCGCCCGCTCCTCGTCCAGCCCGCGCAGCCGCTCCATCTCGGCCGCCGCGCGCTCCCCGTGGGCGATCACCGCGGCCTCGTCGTCGCCGTACCGTCGGATCAGGCGGTGGATCTCGCCCAGCCGGTCCTCCAGGCGCGTCAGGCTGGCCGGATCGTGATCCACCGTCTCGGCGAGCGTCCGGACCTCGGCCGCGATGTCGTCGATCTCGGCCTCGGCGCCGGCCAGCCGATCCACCAGCGGCGCCCAGCGCTCGTCGAGACGGGCGAGGGTCCGGACGTCGTGCACCGCGCGTGCGACGCGCTCGCGGGCTCCTCCGCCCTCCTCCAGCAGGATCTCGCGAACCTCGGCGGCCCCCGACGCGATCGCCTCACCGTGCTGCGCCGCGGCGAGCTCCCGGGTGATCTCCGCGGCTTCCCCGGCGCGCAACCGCCCCGCGGCGATCTCCTTCGTCTCGTGCTCCAGGACGTCGATTCGGCGGAGCAGCTCCCGCGGCTCCATCGCGAGCTCGAGCAGCGCCGCGCGGTTGCCCCGCCAGCGCTCGACGGCCGCCGCGACGCGCTCGCGGGCCTGGCCGTGCCCGCCGTACGCGTCGAGCAGGTCCCGCTGCCAGTCCTCGTCGAGCAGCCGCTGCTGGTCGTGCTGGCCGTGGATCTCGACCAAATCCCCGGTCGCGCCCGCCAGCCGGCCGGCGGTCACGGTCTCATCGTCGAGCCGGGCCGTCGAGCGCCCGCTGCTCGCGACCTCGCGGACGGCGATCAGCGGCTCCGGGAGTCGGTCGAACAGCGCCTCGACGCGCGCCGACTCCGCCCCGTGACGGACGAGCGTCGTGTCCGCGCGCGCCCCGAGCGCAAGGCCGAGGGCGTCGATCAGCAGGCTCTTGCCCGCCCCGGTCTCGCCGGTCAGCACGTTGAACCCCGGCGCGAACGCCAGCCGCAGCCGGTCGATCAGGGCGAGGTCCGAGACCGCCAGCTCCAGCAGCCGGCCCGCACGATCCGGGGAGCGTTCGATGGCCATCGTCAGGACGGCAGCAACGCGACCTTCGTCCGCAGCAGGTCCCAGAACGGGAGCGCCCCCTGCGGCTCGACGAACCGGATCGGCCGCTCCAGCGCGCGCACCTCGACGACGTCACCGACGCGGATCGGCCAGTCCTCCCGGCCGTCGATTGAGACCAGCGCCTCGAGCGCGTCGAGCACCCGGCAGCGGACCACCTGCTCCGGCGACACCACGATCGACCGAATCGCCGAGAGGTAGCCCGCGATGGGCGTCACCACCAGGTTCCGGCTGTGCGGGTCGAGGATCGGGCCGCCGGCCGAGAACGAGTAGCCCGTCGAGCCGGTGGGACTCGAGACGACGAGGCCGTCCGCGACGAACGTCGCGACGTGCAATTCGTCGATGGTGACTTCGAGCCGGACCACGCGGGCCAGCGCACCCCGGGCGACCACGATGTCGTTGAGCGCCGTGAACGCGGTCGTCGTAGGCCCGCCCTCGGGCAGGATCGCGCCCGTCAGCGCCATCCGCTCGCGCAGGACGAACTCGCCGGCGATCAGGTGCTCGAGGACGGGCTCCAGCTCGTTCGCCTCTGCCTTGGACAGGAAGCCCACCTTGCCCAGGTTGACGCCCAGGATCGGGACGTCCACCTCGGCCACGGCCTGGGTCGCCCGCAGGAACGTTCCGTCGCCACCGAGGACGACCAGGACGTCCGTCTGCGGCAGGTGCTCCACCAGGCTGGCCAGCTCGCCGGCGGGCTCCGCCCAGTGGTCCACGTCGCGCAGCCGGCACCAGGCGGCGGCGCGGTCGCGCAGCTCGGTTGCCTGCCGGATGGTCGGGTTGTAGGCGAACCCGATCCGCCGGGCGTTCACTGCGACCCTTCCCAGGCGGCCGATACGGCCTCATCGATTCGGTCGCCGACCTCCGCGCACGATGGCCCGGCCTGGAGGTGAACCAGGAACTCCCGGTTTCCCTCGGGCCCCAGGATCGGGGACGCAATCACCGCGCGCGTGCCGAGCCCCGCCGCAGCCGCCGTGGCGACTGCGTCGCGCAGCACGCGCCGATGCACCTCCGGATCTCGCACCACGCCGCCCTTCGCGTCCGCGCGGCCCGCCTCGAACTGCGGCTTGACCAGCGCGACGATCGGGCCACTTCCGTCGCGCAGGACCGACCGGATCGGCTCCAGCACCAGCCCCAACGAGATGAACGACACGTCGACCACGGCGAGGTCGACGGGCTCGGGGAGCATGCCCGGCGCGAGCGTCCTGGCGTTGACGCGCTCCATGGACACGACGCGAGCATCCCGGCGCAGCGGGTCGGCGAGCTGGCCGTATCCCACGTCCACCGCGTACACGCGGCCGGCACCACGGGCCAGCAGGACATGCGTGAACCCACCCGTGGAGGCACCGACATCGAGGCAGACCAGACCCGCGGGATCGATGCCGAACGCGTCGAGCGCAGCGATCAGCTTGTGCGCCCCGCGACTGACCCACTGCCGGCCCTCCGCGACGTCCACGACCACGGCGCGATCGACCATGTCGCCCGACTTGAGGTCCCGTCGCGCGGAATCGCCGGCGCCGACCCGGACCTTGCCCCCAAGCACCAGCGCCTGAGCCCGCGCCCGCGTCGGTGCCAGGCCACGCTCCACCAGGAGGTGGTCCAGCCGGATTCGTCGAGAGGTCGCGGCGCCCATCGCGCCTATCGTGGCACAGCCCGCTCCACCGGGACGTATCGCGGGCGCTGCCGCGGGCGGATCAATCGCGCCGACGACGCGTCCTGGCAGCGGGCGCGCCGCCTTCGCCGGTCGGGCGCGCCCCCGGGGTGATCCGCAGCTGATCGATCGTCTCGCGGACCTGGGCCGTCAGCCCCGGGACGTCCAGCCGGAGCAGCCGGCGGAGATCCGAGACGGCGCCGTGGTCGACGAACCGGTCGCCGGGGATGCCGATGATCCGCACCGGGATGTCGCGATACGACACGTCCGCAACCCGCGCGTCCTCGAACGCATCGAGCACGCCGGAGCCGAAGCCACCGGTCACGACGCTCTCCTCGAACGTCACCACGAGCTGCTTCCCGCGCGCCTGGTCGAGGATCAGCTGGCGGTCGAGCGGCTTGGCGAAGCGGGCGTTGATGATCCCGGTCGACCAGCCGTCGGCCTCGAGCGCTTCGGCCGCCTCGACGGCCCGCTGGGTGATCGGACCAAACCCGACGAACAGCAGGTCGTGGCCCTCGCGGAGGACCTCCCCCCGACCGACGGGGAGCGGCGTCGCGGCTCGCTCGTCAACGCCGAACCCGGCGTCGCGCGGGTAATGGAGTGCGAACGGATGGTCCTGGGCGAACGCGGTCCGCAGCAGCGCCCGGAGCTCCTGCTCGTCTCGCGGGCTGGCGATCACGAGATTCGGCAGCTGACGCTGGGCGGGCAGCGTGAACATCCCCTGGTGGCTGGTGCCGTCCTCGCCGACCAGGCCGGCGCGGTCGACGGCGAGCACGACCGGCGCGTCGTTCTGGCACACGTCGTGCACCGTCTGGTCGAACGCGCGCTGGAGGAATGTGGAGTACAGGGCGACGATCGGGCGCAGGCCGCCCAGCGCGAGGCCCGTGGCCAGCGTCACGGCGTGCTGCTCGGCGATCCCGACATCGATGAAGCGGTCCGGATATGCCTGCTGGAACTTCGCGAGGCCGGTGCCGGTGGGCATGCCCGCGGTGATCGCCACGATCCGGCGGTCCTCTGCCCCGAGTGCGACCAGCTCCCGCGAGAAGAACGCGGTGTAGTTGGGGGTCTTCTGCTCGTCGCTCACCGGCGACGGCATCGCGGACGGCTCGGCTGCACCTTCGGTGTTGTGCGCGGGGCTGCGCCGATCGGCCATCACCGACACCGACGGCGGCGCTCCCTCCTCTGCGTCGCGCGACGCGGTCACGGCCGAGCCCGTGGCGGCCGACGACGCCATCGCATCGCCGTTGGTGCCGTTTGCCGAGGCGCCCAGCCGGTCGTGCATGTCGGTGGCCGGTGCCAGGGTCATCGGCGGCAACGCGGCGCCGTGGAACGAGACCTGATCCCTCTCCGCCGGGCGGTAGCCCTTGCCCTTCTGCGTCCGGACGTGGACGATCACCGGCCCGGTGAACGAGAGCGCCCGGCGGAACGTCTCCTCGAGCAGGTGGACATCGTGGCCCGGCATGACCCCGATGTAGGTGATCCCGAGGTCCTCGAACAGCTGGCCCGGCTGCGCGAACGAGACCACTGACTGCCGGAACCGGCGAGAGAGCTCGAGCAGCCGCGGCCCGACGAACGGGATCCGCTCGGTCGCCGAGTCCCACGCGGTCTTGCCCTGGCGCCAGGCGGCCGACAGCTTGATCTCGGACAGGTATTTCGACAGCGCACCGACCGACGGGCTGATCGACATCTCGTTGTCGTTGAGCACGATCAGCAGCTGCGTCTGCCGATGCCCGATGTCGTTGAGCGCCTCGAGGCTGAGGCCGGACAGCAGCGCGGAATCCCCGACCACGACCGCGATCCGCTCCATCGAGTGCCGCAGGTCACGGGCGGTCGCGAGACCCTGGGCGATCGAGAGGCCGGTGCCGGCGTGGCCACCGTCGAACACGTCATGCGGCGACTCCGTGCGCCGCGGGAAGCCGCCCACGCCATCGATCTGGCGCAGCGTGTGGAATCGTTCCAGCCGGCCGGTGAGCAGCTTGTGCGCGTACGCCTGGTGGCCGGTGTCCCACACGATCCGGTCGCGCGGCGACTCGAGCTGCCGGTGCAGCGCCAGCGTGATCTCGACGACCCCAAGCGACGATCCCAGGTGGCCGCCGGTGACCGCGACCGTGCGGATGATCGTCTCCCGGATCTCAGCCGCGAGCTGGTCCAGCTCCTGGTCGGACAGACCGCGAAGCTCCGCGGGGTCCTGGAGGCGATCGAGGATCGGCACGGACTTCGGCTCCTGTTGCGAGGGGAACATGCCGGCTGTGACGGCCGGCTGGACCCGGCGGTGATGCTGGACGGCGCCCTCGTGGGCGTGAAAAGGGTCGAGATTATGTGATATCCGATGGTAGCACGATGTCCGATCGCGGCCGCCGGAGCGAGCCGTTTCCACGGCGGCTCCCCTACTCCTCCGCGGCGTCCTCGGGTCGGACGTCGATGGCCGCGAGCCCGCCCCCGGGCGCGGCCATCAGCTGCTGGACGCGCAGCTCCGCTTCGCCCAGCAGGCGCTCGCAGCGACGTTGGAGCGCCACCGCCCGCTCGTACATCGTGATCGTCTGCTCGAGCGTCTGGCCGCCCGCTTCAAGCGTCGCGACCACCCGCTGCAGCTCCGCGAAGGCGTCGTCGTAGGCGAGCGCCTCGACCGGGGGCGCGGCGGTGCCGGGTGCCGTCACGTCCGTCACGGGTGCTCCTCCTGCGCTGCGGGGCCGGCGTCAGGCGCGTCGGCCGGTCCGACGGCGTCTGCTCCTCCGGCCACGATCATACCCAGCGGAGGGTCGATCCCGGGTGGATCGCCTGGGCCGTCGCTGGTGGCCGCGAGGGTGCCGCGTGACAGCGCGAGCGACAGGCTCGTCCCGGCGATCGCCTCGGCCGGATCGCGCACGATCGCCCCGTCTCCGGCCCGGCGGACGATCGCATATCCACGGTCGAGCGTCGCCTGCGGGCCGAGCGCGGCAAGTGAGGCTGCCGCCGTGGCCAGCCCGGCCGAGGCCGCGCGGATCCGCCGGTCCAGGACGCGCGGAACCCGGCTCGCGAGCTCCTCGAGCCGGCGCATGTCGCGTTCGAGCCGGGTGCCCAGGATCCTGCTGGCGCGGTCGAGGACCAGCCCGACCCGCTCGCGCGATGCCGCAAGCTGCGCCCGCGGTTCGAGACGCGCGAGGGCACGCCGCTCCGCATCGACGTCGCGGCGCGCCACCCCGACCCGTCGCGTCACTGATGTGCCGGCCCGCTGCCCGAGCGCCCGGACCGCACCGGCCGCCTCCACCCGGTCCGGCACCACGAGCTCGGCCGCGGCCGACGGCGTCGGCGCCCGAACGTCGGCCGCGAAGTCGGCCAGGGTCACGTCGACCTCGTGGCCGACCCCGCACACCACGGGAACCGGGTGCGCCACGATCGCGCGGACGACACGCTCGTCGTTGAACGACCACAGGTCCTCCAGCGACCCTCCGCCGCGGGCCAGGATCGTCACCGCGGGCGCGTCGCCCGCCGCGCCCGGCGACTCCTGCTCGATCCAGCGCTCCAGCCGGCGCAGCGCCCGGACGATGCTCTCGGGCGCGCCGTCACCCTGGACCTTGCAGGCGACCAGCACCACGCGCGCCATCGGCCATCGCCGGGCCAGCACGTTGCATACGTCCTGCCACACCGCGCCCGTGGGCGACGTGACCACGGCGATCGTGCGCGGCCTGGCCGGCAGCGGCCGCTTGCGTGCCGCGTCGAACAGGCCCTCCGCCGCCAGCCGCGCCTTGAGCTGCTCGAAGCGGATGGCCAGATCGCCGAACCCCGACGGCTGGATCGCATCGACGTACAGCTGGAGCGCGCCCTGCGGCTCGAACAGGTCAACCCGGCCGTGGGCGACGACCTGCAGCCCGGTCTGCGGCTGGAACGGCGACCGGACGCGATCGTCGCGGAACCAGATGCACTGGAGCTGGGCACGCGCGTCCTTGAGCGTGAAGTAGGCATGGCCGGCGCTCGAGACCGTGACCCGTCCGACCTCGCCCTCGACCCACACGTCGCGCAGCCCGTCGTCGGCCCGGATGCGCTCGCGGATCGCGCGGCTGACCTCGGACACCGTCCTGACGCGGAGCCCGAAGGTGCCGCCGGGTACGGCAGGCCGCCGCGGCGGCGCGGCGTCGGGATCGTCGGGCAGCGTGTCCCAGGACGGGAGCGCCCACTCGGGCGGCTCGGGGGTGCGGCTCACCGCGACATCTCGACGGCCGTCGCGAGCCCGCTAGAGGCGGGTCTGGTACTCGCCGGTTCGGGTGTCGATGCGCAGCGTGTCGCCCTCGTTGACGAACAGCGGCACGGTGACCACGAGACCGGTCTCCATCGTGGCGTTCTTGCGGGCGCCCTGGGCGGTATCTCCCGCGTAGCCCGGCTCGGTCTCCTGGACCAGCAGGTCCACGGTGACCGGGAGCTCGATCCCGAGCGTCTCGCCCTGGTACGAGGTGCGATCGACGGTCATCCCCTCCTTCAGGAATCCGATCGCATCGTCGAGCGTCTCGGCCCGCAGGCTGAACTGCTCGTACGACTCGGTCTCCATGAAGTGGAGGTCGTCACCGTCGCGGTAGAGATACTGGACGGGCCGCCGGTCGATCTGTGCTCGCGGCCAGCGCTCGCCGGCCTGGAACGACTTCTCGACGGTGCTGCCCTTCTTGACGTTCCGGAACTTGATGCGGACCTGCGCCGAGCCCCGACCCATCTTGATGTGGTGATAGTCGAGGATCTGCCACAGCTCGCCATCGAGCTCGATGACGACGCCCTTGCGCAGCTCTCCGGTGCTGATCATGTGGGCTGGTGCTCCCGGATGGACGTCACGGGTTCGCGAGGCGTGCGAACGCCGAACATCAGGCGAGGTGGTATCGAGCCCGATCGTACCAGAGCCGCCGATCGGCCCCGGGGGCTCGGAGACCACAGCCGCTCCGCGATCAGGCCGGCAGCACCAGGATGTCCCGCGGGAACTTCGTCAGCCGCTCCACCGCACCATGCTCGAGGTCGAGGTGGATGAGGTCCTCGATCCGGATGCCGGTCTCGCCCGCGAGATACACCCCGGGCTCGACGGAGAACACGGTCGGGCTGGGCAGCGGTACCGCGGCGCCGGTCTGCCGCAGCCCGGGCTCCTCGTGGGTCGCCAGCCCGATCCCGTGTCCGGTGCCGTGGCCGAAGTGCTCGCCGTGCCCGGCGGCCTCGATGACCCGTCGCGCGGCCGCGTCCGCCTCGCGGCCGGTGATGATGGGGGCGCCGTCGCGGACGACCGCGGCCACGGACGCGGCGATGGCATCGATCGATGCCTGCTGGGCGCGGGCGACCAGGTCGTACAGCTCGAGGTCACGCGCGGCCGGCTCGCCCACGAACAGGGTTCGCGTCATGTCGCTCCGGTAGCCGTCCACCTGCGCGCCGAAATCGAACAACAGAACGGCGTTCTCGAGCACCGGGCGATCGCCGGGCGATCCGTGTGGCAGCGCCGCTTCCGGACCCGCGAGGCAGGCCACGTCGAACGCCAGCGCCTCAGCGCCACCGGTGCGGATGAGCCACTCCAGGCGGAGCGCCAGCGCCTGCTCTGTGGTGCCCGGTCCGATCTCCGGCAGCAGCGTTGCGAGGGCGCGGTCGGCGACCGCGCAGGCCGCCGCGATCCGCTCGATCTCGTCCGGCGTCTTGACCGCGCGCATCGCCTCCACCCAGCCGTCGTCCGGCACGAGCTCGACACCGGGGGCGGCCACCGCGAGCTGTTCCCACAGCGCGTGCGAGATGACGTCGGCCTCGATCGCGACGCGCCGGGCACCGAGCCGTGCCAGCAGGCCCGGCCATGCCTCCGGCAGCTCGTACCCGATCTCGATCACCGTGCTCTCGGGTGCTTCGCGCCGGCACTGGACGGTGTACCGCGAGTCGGTCACCACGACGACCTCGTCACGGCCCACCAGGAACCGGCCCGAGTGCCCGGCGACCTTGTCTTCGCCACTGCCGAGGGTGAAGCCGGTGAGCCAGCGCATGTGCTCGGGGCGGAGCCCGAAGTACGCGTCGATGCCGGCGTCGGCCATCCGGGCGCGAAGGGCGGCCAGGCGACCGGGTCGATGCGCGCGGTCCGCGGCCAGCCAGCGGCGGCGCGTCGCCGCGTCCGGCGGCGGTGCGAAGTCCGCGGCAACCGGCATCACGCCGGAACCGGGGTCACTTGCCGTACTTGGCGACATTCTTGTCGTGCTCCGCCTTGGTCTTGGCAAATGCGCTGGATCCGGAACCGTCGCCCTTCGCGATGAAGAACAGGTACCCGGCCTTGGTGTCGGGGGTCAGCGCGGCCCTGATCGACTCGATCGCCGGCGAACACAGCGGTCCGGGCGGCAGACCCTTGCTCGTGTACGTGTTGTATCCGGCGAGGATGTCCGGGAGCTCCTTCGGAAGCTTCTCCTTGAGCGTGTCCCAGAACACGTACTCCTTCCAGGCCGTGAGGTCGAGCTTGTCCAGCTGGAGCGTGTCGTTGATGTAGAAGATCGTCGGATCCGACTGGAGCAGGCGCGTGGGCCAGCTCTTCGAGCTCAGCCGGTTCTGGTACACACCGGCGATCAGCGGCCGCTCCTCGTCCAGGACAGCCTCTCGCTCCACGATCGATGCCAGGACGAGGACCTGGTAGAACGTCAGGCCGCGCGCCTCGGGGACGGTCAGGAGGTCGCCAACCCGGTCATGGAACGCGGTGAGCATCATCCTCACCAGGTCCTCGGCCGTCGTCGGCGCGATCTCGTCGGTGCGCAGCGTGTACGTCGCCGGGTACAGGAAGCCCTCGAGCGACGCGTCCTTCGGGCGCACGTTCTCGTCCAGCAGCCACGGGTAGTCAGCCAGCAGCTCGTCGGTGGGGTGCCTGACGAGCTCGAGAAACGCGGCGGGATCCACGGACGTGCCGGTGAGCGTCTCGAGCTTGGCGGTCATCTGCTCCAGCCGCAGGCCTTCGCGGAAGGTCACCGTCTCGGTCCTGATGACGATCCGGTTCCGGACCAGTCCCCCGACCACCTGCGCGGGCGTCAGGTTGCCCGCGAGCGCGAAGCTCCCCGCCGTCAGCTGGGGCGTCAGGTCATCGATCCGCGCCTCGAACAGGAAGGCGCGCTCGCTGGCGATGATGCCCGCCTCGAGCAGCCGGGGCGCCAGCGTGACCGGGGTGTCCCCGGTCTCCACGGTGAACACGATCTCGGCCGCATCGGTCCCGGCCGGCGCCGTCAGTGCGGCGCCGATGTCCTCGCGAACCAGGTCCGAGACGAACCCGATCCGCAGCGCCCCGGGGTTGTCCTCGGCCCACGGCACGATCACGGCGCGGACGAGCGGGCGAGCGACGGTGGCCATGGCGAGCAGCACGAGCGCCGCGAGGATGACCAGGAACACCACGAACCGGAGAAGGGCGCCCATCCCGCCGCCGTCGTCGCCGTACCGCTCGTAGCGCCGCTGGTCGCCGGGACCCTGCCCGTAGCGGCCGGTGCGCACGTACGGGTTGGCGCGCCGCGTGGGCGCGGGGGTCGCCATCGGGTCCCGCGGCTGACGGCCGCCTCGGATGGTCATCGATTCTCCTGCCGGTCGGCAGACGCAGTTCGGCGCGCGTCCAGCTCGTCCTGGAGGATGACGGCTGCGGCCTCCCGATCGATGCGTGCCCGGTGGGCGTTGCGCTGGGTCCGCGACGGCGGACCACCCGACCGGCCGCGGGGCATCCGGCCCAGCCGTCGCTCCGCCTCGAACGACGACAGCCGCTCGTCGCGCATCGTGATCGGCAGCCCGAGCCGCGATCCGAGGTCCAGGGCCCAGCGCCGGGCGCCGTCGGCCATGGAACCCTCGACGCCGCTGGCCTCGACGGGCAGGCCCACGACGAGCTCGCTGACGTCCTGCTCGCGACAGACCGTCCCGAGCGCCACGGCGTCAGCGTCCATCGTCCGGGCGCGGTTGACGGTGGCGAGCGGGCGGGCGATGTCGATCCCGATGTCGGCGATCGCGAGCCCGATCCGTCGCTCCCCGAGGTCGACGCCGAGGATCCGGCTCACCGCGCCCGCACGATGGGGACGGCTCGAACGGGGGCCGGGCAGCGAGCGGGACGCATGGCGACGATCATCACCCCGATGGTACCGGCTCGCCCGACACGGCAGCGTCGGAGGCGTCGGGGACGGATGACGGGCTCTCCGTGGGTGCCTCGGTCGGGGCCGGCGTCTCGTCCACCGGGGTGGCCACCGTCAACGTCACGCGCTGCTCGAGGGACGGCACACCGGACGCCCAGTCCGGCCAGAGCGTGATCTCGACGGTCCCGTACGACCGGAGCAGGTCCATCGCCTGGGCCTTGCTCAGGCCCAGCACCTGCCCCTTGAGCGCCGCCGCATCGATGGGCCGAAGCTGCTTCGCCGATCCCTCGACCGGGAACTTGACGACCCCGCCGACCACCTTCCCCTCGCCGACCGTGACCTGGGTCGAATCGCGGACGAGCTCGTACCCGCTCGTGATCGACGACTGGAGGCGCGCCTCGGCGATGGCCTCGACCGGAGACGCGTCGACCGCGAGGACGTGACCGGTCGCGGTCATCGCGATCGTGAACGAGTCGACCTCCTTGCCGACGAGCGTCGCGGGATCAACATCGGTGACTGGCGTGCCGAGGGTCGCGGTATCCGCGAACACGGTGGTGCCGTCCGGCGCGCCGGCGCCGTCCTCGATTGCGGTCGCGAACTTGCTGTCGATGTCCTTGCGCACCTGTTCGACCGCGGCATCGACGTCCGCCTGTGAGACCCGCAGGAACTCCTGGTGCGTGCCACCGCTCGTCGGGTTTGAGGTTGGTCACGATGATGACGTCGCGGTTGTACTTCGCCGGCATGACCTTGATGGCCCTGCCGCCACATTGCCGTCCGTCCCGGACTTCGACGCGGTGACGCGACTTCGCTTGATCTGGCAGGTGCACGGGCAGGTTCGGGGAGAGCCGGACGGCGTGGCGATTGGCAGGAGCACCGCTTCGTCGGTCGTGAACGCGATCCCGCTGGCTGTCTTCACAGAGTGTGCCCTTCGGGATCGTGTAAGGCTTCGTGCGGATCGCAGTTGGTCCAGCGCACGCCGCCGGTCGCCTTCGTCTCCGCGATCCGCTTGCCGGTGGCCGGGAACTCGCCCGACAATTCGACCGGCACGTCCAGCGAGATCGCCGGGATGACCCCGTTCCCGGTGTCCACCCCGGATGCCGCCGGGTCGGCGCGCACCGTGAGCGAGATGGGCCCGATGGGCTCGATCCGCGGCGTGATCGTGATCTCCGCGGACGGCAGGAACACGTAGCCGGCCACGCCGGCGACCAGGAGCGCGACCAGGAGCATGCCGAAGCCCACGAGCGCGGCCGGCCGGATCCGTGGCAAGCGTCGCTCGTGGATCACCCGTGGCTCGCCCCGGCGGCCACCACCGGGCTCGTCCCGCATCGATGGCGTCGGTGTGTCCGATGTCGTGACGGGCGTCGGCACCGGTGTCGGGACGGGCACCGGAACGGGCGTCTTGGGGCGGCCCGCGGCACGCGACGAGGTTGGCGGGGTCTGGACGATGCCCGCGGCAGGCGCTTCATCGGTCGCGGGCGGCTCCGCTTCGGCCGCCGGTGCCGCGAGCGCATCCTCGTACTCCGCGACGGACTCGAACACGGGCAGGCCGGCCGACGCCGCGAGGGCGCGCGCCGAGGGATCGGGGGCGATGAGGTCGAGGCGCCGGCCGTTGACCATCGCCTCCCGGGCGAGCAGCCGGAAGTTGATCCGGGACGTCGCCAGCCGGGATCCGAACGGGAGCACCAGCCCGACGCGTGACTCGGGGGCGTTCCGGATGCGCGTCGCCGCGGACGTGATCTCGTCCTCGACGTCGAGATAGACGATGGTCGCCATGCGAGCCGGAGCCTACCCCCTCAGACCTTCATCGCGCGGAGAACGCGCCGCAGCGCGGCGTCGAGCGGGTCCTCGGAGGTGTGGAGCTCGATCGCCTGGTAGGCGAGGCCCATCGGGGTGACGTCCTGCTGGTCGACGAGGAGCTCGGTCTCGTCGGTGATGGACTCGACCTGGTCCGGGGACATGATCGACACCTCGGGCGGCCGCGTGAACGGCAGCCGCTTCCAGAAGCGCTCCGCGGCGATCGCGTCGCGGATCTCGGGCAGCCGCGAACCGCCGCCGCAGACGTGGATCCGGGACGGGAGCATCTCACCGGCGGCGAGCTCCTCCATCACCAGCTCGACGCCGGCCGCCCAGACGGCCACATCGTCGCCCACGACCTCGGCAACCGCCTCACGCTCTGCGATGTCAAGCCCGCGGGCGTAGTCCACCTTGAGGTCCTCGGCCCGCGGGAACGGCAGGTCGAGCCGGTCCGCGATCGACTTCGTGAACGCGCGGCCGCCAAGCGCGAACATCCGGGTGCCCTCGATCCCGCCCTGCCGGACGAGCGCAACGTCGGTGGTCCCGCCGCCGACATCGATGAACAGTGCCCCGGCCTGGCGGACCTGCTCCACGCCCAGCACGCGAGCCACCGCGTACGGCTCGGCGACCACCTCGAGCAGCTCGAGATCGAGCTGGCTGGCGACGGACTGGAGCGCGCCGAGGTGAACCAGCGGGGCGAACGCGTTGAAGATGCCGATCTTGACGTGGCGACCCTGGAACCCGACCGGGTTGGTCAGCCCGTAGCCGTCGATCGAGGCGCCCACGATCGCGCTGTGGACCAGGCGCACGTCCACGTGCGGCAGCCCCGTCTCCCAGGTGATCGACCGCTCCGCCTCGTGCAGCGCCTGGCGCTGGACGCTGTCGATCAGCTTGACCAGCTCGCCGTCGTTGATCGGCTGCTCCGGCTTCCGTCGCTCCTGCGTGAGCGTGGTCGTGAACCCCTTGACCAGCTCCCCCGCGATCCCGATGACGACCTGGGTGGGCCGGAAGCCGGCCATCTCCTCGGCTTCCTGGAGCGCGACCGAACAGTTGTCGACGACGGCCGCGATATCGGCGACGGTGCCCGACTGCATGTGCGACAGGCCCTGCCGCTTGCGACCGACGCCGCGCACCGTGCCGTGTCCGGCATCGTCGATCTCGAACACGAGCGCCTTGGCGAACTCCGTCCCCACGTCGAGCGCCGTGCACGCGGCGAGCGCCGGCAGCTCGTCGCGGTTCCAGAAGCGACGCAGGAAGGCCATCTAGGTGCCCACGCCCGCGGCGGCGGCTCGCACGGCGGCGATTGCCCCGTCGAGCCCGTCTCGCCGCCTGCCCTTGGCCTGCGCCATCTGCGGTCGTCCCCCACCCCGCCCGTCGATCGCCGGAGCTGCCGCCTGGACGAGCGCACCGGCCGCCACGCCGCTCGCGACGAGATCGTCGCTGACCGTCACGAACAGCTGCGGCTCGTCGGCATCGAGGCCGAGCGCGATCACGCCGCTGGGGAACGCACCGCGGATGTCCTTGGCAAAGCCCTTGAGGGCGTCGATCGACTCGAGATCTCCGGTCCAGCCGATGAACCGCACTCCTGGCGCGACCTCCTCGGCGCGGGCCGCGAGCTCGGCCGGCTTCGCGCGCCCACCGGCCGCGCCGCCCGCCTTGAGCCGCCGCTTCGCGTCCCGAAG
Source organism: uncultured Chloroflexia bacterium (assembly GCA_963772565.1). Classification (GTDB taxonomy): domain Bacteria; phylum Chloroflexota; class Limnocylindria; order Limnocylindrales; family CSP1-4; genus CAIXZV01. Next base: position 109,998 of record CAVYXU010000076.1, read on the forward strand.
CTCGTCCTTGAGCGCGTCGATCCGCTCCGCAAGCGCCTCGGGTGTGCGGGCGCCCGCCGCCTCGGCCGCACGCTCGAGGACCGCGAATCGCTCGTCCATCAGGTGGTCCGCGGCCACACCCGTGACGGCCTCGATCCGGCGCATCCCGGAGCCGATGCTCCGTTCGCCGGTGATCACGAAGCTGCCGATCTGGCCGCTCGCCCGGCAGTGCGTCCCGCCGCACAGCTCGTGGCTGAAGCCCTCGACCCGGATCGTCCGGACGCGCTCGCCGTACTTCTCGTCGAAGAACGCGTCGGCGCCCGCGGCGTTGGCCTCGGCCATGGTCATCCACTCGATCGACACCGGGTGATCCTCGCGCACCACGCGCCGGACCTCGGCCTCGATCGTTCGCTTCTCGTCGTCGGTCAGTGCGCGGTCGAACGGGAAGTCGAAGCGAAGGTAGTCAGGGTGGACCTGCGAGCCGGCCTGGCGCGCCTGCTCGCCGACGGCGTTGCGCAGCGCCCGGTGGAGCACATGCGTGGCGGTGTGGTTGCGCATGGTGTCGGCGCGGCGGTCGGCGTCAACCTCGGCGCGGACGACCTCGTCCACCCGCACCGACCCGTGAAGCATCCCGCGATGGACGGTCAGCCCGGCCGTCTGCGAGCCGGCCACGCGCTGGACGTCCTCGACCGTGAACAGGACGCTGCCGTCGGCCGCGCGGATCACGCCGGTGTCCGCGACCTGGCCGCCGCTCTCCGCGTAGAACGGGGTCCGGTCCAGGATCAGCTCGGCATGCGCGGACGCCCCGGCGCGCAGCTCGACCTCGGGACGCGCCTCCAGCGTCTCGTATTCCGTCTCGTCGCGGAGGATCGCGAGCACGCGACCCTCCGCGGACAGCGTCTCGTAGCCCAGGAACTCGGTGGGGCCGGTCCGGCCGAGGATGGCCGCGTAGCGGGCGCCCAGCTCCGCGGTCCGGGCCAGCTCCGCCTTGGTCCCGCTCCGGCTCCGCTCGCGCTGCTCGGCGAGCGCGTCCTCGAACCCGGCCAGGTCCGTCCGCACGCCGTACTCCGCGGCGAGCTCGACCGTCAGGTCGATCGGGAACCCGAACGTGTCGTGGAGCCGAAACGCGATCGCGCCGGGGAGCACCGGGGCGTCCGCCGGCAGCGCCTCCGCCAGTTGCCCCACGACGCGCTCCGCCGACGTGAGCGGGATCAGCGCCTCCTCGAGCTGGCCCATGCCGGCCTCGAGGGTTCGCCCGAACTGGCGCTCCTCGCGCTCGATCGCGCCCAGGATCTCCGCGCGGCGCTCCTCGAGGTGCGGATACGCCGCGGACATGGTGTCGATGACCACCTTGGCGGCCTCGCCCAGGAACGGCTCGGTGCGACCCAGCAGGCGCCCGTGGCGAACGGCCCGGCGCAGGATCCGCCGCAGGACGTACCCGCGGCCCTCGTTCGACGGGAGGACCCCGTCGGCGACGAGGAATGTCACGGCACGGACATGATCCGCGATGACCTGGTAGCTGAAGCGCTCCTGCTCGAACCCCTCGGGGTCGTGGCCGATCAGCTCGCGCATCCGGGCGTGGATCGGGGCGAACAGGTCCGTGTCGTAGTTGCTGGACACGCCCTGCACGACGCTCGCGATCCGCTCCAGCCCAAGCCCGGTATCGACGCCGGGCGCCGGCAGCGGCGTCAGGCTGCGGTCGGGGTGAAGGTCGAACTCCATGAACACGAGGTTCCAGACCTCGAGCCAGCGGGGGCATTGCTCGGAGTGATCCGGGACGCACTCGGGGCCCTCGGACAGGTGGGCACCGCGATCGAAGTGGATCTCCGAACACGGACCGCTGGGGCCGATGTCGGCCATCCGCCACCAGTTCTTCTCGTCACCTGCCGGGAAGTCGCCCCAGCGGACCAGGCGCTCGGGCGGCAGACCGATCTCGTCCTTCCAGACGGCGTGGGCGACGTCGTCCGTGGAGTAGACCGTCGCGGCAAGGCGAGCCGCGGGGATTTCAAGGTCGCGGGTGAGGAACTGCCACGCCCAGTGGATCGCGTCGCGCTTGAAGTAATCGCCGAAGCTCCAGTTGCCGAGCATCTCGAACAGCGTGTGGTGGCGCGGCGTCCGGCCGACCTCCTCGAAGTCGTTGTGCTTGCCGGCCACGCGCAGGCAGCGCTGGTAGTCGACCGCCCGGGTGTAGTCGCGCTTCTCGACCCCGGTCAGCGCGTCCTTGAACTGGACCATGCCGGAGTTGGTGAACAGCAGCGTCTGGTCCCCGCCGGGCACCAGGCTGGCGCTGGGCACCACCGTGTGGCCGCGCTCGGCGAAGAACTCGATGAACCGGGCCCGGATCTCGGCGCCGGACAGGTACGGGATCGACGGGTCGGGCGAGGTGGGGCTGGCCATCCCCGCAATGGTAGCGAACGGGGCGACCGTGGCTGCCCCAAACCGGTCGCGACGCGCTATCCGTCCTGCGGTTCGCGGGTGCGGCGCCCCAGCAGGGACGTGCCGGCGATCGCCGCACCGACCAGGCCACCGATCACGAGCCCGCCGAGGAACCTGCGCGAGCGCCGGCTCTCGCCACCGAGGAGCTCGGCGAGATCCGTGATCGCACCGAGCGGGCGAGGGCCGGCCACGCGAGCGGCGGCGCGGTTCGGCGGCTCCGGCGTCCGGTCGTCGCGGGGATCGGTCATGTCAGGGCACCTTCTGTGATTGGGGACCGAGCGTTGCCACGATCGCGATGAACCCGATCCCGAGCCAGGCCATGATCGAAGCCGGGATGAGCTCGAAATCGCCGATCGCGAGGATCTCGAGCCCGATCCTGCCGCCGATCGCCGCGCCGGCCCAGGCCCCCAGCACGGCGGCCATGAACGTCAGCGGCAGGCGGCCGCCGGCGTCTCCCCGGATGAGCACGTACATCGCCGTGTGGAACAGGCCGACCAGGAGCGCCAGCGGCAGCGCGGTGGGGATCGTCATGCGGAGCCGGTCACGAGCGACGGGGCGGCGACGCCCGCCTCGGCCCGGGCATGCGACGCCTGCGGCGCGGCGATGCGCCCGCCACCCAGGCACGTGTCCCGGTCGTACAGGACGCACGCCTGGCCGGGTGCGATCGCCCACACGGGCCGCTCTGTCTGGACCACCCAGCGCCCGCCACGCACGGGCTCGTCGACGGACGCGGGACGGACCGTGGCCTCGACCAGCGGGGCCCCGTGGCGGATCCGGACGCGGGCTCGGAATGGGCGCCAGCCGCCATCGGGCTCGCGTCCCGCCGGCGGCGCACCTGCGACGAAGGTGCCGTCCTCGAGCGGGATCTCACGGGTCTCGAGGTCCTCCCGGCGCCCCAGCACGATCGCGTTGGTCGCGGGGTCGATCCGCGACACGTAGCGCGGCTCGCCGAGCGCGATGCCGATCCCCTTGCGCTGCCCCACGGTGTAGCCGGCGGATCCGTCGTGCTCCCCCACTCGCTGCCCGTCGTCGTCATACACGGGCCCGGGTTCGGGCGTCCATCCGCCGCGCGTCCGCAGCTCCTCGCGGTAGTCGCCACCCGGGACGAAGCAGATCTCCTGGCTCTCGGGCTTGTCGGCCGTGACCAGGTCCAGCGACCGCGCGATGTCGCGCACCTCGGGCTTGGTGAGGTCGCCCAGCGGGAACCGACTGTGCCACAGCTGGTCCTGTCGCAGCCCGTACAGGAAATACGTCTGGTCCTTGTCCGCGTCGGCCGCCCGGGCCAGCGTCGCCCGGGGCCCGTCCGCCGTGTCGACGACCACGCGCCGCGCGTAGTGCCCGGTCGCCACCGCATCGCACTGGTACAGGTGCCGTGCCTTGCCCAGCAGCGCCCCGAACTTGACGTAGCTGTTGCAGTCGACGCACGGGCTGGGCGTCCGGCCGCCGAGATAGGCCGCGATGAAGGGCTCGATCACGCCCGCGGCGAACTCGCGCTCGAGGTTCATCACGTAGAACGGGATCCCGAGCCGCGCGGCGACGCGCCGCGCATCGTCCGCGGCGTCGGCGGAGCAGCAGGACTTGCGGAACTCGGAGTAGCTGTCGGCGACCTCGTGGAGCCGCATCCAGACCCCGACGACCTCGTGGCCCTGCTCGTGAAGGAGAGCCGCGGCGACCGATGAATCGACGCCGCCGGACATCGCGACCAGGATCCGGCTCACGTGGCGGCCACCACCGGTCCCGGTCCGACCGGGACGGCCCCGGGCCCCTCCGGCTGCCGCGTCGCGGGGGCTGCCGTCATCATCCGGCGGAGCTCGCCGGGCACGATCCGTATCGCCTCGTCGATCTCGGCGTCGGTGGTCGTCCGGCCGAGCGACACCCGCAGCGATCCGCGAGCCTCCTCGTCCGGGTACGCCATCGCGGACAGGACGTGGCTGACCTCGGTCGAGCCCGTCGTGCACGCGGACCCCGTGGACACGGCGATCCCGGCGAGGTCGAGCGCCAGGGCGACCGAGCCGCCGTCGGTGCCGTGCGCGATGACCGACAGGATGTGGGGCAGGCGGTCCACCGGGTGACCCGTGAGCTCGACGCCGTCGACCGCGAGCATCGCGGCCTGGAGCCGCTCCCGCTGCTCGCGCACGCGGGCCGCCAGCATCGCCCGCTCGGCCGCGCGCAGCTCGAACGCCGTGGCCATCCCCACCGCGCCGGCCACGTTCTCGGTGCCCGCGCGCCGGTGCCGCTCCTGCGTCCCGCCGTGCTGCTGGGCGAGGATGTGGGTGCCCTTGCGGATCCACAGCGCCCCGGTCCCCTTGGGTCCCTCGGCCTTGTGCGCCGCGAGCGCCACGAGATCCGCACCCAGCATCGACACGTCGAGGTCCAGCCACGGTGCCGCCTGGACGGCGTCCACGTGGAACAGGATGCCGCGGTGCGCGCGCACGATCGCGGCGATGTCCCCGATCGGCTGGATCGTGCCCACCTCGTTGTTGCCGAGCATCACCGAGACCAGGATCGTGCGATCCGTGATCGCCCGCTCGATGTCCGCGGGGTCGACCCGACCGTACCGGTCCACCGGCACCTCGTGGACCTCGAACCCGAACTTCTCGAGGTGCGACAGCGAGTGACCGACGGCGTGGTGCTCGATCGGCGTGGTGACGATCCGGTGGCCCTTGGCACGCCCCGCCCACGCGGCGCCCTTGAGCGCCAGGTTGTTGGCCTCGCTGCCACCGCTGGTGAACACGATCTCGCGGGGATCACCGCCGATCGCCCGGGCAAGCCGCGCATGCGCATCATCGAGCGCCTCGCGCGCGGCGCGCCCGAACACGTGCGCGGACGACGGGTTGCCGAACACCCCGTCGAGGTACGGCGTCATCGCCGCGAGCACCTCGGTGCGGAGCGGCGTCGTGGCGGCGTGGTCGAGGTAGATCGCCATGGTCCCGGGATTGTACGTCGGGGTCCCGGAGCGCCCGCCCACCCGGTCGTCGCGGCGGTCGGCGCTACCCCCGTTCGGCGCGTGCCTGGTCGTAGGCCCGGCCGCGCTCCCGCTCGCGGTCATGCCTGGCCAGCAGCCGCTTGCGCAGCCGGATCGCCGACGGCGTGACCTCGACCAGCTCGTCGGTCCCGATGAACTCGATCGCGTTCTCGAGCGTCAGCGGTCGCGGCGGGGTCAGCCGCAGCGCCTCGTCGTGGGCGTGCGTCCGGATGTTGGTCAGCTTCTTCTCCTTGGTCGCGTTGACGTCCATGTCACCGGACCGCGCGTTCTCGCCGACGATCATCCCCTCGTACACGTCCTCGCCGGCGCCGATCAGCAGCTCCGAGCGCTCCTGGAGGTTGAACAGCCCGTACGCGTTCGAGACGCCGGTCCGGTCGCTCACCAGGACCCCGTTGGTGCGGTGGGTCACGTCGCCCGCCCACGGTCCGTAGCCCTCGCCGATCTGGTGGAGCAGCGCGGTCCCGCGCGTGTCGGTGAGCAGCTGGCCGCGGTACCCGATCAGTCCGCGGACCGGGAGCACGAACTCCAGCCGCACCCGTCCGTCGGCGTCCGTGGTCATCTGCTCGAGACGGCCCTTGCGGCCCGCGAGCGCCTGCTGGACCTCGCCGATGTAGTCGGGCGGGATGTCGATGGTGATCCGCTCGTACGGCTCCTGGACCTCGCCGCCGATGGTGCGCAGGATGACCTCGGGGCGGCTGACGGTGAGCTCGTAGCCTTCGCGTCGCATCTGCTCGATCAGCACGGCCAGCTGGAGCTCGCCGCGCCCGCGGACCTCGAACGTGTCGCCGGAGTCGGTCGGATAGACCTCGATCGAGACGTTGCCCAGGATCTCGCGCTCGAGGCGGGCCTTGATCTGGCGCGACGTGACGTACTTGCCGTCGCGGCCGCCAAGGGGCGAGGTGTTGACGCCGAACGTCATCCGCAGGGTCGGCGCGTCGACGTCCAGGCGCGGCAGCGGCCGTGGGTCGGCGGGGTCCGTGATCGTGTCGCCGATCGTGACCTCGGGCAGGCCGGCGACCGACACGATCTCGCCGGGGCCGGCTTCGGGGATCTCGACCCGCTCCATGCCACGCGCGGTCTGGAGGCTGGTCACCGTGCCGCTCAGGGTCACGGTCCGCCCGGGCTCGATCGCCCCCGTGGTGTCGTCCGCCTCTTCGCGCAGGACGGCGATCCGCTGACCGGTCCGGATCGTCCCGTTGCGGATCCGCCCGACCGCCATCCGGCCCACGTACTCGTTTGCCGACAGGTTGGTCACCAGCAGCTGGAGCGGATGTCCGGGCTCGAACACCGGCGCCGGCGTCACCTCGACCAGCAGGTCGAGCAGCGGCCGGAGGTCGGTTCCCGGGACGGCCAGGTCGAGCGTTGCCGTCCCCAGCTTGGCATTCGTGTAGACGATCGGGAACTCGATCTGGTGTGCGTCCGCGCCGAGATCCATGAACAGCTCGTAGACGTCGTCGAGGACCTCCGCCGGCCGCGCGTCCCCGCGGTCGATCTTGTTGAGCGCGACGACGACCGGGAGCCGGCGCGCCATCGCCTTCTGGAGCACGTAGCGCGTCTGCGGAAGGGGGCCCTCGGAGGCGTCGACCAGGAGCAGGATCGCGTCGACCATGAGCAGGCTGCGCTCGACCTCACCGCCGAAGTCCGCATGACCCGGGGTGTCCACGATGTTGAGCCGGACGCCGCCGACCTCGATCGTCGTCTGCTTGGCCAGGATCGTGATGCCCTTCTCGCGCTCGAGGTCCATCGAATCCATCACGCGGTCGACGACCGCCTGGTTCTCGCGGAACACGCCCGTCTGCCGGAGCATCGCGTCCACCAGGGTGGTCTTGCCGTGGTCGACGTGGGCGACGATGGCGACGTTGCGCAGGTCCTCGCGGACGCGCGCCGATGCGGCGCTGTGGGTGATCATCGAGGGCATGGCGGGGCCGGGCGTTGCGTTCATGGGCGAGCCTGAGTGTCGCACATGCCGGCCCGGCGGGCGATTCGCCGGTCCCGCGGCCATGCCGGCGACCGCCGCGATCCACGGTCGTCGCGGCGCCATCGGCCGTTTACACTCCGCGGCGTGCACCAGGAGATCGCATGACCGTTGCCGCCGTCATCCTCGCCGCCTCCCCCGCGTCGGCGCTCGCCGACGCCGACGGGACGCCGGCCGTCCGCCGCCTCGCCGACGTCGCGTGGTCGGGCGGCGCCACGCCCGTCGTCGTGTGCTCGTTCGATCCCGACGGCACCGTCGGCCAGGCGCTGGCGAACGCCGAGGTGACCCTGGTCGAGCCCGTGGCGCCCGAGCGTGGCCCCGTGGGCCAGATCGCCAACGGGATCGACGCGGCGACCCGGCTCGTCGCCGACACCGACGGCCGCGCTGGTGTGGCCGGCCCGGATGGCCTGGGTCGACGCGGAGACCGTCACGACCCTGATCGCCGCGCACGGCGCGGAGCGCGACGTCGTCATCCGCCCATCATGGCGGGGCGACCCCGGCTGGCCGGTGCTGGTCCCGGTCGCGCACCTGGAGGCCCTGCGCGGGCTCGCGGCCGGACCGGATGCCGGGCGACCTGATCGACGACCTTGCGGCCGCCGGCGTCCCGCTCCGGGTCGTCGAGACCGGCGACCCGGGGGTCAGCCATCGACGTCTCGACGGCGCGTGCCGGGACCTGCCGCCCTACGACGGCCCGCCGGAGCCCGCCGACGCCCACGCCCACGAGTGGGGCGCGGCCGCGGCCGATTCACCGGATGACGCGCCGGTCGAGGGCGCGCCACGGCTCGAGATCCGGCCGGACCGTCCGACTGAGGTCCGGCCCGCCGATGCACGCCGGCGCACACCCGCGGTCACCCCCAGCCCAGCAGCATCCCGACCGGTGCGAGCATTCAGCGAGACGGAGACCGGCGCGATCCCTGGCAGGCTCAGGACGAGGAACAATCCACCGAGCGCGAGGGCGATCCGCCGATCCCTCGCCGAAGCAGCCGGCAGCGGCCCGGGACGCTGGAGGAGCACCGCGATCGCGAGGATCGCACCGAGCGGGATGTACAGCGAGCCCTGGAGGAGCGCCAGGCTCGCCTTGGTCGCGTCGACCAGGACCATCACGTACAGGAGGTAGACGGAGGCCTCCCGAGCCCAGGTGCGGCCTCGGTCGATCGCGACCGACATCCCGTACAGCAACGCGATCTCCCCGATCCCGATCGCGAACGAGGCGACGACGAGCCACGCCGGCGCAGGCTCGACGACGCCAGCGCGCCGAGGGACGATCAGCGCCGCGACCAGTCCGATGAGCGCGAGGACCAGGAACAGGTTGCTCGCCCAGCGATCGAACCTGGACCATGGTTCGCTCGCCTGCCGGCCTCGCTCGGCGATGTCCCCAGCCTCCACCATCGAGACCCACCTCCATGCCGTCAGCCGTCCGTCACGACATCCCGCACGGAAGCTACCCCGCCACGCCGCGGACCATCAGGGCCGATCGGACCCCGCGTATCGACCAGGTCGCCAGCGCGGTCAGCGCGATCGGCGCGGTCAGCGCGATCAGGCGCGTCCGGGCACGCCGACGAACCGCAGGCCGAGCTCCGCGTACTGATCCTCGTCCGGCGCCGACGGCGCCTCGAGCATCAGGTCCGTGCCGGACTGGGTCTTGGGGAACGCCATGACCTCGCGGATGTTCGTCTGGTAGCTGAGCAGCGCCGCCCAGCGATCGATGCCCAGCGCGATGCCCCCGTGCGGCGGCGCCCCGTACTCGAACGCCTCGAGCATCGCGCCGAAGCGCTCCTTCATCTGCTCGAGCGTGTAGCCCTGGAGGTTGAAGCTCCGGGCAAGCAGGTCATGCTCCCAGATCCGGACCGACCCACCGCCCAGCTCCCACCCGTTGAGCGCGACGTCGTACTGCATGGCGCGGGCCCGCCCGGCGGGATCCTCAGGCGTGCGGACGTCCAGGTCTCCGGACACGGTTGTGAGCAGCACCTCGTCCTCCGGCAACACGCCCGAGAACGGGTTGTGGGTCGCGTCCCAGCGCCGGTGCTCCTCGTCCCACTGGTACATCGGGAAGCGGTGGACCCAGCAGTACGCGAGCTCGTCGGGATCAGCCAGGCCCAGCCGGCCACCGAGCTCGACGCGCAGCCGGCCCAGGACGTCGTTCGCAACGCCGGCCGCGTCGGCGACGATGAGAACGAGGTCTCCCTCTTTCGCGCCCGACCGGGCCAGGACCGCGCCCTGGACCTCCGCGCTCAGGAACTTGGCGATCGGCCCGTGGAGCTCGCCACCGGCCTCGACGGACAGGTGGACCAGGCCGCGGGCTCCGAAGCGCTTGGCGAGCTCCGTCAGCTCGTCGATCTCGCGACGGGTGACGCCGCCCATGCCGGGTGCCGTGATCCCCTTGACCCGGCCGCCCGATGCCAGCGTCTCGTCGAACACCCGGAACCCGGACGCCGGGGAGCCACCCGCGTCGAGCAGCGCCGGCGCCAGGTCGAACAGCTCCATGGCGAATCGGAGGTCCGGCTTGTCCGAGCCGTAGCGCTCGAGCGCCTCGTGGTACTCGAACACCGGAAACGGGATCTCGCGGATCGGTCGCTCGGGCACGGTCGCCCTGGTGACCTCCATCACCATCGCCTCGATGAAGCCCATCACCGTCGCCTCGTCCACGAAGCTCATCTCGAGGTCGAGCTGGGTGAACTCGGGCTGCCGGTCCCCGCGCAGGTCCTCGTCGCGGAAGCAGCGCGCGATCTGGAAGTAGCGGTCGACGCCGGCGACCATCAGCAGCTGCTTGAGCTGCTGCGGGCTCTGGGGCAGCGCGTACACCGCGCCCGGCTGGAGCCGTGACGGGACGATGAAGTCCCGCGCTCCCTCTGGCGTGCTCTTGATCAGGTTGGGGGTCTCGACCTCGACGAACCCGCCGTCGTGGTGGACGCGACGGATCGCCTGGACCAGCCGGCTGCGGAGCAGCAGGCGGCGCTGCATCGCCTCGCGCCGGATGTCCAGGTAGCGGTACCGGAGGCGAACGCTCTCGTCGATCGGCGCGTCTGGGTCGTTGATGTAGAACGGCGGCGTCTTGGCCTCGTTGAGGATCCGGAACGAGCGGACCTGGAGCTCGACCGCACCCGTCTCGAGCTTGGGGTTCTCGGTCCCCGGCTGGCGCAGGGCCACCTCGCCTTCGACGGCGACCACGAACTCCGTGCGCACCTTCGACGCCGTCGCGTGCGCATCCGGGGCGTCGGCCGCGTCCACGACCACCTGGGTGATGCCGTAGCGATCGCGCAGGTCGAGGAACACGAGCTTGCCGTAGTCCCGGCGGCGATGGACCCAGCCCGCCAGGCTCGCGTTCGTGCCGGCGTGGTTCGCGCGGAGCTCACCACAGGTGTGGGTGCGGTACGGCGTGGCTAGCGAGGCGGTGTCGGCGGGCACGGGAAGGCGTCTCCGGACTGCGAATCTGACGGCTCCCTATCGTATGCCACCCCCGCACGCCCGGGCCGCAGCCGCGGATCAGCGCCAGTGCTCGATGTCCGCCGTCGGATCCGCGGTGTCGCTCCCGCCGGCGGCTCGCCTCAGCCGTGGCGGTGGCTGCCTTCAGCCGTGGCGGTGGCTCGCCTCCGCCCGTGCCAGCTCGCGCGCCAGGTCCCCGACCGCGACCGTTCGCTGGGTGCCGGCGAGGAGATCCCGGACCTGGACGTGCCCCGTGGCAAGCTCGTCGCCCAGGATCACGGCGAAGTGGGCACCGTCGCGCCCGGCGGCCTCGAGCTGCCGGCCGAGCTTCCGGTGTCCCAGCTCGGCGCGAGCCCGCAGACCCGCCGCCCGGAGGTCCGTCGCGACCCGCAGTCGCTCGATGGTGCCGCCCGGATCCGCCCCGACCACGACCGCCAGGGGGCCTTCGGCCGCCGTCGCGACGGCGCCGGTCTCCTGCTCGGCCAGGACGAGCGCGATCCGGTCGAGCCCGAGACCGAACCCGATCCCGGGTGTCGGCCTGCCGCCCAGCAGCTCGACCAGCCCGTCGTAGCGGCCACCGCCGCCGAGCGCCTGCTGCTGGCCCTCGCGACCGGTCACGTAGAACTCGAACGCCGTGCGGGTGTAGTAGTCGAGCCCGCGGACGAGCGCAGGCTCGAGCCGGTAGGCGACGCCGAGCGCGGCCAGGTGCGCCTTGACGCGCCTCGAAGTGGACGCTGCACGCATCGCACAGCCGGTCCGTCATCCGCGGCGCCGATGCGTTCACGGCGACCATCGCCGGGTCCTTCGAATCGAGCAGGCGGAGCACGTTGCGATCGAGCCGCTCCAGCTCCGCGGGCGGCAGGGACGACGCGTGGTCGCGGTAGTGGGCGGTGAGCTCCGCGAGATAGGCCGGGCGGCAGACGGGATCACCGATCGAGTTGAGCAGGACCTCGACACCCGCGACGCCCGCCTCCGCGAAGAAGCGCACCGCGAGCTCGATGATCTCTGCGTCGATCGCCGGACCCGGATCTCCGACCGCTTCGACGTCGAACTGCCAGAACTGCCGGTATCGACCCGCCTGGGGGCGGTCATAGCGGAACATCGGCCCGGTTGCCGTCAGCTTCACCGGCTGCGGCCAGGTCTGCATGCCGTGCTGGACGTAGGCGCGGACGATGCCCGCGGTGGGCTCCGGCCGGAGCGCCCAGGACTCCTTCTCGTCGGTCCGCGGCGCGATCCGGAACAGCTCCTTCTCGACGACGTCGGTGACCTCCCCGATCCCGCGCTCGAACACGGCCGCCTGCTCGAACAGCGGCGTCTCGATCGGGGCATAGCCGTAGCGCGTGGTCAGGTCGTCGGCGATCCGCCGGAGACGGTCGAACGCGAGCCGCTCGTCGGGCAGCAGGTCACGGGTGCCCCGGGGGGCGCGAAAGGTCGGCATCGATCGAAGTCTAGTGCGGGCGGCCTCGTCGGCGGGCGGCGCGATCGCCTTCGCCCGCACGCCGTCGCCATGACGTCAGGTCTGGAGCGCGATCGACCGGAACGAGGGCCGGCCGCGAGCCGGACTGGCCTGCACCCGCGCAAGGAGCGTGCGGTACTGGTCGGCGACGTTCCACCAGGTCATCGAGCGGCTGCGATCGTGCGCCAGGCGGCCCATCGCGTCGCGGGCCACGGGGTCGCCGAGCAGCTCGATCACTGCGGCCGCCATTGCGGACGGGTCGCCGGCCGGAACGATCACGCCGGCGCCGTCGGCGAGCTGGTCCAGCGCGTACGGGTGCGGCGTGGACACGATCGCCCGCCCGGCGCCCATCGCGTATGCCAGGGTGCCGGAGGCGCGATGGCCGTCATCGGTGTGTGGCGCGATGATCACGTCTGCCGCCTCGAGCCAGCGGGTCAGCTCCACTCGCCCGACGAACCGGTCCACGAACTGGACGTGACTGCCGAGCTTGCGCTTCTTCACCTCGGCGACCAGCGACTCCCGGTATGCCTCGCCGTCGGTCACGGCGACATCGGGGTGCGTGACCCCCAGGATCGCGTAGGTGGTGTCCGGGCGGGCGGCGACGATCTCGGGAAGCGCAGCCAGGACGAGCTCGTATCCCTTGCGCGGCGCCAGGAGGCCGAAGCTCAAAAGCAGGTCCCGACCGGCCATGCCGACCGCAGGCTTGAGCGTCTCGGCGTCCTGCAGCGGCAGGTCCGGGATCCCGTGCGGGATCACGTGGATCCGCCGTGGGTCCGCCTCATACAGCTCGGTGAGCAGAGTCGCCGCCGACGCCGACATGACGACGGTTGCGGCTACCCGGCGAACCAGCTCTGCCAGCACATCGTGCTGTGGTCCGGTGGGCGACGCGGGAACGCTGTGGAGCGTGGCGATGGCCGGGACGTCGAGGGCGGCCGCGAAGTCGAGCACGCTCTCGCCATGCTCACCGCCCCACAGGCCGAACTCGTGCTGGATGGCGACGACGTCCGCGCACACTCGCAGCGCCTCTGCCGTGCGGGGATAGTCTTCGAGCTCGTCACGGCGGATCCGGTGGTGGACCTCGAGCGGGTACGGCGCCGGCAGGTCCTCAGCGTGGATGGCGACGATCTCGCGCCCGCCGACCGCAGCCGCCAGGTGGTGCGTGAACGTGGCGACACCACCCTGCCGGGGCGGATAGGTCGATACAAACGCCGTCCGGATCACGCTTGCTCCTCTCCGGATGCGGCCGGATCGCGCTGCACGGGGCGCGAACAGCGGTCGGAACGAGAACGGGGCGCCCGCCGCGACGGCGGGCGCCCCGTCGATCAGGCGGCTCGAACGCGACTGGCGCGCGGGCCCTTGGGACTGGCTTCGGTGTCGAACTCGACCTTCTCACCGCCGACGAGACGGTCGAAATCGAGCGAGGCATCGAGCCCGCCGCGGTGGAAGAAGTATTCCTTCTCATCCTCGGCGGCGATGAATCCAAATCCACGATCGGCGACGATGCGCTTGATGGTACCGGTGGCCATGTGGGCCTCCTGTGCTCCCCGAACCGCAACGGCGCTGATGCACGGTCCGTTCGAAGAGGGAGGTCGACCACGCGGCGCATCACGGCGGGAGGCCGTGAGGTCGGGATCATAGCACAAATGTTCGACCCTCATCAGTTCTCGTTCGCATCGAGCCAACGTTCACGTGCACGGCAAGGTGGGGATAGACTGGGCCGGTGACCGACACCGCCCCTCCCGCCCAGCTGGCGCCGACGGCCGCAGCGGAGCTGCTCCGGATCCACGATGTCGCGGCCGAGACCGGGCTCACGCCCCGTGCCATCCGTTACTACGAGGAGCTGGGTCTGCTCGCCCCCGCCGCGCGGTCCGAGGGTGCCTACCGCCTGTACGACACCGAGGACCTCGACCGGCTGCGGTTCATCCGAGGCCTTCGCGACGACGCCGGGTTCTCGCTTGCCGAGATCGGCCAGCTGCTCGAGGACGAGCAGGCGCGCACGCGCAACCGGGCGAAGTTCCGGGAGTCCCGCAATGCCGGCGAGCGGAGGCACATCCTGGTCGACGCGCTCGACCGGGTGAACCGCCAGATCGCGACCCTCCAGCGCAAGATCGAGCGACTGGAAGGCATGGTCAACGAGGCAGACACGCGCCGCGTCCGGCTCTCGGACCATCTCGCCGACCTTGACGCGGGGCGGGAGCCGTTCCAGGGCCCGGCGGGCGACGGCTGATGCAGCCCCGACTCGACCGGCCAATCCTGCGACGCGGAACCGGCTTCGCGCTGCCTGACGGTGCGCGCGCGTTCCGGCACCGCAACTACCGGCTGTTCTTCGGCGGCCAGGGGGTCTCGCTGGTCGGCACCTGGATGCAACAGGTGGCCCAGGCGTGGCTCGTCCTGCAGCTGTCCAACGACCCGTTCCTGCTCGGCGTCGTGGCGGCGGTGCAGTTCCTGCCGGTGCTCGTGCTGGGCCTGTTCGGCGGCCTGATCGCAGATGCCCTGCCCAAGCGCCGGACGCTGATCGCAACCCAGGCGATCCAGATGGTGCTCGCCTTCGTCCTGTTCGGGCTGGTGGTCAGCGGGCTGGTGGAGATCTGGCACATCATCCTGCTTGCTGCACTGCTGGGCGTGACCAACGCGGTGGACATGCCGACGCGCCAGGCATTTGCCGTCGAGATGGTCGGGCGTGAGGACATCGCCAACGCGATCGCGTTCAACTCGGCCACCTTCAACGCCGCCCGCATCATCGGCCCCGCGGTCGCCGGCCTGACAATCGGCGCGTTCGACATCAGTGTCGCGTTCCTGATCAACGGCCTCAGCTTCCTTGCCGTCATCGTTGCCTATTCGCAGATGCGCGATGAGGAGATGCAGACGCCACCGCCGATGA
This sequence comes from uncultured Chloroflexia bacterium, assembly GCA_963772565.1. Classification (GTDB taxonomy): domain Bacteria; phylum Chloroflexota; class Limnocylindria; order Limnocylindrales; family CSP1-4; genus CAIXZV01. Next base: position 125,134 of record CAVYXU010000076.1, read on the forward strand.
GCCGGCCGACCTCCGTCGCCGAGGTCCGGACGACGCTCGCGGAGGGCCTGCAGTACGTCCGCACGACCGAGCTCGTGCTGCTCTCGACGATGGTGATCGGGCTGGTGGCAACGTTCGGGATGAACTTCAACGTGGTCATCCCGGCGCTGGCACGGGACGTCCTCCACACGGATGCCTCCGGGTACGGGTTCCTGATGGCCGCATCGGGGATCGGCTCGCTGGTGGCCGCCCTCGGGATCGCCTTCTCGGGACGCTCGAGGCCCGCGATCATCGCGGGTGGCGCGATGCTCCTCGGCCTCGCCGAGCTCGCGGCCGCCGTCATCCACCTGTTCCCGCTGGCGATGGTGGCGATGGCGTTCGTCGGGCTTGGTGCGATCGCGATGGCCGCGACCGCGAACACGACGATCCAGCTGGCGGTGCCCGACGCGCTTCGCGGCCGGGTCCTGAGCGTCTACACGACCGTGTTCGCGGGATCGACGCCATTCGGTGGGCTGCTGATGGGCTGGATCGCCTCGCAGTTCGGCGTGGAGGCCTCGCTCGCGGTCGCGGGGATCAGCTGCCTGCTGGTCGGCCTCGGCGCGTACGTGTGGCTGCGCCGGATCCGCCTGCGGCCGGCAGCACCCACCGCGGCCGGGACCGGGCCCGACGCGGGCACCGCCACCGCATCCGCGCCTGTCCGCGCCCGCTGATCCCCGGCACGACGCACCGCAACCGCCGGTCCCGTTGCCGCTGTCGCGCCGTCGCGGGCGCGACCGTCAGCTCAGCTCGCGCTGGACGTTGAGCACGTCCTTGAGCTGCTCCACCCGGCTCATGACCTTGGCCAGCTGGGCCACCGACGCGACCTGGATCGTCATCGCCACGACCGCCGTGTGATCCTGGTTCACCGAAACGTTCGCGGCCAGGATGTTCACCTTGTTCTCGGCCATGACCTGGGTGATGTCGGACAGCAGACCGGTCCGGTCGTAGGCCTCGGCGCGGATGGCGATCGGGTACGTCTGCTGGGGCGCGTCCTCCCACTCGACGTCGATGAGGCGGCTGACCTCGCGCTCGTTGCGCACGGTCGGGCACGTCTTGATGTGGACGGTGATGCCCTTGCCGCGCGTGATGAAGCCCTGGATCGGGTCGCCCGGGATCGGGTGGCAGCAGCGGGCGAACCTGACCAGCAGGTCCCCTACCCCCTTGACGCGCACGCCGCCGACGCGCGCCGGTTGCGGCGGAGCGACCGTCGGCAGCGTGATCTCGCCGTCGTCGAGGACGCCCAGGCGCATCACGACCTGCTGGGCGGAGATCGCCCCGTACCCGATGGCGGCGAAGAAGTCGTCGACGGACTCGTGCTGATAGGTCTTCGCGGTCTCGGCGATCCGATCGAGACCGATCGTCTGGACGTTGGTCCGGGCGAGCCGGCGGAGCTCCCGCTCGAGCGCCTCCCGGCCGTGGACGATGTTCTCGGCGCGGTCCTTCTTCTTGAACCACTGCCGGATCTTCTCGCGTGCGTGTGAGGTTCGGACGAGATTGAGCCAGTCGCGCGATGGGCCGTGCTCACCCTTGGTGGTCACGATCTCCACGATGTCGCCGTTCTTGAGCCGATAGTCCAGCGGGACGAGGCGGTTGTTGACCTTGGCCCCGATCGTCCGGTGCCCGATGTCGGTATGGATCCGGTACGCGAAGTCGAGCGGCGTCGCACCCGCGGGCAGATCCTTGATGTCGCCACGCGGTGTGAACACGAACACCTGGTCCTGGAAGATGTCGAGCTTGATGCCCTCCACGAACTCGGTCGCGTCGGACTCGCTCACATCGCGCTGCCACTCCATCAGCTGCCGCAGCCAGGCAAGCTTCGCGTCGTAGTCGCGCTCGGCCTTCGACCCCTCCTTGTACCGCCAGTGCGCCGCGATGCCCACCTCGGACACCTGGTGCATGGCGTGGGTCCGGATCTGGATCTCGAGCGGCTTGCCGTCGAGCGCGATCACCGCGGTGTGGAGCGACTGGTACAGGTTGTTCTTGGGAACCGCGATGTAGTCGTCGAACTGGCCGGGAATGGGGCGCCACAGCGCGTGGACGATGCCGAGGGCGGCATAGCAGTCGCGCACGTCGTCGACCAGGAGGCGGATCGCGTAGACGTCGTAGATCTCGCCGAACTCGGCCGACTTGCGCTCCATCTTCTTCCAGATGCTGTACAGGTGCTTGGGTCTGCCCTGCAGCTCGGCTTCGATCCCCGCCGCCTCGAGCTTCGGGCGCAGCTCCGCGATCGCGCGCTCGATGTAGGTCTCGCGACCCTTGCGCCGGGTGTCGAGGAGCTTCGCCAGCTCGCGGTACGCCGCCGGCTCGAGCGCCTTGAACGACAGGTCCTCGAGCTCCCACTTGATCTGCCAGATCCCCAGCCGCTCCCCGAGCGGTGCGTAGATCTCCATCGTCTGGCGGGCGATCCGCTCCTGCTTCTCCGGGGGCAGGGCACCCAGCGTCCGCATGTTGTGGAGCCGGTCCGCGAGCTTGATCAGGACGACCCGGATGTCCTCCGCCATCGCGAGGAACATCTTGCGGATGTTCTCGGCCTGCTGCTGCTCGTGGCTGTGGGTGCTGAACTTGGACAGCTTGGTGACGCCGTCGACGAGCTGGGCCACCTCGGATCCGAACCGCTCCTCGACGTCGGCGAGGCTGTACTCGGTGTCCTCCGGCACGTCGTGCAGCAGGGCGGCACCGACCGCGACCGGGTCGATGCCCAGCTCGGCGAGGATCTGGGCCGATGCGATCGGATGGGTCACGTAGGGCTCGCCCGATGCGCGGACCTGCGGTCGATGGGCCTCGACGGCAAGGTCGAATGCGCGGTCGACCATCTCGAGGTTGCTCTGCGCGTGGTGCTCCCGCAGCGTCTCGAGGAGCGTGCTCCGGAGCGCCTCGAGGTCGACCGGCCGGCGAGCGGCGGTCCGGCCGGCAGCCTGACCACCGACCGGATCCCGGCGCGGACCGCGACGACGGCCGCGCTCCACCACCGCCTGCCCGGCGGCGAGCGGCGTCTCGGGATCGCGGACGACAGGTTCGGCCATGCCCCGGAGTCTACCGCGCGCCGGGCGGAGGTCGGTCGCACCCGTCCGGTCCCCGAGGCGACGGCGCTCGCGTGCTACCCGAGCAGGCCCACCGTGAGCTGGCCGATCAGCCGCAGCCTCGCACGCCTAGCGCGTCCCGAAGCCAAGGGCGGCGAGCGCGTCGTGTGCGGCACCTGCCTCGTCCCACGGGATCGGCCCGTCCGCGTACAGGATCGACGGCTCGTGCCCCTTGCCCGCCAGGAGCACGACGTCCCCCGGGCGCGCACGCTCGAACGCCGCCTCGATCGCCGCCCTGCGATCCGGGATTGCGAGCACGTCCATCCCCCGCCGGCGACCAGCCGCCTCCGCCCCGCGGACGATGGCCTCGAGGATGACCGCCGGATCCTCGCCGCGGGGATCCTCGTCGGTCGCCACGACGAGGCGGCACCGATCGCCAGCGATCCGGCCCATCGAGGCCCGCTTGGCCGTGTCACGCTCGCCGGCCGATCCGAACACCGCGATCAGGCCGCCACCCCGGGCGGCGGCGATCGGGGCGAGCAGATCGAGCACGACCTGGAGCGACGCCGGGGAGTGCGCGTAGTCGACGATCACGCCGAACGGCTGGCCGGCATCGATGCGCTCCATCCGGCCGGGCACCCCGGTCACGCCCTCGAGCCCCGCACGGACCGCCGCGGGATCGAGGTCCAGCACCTCGCCCAAGGCGACGACCGCGAGCGCGTTGTGGACGTTGAAGCGCCCGGCCAGCCGCAGGTCCAGGATGCCATCGCCCGATGGCGCGGTGTAGCGGACCCGGAGCCGATGCGCGTCCTCCTCGACGCCGGTCGCCCGGACGTCCGCCGTGGGATCCGTCCCGTAGCCGACCACCAGGGCACCCGCGGCACGGGCGGCCGCCTCGAACCAGGAGGCCGCCGGGTCGTCCCGGTTGACGATCGCGGCCTTCGGCCATGCGCGACCGTCGATCGTCTTGGCCGGGTTCGAGGGACCAACGCCCAGCGCCTCGAACAGTCGCAGCTTGGCCGCCCGGTAACGCTCGAACGATCCGTGGAGCTCGAGGTGCTCGTGGGTCAGGTTGGTGAACAGCGCGATGTCGTAGGCGACGCCCAGGACGCGGTCGAGCTCGAGGGCGTGCGACGTCGTCTCGACCACTGCCGCGGTGTTGCCGGCCAGGCGCATCGCCCGGAGCGTGGCCTGCAGCTCGGGAGCGGCCGGGGTGGTGACGTGGGCCTGGTGCCGATCGCGGACGGCGCCCACGCGGGTCTCGACGGTCCCGATCAGCCCGGTCGACACACCCGCGGCCTCGAGCGCTGCCACGGCGAGAAACGAGGTGGTGGTCTTGCCGTCGGTGCCCGTGACCCCGATGGTCGCGAGCTCGTGCGACGGATCCCGGTACCACCACGCCGCCGCCGTGGCCAGCGCCGGACGCGCAGACGTGACGAGCAGCTGCGGCAGGCGCACCCCTGGCACGGGGCGCTCCACGATGGCGGCCGCCGCGCCGCGCTCCGCGGCCCGGTCGACGAAGTCGTGGCCGTCGACGTGAAAGCCGGGCACGGCGACGAACAGCGTCCCCGTCGCGACGGTACGCGAGTCCTCGGTCACACCGCGAACCGCGGTCCCGGCGAGGGCCGACGCGTCACGCGGCAGGTCGTCCCGCGCGCCCCCAACCAGGCCGTGCGCCTCGAGCCGGGCGATGAGCTCGCCCAGGGGCAGCGGCTCGGACGGCTCCGCCGCCGCGATCAGCGACTGGACCGTGGGTTGCGGGGTGGTCACTCGCCGTCCCCCCGGCCGGGCAGGCTCCGAGTCAACCGGGCGGTGGCCCGGCCCGCCGCGTACCGCCACGGCTTCGCAACGCGCTCCCGCGCGCCGGCCAGCTCGACCCAGGTCGCGCCGAACGATCGCTTGTGCTCGTACAGCCCGTACGTCGGCTCGCCCGGCTCGGGTGGACGGCGGGCGCCCACCACATCGACGCCGCCGAGGTCCATCTCCGTGCATCGCTCGGCCAGCGCCAGCTCGATCGCGCGCCAGCGCAGCAGGTGCATCGTCCCCGGGTGATCGCGACGCTGTTCGGCCGCATCCGCGGAGTGCGCCGTTGACAGCCTGCGGCCGTGGCGGTAGAGCACCAGCCCGCCGAGGACCGCGCCGGTCTCGGCGGCCTCGCGCGCCTCGAGATACACGAGATGCCCGGCGGCAAGGGCGGCCCGCCACCAGCCGACGAACTCCGACTCGCCCCCAAAGCCGAACCCGCGCCGCTCGCCCGTCGCTCGCAGCAGATCGTAGAAGCGGCGCAGGGCGACCTCCGGATCTTCGGTCGAGGGCCGGAGGCCATCCACCTTGGTCGCCCGTCCGTCGTGCCGCAGGATGACGAGTCCGTCGCGCTCCCCGCGCCGGATCCGCTGGCGCGTCGCCTTGGCCACGCCCTCGAGGACCGACGCCGGATCGCCGTCGCCCGGCAGCGCCAGCGACATCCGGTGACGTGACGGCTGGATCTCGGGGATCGGCCGGAAGCCGGCCGCGTCGAGCGCGGAGATGTAGCCGTCGTCCGCCGCCGCCACCTCGGGATCTGCGGCGAGGACGTCGACCCCCTTCGCGGCCAGGTGCTCCGCGACCCCCGCCAGCGTCTCCCCGATGGCTTCACCGGATCCGTCCCCGGCCCAGGGGCGACCCGGACCCACGGGTCCCCGCGGCACGTAGGCGGATGCCCCACCGACGAGCGGCCACCGGCGCGTCAGCACCAACGCCCGGACGTCGCCGCTCGCGAGAAAGCGCGGTCGCCAGCCCTGCGCCGCCCGGTGCGAGGCCCAGGCCCGCGACTGGAACACGTGGCCGCCGGGCGAATCCACGGCTGCCGCGTCCCACTCCTCGAGCTGCACCTCCGACAGCTCGACGATGGCGGCCGTCATGCGACGCTCCCGCTCACGCGTCGCCTCCGGCGTCGCCCGCATACCCGGCCGCGGTCGATCCGCCCTTGCCGCGGAGCCCGTGGCGCAGGCGCTCCACGCGGACCCGCGCGCGCTGCGCAACCGCGAAGGTGCGTCGCCCGAGCGGATCGAGCACCAGGTCCCAAGCGCCGATGTACCCGATCTCGCGTCCCCCGAACCCGGTCTTGAAATGGGCGATCCCGGCGTGGGCGAGACCCCACAGGTCGTAGCTTGTGGCGCCCTGCGCCTTCGAGCTCCGGATGGCCTCCCACTTGAGCAGGTAGTTCGCGCGGCTGTCCGCCCCGGCGCCGGTCATGCCGCCGTACGGCTCGACGACCCGGGCGCCGGCGCGGACAAGGAACAGCGTTGCCACGGGCGTGCCGTCCGGGAGCTCCGCGAACAGCAGCCGCGCCCGGCCGTGCGGCCCGTAGGCGTCCCACACGTCGCGGTAGGCGGACGCGGCGCGGATCAGGAACCCGGCCCGGTCCGCCGTCTCGCGGTAGATCCGGTAGAACTCGTCGAGGCGCTCGGGACCCGCGTCGACGACCCGCACCCCGCCGGTCCGGGCCTTGTTCACGTACTGGCGCCACTTCTTCCTCAGGTCGGACCACAGGGCGTCCTCGTCCGCGGTCAGGTCGATTGCCCGCGACGACACCGGCTGGACGGGAGCTGCCGCTCGCCAGCCGGCCGCGCGAAGGGCGTCGACCACGGCGCCGCCCTCATCCGGGCCGGTGCCGCTTTCGATCTCGGGGTCGATCCGCAGGTGGCTCACGCGCCCCCCGGCTCGCAGGCGATCGCGGGCGAGCGCCGTCAGCCGCTCCACCGAGGTCCGATCCCAGGAGTCGAGCACGGGACCACGGGGCGCATATGCGAACGCCCAGGGGAGCGGTCCGGGTCGCCGGAGCAGGACCTGTGCACCGAGCCGCGGCTCCGCGGCATCGAACAGCCGGGTGGCCGTCCATCCGTTCACGGCCTTGACCTTCGCCCAGCCCGCGAGCTGGAGATAGGAGCCTCGGGGGTTCGCCTCGACAATGGCATCCCAGGCGGCCGTTTCGATGTCGGCGGCCGCCCCGGCCGGGGCGTGGCGACCGGGGCCCGTGGAGCTGGCCATCATGCGCGGCCCCGGCGGCGGATGAGGTCGACCACGACAGCGACGATAGTCCGCGGCTCCTCGATCCGCAACGCGAGGGACCCGGCGAGGACGACGGCTCCTCCGGCCGCGACCGCGAGCGAAGTGCGCACGAGGACCAGCAGAAACCCGGGATCCGTGCCCCATGCAGCGCGCAGCCACTGCTCGATGGCGAAGGCAACGGCAGCGCCCGCGAGCGACGCGGCGAGCGTCCTGGCCATGACCCAGCCGACCCGGGACAGGCCCAGTCCCGGGACGCGACGGCTGAGCAGGACGAACAGCGTCAGCGTCTCGAGCCACGCGGCGACCGCGATCGCCAGGGCCAGGCCCTGCAGACCGAGGGGGCCCACGAGCACGTTGGCCGCCAGGATATTGACCACCACCGCCACCAGAGCCGCCAGGACTGGTGTCCGGGTGTCCTGGAGCGCGTAGAAGGCCCGGGCGAGCACCGCGATCAGCGAGTGGGCCGTCAGCCCCACCAGGAACATCGCCAGCGTCATCCCGGTCGACACGATCGCGTCCTCGCCGATGTGGGCGAACCCGAACAGCAGCCGGACGACGTCCTCGGACACCACGATGCCCAGCGCGGCAAGCCCGATCATCACGTAGCCGAGCACGGTGAGACCGCGGACTAACAGCCGCCTGAACGCCTCGGTGCCGCCGGTCGCCGCCTCGCGCGCGAGCGACGGCAGCAGCACGACGCCGAGCGGGACTCCGATGACGCCGATCGGGATCTGGAGCAACGAGAACGCGAAGTTGAACACCGCCAGCGCGTTGCCCGGGAGCGTGGTGGCGAGGCTGGTCATGACCAGGAACACGATCTGGGTCGCTCCCAGTCCGATCGCCCGGGGCGCCATGAGCACCAGGGCGAGCCGTGCCTGGGGATCCCCGAGGTCGATCCGCGGCCGGATCCTTGCGCCCAGCCGGACGAGCGCCGGCACCTGGACGAGGAGGTGGCCGGCGGCGCCGGCGACCACGCCGTACGCCAGGCCCGGGATCCCGAACACGGGCACCAGGAGGACGGCGCCGAGGATGATCGCGAGGTTGTAGACGAGGGGCGCCATGCCCGACGCCGCGAAGCGCCCGCGCGAATTGAGCACGCTGGTCGCCACCGAGCCGGCCGCGAGGAACAGCGGCGACAGCACCATGATCCGCGTGAGGTCGGTGGTCTGGGCGAGCTGCTGCGCGTTGAAGCCGGGTGCGATGATCGCGACCAGCTGCGGGGCGAAGACGAGGACGATGGCGGCCAGGACCAGCAGCGCCGAGAGCATGAGGGTCGTGACCGTGGACACGACCCTCCATGCCCGCGCCTCCTCGTCGGTCGCGAACAGGGCGGTGATGACCGGGATCAGTGCCGACGACAGCGCGCCGGCTGCGACCAGCTGGAACAGGAAGTCCGGGATGCGGAAGGCGGCGAAGAACGGCCCCAGCTGATCAACCGGGACCGCGGCCGCAATCGCGACGGTACGGACGTACCCCAGGATCCGTGAGACGAGGAACAGGCCCGTGACGATCAGCCCGGCCCGCGCGAGCGCCCGGGTGGTCGGCGAGCCGGCGCGACGTGCCGCGACCGCGACCGCTTCCTCGCTCCCGACCAGGTCGTCGGCCAGCTCGTCCATCAGCTCGTGCGCGCTCGCGGGTGGGCCATCCGGTATGCGTCGCGCAGCCGCGACGGCGACACGTGCGTGTAGATCTGGGTGGTCGCCAGGCTCTCGTGGCCCAGCAGCTCCTGGACCACCCGCAGGTCGGCGCCACCTTCGAGCAGATGCGTTGCGAAGCTGTGGCGAAGGGTGTGCGGCGTGATCCCGTCCGGCAGCCCGGCGAGACGGCGCAGGCGATCAAGCCGTCCTCGCAGGCCGCGGACCCCGAGCCGCTCGCCATGGTGGTTGAGGAACACCGCCGTGGCCGGAACCGCGGCCGGGTCGGCGGACTGTTGCGTCGCGAGGACGGTCAGGCGCGCCGCGAGGACCGGGCGTCCCGTGTCGAGGTACGCGGCGAGCGCCTCCCGCGCCGGCCGGCCGAGGAGCCCGATCCGCTCCTTGCGCCCCTTGCCGAGCACCCGCAGCTCGCCCCGCCGCAGGTCGAGATTGCCCAGGTCGGCCGCCGCCAGCTCGCTGATCCGCAGGCCGGCGGCGTAGGCCGTCTCGACCAGCGCGAGATCGCGGAGGGCGAGCGCCCGGAGCAGTTCGGAATCCCGGGGACCGTGGGCCACCGTGGCGTCGGCAGCGTCCAGGTCGGCGTCAACCACGGCGATCAGCCGCTCCACCTGCTCGACCTCGAGCACCTTGGGCAGCCGGCGCGGCAGGCGCGGCGTCGAGATGGCGCCCCACGGGTCGCCCGGCGCGATCCCGGCCCTCGCGGCGTACCGGTGGAAGGCACGGAGCGCTGCCATGCGCTGGGCAACCGTGCTCTTCGCATGCCCGTCGGTGAGCTGGGTGAGATACGCACGGAGCACCGCCCGCGACGGCGCGCGCCAGTCCTCGCCTCGCGCCTCGAGCCACTCCAGATATGCCTTGATCGAGGTCTCGTACGAGCGATGGGTGTTGGGCGACGTGTCGCGCGCGTCCATCGAGCGCAGGAACCGCCGGAGCGCCTCGCTGCCCGTCACGTGGCCGCTCCCCGGCTCAATCCCGGGTTCGCCGAGCTCCGGCCCCCGAGCGAGAGGAGGAGGACGAGGAGGACGTCCCGCGGGCGCCGCCCCGCGCACCACCGCGGCGCACGCCACCCCTGGCTGGCCGCTGGAGCGCGGCGGGATCGGGCGGACCACCCGGCAGCCGCAGACCGACCAGCGGCCCGTCGGGGAGCGGAACCGTCGCGCCGCAGGTCAGGCATAGCCCCGCGTCGTCCTTGCGGGCCAATCGCCCCCTTGCCGTCGTCGTGCGCATCATGGATGGCCCCCGTGGGCTCGAAGTTGGTGGTGAAGTCGCATCGAGGGTACTTGGAGCATCCCCAGAAGACGTTGCCGGTTCGTCGCGCGCGACGGGCGACGAGCGGGCCGTCGCCGTTCTTGGGGCAGATGACCTCGAACGGCAGCGGATCCGGCGGCGGCGGGCCATCGCGCCGGATGTAGTTGCACTCCGGATATCGGGAGCAGCCGACGAATGCGCCGAATCGCCCGCGCTTGGTGGTGAGGGTCCCCTCGCCACACTGCGGACATGCTTCCCCGTCGCCCTCGAGGACCGGCGCCTCGTCGCCGGGCAACGGCCGGGTCTCCTTGTGGTCCGGATAGGTCGAGCAGGCCAGGAACTTCCCGTTGCGTCCCAGCCGGATCACCATCGGATGGCCCTCGGAGCAGACCTCGTCGCTGGCCTCGGTGGTGACGTCGCTTCGCTTGACCGTCTTGCGGACCTCGTCCACGCGGTCCCTGAGCGGTCCGAAGAACGCGCGCAGCAGCGGGACCCATTCCCGCTGGCCGCCGGCGACCTCGTCGAGCTCCTCCTCCATGCGGGCGGTAAACGCGAGGTCCACATACAGGCCGAAATGCTCGACCAGGAAGTCGGTGACGATCTCGCCGATCTCCTCGGGCCGCAGGCGCCGCTCCTCCACCCGCACATAACCACGATCGAGGATGGTCGAGATCGTGGCGGCGTACGTGGACGGTCGCCCGATCCCATGCTCCTCCAGCGCCTTGATCAGGGTGGCCTCGGTGAAGCGCGGCGGCGGCTCGGTGAAGTGCTGGGTCGGGGTCACTGTCTCGACGGCGGTCGCGTCGCCGACCGCAAGCGGCGGCAGCGTGCGCTCGGCCTCTTCCGACGCGTCGTCCTGTCCCTCGGTGTAGACCCGCGCGAACCCGTCGAACAGGGTGCGCGTCGCCGATGCGCGCAGCCGGTAGCTGCCGGCCGAGAGCTCCGCCGTGGTGGTCTCGAGGGCCTTGGGCGCCATCTGGGAGGCGATCGCTCGCTGCCAGATCAGGCGATACAGCCGGTGCTCCTCGGGCTTGAGGTGTCCGCTCATCGACTCCGGATCCCGCAGGAACGAGGTGGGGCGGATCGACTCGTGCGCCTCCTGGGCACCCTTCTGCTTCGTCTTGTACACCCGCCCCTTGCCGGTGCCGTAGCGCTCGCCGAACCGGTCCAGGATTACCTGCTGCGCCTCGGCCATCGCGACCGTGGCGATCGCCGTCGAATCCGTTCGCATGTACGTGATCAGGCCGACGTGCCCGTCGGGCGTATCCGCGCCCTCGTAGAGACGCTGCGCGATCGACATCGTGCGCTTGGGGCTGAACCCGAGCTTGCGGCTCGCCTCCTGCTGGAGCGTACTGGTCGTGAACGGCGGAGCCGGGTTGCGCTTCGACGGCCGCGTGGCCACCGACTCCACCACCGGTCGCTGGTCGCGCAGGGCGGCCGCGTGGGCCGCCGCCGTCTCACCGTCGCCGACGTCGACGGCCTTGCCATCGATCCGGACCACGTCCGCGGTGAACCCGTCGCCGGCCGCCGTGCGCAGCAGCGCCTCCAGCGTCCAGTACTCGCGGGCCGTGAATGCGCGAATCTCGCGCTCCCGCTCGACCACGAGCCGGACCGCCACCGACTGGACCCGCCCCGCCGACAGGCCGCCGCGGACCTTGCGCGACAACAGCGGGCTCAGCGTGTACCCGACCAGGCGGTCGACGATCCGGCGCGTCTGCTGGGCATCGACGAGGTCGTGGTCGATCCCGCGCGGGCTGGCGAAGGCCTCCCGGATCGCGCTCTCGGTGATCTCGCTGAAGGTGACCCGATGGGTCTTGCTCTCCGGGACGTGCGCCGCCTCGGCCACGTGCCAGGCGATCGCCTCGCCCTCGCGGTCGAGGTCCGTGGCCAGCCAGACGTCCGTCGCGCTACGCGCTGCCTTCTCGATCGCGGAAACCTGCTTGCGGCGGTCCTCGGTGATCTCGTACTCGGGCGCGAAGTCGTGGTCCACGTCGACCCCGAACTTCCCCTTGCCGGGGTTCTCGGGCAGGTCCCGGACGTGGCCGTACGACGCGAGGACCTGGTAGTCATCGCCGAGGTAGCGCTCGATCGTCCGCGCCTTGGCGGGCGACTCCACGATCACGAGGTGCTTGGGCATGGCGGCCGGGAGTGTAGCACCGGGCCAATTACGCCCCGGTTACCGGGCCAAGCCTCAGATGTCGCGGATGCGCTGCAGGAACTCCTCGTCGATCTCGAGCTCGCTGTCGTCGTCCGCGCCGTCGCCGGAACCGGCGGCAACCGGCACGGGCAGGCGCTGGTCGTCGGGAAGCAGCTCGATCGGCACCTGGGCCGCATCGTCGGGATCGCCGTCATCCTCGCCCGCGACCGGGCTGGGTCCCCGCCCTTCGACGGCGCCAACGGGGATCTCGATGAACCGGATCACGTGGTACGGGAAGAAGAACGTCGCCTCGGTTCGATCGATGAACACGGGCTGCTTGCCGTCCGTGGTGCGGACGTTCGTGCACAGCAGCCCGGCGTCGCTCGCGGTGGGCAGGTCGAACAGGTCGGCGAGCAGCGGCTGCTCGTTGTTCACGTGGATGCGGACGCTGCGGATCACGAAACCATCGTCGCGCGCGCGGTGCGTTTCGTCACCCGTCCGATGGTCCCCCCAGACCGGAAGGACCGATGGTCAGGGGTGGTAGAAGTCCACCACCAGGCGGACCCGGCCGCTGGACACCCACACGCCGATGCCGGCGCGGTCGTAGGCGGCGTTCATCAGGTTCACGTAGTGCCCGCCGTTGTAGGACTTCTCGCTCTGGAAGTAGAGGTGCGACCCAAGCACCGCGGAGTACGGGTTGCCCGAGCGGCAGCCGAGGTTCTCCCCCCAGTGGTAGCTCGTGTACCCCGCCTTCTTCAGCCGATCGCCCGGCGTGCCGCCGATGAAGTGGTCGCACAGGCCGCGCGTCGCGAGCAGCTTCGCGTACGGCCGCGACACCTTGGAGCTGATCCCCGCGTCAAGCTTGAGCGCCGCGACGTTGCGCCCGCCGGGCGACGAACAGGAACCCGTCGAGGTCACCCAGCCGCCGGTGCGGGTGCAGTTCATGAGCTTGAGGTAATAGCTCTCGACGGCAGTCCAGCTGCCGCTGACCGCACCGCTGCCGCCCGACTTGGAGATCGGCGTCGTGGTCACCACGGGCTTGGGCGTGGGCTTGGGCTTGGGCTTTGCCTTGACCACGAACTGCCCGGTGACGGCGTGGTCGATCGGAACGCCCGCCTGGGACGTGGCGCGCAGGTCCACGGTCATGTTGACCTTGGACGAGTACGCGAGGTCCGAGCTCGGAGCGAACACCAGCACGGTGTCCGACTCCGCCCACGTGATCTTGCCGGCGACTTCCTTGTCGCCCACGGTGACATGGAAGGCGGCGGCGGTCGTCGCTCGATCCATCCGCTGGGTGAAGCGAACCGAGATGCCCGCGCTGCGCTCGACGTCCTTGGTGCCGTCGCGGGGTCGGAAGCGCACCACGCCCGGAGCGGCCGCGGTGGTCACCTCGACGCTGGGCGTCGATCCGAAGGCGATCCCGTCGGCGTCGCGGAGATCCTCGAGCCAGATCCGATAGGTCGTATCCGGGGCCAAGGGTCCATACGGCGTGAGGACGAGCTCGCCGGGAGTGTTCGTCGCGGTGACATCGCCGTGGATGACGGGCTCGCTGCGCAGGGCGGCCCGGACCTCGTCCATCGAGACGTCCCGATCGAACGTCAGGGTGAAGGCCGTGTCCAGGCGGGCGAGATCGCCGGTCGGGCGCGTCGCTTCGATGGTGGCGGTTCCCGCCGCGGCCGTGAGGACGAGCGCCCGCACCTGTGCCTTGAGCGCACCGCCCGCGGATGCCCGCGCCAGCTCGTCAACCGTGACCGAGTACAGGGTGTCAGGCTGCCAGTGGTCCAGCGGCGTGATCGTAAGCGTCATGCCGGCGTCGTCCCAGCTCAGGGTCACGGCCGCATCGGGTTGGATGCGCAGCGCGGCTGCAACGGACGCGGCATCCATCGGCGCGGAGAACTGGACGACGAACGGGGTCTCGAGGCCGTGGCCTGTCCGGACCGACTCCATCAGCGAAGCGGCCACCGGGGCCGGCTTGCCCGACGCCGGGATTGCCGCGGTGGGCGCCGGCGGCAGGCTCACGACCACGACCAGCCCGACGACCGCAGCGGCCGCGATTCCGGCGCCGATCCGACCCACCCCGCCACGCCGCACGAGCGACGCGAGATAGATCACCGCGAGCACCGGGATCCCGAGCACGAGCGCGCCGAGCTTCCGCAATAGATAGTCCTCCAGTCGCCACCGCACCGCCAGCCGGGGATCGCAGCTGCGACACCCGGTGGGCGATGTTGACGCGGACCCGGGTGATCTGGGTCGCCCGGAGGGTAGCATCGAGCCAGCGAGCCCGCCAACCGTCCCGTCACGCCGCACGGTTCTTGGGCACTCCGCGCCGTGCCCTGGCGGTCCCGCCTCCCCCACCCGCCGCCAGCTGGCCCGCCGCCCGGTAGCGGCCGAATGCCTCGATCACCAGGCCACGGAGCTCCAGTGACGTCAACGCCCCCAGGACCGCTGCACCCGGGCTCCCGGTCGCGGCCACCAGCTCGTCGACCGAGGCGCTGCCAGCGGCGAGCGCGGCGGCCAGCGCTCGTTCCGTCGATCCGAGCGCGGCCAGCAGCGCGTCGAGCGTGAGCTGACGTGTCACGGTGCCCGCCACGCCATGCGCATCGGCGGGCGGGTCCAGCAGCCCGAGATCCTCGATGAGCTCAGCGACGCCCGCGACGATCCGGGCCTCCGGCGCAGCCTCGCGCAGGAATGCCAGGCACCCGGCGACGGTCGGGTCGCCGACCCGGCCCGGCACGAGGTGCAACCCCCGACCCTGCTCGAGCGCCCATGCGGCCGTCGTCAGCGCCCCGCTCCGTGACCCGGCCTCCACCACGACCGTCGCATCTGCCAGGCCGCTGATGAGCCGGTTGCGCCGCGGGAAGGTGCCCCGGCTCGGCACCACGTCCGGGGCGAACTCGCTCACGATGGCACCGCCACCATCGACGATCGATGCCGCGAGGCCGCGATGCGCAGCCGGATACAGCCGTGAGTGGCCCCCGCCGATCACCGCCACCGTGGGGCGATGCGCCCGGACGGTGGCCGCGTGCGCCGCGGCGTCGATTCCGACGGCCAGCCCCGAGACCACGGTGGCACCGAGGCCCGACACCGCATCCGCGATCTGCCCGGCCAGCGACCTGCCGGCCTCGGTCGGCCGCCGCGTGCCCACGACCGCGACCGCGCGCTCGCGATCCAGCGCGGACACATCGCCCCGGACGAACAGCACCGGCGGCGGCAGGTCGATGCGGCGCAGCCGGACCGGAAACGCCTCGTCCGCGAGGGTGATCACGGTGACGCCCGACGCCCGCACCACCGCGAGGATCCGGTCCATGTCCGCCGCCGCGGCAACGATGCCCCGGGCGGCCTCGGCCGTGAGCGTCGGCGAACCACCGTCGGGGCCGCAGGACGCCGCGACCAGCCGCGGAACCGCCCCCCGCGTCCGCGCGTCGCGGAACACCTCGTCGACGCTCCCGAATGCCCCCACGAGGCGTTCGAACGAGACCGGCCCGACGCCGTGGACACCCGCGAGCACGACCCACGCATCGCGCTCCGTGCCGTCGATCCTGGCTCCGCCGATGCCCGGATGTTCCGCTGCCGGCCCGCTGACGCCGGGAGCCATGTCACCCAGCGGACCGCCGCGCCCGATGCCGAGCATCAGCCGGCCCGCCGCATCGCGAGCCGGTCCACGGGCGATCGGAACCGGGCAGCCTCGTCGAGATGGGCCGATGACACGACCGATGCCCCCTCGAGATCCGCGATCGTCCGGGCAACGCGAAGCAGTCGCTCGGTTCCCCGGCCCGACAGGCCTTCCATGTCCGCCAGGCGCACGGCTCGCGACCTCGCCTCGCGGTCGAGCCCGCAGATGGCATGCAGCTCGCGTCCGCGGATGCCCGCATTCGCGCGATCGCCGGTCCGAAGCCGCTGCCGCTCACGGGCTGCCGAGATGCGCCCCGCAACCACCGCCGACGCCTCCGGCGCGGATGACGCGATCAGCGCCGCCGGCGGCACCCGGTCCACCGTCACCCACAGGTCGACGCGATCCCGCAACGGCCCCGACACGCGACGCAGGTAACGCTCCGGGACCCGCGGCGGGCAGGAACACGCACGGTCCACTGCCCCGTACTGGCCGCACGGGCAGGGGTTCATCGCCGCCACGAACGTGAACCGCGCCGGAAACGTCTCGGCGCGACCGACGCGGACGACGCTGATGCTCCCGTCCTCGAGCGGCTGGCGCAGGGCCTCCAGCACGTCCCGGCCGAACTCCGGGAGCTCGTCGCAGAACAGGACTCCGTGATCCGCCAATGTCACCTCGCCGGGCGACATCCGGGGGCCGCCACCGACCATGCCCGCGTACGAGATCGTGTGATGCGGCATTCGGACCGGCGGACGGCGGACGAGCGAGGCCAGGGGCCGGGCGGCGGCAACGGACGCGATCGCCGACGCCGACAAGGCCGCCTCGGGTCCAAGGTCAGGCAGGAGGCCCGGGATCGTCCGGGCCAGCAGCGTCTTGCCCGACCCTGGCGGGCCCATCAGCAGCAGCGCATGACCGCCGGCCAGCGCGATCTCGAGCGCGCGACGGGCGGCCGCCTGCCCTCGCACCTCCGCCAGGTCAACCGTCGCGCTCGGTGGCGAAGCCGCAGGAAACGGATCCGGGACCGTCTGGGGGCCCGAGGCAACGCCGGTTCGCGGCAGGGGGCCCGGAACCGGGCGGCGGGAGCGCCGGCCGCGGATCGCGGCCGCGGCGTCGGCGATGGTCTCCACCTCCACCGGTTCGATCCCCGGCGCGAGGCGGGCCTCGGTCGCCGCATCCACGGGCACCACGACTCGTGTGACGCCCTGGCGTGCCAGCGCGATGCACATCGGCAGGATGCCCGGCACGGGCCGGACCTCGCCGCCCAGACCGAGCTCCCCGATCAGCCCGACGCGACCGGGTCCCGCACGGAGCTGCTCCGACCCGAGCAGGATGCCCAGCGCGATCGCCACGTCCAGGGACGCGCCGCCCTTGCGCAGCTCAGCGGGGGCAAGGTTGACCGTGATCCGACGAGGCGGGTGGTGGAAACCAGCGTTCCTCAGCGCGCCGCGAACCCGCTCGCGCGCCTCCGAGAGCGCTGCGTCCGGAAGGCCGACGATCGTGAACCCGGGCAGGCCCGGCGCGACGTCGACCTCGACCCTGACGACCCGGCCGATGATCCCGTGCAGCGTCGCGGAGAGAAGGGTGGCAAGCACGAAGGGCACGGTAGGCCGACGGGCTCACCGCGGGCTTATCGGCATCCACCGGAATGTGAACCGGGTCGAGCCCGTGCACGGGCGCCGCGGGCCGGCGCGAGCGCAGCGCGCCCGGAACGCCGCTACCGGCCGGCGACGGGCGCCAGCTGGGGCAGGGATGCGTCCGGCTTGTCGACGGCCCGCGCAAAATCGAGCACCGAGCGGCCGAGGACGGAATCGGCCTTGTCGGCCATGAACGGCGCCCCGGTGTTGAGCGCGGAGATCGCCCCCCGGTACTCGTTGACGATCTGGTACTCGATCGAGCGCTTGAGCGCACCCTCCGCGCTCTTCACGTTGATCCCGGTATACGCGTTGGAACGGTTGAGGACCAGCCTGAGCTTGCTCTGCTCGTACCCCAGGTGGCCGATCGTCTCGAGCACCAGCCGCACGTTCTTGAGGCACGAGAGGTCCGCGGTCATGACGGCGAAGATCGTGTCCGCGATGTCGAGGACCATCAGGTTCAGGTCGTCGAGCCGCTTGTCGATGTCCACGACCACGTAGTCGTACATCTCGCGGAGCAGCTCCATGATCTGGTGCATGTGCTGCGCGCTGACGAGGTCGGCAGACTCCGGGGACGGCGGCGCCAGCAGGAGGTCCACCCCCGATTCGTGCGTCTGGACGATCTTGCGGATCAGGTCGGTGTCCATCGACGGGGCGCTGACGATATCGACGATGCTCTTGCGGTCGAGCCCGAGGTCGAGGAACACGCGATGGTCGCCGAACTGCAGGTTGCCGTCGACGAGGCAGACCCGTCGGCCGAGGCTCTGGAGCGCGATCGCGGCGTTGATCGCGATGGTCGTCGTACCGACCCCGCCCTTGGCCCCGTAGTACGCGTGGATCCGCCCCAGCGGCGGGCGACCGACGAGCACGTCCGTGGGCGAGAACCGGGCGACGAGGCTCTTGAGACGGGCAAGCAGCTCCGCGGGGTGGAACGGCTTGATCAGGTAGTCGTCGGCACCGGCGCGCAGCGCGCGAACACGCTGCTGCACATCTCGATCCGCGGTGAGCATGATGATCGGGGTGTGGACACCGCTCTCGCCGGCCCGGATCTTGGCCGCGACCTCATATCCGTCGAGACCCTTGAGCGTAACGTCGAGCAGGATGACCGAGGGAACCTCGGACTCCCACAGTCGCAACGCCTCGTTTCCGTCCGCGCCGAGCACGACCTCGTACCCCTCCTGCTTGAGGGTGTACTGGAGCAGTCGCTGGACGCTCGCATCGTCGTCGACGACGAGAACTTTCCCGGCCATCCGATCTCCTGACACGACATCCCCCGCATTTGCCGCACCCCACGCACGGCCGTCTCGAGATGCCTCAGCGCAGTATAGGGGTCAGTCGCGCCGCGTCCCTGTCAGCCCCGACCGGACGCGAACGCCTCGCGCAGAAGGTCCGTCACGGCGCCCTCGTAGCGCTCGGCGTCGACGCGGTGACCCTGCGTGTGATCGGCCCCTTCGATCACCAGGTGCCGGGTGCCGGCGGGCGCCGCTGCAACCAGCCGTTTCGCTTCCCGGATCGGAACCGTGCGGTCGGCATCGCCGTGGATCAGCAGCAGCGGAACGTCCTCGATCAGGGCGATCATCGCGATCGGCTGGGTTCGCCGGGGATCTCCGCCGACCCTGCGCGCCATCCGGGCGAAGGCGCGCTCGGCAACCAGGCGCCCCAGCGGGATCGCGAGCCGGCTGGCCACGACGACCGAAAGCTCCGGCGCCACCGAGTCGCCGACCACCGCGACGATCCGGGGCCGCGGCGGCGGACCGGGCGCCGCTGGCGCGTCCGGATCGATGTCGGCGGCCGCCAGCCGCCCGTCGCCCAGGACCGCGACCGCTGCGATGGCGGTCATGCCGCCCATCGAGGACCCGACGAGCGCGACGCGCGTCACGCCGCGCTCACCCAGCCAGCCGAGCGCACCCGCGACGTCCTCGACCTCGTTGAGCCCGAACGTGGTCGGGGCGTCGTCCGAGCCACCGTGGCCCCGGAAGTCCAGCCCCAGCACGCCCGCGGTCCGCCGCAGGAACGGGGCGAGGTCCAGCAGGTCCGGAGTCACCGACCCGTTGTAGCCGTGGAGCAGCAGGATCGCCTCCCGCGGGTCCGGCACCCACCGCGCGTCGTCGGGTTCGCTGTCCGGCTGCGGCTCCGCGGGGCCGGGATCGGCCGCCAGCCAGCGACCCGTGAGTCCAACGCCGTCACGCGCCCGCAGCCGGACGACCTCACCCCCGAGGGCGTCGAGGGCGGCCGTCATGCCGGCCTCCTCCGGCAACCGTCGCGGCGCGTCGGCGAGACGTCGTGCGAGGCGGTCGACGACGGGCCCCACGGCGGCGACCGCGATGACGGGCGCCGCCGGGAGCAGCAGGAGCCGCCGGATCACCGGCCGCCGGGACCGGCACCGGGCATGCCGCCGCCTTCCGTCGCACCCATGCCCGCGGCCACGTACCCGCCGATCTTGTCGGCCAGCCGCGTGAACTCGGTGGGGATGACGAACTTCGTGGACGGGCTCGCGCCGAGCGCCTTGAGCGCCTCGAGGTACTGGAGCGACATCGTCCTCTCGTCGATCCCCTTGGCCGCCGCGTAGATCCGCTCCAGCGCCTGGCTGAAGCCCTCGGCGCGCAGGATTGCGGCCTGGCGCTCGCCCTCCGCCTTGAGGATCTCCGACTGCTTCTGGCCCTCGGCCACGTTGATCGCCGATTGCCGGGCACCCTCTGACTCGGTGATCACGGCGCGCCGGGTCCGCTCCGCCGACAGCTGCCGGTTCATCGCGTCCTGGACGTCGCGTGGCGGCGTGATCTCGCGGATCTCGACGGTCGTGATCTTGCCGCCCCAGCGCTCGGTGACCTCGTCGAGCTTGGTTCGCAGGACCTCGTTGATCTGCTCGCGCTTGGACAGCACGTCGTCGAGGAGGATGTCACCGATGACCGCGCGCAAGGTGGTCGTGGCGACGCCCTGGAGCGCACCCGCGAAGTAGGCGACATTGACCACGCTCTTGAGGGCGTCGGCGATCCGCCAGTAGATGAGGAAGTCGACGTTGATCGGGGCGTTGTCCTTGGTGATCGTCGTCTGGCTCGGCACCTCGATGAACTGCTCGCGCATGTCCACCTTCACCGGCCGATCGATGATCGGCCACAGCCACCTGAGGCCGGGGTCCCGCACCTTGGACTCGTTCGTGCGTCCCAGCCGGAACACGACCATCCGCTCGTACTGCTGGACCACGCGGACCGAGAGATACAGGAGCACGAGCGCCACGACCACGACGAACGCGACGATCGACAGCGTGATGGCCAGGTCCATTGGTGCCTCCGGGTGCTAGAGCCGGTCGGCGGACGCGGGCGCCGCCGGCGATGTTGATGGCTGCTCGAGGTCGAGCTCGATGATGGCGGTCAGGCCCTCGAACCTGACCAGGCGGACGGGCGTGTCGCGGGGGAGCCAGGTGTCATCGACCGACCGCGCGCTCCACGGCTCACCGCCGAGGTACACGGTGCCCTGCGGTTCCAGGGGTGCCTGGACCACGCCCGGCGTCCCCGCCGGCACGGGCGTCCCGACGCTGCCCGCGGGCGCGGCCATGTGCCGGCTGCGGATCGCGGCCACGGTGACCATGCCCATGATGATCGCGGTCGTCGCGGTCGTGACCACGATCACCGGGGTGGCGACCTGGACCAGCGGCAGCGTCGGATCTGCGCCGGGCTGCGTGTATAGCGCCGACGCACCGAGGGCGAAGCAGACGATCCCGCCCAGCGAAAGGAGGCCGTGGCTGGTGATCTGGACCTCGAGCACGAACAGCACGGCGCCGAGCCCGATCAGCAGCAGGCCTGCCACGTTGAGCGGCAGGCTGCCGAACCCGACGAACGCCAGGATCACGGCGAGCGCGCCCACGATGCCGGTCACGAAGTTCGGGTTGATGACCTCGAAGATCAGGCCGTACACGCCGATCGTGAACAGCAGGAACGCGATGTTGGGGTCCGACAGCAGGTGCAGGAACCCCTGGAGCGGGTTCATCGCCGCCTCGCGCGGCGTCGCCGCACCGAGGTCGAGCACCGTCGTGCTGCCACCGATCGTGACCTTGCGGCCGGACGCGTCGGCCAGCACGGCGTCGATGGTGTCCGCGATGCCGTCGACGGCCCCGGCGGCGACGGCCTCGCTGGCCGCGTAGGAGGCCGCGTCGGCGACCGTCGATACGGCCCAGTCGACCGGCCGGCCGCGCGCCTCGGCGATCGCGGTGATGTTCTTGATCGCGTCGTTGCGAACCTTCAGGCCCAGCGTGCCGGGGATGTCCTCGCCGTTGCTGCCCACCGGGGAGGCCGCGCCGATGTTGGTGCCCGGCGCCATGTATGCAAGGTTTGCCGACAGCGTGATGAACGTACCGGCGCTCGCCGCGCGGCCACCGGCGGGCGACACCCACACGATCGTAGGGATGCTCGCCTCGAGCAGCGCGCCGGTGATCCGCTGGGTGGCGTCGAGGCTCCCGCCGGGCGTGTTGAGCTGGATCACGACCGCCGCAGCGCCGTCCCGCTCGGCCGTGCTGATCCCGTCGGCGAGGTATCCGGCCAGGACGTTGTCGACAACGCCGGTCGCCGGCAGCACGACGACCTCGGCCTGCGCCGCTCGCCCGGTCGTGGCGCCCACGGCAAGAGCCAGGCCCACCAGGACCAGGCTCAGCGAGAGCCGGTAACCGACGACGTGCGTTCGATCGACCATTGGTTCAGGTCGAGTATCGCACCCCCCGGTTTCGTCCAGACCGTGCCGCATCGCCCGGCCGGAGGTCACTCCGTGAGGGCGTCGAACACCAGCCGGCTCCAGGTCTCCATCGCGTCGCGCACCCGGGCCACCTCTCCGGTGGTGGCGAAGGTCCCGGTGAGCTTCTCGGTCTCGCGAATCGCGACCGGGCGGCCAGCGGCATCGCTCAGATACACGATCCCGATGTGAACCGCACCCACGGCGGTGGTGTCGTCGTTGAGCAGGCCCACCGGCGTGAACGCCGGCTCGAAGTCCGCGGCCAGCTCCTCCGCCCACTCCCGGCGGAGCCCGCCGACGACGTCCCCGTCACCCGGGTTCAGGTGACCGCCGACGCCGATCGACCAGCGGTCATGGAGGCGGGCGTCACCGCCGGCCCGGGTCCTGCGCATCAGGAACCACCGCTCACCATCACGCAGCACGAGGTACGGGATCACCTGCTTGTAGGCGGGGTCGTCCTCCGCGTCCGCACGGCGGAGGAACCTGCCTTCGCGGGTAACCGTCGCCAGCGCCTCGGCAACACCGTCGCGCCGAACGCCCAGCCAGCCGGTGCCGGCAATGATCGCCTCGCGCGGCACCACCAGGACCTGCTCGTCGGGATCGCCCATCTCAGCCGCCCAGCCTCGCCTTCGCTGCGGCCAGCTGCTCCCGGATGCCGTCCGGGTCGGGTCCGCCATCCGCCTCGAGCAGCTCCAGCCACTCGTCCAGCCGGTCACGGACGTCGTGCAGGCGGGCCGCGATCGAGGGTGCGTTGGTCGTCACGATCTCCGCGCCCATCGTGACGTCGCCGCGCGCGAGACGGGTCATGCCGGCCCAGCCCGAGGCTGCCAGCGCCTCGGCGACCGGCCAGTCGGGACGAGCTGGTCCCGGGCCTCCCGCCACGGCCTCGACGAGCGCGGCCGAGAGGACCAGCGGCAGGTGGCTGATGCCCGCGACCGCCGCGTCGTGGTCCCTGGCGTCCATGCGCACCGTCCGCGCCCCGCATGCGGCCGCGAGCATCTCGACACGGGCAACCGCGGGCGCATCCCCGGATGGCACGATCACCCACGGCCGGTCCCGGAACAGGGCGGCATCGCCGGCCGCGAACCCCGCCGTCTCGCGACCAGCCATCGGATGACCGCCCACGAACCGCAGCCCCAGGTCGCGGGCCTGCGTCACGATCGCGAGCTTCGTGCTGGCGACATCGGTCACGACCGCGTCGGCCGCGAGGGCCGGGCTCAACGGCCCGGCCAGGTCCCGGAGGAGGTCGAGGCAGGCGATCGGCGGCGCCGCGAGCACGACCAGGTCGGCGCCCTCGATGGCACCGGCGGCGGCGGCCGGGGCAGCATCCGCGACACCCGCGGCAAGCGCCGCCCGGGGACCGGCGCCGCTCGGCGTCCATGCCGAGATCACCCACGGCGTCCCGGACGCCTCGCGCAGGGCGCGCGCGACCGATCCCCCGATGAGCCCGAGGCCGAGGAAGGCGACACGCATCCGCGGATTATCGCCGGGGCGGCAGGTTCCGATCAGCCGGTCCGGGCCGCCGCGTGGTTGCCGGCGCAGTCAGCCGGTCGCCCACCCCTGGCCGTCACCCCCGCGACGGCGCTGGTGGCGCCGCTCGGTTCGGCGACGCTCGCCGAGCCCCAGGGGCGGACCGGGTGCCTCGGACGGGTTGACGCGACGGTTGACCTCCCGTCGCTCGACCTCCCGCCGCTCGGTGTCGAGGTGCGCGCCGCAGCGTGGGCAGCGGCGCTCCTCCGCGAACAGGGAGTCGAGCGGCGATACGGTGTAGATCTGGCGGCCACAGGCGCGGCAGGCAAGCTTCGGCACCAACGCATCGTAGCGGTCGCCGCGGCCGGCGACGCGGCCCCGGGGAGCACGAGCCGAGCGAGCCCGCGGCCGGCGAGCGCGGGACGGGACGCGCTCGCCCTCAGCCCACGACCGGGAGCTCGGCAAGCGCGGTGGCCACCCGCTCGGCCGGGTACTCATAGTCCTCCAGGAGGCCCTGCAGGTACCGCTCATACGACGACAGGTCGAAGTGGCCGTGGCCGGAGAGGTTGAACAGGATCACCCGGGCCTCGCCGGCCTCCTTCGCCGCGAGCGCCTCGTCCACGGCAACCTTGATTGCGTGCGTGCTCTCGGGTGCCGGCAGGATGCCCTCGGCGCGTGCGAACTGCACGCCCACCTCGAACGCGGCCCGCTGGTGAACGCTGCGCGCGTCGATGAACCCCTCGTGCTTGAGCTGTGACACGAGCGGCGCCATGCCGTGATAGCGGAGGCCGCCGGCGTGGATCGGCTCGGGCATGAACTCGCTGCCGAGGGTGTGCATCTTCACGATCGGCGCCATGTGACCCGTGTCGCCGAAGTCATAGGCGTAGATCCCACGGGTCAGCGACGGTGCCGCCTCGGGCTCGGCCGCGAGGACGCGGTACTTGGCCTCGCCGCGCAGGATCCGGCCCACGAACGGGAAGGCGAGTCCGGCGAAGTTCGAGCCGCCGCCGGTGCACCCGATGACGACGTCCGGCTCCTCGCCGGCCATGGCCATCTGCTCGAGGGCCTCCAGGCCGATCACGGTCTGGTGCAGGAGCACGTGGTTGAGCACGGACCCCAGCGAGTACTTCGTGTCGTCACGGGTGGCCGCGTCCTCCACGGCTTCGCTGATCGCCATGCCCAGCGAGCCCGGCGAATCCGGCGTCGACGCCAGGACGGCCCGGCCATAGTTCGTCGTCGGGCTGGGGCTCGCGACAACCTCGGCGCCGTAGGTTTCCATGAGGATCCGGCGGTACGGCTTCTGGTCGTAGCTCGCCCGGACCATGTACACCTTGACCTCGAGACCGAACACCGCGCCCGCGAACGCCAGCGCGCTCCCCCACTGGCCCGCGCCGGTCTCCGTTGCCAGCCGCTTGACGCCCTCCTCCTTGTTGTAGAACGCCTGCGGGATGGCCGTGTTCGGCTTGTGGCTCCCCGCCGGGCTCACACCCTCGTACTTGTAGTAGATGTGGGCGGGCGTATCGAGCGCCTGCTCGAGCCGGAACGCACGATGCAGCGGCGATGGCCGGTACAGCTTGTACGCCTCCCGCACGGGATCCGGGATCTCGATCTCCCGGTCCTGGCTCACCTCCTGGAGGATCAGCGCCATCGGGAACAGCGGCGCGAGGTCCGCAGGTCCGATCGGCTGGAACGTCCCGGGGTGCAGGGGCGGCGGAGGCGGCGTGTGCAGGTCGGCCGCGATGTTGTACCAGGCCCGTGGGATCCGGTCCTCATCGAGCAGGAACTTGGTCCGGCGGGAGTTCGTCGGGCTGGCCATCGCGTGAGGTCCTCCGGTGGGCGCTTCAGTGGGGCGTGTGGAGCCTATCGTGTCCGCCCGGATGGCATCAACCGGGCAGCGCGGTCTCCGCGACGGTCTCGTAGCGAGGCGCCCCACGACCGAGGTGGCTGCGGCACAGGACGAGCCGGTCCGCGGTGAACGACACGCGCCAGCCGGCCGCCGCGCGCATCAGCGCCGCCGCAGCCGCTGCACCGTCGGCGATCGACGCGGCGTCCGTCCGGGCCACGGTCAGGTGAGGCCGGAACGGCCGTCCCTCGGGCGGCCAGCCCAGTGCCGCCAGGGGCGCGTCGAGCTCGCTCGCGATGGCCCCCAGATCCGGGGCGCCGTCGTGGATCCCGATCCACAGGGCGCGCGGCCGCATGACCGAGGGGAAGGCGCCGGCGCCTGCGAGCAGGACCGGGAACGGCCGGCGGCCGGCGGCCGCGGTGCGCAGGACGTCCGCGACCGCGGGGCCCCGGTCGGGCGGCGTGGCTCCAAGGAACCGCAGGGTGAGGTGGAGGTTCTCCGTCCGGACCCATCGGGCCGCCTTCCCTGCCGGCGCGGTCCGCACGCTGTCGATCAGGACACGGCACGCCTCGAGCGCCGCGGCGGGGACGGGGACCGCGATGAACAGCCGGATCGCGTCGTCAGGCACCGTGCTCGCGGGCGAACCGCTCCCGGTCGGTGGCCAGCACCTCGAGCGCGCGGTCACGCTCCCGCCAGCCGAGCACGTCGACGGCCTTGTCCTCGAGCATCTTGTACGTGTCGAAGAAGTGCTCGATCTCGACCAGCCGATGCGGCCGCATCTGCTCCAGGCGCTCGATGTGCTGCTGGTGCGGGTCGCCGATCGCGACGCACAGGGTCTTGAAGTCGAAGCCCTTCTCATCGCGCATCTCGAGGCCACCGATCGGGCGCGCCCAGACGTGACAGCCCGGAAACGTGGGCTCGTCGATGATCAGAAGCGCGTCCGTGTGGTCGCCGTCGTCGGCGCGGGTCCCTTCGATGAATCCGTAGTCGAAGTTGTAGAACACGGCCGAGGACAGCACGCGGTCGAGCCGGAACACGCCGGCGACCTCGTCGAACTCGTACTTGTTACGGCTGCCGCGCGGGATCTCCACGACGATCTCGACGACATCGGGGAAGGCGGCGGCGTGCGCAGTGGTCATGCGCTGAACGATACAGCGAGGGGCCGGACCGACGCGCGGGCTCAGACCCGATCCGCTGACGCGCAGCGAGCGCACCCGAAGGTGCGTGAGCGAGGACCCGGAGGCGACAACGCCGCAGCGAGCCGGATCAGACAGGGGAGGATCGAGCGGGCCGCTCAGCCGAGCTCGATGCAAGGCGGAGCCGAGGCCCGCAGCGAGCGCACCCGAAGGTGCGTGAGCGAGGACCCGGAGGCGACAACGCCGCAGCGGGCCGGATCAGCCGAGACTGGACCGAGCGCCGGCTCAGCCGGGGTCGGCGCAAGGCGGAGCCGAGGAGCGGAGCGAGCGCACCACGGGGTGCGTGAGCGAGCATCGCAGGCGACAACGCGGCGCGGGCATCGGATCAGCCGGCGGGTCAGTCGTTGTAGAGGCGCTCCTCAATCAGCTTCTCCTGCACCGTCCGACCGCTGGGGTCGAAGCAGGAGAACTCGAAGTGCTTCTCGAACTCGAGGTCGACCTGGTCCTGGCCGCCCCGGTTCTTCTCCACCGACACGATCACCCAGTCGCGGAAGCGCTGCGCCTGGTACGGGTTGAACTCGATGTTGACCTTGGCGACGATCTGGTACTTCTCGTTGAGGATCAGGATGATGTCCGCCTCGTAGTTGATCGCCGACGAGCCGCGCAGGTGGTAGTTGCGCAGTCGCGAGGCCTTGAGGCCTTCCTTGTCCGCCGCGACGATCGCGATCATCGGCACGTCCTCGGACAGGGCGATGTCCTTGAGGCCGTTGATCACGTAGGTGACCTTCTCGGACTCGTTCGGGGGCTCCGGGATGACCGGCACCTTCTGGAGGTAGTCGACGACGACCATCAGCCGGCGGTCCCCCGACAGCTCGCGATGCTGGCGGATCAGCTCGCGCATGCCGTCGATGGTGCTGGCCGTCTGGGAGCCACGAAGCAGGAACAGGTTCTGGCCATAGCGCGCGATCCGGTCGAGCGATGGCCGCAGCCGGGGGTTCGAGGCGAGCTGGGCGGCGCCACCGCCTTCGGCCATCCAGGTGCCCAGGATCTCCTTGCGGACGTCCTGGATCTTGATCGCACCGGTCTTGTGGGGAAGGTGGGCGAGTGCAGACTCGGCCGAGATGAGCCGGTTGAGCAGGTACTGCTCGTCGTGCTCGAAGCAGATGTACAGGACGTTGGCCTGGCCGCCCGAAGCCACGTTCCTGGCCATCTGGAGTGCCATGGTCGTCTTGCCCGTGCCCTGTGCGCCGCCGATGAGCAGGAGCTCTCCGGCCCGAAGGCCCGTTCCGATGGTCTTGTCGAGCGGCGTGAAGCCCAGCGGCACCGGCTGGTACTCGCCGACCTTGCCGGTCGTGACCTTGTCGTTGAGGTCGACGAGCACGTCGATCGCCGATCTCGGCTGCATGCTCCCGTTTGGGCCCTCGAGGCGCCACGTGGCCCTCGGCGTTGCCCCCGTCTCCGTCGTCACGTAAGTGCGTCCTCCCGCCAGCGATACCCTTGGGTGCATCCTAGCACCGGGTTCATGATGGTCTGCGACCCGACTCGATGGGCGGGCATGGGCCGAAGGTACCGCCTCCGGTGTCAAGCGTGGCGCGCGCGCACCGGCCGCGATCAGCGCGGCAGGCCCGCCAGCTCGTCCCAGAGACGGACGATGACCCGGGTGCCCTTCTCGAAGTTCTCGACCTGGAGCCACTCGTTCGGGGCGTGCGCATTGTCGCCCGGCTGGGTGAACCCCAGCAGCACGACCGGCAGTCCCAGGGTGTGATCGAACGCCGAGGTGACCGGGATCGAGCCGCCCTCGCGGACGTAGACGGGGCCCCGGCCGTAGACGGCCTCGATCGCCCGGGCGGCCGCCTGGGTGGCGGGATGGTCCGTGGGCGTCAGGCTGGGATTGCCGCCGTGGATGTACGTCGTCGTCACGGTGACGCCGGGCGGAGCGATCTGCGCCACGTACTCGCGCAGCGCCTCGAACACCCGGTGCGGGTCCTGGTTCGCGACCAGACGGGTGGACACCTTCGCGTGGGCATGGGCAGGGATGATCGTCTTGGCGCCGTCGCCCTGAAAGCCGCCCCAGATCCCATTGACGTCGAACGTCGGCCGGGCGCCCTTGCGCTCGAGGACCGACCAGCCCGTCTCGCCGACCAGAGCCGGCACCCCGATCGAGGCCCGGTACGCCTCCTCGTCGAACGGGAGCGCGGCCATCGCCGCACGTTCCTCGTCGCTGAGCGGCACCACGTCGTCGTAGAAGCCCGGGATCCGGACGCGCCCGTCTGGGCCCTTGAGGGCCGTGATGATCGAGGCCAGCGCGTTCGCGGGGTTGGCCACCGCCCCGCCGTAGGTCCCCGAGTGCAGGTCCACCGGCGACAGCACGACATCGATCTGCGCGAACATGATCCCGCGCAGGCCCACCGTGATCGCCGGAATGTTGCCCTCGAAGTAGCCTGTGTCGCTGATGACCGCGACGTCTGCGGCCAGGCGGTCGCGATTTGCGTCAATCCACGCGTACAGGCTGTCGGAGCCGAACTCCTCCTCGCCCTCGAACACGAATGTCAGGTTGACCGCGAGCTGGTGGTGCGCAGCGCGCAGGGCTTCGATCGCGCCCAGGTGCATGATCAGCTGGCCCTTGTCGTCGGCCACCCCTCGGCCCACGAAGCGGCCGTCGCGGACGAAGGGCTCGAACGGCGCCGTCTCCCACAGGTCGAGCGGGTCCGCCGGCTGCACGTCGTAGTGGCAGTAGACGAGCACGGTCGGTGCCCCCACGGCCTCGTGGATGCGTCCGTACACAATCGGGTGGCCGGCGGTCGCCTCGACCGAGACGTCGGTTGCTCTCACGCGTCGCAGCCGATCCGCGATCCACTCCGCGGCCGCGACCATGTCGTCGCGGTGGGCGGGCAGGGCGGAGATGCTGGGGATGCGTGCGAGGTCCAGCAGCGAATCGCGGCGCGTGTCAGCGGACGCCTGGAGCGCGGCCTCCACGGCGGGGTCGATCGGCGGGATCTCGGGCGCGTCGCTGAGGTCGGTCACTCGGTTCTCCGGGCTGCGGCATCGTGGCCATGAATCGTAGCGCCGCCCCGGCGCCACCGGGCCGCGGCAGGAATCGGGAAGGGCGGACCGGTGGTCCGCCCTGATTGCGATCGTCCCCGGATCAGTCCGGCTCGCCGCCGGACTGAAGCGCCGGCTCAGGCCGGCTGGGGCGAGGGCTTGGGCGCCGGTGCGGCGGGTCCGGGCGACGTGCCCTCGTCCGTATCGGGGGCGATCACCCGGGGGATGCCGGAGTGGCGATCCTGCTTCGGCGGCAGGTCGTT
>CAVYXU010000077.1:0-20814 GCA_963772565.1 uncultured Chloroflexia bacterium
ACGGCCGCGCGGCGTACGTCGAGAAGCTGGGTACGGAGCGGATCGCGTCGCTGCGGCCGGGACCGGCGCCGTCCGGGTCCGTCGACTATGGGGACTACCGATGAGCGCCGACGCCGCGGGCAGGCCGGGCACGGCGGGCACGAGCGCCGACGCGGCGGGGGCGGCCGCCTTCTCGAAGTCCGAGATGATGATCGTTGCCGCCGCGCGGGAGCTCGCCGGCAAGCGCGTCTGCTTCGTCGGTGTGGGGCTGCCCAACATCGCCGTGAACCTGGCCAAGCGGACGGTCGCCCCGGACCTGGAGCTCGTCTACGAGGCGGGCGTGTTCGGAGCGCGACCGGCGCGCCTCCCCCTGAGCATCGGCGACCCGACGATCGTGACCGGCGCGACCGCGGTCGTCTCGATGTTCGAGCTGTTCGCGTTCTACCTCCAGCGCGGGCTGATCGACGTGGGCTTCCTGGGCGCTGCCCAGATCGACCGGTTCGGCAACATCAACACCACCGTGATCGGCGACTACGACCATCCGAAGACACGCCTGCCCGGCTCCGGCGGCGCCTGTGAGATCGCGATCAACGCCCGCAACGTGTTCGTGATCATGCGCCAGTCGTCACGCTCGTTCGTGGACAAGATCGACTTCCGCACCTCGCCCGGCAACCTTGGTGGCGCCGAGCAGGCCGAGCGCATCCGGCGTGCCGGTGGCTGGCACGGGCGTGGCCCGAGCGTCGTGGTCACCGACCTCGGGATCTGGCACTTCGACGACGATGGCGAGATGCGGCTCGACTCGCTCCACCCCGGCGCGACGCTCGATGAGGTTCGCGCGACGATCGCCTGGGAGCCGCGCATCAGCCCGAACCTCGCCACCACGCCGGCCCCGACCGCCGAGGAGCTGCGGCTGGTCCGGGAGGAGCTCGACCCGGGCGGCGTGTACACGAAGTAGCCGCCGGCCGCCGAACGCGCCACCCGCCGTCAGGGCACCCGGATCTCGCCGTCTGCCGCCGGCGCTGCCCGGTTTCGGTGGGAGCGCCACCCGGATTCCCCGGGGGCGCTACCCGGATTCGCCGGGCCGGACCACCAGGACGGGGCACGGCGCGTGCCGCACGACGTGCTCGGACACGCTGCCCAGGAGCAGCCTGCCGACCGCCCCGCGCCCGTGGCTGCCGACGACGACCATGTCGGCGTGCTCCGCCTCGGCTGCGGACACGATCATGTCGCCCGGATCGCCGTCCCACACCAGGAACGAGACCGGGATCCCCTCGTCGCGCCCGCGCTCGACGAGCGACTGCGCGATCGATGCCCGCCGCTCTCGAACCTGGTCGATCCGCGCGTGGAACCGGCCGCCGGGCATCAGCAGCGATCCCGGATCGATCACGGACACCACGAGCAGCGACGCGCCGAGCCGGCCGGCCAGCTCGAACGCCTGCTCGGTAGCCGCCGACGACGCCTCGCTCAGGTCGGTCGCAAGCAGCAGCTTTTCGACCTTCGGGGGCGGCGCGGGACGGGTCGCTGCGAACGTCACGGTCGTCCCGTCGGTGCCCATGTCATCCCGGTGGCAGAGTGGCGAGCGCGGTGACCATGGATCTCGAGAGGATCTCGGGCGGGGTCCATCAGCGGTGCAGCGGAGGTCGGGACGTTGGTGTGTTCCGGGGCCACGGGATCTCCGGTGCGGCGGGACGAGTGGATCTCGAATGGTCCGGGGGGCAGCGTCATGGTGCGAAGGGACGAATGGCCCCAAAGGGCGGGGCCCGCCGGCACGCGGGCACGAGCGCTACTGGTAGGCTCACGCCGATGACCACGCGATCAAGCGGCAGCCCCCGGCCGTCGACCCCCCGGAGCACCTCGGTGGACGAGAACCTCCCGCTGGTGCGGGCGCTCGAGGCGCTCGAAGGGTGGCACCGCGATCCATCGGCGGAGCACAGGGCCGCCGTCGCGGACGCGCTCCACGGGATCCTCGAGCTCGCCGGCGCGCGCGGCGCGGTGCTCGAGATCTGCGCGCCGCCGCTGCCGACCCTGGTGGTCGGCGCGGGGACGCTGACCACCCTCGCGTCCGAAGATGATCGCGCGGGGCTGGCGATGTTCCCCCTCGGCTCGCACGAGGGTCACGATGCGCTCGGGCGGCTGTTCCTCGATGCGCCCGACGGAGCCGTCGAAGCCGTGGTCCGGGTCATGGAGCTCGCGGTCGACGCAGCCTGGTCGCGCGCGGAGGTCCACGGTCGGGCCGAGCGGCTCGCGGCGCTCGAGGCGTCCACCCGCGCGGTTGCCGCGGAGCTGGACATCGACCGCGTGCTCCAGCTCATCATCGACCGCGTTCGGGACCTGATCGGCGGGCGGTACGCCGCCCTGGGCATCGCCGACGGCCGCGGTCGGATCGAGCGGTTCATCACCAGCGGGATCACCCCCGAGCAACGTGCGGCCATCGGCGACGTCCCAAGAGGTCGCGGCCTGCTGGGCCTGATCATCCGCGAGGGCGAGACGGTCAGGGCGGCCGACATGAGCACGCATCCGGCCCGCTACGGCTTCCCGCCGAACCACCCGCCGATGACCTCATTCCTGGGCGCCCCGGTGATCGTCAAGGGGCGTTCCGTGGGCAACCTGTACCTCACCGACAAGGCGGGCGGCGAGCCGTTCAGCGAGGACGACGCGCGCCTCGTCGAGATGTTCGCCGTGCACGCGGGCATCGCGATCGAGAACGCCCGGCTTCACGACCAGGTCCAGCGGCTCGCGATCGTCGAGGAGCGCGAGCGGATCGGGAAGGACCTCCACGACGGGATCATCCAGAGCATCTATGCCGTCGGACTGTCGCTGGAGGATGTGCCCGAGCTGGTCGAGGACGAGGGCGGTCGGACCGAGGCGGTCGCCCGGATCGACCGCGCGATCGATGCCCTCAACCTCGTGATCAACGACATCCGCTCGTACATCCTGCGGCTGCGGTCCGTTGCGGGCAACGATGAGGATCCCGTGGAGGCGCTGGCCCGGCTGGGCGAGGAGTTCGGGCTGCACGCGGTCGTCGACCTCGAGGTCGATCTCGAGGGAGGCGCCGAGACGATGCGACACCTGCCGCCGGATCGTGGCGCCGACCTGCTGCTCATCGCCCGTGAGGCCCTGTCCAACGTCGCCCGGCACGCGAACGCCAGCCGGGCAGCCCTCGTGCTTGCCCGGGACGGCGACGAGCTGGTCCTCGTCGTCGACGACAATGGTCGTGGATTCGACCCGCTCGCCGCCGCCGGACCCGATGCGCTGGGGCGCCACCAAGGGCTGACGAACATGCGCGATCGGGCGGTCGGCATTGGGGGGACGTTCGCGATCGAGCGCCCGGACGGACCCGGCACGCGTATCATCGTGCGAGTGCCGGCGTCGTCGGACGCCGCGTCCGGGGACCGCCGTTCCCCCGGCACCGAGGAAGAGTGACCGTGACCGACCCCAGCTCGCGTCCCCTGCGACTCCTCGTGGTCGATGACCACGAGGTCGTCCGCCAGGGCCTCGTCGCGCTCCTGGATCGCCGTGAGGGCTTCCAGGTCGTGGCCGAGGCCGGAACCGCCGCCGAATCGATCGAGCAGGCCCGCCGCTTCCAGCCCGATATCGTGGTCATGGACGTCCGGCTGCCCGATGGATCCGGTATCGAGGCATGCCGGGAGATCCGGGCCGAGCTGCCGGCCACCCGGGTCGTGATGCTCACCTCGTACCCGGATGAGGAGGCGGTGCTGTCGGCGATCGTTGCCGGCGCCTCGGGCTACCTGCTCAAGCAGATCCGGGCCCGGGATCTCGTCGCCGCGCTCGAATCGGTCGGCCGCGGCGAATCGCTCCTCGACCCGGCGGTCACCGAGAAGGTGCTCGAGCGCGTGCGCCGGATCGCGACCGGCGCCTACACCGACGAGATGGCGCAGCTCACCGCGCAGGAGCAGCGGATCCTGCTCCTCGTCGCCGAGGGCAAGACGAACAAGGAGATCGCGGCCGAGGTGTTCCTGTCCGACAAGACGGTCAAGAACTACGTCAGCTCGATCCTGTCCAAGCTGAACCTCGAGCGGCGCGCGCAGGCGGCCGCGTTCGTCGCCAAGCACCGCCTGGACCGCGGCGGCGCGTAGGCCGGACGGCCGCCCGCCGCCGGTCCCGACGCTCCATACCCCCGGACGATCGTGGCCATGGAGGACGACCTCGTCAGCTGGGGTCGCGTGCTCCGGATCGAGACGCGAGGACGCGTGTCCGGGCAACCCGCGCATGCCGTTGTCGGCTACGTGGAACGGCCCGATGGGACGCTCGTCGTGGCGGCCGGCTCGCCGGACGCCGACTGGGCGCGCAACCTTTGGGCCGACCCGGCCTGTCGGATCACGATCGGTGACGACGCGTTCGAGGCGCAGGCGCGGGAGCTCGCCGGCGCGGAGCATGCGGCGGCGGTCCGCGACCTGATCCTGCGCTACGGGACCCCGTCCGAGTCGCTGGGCGCCGGGCCGGCCTTCGAGCTCAGGCGATTGCCCCATCCGGCCTGAGCGCGCGTTCGCGTCCCGTCCTGGGCGTCCACCGCTGCAGGGCCCGCGCCCCGCAGGCACACCGGACCCGCGGACCATGCCATCCGGCCGGACGTCCGGACGCGGCCTTCGCCCTAGACTCGCGGCATGCGTATCGTCTCGCCTGAAGAAGCCGTTGCGGGGATCCGGTCCCGCGATCAGATCTACCTCCAGTGTGCGGCTGCGACGCCGTCCGTCCTGCTCGACGCGCTCGTCGCCCGCGCGCCGGAGCTCGAGGCGGTGTCGATCGCCCACCTCCATTGCGAAGGGCCCGGGCCGCACCTCGCGCCCGAGATGGCGCCCCACTTCCGCCACCGCGCGCTGTTCATCGGGCCCAACGCCCGCAAGGCCGTCAACGAGGGTCGCGCGGACTTCGTTCCCGTGTTCCTGTCCGATGTGCCGGAGCTGTTCCGGAGTCGAGCGCTCCCGCTCGATGCCGTGTTCGTGAACGCGACACCGCCCGACTCGCACGGATTCTGCTCGCTGGGCGTCTCCGTCGAGGCGATGCACGCGGCGATCGACGCGGCGAGGACGGTCATCGTCCAGTTCAACCGCTCGATGCCCCGCACGCTCGGCGAATCGTTCATCCATGTCAAGCAGATCGACCTCGCGGTCGAGGTCGACCAGCCGCCCTACGAGGTCGCGCGTCCGGTGATCGGCGACCTGGAGCGGCGGATCGGCGGGTTCATCGCGGACCTGGTCCCCGACGGCGCAACGCTGCAGCTCGGCATCGGGGCCATCCCTGCCGCGACGGCCGAGCTGCTCACGGACAAGAAGGACCTGGGCATCCACACCGAGATGTTCACCGACGCCGTGGTCGACCTGGTCGAGGCCGGCGTCGTGACCGGTGACCGCAAGGCGCGCAACCGGGGCAAGCTCGTGGTCGCATTCGTAATGGGCACTCGACGGCTGTACGAGTTCGTCAACGACAACCCGCAGGTCGAGATGCGGTCGGTGGACTTCACCAACGACACGCACGTCATCCGCTCGTTCGACAACATGATCGCGATCAACTCGGCCATCGAGGTCGACCTGTCCGGCCAGGTCGTGGCGGACTCGATCGGCTACCGGATGTACTCGGGGATCGGCGGCCAGATGGACTTCATGCGCGGGGCGGCGCTGGCCAGGGGCGGCCGTCCGATCATCGCCATGCCCTCGACGGGCGGCAGCGACGGCTCGATTTCGAGGATCACGCCGTCGCTCAAGGAAGGCGCGGGGGTCGTGACGACGCGCGCCCACGTCCAGACGGTCGTGACCGAATGGGGCGTCGCGGAGCTGTGGGGGCGGAGCCTCCGCGAGCGGGCCAGGGCGCTGATCGCGATCGCCCACCCGGACCATCGCGACAGGCTGACGTTCGAGGCGCGCGAGCACCTGGAGCTGTAGGGGCTCCGGGTCCGAGGTTGCGTGCGCTGTCCGGGCCCGCATCGCGTCCGAGGTCTGCGTGCGTCCGGCCCGTCCGTCCGGTCCGTGCCCGAATCGCGTCCGGCCCGGAATCACGAGACCCTCGCCTGAGCGAGGGCCGGAGGTTCGGGTGGGTGCCGGGCGTCCCCTCCGGCACCCACCTCACCGCGCAGTCTCGATGAGCCGATGGCCGCGCGTGAGTGCCGATCGGACCACCTTGACGGGACCTGCGGCACCTCACGGTGGGGTGGCACGGCCGGCGACCGGTGACCCGCTGGGGGCCCATGCTGGGCAGACGCGGAGGTAGGCCCCGCCGCATTCGCCTGCTGGCCTGACGGGCGGCGCGAGCGCCGGCACGCCCCTCCCCACGAGGTCGACCATGCGCACCGAACGAGTGCTCATCATGGGCGCCGCGGGTCGCGATTTCCACGATTTCAACGTGGTCTATCGTGACGACCCGTCGGTCGAGGTCGTCGCCTTCACGGCGACGCAGATTCCCGGTATCGCCGATCGGCGCTATCCGGCCGAGCTGGCCGGCGAGCGGTATCCGGCGGGGATCCCCATCCGCCCGGAGAGCGAGCTGGAGACGCTGATCCACGACCTGCAGGTGGACACCGTCGTGTTCGCCTACAGCGACGTCAGCCACGAGCAGGTGATGCACGCCGCATCACGTGCGATGGCCGCCGGTGCGGACTTCGAGCTGCTCGGGCCCGCGCGCACGATGATCGACAGCAGCCGCCCGGTCGTGTCCGTGTGTGCGGTGCGCACGGGCTCCGGCAAGAGCCAGACCAGCCGGTACGTGGCGTCGATGCTCGAGGCCCAGGGCCTCAAGGTTGCCGTTGTGCGGCACCCGATGCCCTATGGCGACCTTGTCGCCCAGCGCGTCCAGCGCTACGAGACGTACGCTGACCTCGACCGATACGAGACCACGATCGAGGAGCGCGAGGAGTACGAGCCGCATCTCGATGCGGGCCGCCTCGTATTCGCGGGCGTGGACTACGAGCAGATCCTGCGGGCCGCGGAGGCCGAGTCCGACGTCGTCATCTGGGACGGCGGCAACAACGACCTGTCGTTCTACCGCCCCGACCTCAGCATCGTGGTCGTGGACCCGCTGCGGCCCGGCCACGAGCTGCGCTACCACCCGGGCGAGGCCAATCTCCGGATGGCCGACGTGGTCGTGATCAACAAGGTCGACTCGGCCACGCCGGAAGCCCTGGCGGCCGTTCGCACGGCGATCGCCGAGGTGAACCCGAGCGCGGCGATCGTCGAGGCCCGATCGTCGCTCACGCTCGAGGGTGGCGACATCCGCGGGCGATCGGTGGTCGTCGTCGAGGACGGACCGACGCTCACGCACGGCGGCATGACGTACGGTGCCGGCATCGTCGCGGCGAAGCGGTTCGGGGCTTCGGAGATCGTGGATCCCCGGCCGTATGCCATGGGCGAGCTGGCGGCAACGCTGGCGAAGTACCCGGCGCTGGAGCGGCTGCTGCCGGCGATGGGCTACGGCGACAAGCAGACCCACGAGCTCGAGGCCACGTTGACCGCGGTCCCGGCCGACGTGGTGCTGGCGGCAACGCCGATCGACCTCACCCGCGTGCTGTCGGTTCCAAAGCCGATCGTCCGCGTCCGCTACGAGCTCGAGCCCGTCACCGGGACGCTCGAGACGCCGCTGGCGCCGATCATCGCTCGCGCGAAGGAGGCGCTCTCGGCGGCTCGCTGAGTCCTCGTGCAGTTGGCCCGGCCGCGCCCACGGTGCGGCCGGGCTGGCCTTTGCCCGGTTGTCCCGCCTGCGCCGCGGCATCTGCCGTCCGGCTCGCCGGCGCCGGGGCATCGGCCGGCGCCTGTGCCGTTCGTGTCATTTAGCACGCACACGACTGGTGGTCGCTGGAATCGAGCCACTCGAGACCGGATTCGGGTCAGGTAGCCGCGATGTGGGTATGCGGCCCGGGTTTCGGCCACCGCGCGCTCTCGCCGGGGACGAGGAGTCGGGTGGGGACTATCTGACACATACGGGATCTCCAGCGGCGCGGCGAGCGAGCCGCCCCGCGGCACGCCGGGCCAGCCGCATGGCGAGCGAGCCGGCGCACCGCCCGGGGATGCGGCCGGCCCGGCAGTCAGACTAGTTCTGGGGTTCGCCGAACCAGGCTCCGCTGCTCCCGCTGAACAGGATCCCGTCGCGCATCAGGAACGGGGTGACCTGCCCCGTCGTGGCGGCCGACGTGTCGCCGGTCAGCGTGAGCTTCGTCCAGTCGGTGGCGTCCTGTGAGACCCAGTATTCGGTGGGCTGGCCGTCGGCGGTGATCCCGTAGCCGAGGAGGCGCACGCCATCGCCGGAGAACAGCCCGTTCGCGCTGCCGGCGCCTTCGCCCTGCTGCCACATGCCCATGGGGTCCGTGGCGAGCGACCAGGTTCGTCCGTCCGAGGTCGCCCAGAACGAGGCGAGGCCGGGGACGGTGGCGGTCGAACTGATTGCCACCAGCCCGCTGCCGCCGGCGTGCACGGCGCTGAACCCGTCGTCCGGATGTGGCTCGACAATGGCGAGCGACCAGGCCAGGCCATCGCCCGACCACCAGGCGATGGGTGACCCCGTCCCGGTGCCCGTGTCCCCGACGGCGACGAAGCCGGTCCGGAACGCTGCCACGCCCTGCACCTCGGCCGTCGCGGGCCCGGGCAGCGACACGGCTTGCCATGTGCGCCCATCGGTGCTGACCTCGAGTCGGTTGCGCGACTCGGCGAGCACCGCGACGATGCCGCCGGGGCCGCCGGCGATGTCGCTTTCGCGGCCGAAGCGGAGCGCAGGAGCCGGTGTCGATGTCCAGGTCGTCCCATCGGTCGAGTGCCAAGCGGTCGTCATGCCCGTGGCTGATTCCGTCACGACCAGGATCCCATCGGGAGCGGGCGCCGCCAGCACTGCGCTGGCTGAGCCGAGCGTGCCCTCCGCAAGGCTGTTCCAGTGGCGGCCATCGCCCGAGATCCAGGCCGGCAGCGGGCTCGTATCACCGGTCGTCGCGCCGAGCGCCAGGTATCCGTCCGACCAGGCGACGACCGACCACGGCTGTGGATTCCCCGAAACCGGCACGAGGTTGAGCGACGCCCAGGGCTCGGTGGTCACCGGTGGGATCGTTCCTCCCGGCAGGCCGCTGGCTCGGGCTCTGTGATGGATACTGGCGAGATGGCGGGCGATGGATGGGGAGTGGCCGAGGCCGATGGCGACGGGGCGATCGACGGGCTCGCCCCGACCGGGGCGAGCAGCCCGCCGGGCCGGAACGCGATCACCAGCGCCACCAC
This sequence comes from uncultured Chloroflexia bacterium, assembly GCA_963772565.1. GTDB lineage: Bacteria > Chloroflexota > Limnocylindria > Limnocylindrales > CSP1-4 > CAIXZV01. The sequence continues at coordinate 9,186 of CAVYXU010000077.1, forward strand.
GGCGACGGCCGCAATTCCGGTGGCGATGGCCGGCATCCGCCCGAGGAACGCCCATCGGCTGGCGGGACGGGTCATCCCGTCCTCGATCCGGAGCGCGAGACCACGCGGGGCGGTGGACGGGTCGAGTGATCGGTAGTGGTTGCGAAGACGCTGTTCGAGCTCGTTGTCGGTCATCGGGTTGCCCCTTCCAATCGGCGCTCCGCGTCGAGCGCCGCACGCAGGTGCTGGAGAGCGGTGTGGAGCCGCGACTTGACGGTTCCCTCTGGCACGTCGAGCCGTTCCGCGATCTCGGGGACCGTGAGCTCGCGCCCGAACCGCAGCGCAAGCAGCGCCTGCTCGTCGGCGTTGAGGCGGCGGATCGCGGGACCGAGGTCGACACGGTCCGCGGGCGCTCCTGAGCCTGCGTCGATCGCCGGCTTGAGTTCGACCAGACGCGGCCGTCTCGCCTGGCGTCGGAGCTCGTCCCGACAGACGTTCACGAGGATCCGGGTGAACCAGCCGTCCACCGCGGCGCTGTTCCGCAGCGACCGGCGCCGTCGCCAGGCAAGGAGTGCAGCCTCCTGGACGCAATCCTCGGCGAGCTGCCGGTCGTGCAGGATGAACGTCGCCAGCCGGAACGCGTCATCGATCCGGGCGAGCAGCATCTGCCGCACGGCGTCATCCGCGGTGGCGGTGGTGGCGGCCTGGTCGAGCATGGCCCCTCCCGGGGGTGCGGGTCTGGAACGTGCCCCCGGATGGACGCTCGACCCGCGGCGACCGTTCGATCTTCGTTCAGACGGTGAGGACGGCCGTGCCGGCCACCTGCCCGGACCCCAGGCGCTCGAGGGCGAGGTTCGCATCGGACAGCGGGTGCGTCTCGATGTCCGTGGTGAGCCCGATCCGCGCCGCCAGCTCCAGGTACTCCCTTGCATCGTCGCGGGTGACGTTGGCGACGCTCTTGATGGATCGCTCCCACCACAGGTCGTCGTAGGACATGGCGGGCAGCTGGTCCAGGTGGATCGCATTGATCGCGACGATGCCGCCGCGATCGAGAGCGCGGAGCGCGGCGGCCACCACGACGCCCACCGGCGCGAACGTCACGGCCGCGTCGAGGGCGACCGGAGGACGCGCCTCGATGCCGCCCGCCCACCGCGCACCGAGCTCGAGCGCCCGCCGCTGCTCGACCGGCGATCGGGTGGCAACGTAGACGTCGGCGCCCCACGAACGGGCGACCTGCAGCACCTGGCGGGCGGAGGCGCCGAAGCCATAGAGGCCCAGGCGGGCGCCGGCGGATGACGGCCCGATCCCGGCCACCCGCAGCGATCGGTACCCGATCACCCCGCCGCACAGGAGGGGCGCCGCGGACAGATCGGGGAAGGCGGCCGGCAGGCGAACGGCAAACGCGGCCCGGACCACCAGGGCCTCCGCATATCCGCCGTCGGTGTCCCACCCGGTGAACGTTGCGGCTTCGCACAGGTTCTCGCGACCGTCGAGGCAGAAGCGGCACGTTCCGTCGGTCCCGGCCAGCCAGGTGACGCCGACGCGTTCGCCGACGACCCAGCCGTCGACGCCGGGCCCGAGCGCGTCGACGACGCCAACCACCTGGTGACCGGGGACGATGGGCAGCTGTCGCGGCGCGAGGTCGCCCGTGCAGATCTGGAGATCGGTGCGGCACACGCCGCATGCCGTGGTCCGGACCCGCAACTCGCCCTCGCCCGGGCTCGGCTGCGGCCGATCCTGGGCGGACAGGGGTCCGGAGCCGGCCGGCCCGGGCCGCTCGAGCACCATTGCGCGCATGACTCGAGGGTAGCTCGCGCGGCCGTTCTCGGCGCGGCCGCCCGGGCTGTCCGCGACTCGGCCGCGCGACCGGCACGGGTCCTCGCAGGCTTGACGGCACGCCCCCGCCGGGACCGGTCACTGAACCGGTGGACCCAGCGGCGGCCCGATCGGGACCAACGGCAGGCGATGCGGACCGCGGCCGCCTCGACGATGGACAGGCCCCCAGGAGATACGCCATGCACGGAAGCACTCGCACCCGCCCCCATCGCGAGCACACCGGATCCGGTGTCAACGCGGTGGTCTGGATCGATCGTGGGCGCGCGATCATCGTCCGCGGCAGCGCGACCGGGGAGCCGGCGTCGCTGGAACTCCCGATCCCGTCCGTGACCACGGACACACCGCCGGTGCTGGCCGAGATCGCACACCGGATCGGCGACGTGGACCGGGTCCTCGTCCTCGGCGCGGATGACCTGCGCACGGCCCTCGAGCGCGAGATCGTGGCCATCGGGCACCGGCCGGAATCGATCCGCGATGAGACGGGGCCTGCCGAAATCGACGCGGCCAGCCTGATCACGAAGCTCCGTCGCCTCGCGTGAGCGCGCCGCGGCCCCGCCGAACCACCTGCGTGGCCCTGTGCGGGCCCCGCCGCGGGCACGGCGCTCCAGCCGACCGGCCCCGCCACGCGGGTCCGACGGCACTCCCTGCTCCGCCGGCGCCCGGCGGAGCATGAGCATGCAGGCCCGGTGCGTGCGACCCGATCGTGCGGTCCGAACCCATCACCAGTGAGGTCCAGCCTCCGATGTCAGCCTCGTCGCTCTCCCTCCAGACCACCGATCCGGTGGCGGCGCTAAGCGCCTCCTGGTTTGGTGCGGGCCTGTCGCCCGAGACCGTTGCGCGCCTGGCCGGCATCGCCGACCTCAAGGACGTCGAGGTCGGGGCGGAGCTGACGCGCGAGGGCCAGGTCACGGAGGCGTTCGCCATCGTGCTGTCGGGTCGCGTCGCGCTGCGGATGCTGATCCCCGAGCGCGGGATGGTCACGATCCTGACGGTCGAGCCCGGCGACGTCCTCGGCTGGTCGGCCGTGGTACCACCTCATCGGGGCACCGCCAACGCGATCGCGATCGAGCCGGTCCGCCTGCTCGAGTTCGAGGGTGAGCGGCTGCGGGCGCTCCTGCGCTCCGACCATGCGCTCGCCGCCTCGGTCTACCCGCGCATCCTCCTGGCCGTCAGCCGACGGCTGTCCGCGACGCGGCTCCAGCTGCTCGACCTGTTCGCCCGCGAAGAGTGGGGACGGCGCGAGGTGAAGTCCTGGTGACCGATGAGCAGTTTCCCTATGCGCCATACCCGAGCGGGGCGGGCACCGCGGTCGCATCCACGCCGGTGAGCCTCGGCGCCCCCAGCGCGAGCGGCCCCTGGTTCCTCGCCCGGGCGAACCTGGGTGTCCTGATCGACCTCCTGCGGGAGAACGGGCGGATCGTCATCGGCCCCACGGTCGCGGATGGTGCGATCGTGTACGCGGAGATCTCGTCGGTGGACGACCTGCCGGCGGGCATCGGCGATGAGCAGTCACCCGGCCACTACGGGTTGGTCGACCATCACGACCAGCGGCTGTTCAGCTACGCCGTGGGGCCAATCAGCCCGAAGGGCTGGACGTTCCCCGCAACCGTGCCCCTCAACATCGGGCGGCGGGACGGCAAGGCGGTCACGTTCGAACCCGCGCCCATCGATCCGCCCCGCCTCGCGTTCCTGGGCATCCGACCCTGCGAGCTTGCGGCCCTCGGGATCCAGGACCGGGTGTTCCTCGGCGGGCCGTACACGGACGAGGACTACCGGGCCAGGCGGCGGAGCGCGCTGGTGATCGCGGTCAACTGCACCACGTCATCGGCCACCTGCTTCTGCACCTCGATGGGCACCGGCCCCGAGGCACGTGGCGGCTATGACCTCGCCCTGACCGAGCTTGACGAGGGCTTCGTCGTCCGGGCCGGAACGCCGGAGGGAGCCGACCTGCTCGCGCACCTGCCGGTGCGTGGCGCGGACGCCGGCCAGATGTTCCGCTCGGCCGAAGCCGTGGGCAAGGTTGCCGCCACGATGGGCGACCCGGTCCCCACCGCCGGCCTCCACGACCGGCTGCTGGCGCAGTTCGACAGCCCCGAGTGGGCCAACATCGCGGAACGCTGCCTCTCGTGCGCCAACTGCACGATGGTCTGTCCGACCTGCTTCTGCAGCAGCGTCACCCAGCGATCGGACCTTGACGGGGACGTGTCCACGTCCGAGCGCGTGTGGGACTTCTGCTTCACGGCCGGCTTTGCCAAGGTGGCCGGCGGCAACTTCCGCAGCCGGCCCCGGGACCGCTACCGCCAATGGCTCACCCACAAGTTCGCGACCTGGGTCGACCAGTTCGGGACATTCGGGTGCGTGGGCTGTGGTCGCTGCATCACCTGGTGCCCGGTGGGCATCGACGTCCGCGCCGAGCTGCTCAAGATCGCGCCACCCCTGGCTGCCCGTCCCGAGCCGGCCAAGCCGCGCCCGGTCGCCGCCAGCCCGGCCACGTACGCCACGGCGAGGATCGTCTCCGTGCGCCCCGAGACGGCCGACGTCATGACCCTCACCGTCGGCGGCGTCGACCCGGCGTTCCTGGCCGGCGAGTTCGGCCAGTTCGCGATGGTCGCCGTGCCGGCGTTCCCGCCACTTCCGATCTCGATCTCGCGCTTCGGTCGCGACACCATCGAGCTCACGATCCGGGCCGCCGGGCCCGCGACGGCGTCGATCATCGGCCTCGGACCGGGGGACGAGATCGGGCTGCGCGGCCCGCTCGGCTCCTCGTGGCCGATCGAACGCGCCATGGGCCACGATGTGGTCATCGTCACCGGTGGCATCGGGCTGGCCCCGCTGCGCCCGCTGATCGACGGGCTCCTGGCACAGCGCGAGCAGTTCGACGACATCCGGCTGTACTACGGCGCCCGCACGCCGGCCGACATGCTGTACCAGGACGAGCTGCGGGACTGGGCGGCTCGCGGCGACATCCAGGTCGCGCTGACCGTCGACCGCACGGGAGACGACTGGACCGGCCCGGTGGGCGTCGTCACCCACCTGTTCGACCGCGCGACGTGGAGCGGCTCGCGGTCGCTCGCCTTCGTCTGCGGACCCGAGCGGATGATGGAGGCGACGGTCGATGCCCTCGAGGCTCGCGACCTGACGCCCGACCGGATCTTCGTGACGCTCGAGCGGCACATGGAATGCGGGATTGGCCTGTGCGGGCACTGCCAGACCGGCCGGCTGTTCGTGTGTCGTGACGGCCCCGTGTTCTCGCTCGCTCAGCTGGGCGACGTGTTCGGCCGGGAGGGGATCTGATGCCTGCCGTCGCTGCCCGCCCCCGGCTCCGCGTGGGCATCGTCAAGATGGCCTCGTGTGATGGCTGCCAGCTCACCCTGCTCGATCTCGAGGATGAGCTCCTGTCGCTCGCGGACCGGTTCGATATCGTCGAGTTTCCCGAGGCGAGCTCCATTCGCTCGGCCGGACCCTATGACGTCCTGCTGGTCGAGGGATCCGTGAGCACCGCCGGGCAGGCGGCCGAGATCGTGGAGCTCCGGCGCAAGGCCAAGCTGCTGGTCACGATCGGCGCGTGCGCCAGCTATGGCGGCATCCAGGCGCTTCGCAACTGGTCGGACCACGACGCGTTCCGGGCCGCCGTCTACCCGAAACCGGAGTACATCGAGTCGCTTGCGACGGCAACCCCGGTGTCCGAGCACGTCAAGGTCGACGCGGAGCTCCATGGCTGCCCGATCAGCCCCGAGCAGCTTCGCGAGGTCCTCGTCTCGGTGGCGGTCGGGCGCCGACCGCAGATCCGGGAAGAGGCCGTGTGCCTCGAGTGCAAGCGCCGCGGCACGGTATGCGTGATGGTCGCCCAGGGGACGCCATGCCTCGGGCCCGTCACCCAGAGCGGGTGCGGCGCCCTGTGCCCGACCTTCGGCCGCGGCTGCTATGGCTGCTTCGGGCCGCGCGAGCAGGCGAATGCCGGAAGCCTCGCCCGGACCTTCGAGGCCGGTGGTCGCGAGGGAACGGAGGTCAGCCGCCTGTTCGCCGGCTTCACCGGCTGGTCTGCGCCCTTCCGCAGGGTGATGGGCGAATACGGCGGGCCGCCGGGCATGACGGGCGACGTCCCGGGGACCAAGGGAGGACACGACGATGCACGGCGGTGACGGCGGGACCCTCGTCGTCGACGCACCGGGCGTCGAGCGGGAGTTCAAGGTCGACTATCTGACCCGGGTCGAAGGCGAGGGGACGCTGAGCCTCAAGGTCAGCGGGCGCGACGTCGTCGAGGCGCGGCTCAAGATCTTCGAGGCGCCGCGCTACTTCGAGCGGCTGGTCGTGGGGCGCAGCGGTGACGAGGTCATCGACATCGTGGCCCGGATCTGCGGGATCTGCCCCGTCGCGTACCAGATGACCGCGGTCCACGCGTTCGAGGATCTGTACGGGATCGAGATCGACCCGGCCGTTCGAGCGCTCCGGCGGGTGCTGTATTGCGGGGAGTGGATCCAGAGCCACGCCCTCCATATCTACCTGCTCCATGCGCCGGACTTCCTGGGCTATCCGTCCGCGCTCGCGATGGCAGCCGACCACCGCGAGGTCGTCGAGCAGGGCCTGGCGATCAAGCGTGTCGGCAACCAGCTGATCGCGGCGCTCGGCGGCCGGCCCATCCACCCAATCTCGGTCCGCGTCGGCGGCTTCTCGCGCGTTCCACGGCGGGCAGACCTGGACGCTGTCCGGCAGGCGCTCGATGCCGCGGTCGACCAGGCGGCCGCGACCGTTCGCCTCGTTGCGACCTGGGATCCCCCCGAGCTGGTGCACGAGCAGCCACTGGTCGCCATGCGGCACCCGACCGAGTACCCGTACAACGACGGGCGGATCGTGTCCACGGACGGTCTCGACCTTGCGCCCGGCGCCTGGGGTGAGGCGTTCGAGGAGCACCAGGTCGAGGGCACCAACGCGCTCCACGCACGCACCCGCGACGGCCAGGTGTACCTGCTGGGTCCCACCGCGCGGATCGCGCTCACCGCCGACACGCTGCACCCGATGGCCGGGGAAGCGCTCGAGGCGACCGGCCTGCGCGACGAGATCCGGGTCAACATCCACCGCTCGATCGTCGCCCGTGCCGTCGAGCTGCTCCATGCGTGCGCCGAGGCCCGCGACCTGATCGACGGGTATCGCCCGCCGAGCCGGCCGAAGGTCGATTTCACGCCGCGCGCCGGCGTCGCGGCCTGGTCGACGGAGGCGCCGCGCGGCCTCCTCCATCACCGGTACGAGGTGGATGGGCAGGGACACGTCTCGCACGCGCAGATCGTCCCTCCCACGAGCCAGAACCAGGGGGCCATCGAGGCCGACCTCGCGGCATTCGCCCCGAGCGTCCTCGACCTCCCGCATGCCGAGGCGACCCATCGCCTCGAGATGCTGATCCGGGCCTACGACCCGTGCATCAGCTGCGCCACCCACTTCCTCGATCTCCGGATCGCGGAAGCCGGGGCAGAGGAGGGGTTCGGATGACCCAGCTCGCTCCGCCGACGGTTCGACTGCTCGTCTGCGGCAACGCGGACCGCGGCGATGACGGTGCGGCCCTGAGCGCCGTCGCGACCCTGCTGCCGTCGCTCCCGACGGCCATGCTCGAGTGCCTGGAGGTGCGACGCTGCGGTCACCTCCGGGTGGAGGACCTGATCGACGTCCGGGCGGGAGAGCTGGCCATCGTGGTCGACGCGGCGGTCGGGATCGCTCCCGGTCGCGTCGTGATCATGCCCATCCGCCAGATCGTGGGGGATGCCGACGCGCCCACCCCGCGCTCGTCGCACGAGCTGCCGGTCGACCAGGTCCTGGGACTCGCGGAGACGCTCCGTCCCGGCGGCCTGCCCGAGGGGTCGTTCGTGGGGATCGGTGGGCGACGGTTCGGCTACGGCCGTCCGCTGTCGCGGTCGGTCCGGCTCAACATGCCCGCGTTCCAGGCTGCGATCGCCGCGGAGCTCAGCCGGTTGACCCGCGTACCCGGCAATCCGATCGTATCCGGCTAGCGCCGGAGCTCAATGTGAACCAGGAGGCCGAAACGGCCCAGTCGAGGCGTCCCGTCGCCATGCGTCGGGCCGCCGGGGGCGGGCGACAGCCCGCGGAGGTGCTCGCGTGAACGCCGTGACATCCAATGCGCCGCGCCAGGTGGGCGACCTGATGGCCATCGACCCCGTCGTCGTGCGCGCGGACGCGCCCCTCGCCGAGGCCGCCCGGCTCATGGACAACCGCCACGTGCACGGCCTTCCGGTCGTGGACGGCGCGAGCTCCCTCGTCGGCGTCATCAGCCAGACCGACCTCCTGCGGGCCCGGGCCACGGAGTACCTGTGGGCGAACTGGTCCGATCTGCGCGTCCGGCACTTGATGTCGAGCCCCGCCCTGACCGTGCATGGGGACGCTCCGCTTGCCCTGGCCGCGCGCAAGATGGAGCGGCACCACGTGCATCGCCTGGTCGTCGTCGCGCCCGACGACGACTGTCTGCCGATCGGCGTGATCTCGACGACGGACCTGGTTCGTGCGATGTCCGCCGTCTACGGGGACGAGGTCCCGCCCGCCGCACCGGACGCGACGAAGGTCGATCCCGCAGCCCAGGACGCCTAGCGCTCCCGGGCCAGCCCCGGATCTCGCGTGGGTCGCGCGCTCACGCGCCCGGCCCCGCGCGCCTCAGGCGACGACCGGCTCGAGCCCAGCCTCGTAGCCGGCATCGAACGCGGCGACGTCGAGCTCGACCATCTCCGGGTGTCGCGACCCCAGCAACCGGGAGAGCGCCCCGTGGACGCTCTCGCGCTCCACGAACCCTCGCCGGCCGATCAGGGCACCCAGCGCGACGATCGACACCATCTTGTCGTCACCGGCCCGGCGCGCCAGCAGCGTGCATGGGACCGGCAGCACCTCGACGTCCGTGCGCCGCGGCTCCGCCTCGATCAGCGTCGTGTTGACCACCAGCAGCCCGCCACGGGCGACGAGCGGCTCGTACTTGGCCATCGACGGGGGATTGAGGACGACGGCATGGTCGGCGCGATCGACGATCGGCGACCCGATCGGGCGATCCGCGATGATCACGGTGCACGACGCGGTCCCGCCGCGCATCTCCGGGCCGTAGCTGGGGATCCAGATGACCTCCCGTCCCTCGAGCACGGCCGCCTCGGCGAGGACCTTGCCGGCGAACAGGATCCCCTGGCCGCCGAACCCGGCGAAGATCGTGGAGCGTTGCATCGTCATGCCTCCGTCCCCGTGGCCCGCTGCGGCCGCCCCGCGGGAGCGGGCAGGGTCGGGGCGATCCCCTTGGCCCGGTCGACGAACACACCGACGGGATACGCGTCCATGACGTCGGTCGCGAGGTGGTCCATCGCCTCGACCGGGGTCATGCCCCAGCCGACCGGACAGGTCGACAGCACCTCGACGATGGCAAACCCGTGGCCCTCGACCTGGACGTCGAACGCCCGTCGGATCATCGCCTTGGCCTTGCCGATGAGCCCCGGGTCGGCGACCGACCCACGGGCGGCATACGCGACGCCCGGCAGCAGCGACAGCATCTCGGTCACCGGCAGCGGATACCCCTGCGTCTCGACATCGCGGCCCTTCGGGCTGGAGGTCGTGCGCTGTCCGGGCAGCGTGGTGGGCGCCATCTGGCCGCCGGTCATGCCGTAGATCCCGTTGTTGACGAAGATCACGGTGATCCGCTCGCCGCGGGCCGCGGCGTGGACGATCTCGGCGGTGCCGATCGCTGCGAGGTCGCCGTCACCCTGGTAGGTGAACACGATCCGGTCGGGTTTGACGCGCTTGACCCCGGTCGCGACGGCCGCGGCACGCCCGTGCGGTGACTCGACGGCGTCGAGCCGCAGGTAGTCGTAGGCGAACACCGAGCAGCCGACCGATCCCACCAGGATCGTCCGGCCGGCAACGTCCATCTCCCCGAGCACCTCGGCGACCAGCCGGTGGATGATCCCGTGCCCGCAGCCCGGGCAGTAGCTCGTGGGTTGCGTCGACAGCAGGTCCGGTCGACGGTAGATCGTGCGGGGTGCGGCCGGCGCTTCGGGATCACCTGCCGCCGGCCGCCGAAGCGCGAGGGGTCCGACCTCGGGCGTCGGGGTCATCGCATACCTTCCTTCGTCATCGGGGTCACCGACCAGGCGCGGCGTGTGGCCGCGAGCACCTCGTCGGGGCTGGGCACCATGCCGCCGGTCCGGCCGTGATGGAACACGGGCACGGCACCCTCGATCGCCAGCCGGACGTCCTCGACCAGCTGACCCGCGGACAGCTCGACTGCCAGCACCGCGCGCGCGCCGGCTGCCGCGTCGCGGAGCTCGGCGGCCGGGAACGGCCAGAGCGTGATCGGACGGAACAGCCCGGCGCGCAGCCCGTCGTCCCGGGCGCGTTCGACGGCGGTCCGTGCGATACGCGCCGCGGTCCCGTAGGCCACGAGCACGACCTCGGCATCCTCGAGGGCCACGCCGGCCCATCGCCGCTCGTGTGCGGTGATGTCCGCGTACACGGCCTGGAGCGTGTCGTTGTGGTGCTCGAGATCCTCGGGCTGCAGGTACAGCGACTTGACCACGCGTGGCGCGCGGTCCTCGGCGCCATCGAGCGTCCAGTCGGCCGGCGTGCGGTCGATCGTCCGGAACCGTGGCGCAACAGGCTCCATGGCCTGGCCGAGGATGCCGTCGGCGAGCAGGATGACCGGCGTCCGGTACCGCTCCGCGAGCGTGAACGCATCGCCGACCAGCTCGATCGCCTCGGCGATGGACGATGGCGCCAGCACGGGGGTGCGGTAGTCGCCGTGGCCGTGGCCCTTGGTCGCCTGGAGGTAGTCGCCCTGGGCTGCGCCGATGCTGCCGAGGCCGGGGCCCCCGCGCATCACGTTGACCAGGACGACCGGCAGGCGCGAGCCCGCCATGTAGGACATCGCCTCGGCCATGAGGCTCATCCCGGGGCTGGAGCTCGAGACCATGACCCGCGCCCCGGCGGCAGACGCGCCAAGCGCCATGTTGATCGCGGCCAGCTCGCTCTCGGCCTGGACGAATACGCGGCCCTCCTCGGGCATCCGGCGTGCCATCCACTCGAGCAGCTCGGCCTGGGGCGTGATCGGGTAGCCGAAATAGGCGTCGCACCCCGCGGCGATCGCGGCCTCGGCGATCGCCTCGTTGCCCTTCATCAGGACCCGCTCCTCGACGGGCGGGGCCGAGCCACGTTCGGACGCGGCGGCCATCGGGCGTGGGCCGGGCTTGGTGACGACGTGCGCGTGAGCTGCCATCGTCATGCCCCCCTTGGTCGGGCGAAGATCGCCAGCGCCGCGTCCGGGCACACCCGCGCGCACTTCGCGCAGCTGGTGCATTCCGAGGCGTCGGTCAGGCGGACGGGATGATGGCCCATCGCATTGACGACACCCACATCGAGCTCGAGCACGTGGGGCTGACACACGGCGACGCAAAGGCCGCAACCCTTGCACCGCTCGGTTGAGACAACGACCGGCTGGAACGCCGGGGCACCGCGGTCGAGCTGCCGAAGTGGGGCATCGACGAGCGGGGTGGACATGGCCATGCAGGCACCTCCGGTCTCGAGGATGGGCGCGTCCTGCGGGCTCCGGCAGGGCCGAATTACTGCCAGGGGCGGGCCGTATCGCCCGACGCTGGCGAGCACAAGGTCGGGGGGTGCTCGGGTCGCGCCGGGAACCGGGCCGACCGGCCCATCGACTGCGGTATCCGGCCTGCCTCCGCGTGACCCATGGCACTCATGCGCATCTGCGCATATGTCGATGCTTGGAGCCATGGACGAGATCTTGGTGCTACAGGCAGACATCCTGAAGACGCTCGCGAGTCACCGG
>CAVYXU010000078.1:0-47797 GCA_963772565.1 uncultured Chloroflexia bacterium
GGCGGCAGCGCGGCATCCCGAGGCCCCGCCGGCTGCTGCCTGCCGATCGGTGCGCTCCGTGCGCTCGACCGGTCGCCGGCGCGCGCGCTCGATCCGGCCGGCCCGCTCGCCTCCGGGACGAGCTGCCGGTCCAGCACGGGCATCCCGGGTTCCCACCGCTCGTCGTCCATCTCGACCCGAGTCTACGCGGGCGTCGTCCTGTCGTCCCCCACCCGGCACGCCCCCGTGGTTGGGCACGCCCGGGCAATGGAGCCGCGCCCCGGCAGTCCGGCACGCGCCGGCGGTTGAGCCGCGCCCCGGCGGTTGAGCCGATCAGCCGGGCAACGGCTCCGCGTTCGACGGGTCGGCCATCACCGCGTCCGTCTGCGCGGCCCGCCGTGCCACCAGCCGCTCGGCCAGTGCCGGATCGGACAGGGCGAGGATCGACGCGGCCAGGAGCGCGGCATTGTCGGCGTTGCCGATCGCGACCGTCGCCACCGGGATGCCGCGCGGCATCTGCACGATCGAGAGCAGCGAGTCGAGCCCGCCCAGGTGCTGCGTCGGGATGGGGACGCCGATCACGGGAAGGACGGTCTTGGCAGCGAGCATCCCGGGCAGGTGCGCGGCGCCGCCCGCGCCTGCGATGATCACCCTGATCCCGCGCGATGCGGCGGTCTCGGCGTAGCGGAACAGGTGGTCGGGTGTCCGGTGTGCCGAGACGACCCGCAGCTCGCTCGGGACCTCGAGCTCCATGAGCACGGCCTGGGCCTTCTCGAGCACCGGGAAGTCCGACCGGCTGCCGCCGACGATCCCCACCACGGGTGCCGTGTCGCTCACCTCGTCAACCCTCCCAGCGGAGCGCCGCCCGCGCTCGCCGTGCGCGGTCCAGCACCTCGTCGGCGTCGCCTCCGACAACCGTGACGTGGCCCATCTTGCGCCGCTCGAACACTCGTCGCTTGTCATAGAGGTGAACGTGGACGTCCGGGTCTGCCAGGGCGGTCTCCAGACCGGCGAGCCGCGCCGGGCGGTCGGCTCCCGTGCCCAGCACGTTGACCATCGCCGTCGGCCCGTGCGGCCGGACCGAGCCGAGCGGCAGGCCGAGGATCGCCCGGAGGTGCTGCTCGAACTGCGAGGTCCTCGCCCCCTCGATCGTCCAGTGCCCGGAGTTGTGAACGCGCGGCGCGATCTCGTTGATCAGCAGACCGCCACCGCGCAGCTGGAACAGCTCCACCGTCATCACGCCCACGAGGTCCAGCCGGCGCGCGAGGCTGTCGGCGACCTCGACGGCCGAGTTGGCGACCAGCTCGTGGACGGGGGCCGGCACCAGGCTCTCGACCAGGATCCCGTCATCGTGGACGTTGCGCGCAACCGGGTAGGCAAGGGTCCGGCCCGTGCGATCCCGCACGCAGACCACCGACAGCTCGGCCTCGAAGTCGATCTCCTGCTCCATCAGCAGCGGTCGCCCGTCGGCGCCGCCCAGGGCCTCGACCGCCGCCGCAACCTCGTGCCGGCGCGGTGATCCGGGCCTGGCTGCGCCCGTCGTAGCCGCCGGTCGGGATCTTGAGGCGAACCGGATACCCGAGCGCCTCCGCCGCGTCCAGCGCATCGGCGACCCCACGCACCTCGCGCCACGGAGCACTCGCCTCGCCGACATCGCGGATGAACCGCCGCTCGGCAAGCCGATCCTGCGTCGCGCGCAGCGCCGCGAGTCCCGGGCGGAGCGGCGCACGCGAGCCTCGCCGCGGCGGCGGCCGCCTCCCCCACGTGCTCCAGCTCATAGGTCACGACGTCGGCGCGTTCGGCCAGGCGCAGGGCGGCGTCGACATCGTCGTAGGTGCCCACGATCACCTCGTCGGCCACCGCAGCCGCGGGACAGTGGGGATCCGGGTCGAGCACGACCACCCGGTACGCCATCGAGCGCGCGGCCTGGCCGAGCATCCGGCCGAGCTGCCCGCCGCCCATGATCCCGATCACGGCGCCCGGCGCCAGCGGCTCCGGCGCGTCGGCAGGCGGGCGGCGGATCCCCAGCCGGTACAGCGCGTCCTTGACGAAGTCGGCCTTGTGGGCCGTGTACAGCTCCTGCGGCTCGATGCCGGTCGAGGCGCCGACGATCCGGAGCTTGGCCTCGGCGTAGGCGGCCCGGAACGACGCATCGGCCCGGAGCGCGTCGCGGAAGCCCACCAGCTCCGGCAGCTCGTGCCGGGCCGGCGGCATCACGTGGAGATGGATCCGGAACTCGTCGCCGCCTTCGACCAGCGCGCCGACGAGCATCGGGCGAGTGGCCGGGAAGGGCGTCATCCCGCCCTGGCGCTGGAACCCGAGGCCCAGCAGCGCGTCGGTGACCTGGGGGATCTCGTCCGGGGAGGCCTCGATCCCGAGATCGATGATCCCCTTGCCGGGCAGACCCGGCACGGCGGTGCTGCCCACGTGCTCCGTCCCGGTGCCCGGGCGCGCCGAATCGATCATCGCGGCGACGCGGCGCGCAACCTCGACCGAGCGGGAATCCGAGTCATGGACGGCCGCCGGGCGGCGCTCGTAGCTCGCGGATGGGCAGGTCCGGCATGGGGTGAGAGTGTACGGGTGGGCGGGGGCGGCCGGGCCGCGGGCGACGACGAACGAGCCCGGACGGCATCGGCTGAGCGGTCGAGGGCCTCCGAGCCGCTGCTATCCTCGCCACATGCTCCACGGCGGACCCGGTCTGTACGGCGTCTCGACACCCCGGATCCTGATCGTCGACGACGATCCGAACCTGCTGGTGATCCTCGCCGACCAGCTTCGCGCGGACGGGTACGAGGTGGTCACCGCGCGCGACGGCGACGAGGCGCTGCGGCGGCTGTCCCAGCAATGGCCGGACCTGCTGGTCATCGACATGCTCATGCCGCGGATGGACGGGCTCACCCTCGCCCGCGAGGTGAAGGCACGTGCCGACCTCCCGATCATCGTCCTGTCGGCGATCGACACCGCGGATTCGAAGGCGGACCTCCTCGACGAGGTCGCCGAGGACTACATCACCAAGCCCTACCACTACCCGGAGCTGCGGGCGCGGATCCAGCGGGTGCTGCGGCGGCTCGGCGATCGCGTGCCGCGGCAGCGGCTTGAGCTGGGGCCGAACCTGTCCCTCGAGCTCCACCGGCGTGAGGCGATCGTCGCCGGCAACACCGTGTCGCTGACGCCCACCGAGTCGCGCCTGCTGTACGCCCTTGCCGCCAACCTCGGCCAGACCGTGACCACGGAGACGCTGCTCGCCCGCGGCTGGGTCGACACCGAGGACGCGGATCCCAGCTACGTGTGGGTGACCATGCGTCGCCTGCGCCAGAAGGTCGAGGTCGACCCCGCGAAGCCCGCCCACCTGCTGACGGTCCGCGGGATCGGGTACCGGCTGGTCACCGCGCAGCCGGCGTCGGGTACGTGACCGGGCCGGCCTACCGGCGATCGGGCCTGGGCTTCCGGGCGCGCCTCACCCTTGCCCTGATCTCGGCCGCCGTGCTGCCGGTCGCCGGGTTCGGAATCGTGGTCCTGATCGTGACGGGCTTCAACCAGGCGGGCGACACCACCGTGGCGAGGGTCCTCCTGCTGGCCATCGCGGTTGCCGTCGTGTTCGCGGTCCTCCTGGCCGCGATCCTTGCCTCGGATCTGGGCGCGCCGCTGCGGCAGATCGCGCGCGCCGTCGAGCAGGTGTCCTCGGGCGACCTCACGACGCCGCTGGACCTCCCCGGCGATGACGAGTTCAGCCGCCTGGCCGAGAGCCACAACCGGCTGGCGCGAGTGCTCGAGCGGCGGAACCGCGAACTCCGGCGGGTCCTCGAGGCGCTCGCCGAGACGACGCTCCAGGAACGACCCGACGTCCTCGCGCGCCGCGCCGGCGACCGCGCCAGGGCCGTGTTCGGGATGGTCGACTGCGATGTGGTGCTCGGGGACCCGGCGCAGATCGAAGAGGAGGAGATCGTCCCCGGCGAGGCGCGGCCCGTGCGTGGGGAGCTGGCAGCAGCCGGCGGGGTGCTCGGTGCGCTGGTCGGCCACGTGCCCGCGACGCGCACCTGGGAGCGCGCCGACCAGGACCTGTTCGAGCTGTACGCGATCGAGATCGCGGCGGCCATGTCCAATGCGCAACTGTATGCGCGCGTCGAGCAACAGAACGCGCGGCTGGTCGCGCTGGACGAGGCCAAGGACGACTTCCTCCGCGGCGTGTCCCACAACCTGCAGACGCCGCTGGCCAGCATCCGCGGCTACGCCCAGCAGCTGTCCGCCGAGGCTCCCGACCGGCGGCTGGGGATCATCACCGAGCAGGCGGACCGGCTGTCGCGGATGGTCCGCCAGCTGCTCACCGTCAGCCGGATCCAGTCGGGCGTTCTCCGTCCGCGACTCGAGGTGTTCTCCCCGGCGGCGCGCGTCCGCCGCACGTGGGAGGCGCTGGGCGCCGGCGAGGTGCCGTTCACGGTCGAGGACCGCTCGGAGGGCTGGCTCGCGCTCGCCGACCCCGATCAGCTGGACCAGGTGCTGTGGGCGCTTCTCGACAACGCCGTGGGGTACGGCGGCCGAGCCGCCGTCGAGGTGACCATCACCATCGACCCGTCGGACTCCGATCTCGCGATCACGATCGCGGACCATGGACCCGGCGTCTCGGCGACGGACCGGGACCGGCTGTTCCAGCGCTTCGAGCGTGGCTCGACGCGGCCGAGCGGCGAGGGATCAGGCCTCGGCCTGTACGTGTCGCGCGAGCTGTGCCGGGCGATGAGCGGCGACCTGGTCCTGGAGCCCGATGAGGCCGGTCGCGGGGCGGCGCTGACGATCCATCTCCCGGCCGAGGCACCCGAGGAGAGCTGAGGACCTCGAGCCCTACCGTCCAGATCCTGGGCATCGGGTCGCGTGCGCCGAGGCCGACACTGCCACCGAGACGACCAGCTGATGCGGGGCACGCAACGCGAATGAGCCGCGGTCTCCCGCGGCTCATTCGTGGCATATGGGGTGGGCCGCACCGGCGGCCCGGCGGGCGTTGCCCGCGGGTGTCGATCCGCTACTTGATGAGCTGGACGGCAAGCGGCGCGCCCGCGAACCCGGGTGTGGATGTCGTTGGGCCCTGGAAGACGACTCGCCGCCAGATGCCGCTGAGATTCTTGGCGCCCGGGCATGCGGTGATCTGGAACCCCGCGAAGCCGATGATGTGGTAGTAAGCGTTGGCGCCCGTGCCGCCGGCGGTATCCCAGACGGGGACGGTCACGACGATCTCGTTGTCGATGTAGTAGTCGCAGTCTGCGCTCGCCTTGTTGCCCGGGAGGCTCCCGATCTGGTCGGCCGGAGCCGGATCCCCGGTGACCGCGTCACAGCAGCCGAAGCTGTTCGGGGGCGGGCCGATCTCGGTCTGCAGGAACGGCTTGCTGTCATCGCAGCCGTTGTTGGGATCCATGCCCAGGCCATAGCCCGTGCACTTGCCGGTGGCACCGAACTTGAGCCATCCGAACCCACCGGGAACGTTCAGGTTGCCAGGCGTCAGGTTCTTCGGATAGCACGGGTCGGACGGGTTCACGAGGTTGATCGGGCCCGAGCACAGGGGATAGGTCTGGAAGAAGGTTGAGGCGATGCCCGCCGGGAAGACATCTCCGCCCGGCCCACCGGCGGCCCAGCCGCCCTTCGCGGTAGCCACCGCGGATGCCTGCCAGTTGTTCATGCCGACGACACCGAGAAAGAAGGGGTTCCAGATGCGCGTCGACGCCACGGTCACGCCGATCGCGCCCGACGGGATCGTGCCCGCGCCGACATAGCCGACGACCGCGCCGCTTGCGTTCGTGTAGACCGGGCCATTCGGGGCACCGAAGGTCACCGTTCCACTGTTCGCCGTCACGGCGGCGGTGATCGCAGTCACGACGTTGGCATCGGTGCCGTTGGTGGTATCACCCGCGACCGTGAATGAGACGACGCGGGCTCCGGCAAGAGCACCGAAATCCGATGCGTTCTGGGATGCGCGCCGCTGCATGAACGCATAGCCACCGTCGACGGCCAGACCGACGATCAGGATGATGACGGTGAGCGAAATCGCAAACAGCGCGATCATCTGGCCGTGCTGGCCCGTTCGCGCCCTGGGCAGCTGCATGGAAGTCACTCCGATCCTAGTTGACGATCATCGACGCGGACGCCGATGTCTGGATGGTTCCGACGATCTGGCCGATGACCGGGGTCAGCGGCGTAAAGGAGACTTGGACGCGGACCGATACGATCGACTCGGTCGCCCGGGTCACGCAGGTCTGGGTCGTCCAGGCCCCTGCCGGACCCGTCGTGGCATCGCAGCTGGTGTACAGCTTCGCGACGGGGATCGAGGCAAACGGCGACATCATGCGGTTGGCGCCCGACGTCATGTCGGTACGCAGCGCATTCACGTTGGCGGGACACACCGGCCCGCCCGCTGCGCCGCACGAGGCGTCGCTGCTGCCGACCCAGGACGCCTCGACGGCCCCTACTCGCGCGGCCTCTCGAGCCGCCTGCGACAGGACGCTGTTGAGGAAGACGTAGCGGCCCATGTCGATGAGGCCGAACAGGATGAGCAGGAAGACCGGAATGACGAGCGCGAACTCGACCAGTCCCTGCCCCCGCGAACGGGACGCCTGCCCCGCGCCGGCGCGCCTTCAGGTATCTCATTGCGTGCTCGGCTGTAGGTGGATGACCCGCCGGCGTTGGTGACCGTGAGCGTCACGGTGTGAGTGTTGGCATCGCCGTAGGTGTGGATCGGTGTTCGTGGCGTTGCCGCCGTTGTCGTATTGTGCTGTCACCGAAGTCCCAGAGCCACGTTGGTGATCGGGCAGTTCGCAGGATCGGCTACCGTGGATGTGTCGGAGAAGTTGAAGGTCTTGCTCTCGCTGCCTGGGTTGCCATCGTGAAGTTGGCGCGTCGGCTTCGCACACGGACCCGCCGCCACCGCCACCGAGATTGGCAATCTGGAACGTGGAATTGCTGCCACCCTGGTTCGTGACCTCGAGGGTGATCGTGTAGTTGACGTGGGACGGCGTAGGTGTGGGAGGCGCCGGTTGCCGATCCGACATCGGTGTTCCCGTCGCCCCAGTCCCAGTTGTAGCCCGAGATGTTGCACACGCCGCTGTTGGGCGTGGATGCCGACGGGTTCACCGTGACCGTGAGGTCATTGATGATCATCGTGAACGAGGCGACGGGCGCGGAACACGTCCCCGGGTTTGTGCCCGCCCCGGGCGCGTACCCCAGCACGACCGCGGACGCCGTCGAGCCAACCTGGAGGCCCCCGCCGAAGAACCCGTTCATGAACGGGGTCAAGAACGAGAACGGTTCACTGGTGGAGACGGCAACGATGTTGCCCGCGGCGGCATTTCCCTGATCTGCCAGGGAGCAGGCGATCGAGATACCCGCGGAGTCCTTGCAAGCCGTCGACACCGTGATGGCGCCCTCACCACGCTGCGCCTGGGTGTTCGCCTCGGTGTCGACCCGGGACTGGATGGTGACGGTGTCGGTCGGGTGTTGCGCCGCGTAGTTCACGCCTTCGCGTGCGGCGTTCGTGAGCTGGATCGTCGTGAAGAACAGGCGGCCGAAATCCACGGCGGTGAGCATGGTGAGCAGCAGCACCGGCAGGATGAGCGCGAACTCGACGACCGACTGACCGCGGCTCGACCCGACGCGCTTTCGGTGTCGGTCGTCCCCAATCTTCCGTGATCGGGGCACCCCGATTCGGCTGAGACCTCTCATGATTGCTCCCCGGCGGTGTATTGACCTGCGGTTGGTTCACCCAAGCCCAGCGGACCATAGCGGCGCAACCTTGCAGGCAACCTTGGGTCGTTGCCCCCGGCCAACGGACAGATGCCAGGGCTGCGGCTGCCGGCTGGCTGCTGCATCCCGGGGCATCGGCGGGAACTGCGTCGTTGCATCTGACCACACGCTGCGGGGGTGACTTGGGCACCAGACTCTGCGCCCCGGCTTGCAGCGTCACTTGAAACGGTGCGTCGGTGCATAGCCCTACGGTCCCATCGGCCGCCCCGAAGAAGTACCACGCGCCCGTGGCCCGGCGGTCGTCGAGACCGCTCAGCAGTCGGAGTGACAGGCCCCGCTGGTTCCAATGGCGGTTCATCGGGGCGCCACGCGGCGCCAGCGTGGGATCGATGAGGCCCGCTCTGTCTTGGGGAGGACCGGACCGGGGTAACGCGTCTGGTGGGGGTTTCGCAAGGAACCAACGTCCAGCACCCGTTCGCCCAATCGAAGTCAGCACCGCGATGGACAATGACGCCGTGACGCGAGGCTTGGACGAACTCGACCCTGGGGAGTGGCTTCTCAGCATGTCGAGTTGGGTCATCCAGGACGGCAACTACGCCGACTTCGCTGTCGGCGAACCGCGACGCTTCGCGCTCGAGTTCTTCGACAGGACGCTCCGCGAGGTTGAGCCAGGCATTCGCTCAGCAGAGGCGCTGGGAGGAGCGCGGTACGAGATCACCGCCGAAGTTGCCTACGCCGCCCGTGACCTGGCGATGCTCGACTTCGGTTTGTTGGCCTACTCGGACGCGCGTGGTCCGGCTGCCATGACCGGGACCTGGCGCTCAGGAATCGTACTGCTTGAGGTGGATCACTTCGCCTATTTCGAGACCCACGCGAAGCAGGAGGGCATCCCGCCGGCCGTCTATGCCTGGACGATCACCGGAATCTGGCGGCAGACCGCACCGCACATTCTGGATCCGAGCGGGAAGATGTACATCCGAGATCCTGCCCGTCTCGGGTATGCCTCGCTCGAACAGACCGACGCATGGCATGACGACGGTGGGCGCGCCGACTACCTGCTGCGATGTCGGCTCGAGAGCGACCTTCCGACATTCCACCCATGATCCGGCTACGGGGCGCATGCCGCTCGTAGGCGACGTGCGGACCTCGGCTTCGTCCGACTGACGCCGGCTTTCTTCTTGCGGCCGTATGAGGCCCGCGCGTGTCTCGCGTTCTGGCCCGCTTTGTCGCCGTCCTCGTGATGACCGCACGAACGTCCGCGTGGATCGAGGAGCCGCCAGCCGTCGTCGAGCGAGCGCCGTGAGGCAGTCGGTCGGCCTTGTGCTCGAAGGAGCGCGGACCGGATCGCCTCCCGATAGCGGAGTTCGTCCGAGATTCCCTCCTTGTCGAGAAGCATCAGCCGAAGGGCGAGTTCGAGGCGGCGACGGTTGCGGACCACGTATCGCCGCGTCCAGAGGCGCTTCGTGATCTCGTCGAAGACGCCCTCGACGGACCCCATTCGAGTACGCCCGGTCGGGCTGCCGGCGAGCGAACTGGCGACGCATCAGGGCCGCCTTGCCCGTGAGCCACGCCGACGTGTCGCGGAGATCGCGACCGTTGGCGTCCGCGACGAAGGTCTCCCACTTCGCGGGATCTGAGAGGGCGCCGGAGATTCGCCTGCCAAGTTCGCCATTGGAATCCTCGCCGTCAGCCGCCAGCCGGTCGAGCAGCAGGCGCTTGAGGTGGCCCTCGCAGGTGTGGATCACGGCGTTCGGCCATGCCTGGCCCACCGCCCACTTGATGCCCTTGTCGTCATCACAGACCCACCCATGACGGAATGCCGGGCATCGAACGCAGGACCTTCTCCCATTCCACGCCGGCCGCCCCGCCCGTGACGAAGATTCGCCACGGCCGCCCGGATCCGCGTCCCGCAGGGTAGCCGTGGACACCGAGCAGGTGGTATGAGGCCGGCTCGCTCGTGAGCGTGCCGCACCGTCAGCCTGGCGGGTCGTGAGGGTGAAGGGAATCGGTTTCGAGTCGAGGACCACCGCGTCGGGCCATTCAGCTGGCGGCGCGAACGCATCGAGCACGACCGGGGCGAATGTGCCGAGGTAATCCTGGGCGAGTTGGCCGTGGGCACTCTGGATCAACTTTCCGAAGAGCGTCTGCGAGAGGCGGTTCGCGTCCCGTCGGGTTGTCCGGCTCGACCAGCGGTAACTCGTCCCCTTGCCGACTTCGACGAGGAGCCGAGCCGCCTCATGGATTGAGAAGACGTGCCCACGCGCGGTCTGCGGGCCTTCGTGTCGGTCAAGGATGTGCTCGCACGACTCGCACCGTCGTCCGCCAGCTCGAGGGTTCGTATCCGTTGGGTGGCGTCGAGGCAATGGTTCGATGAACTTGTGCGGTTTCCGCCCGTCTGGGTGGAGATCCGGCCAGAGGTCGCCCTGGTGTGCGAATGGGCAAGGCGGGCGGGCGATCGGAAGGCGCGGACGTGGCATTTCGACAACATCGTCGCCCGCCGTTGTGACAGGTTCTACGGCAAGGAGGTCCTACGAAATCCCCACCAGACGCGTTACCCCGGACCGGACCTCAACTTGTGGTCCGAGGAGGCTTGCCCGGCGGGCTGATCCGCTCGCGCCATCAGGCTCGGCTCAGCGGCGTCTCCCTACCCCGCCTCGCGGGTGGACGTCAGGCGAATTCTGAAGGCCTCGAGTCAGGCGGCCTCACCGGAAGTCGATCCAACTGACAAGGCCGGCCGCCGAGCCTGGGCCTGCCTCCGTGATCGGTAGAGATGCGCACCGGTGACTGCGGCAAGAAGGCCGGCCACGAGCACAGGCCCGATGATCCCGGGTATGCCTGCTAACCCCGAGTAGGCGCTCCATGCGTACCACCCAAGGTAGAACCAGATTGCGCTGGTAAGAAGTCGCTTCGCCATGGAGTCAACGATCGATCCTGATCGCGGTCGCGACAATGGCATCTTCGTACCGTTACTCGCCGATCGGGCGCTGGATGACGCCGCAAGGCGCGATGCAAGGTCCCAGGACGATAGTCCTAGAGGCCGTCGGGGGACGAGACGTCGGGAGTTTCTGCTTCTATGCCGATCTCGGCGAGAGCCGACGCACCGCCGGCCGGGCCTGACCCACGTTCGTCCGAGCATGGTCAGGCGCTCACTGAACTTGCCCTGATCGTTCCGTTGCTGCTGATCCTCCTGCTTGGTATCGCCGACTTCGCGCGGCTCTACACGACCATGCTGACGGTCGAGTCCGCGGCGCGCGAAGCGGCGGACTACGGTGCCTTCTACTCGCGGAACTGGGAGGGCGATCCAACGGATCCGACCTCCAACTTCTCGAAGACCGTGGTCGACATGGAGGAGCGCGCGTGCGTCGCGGCCAGCAGCCTCCCCGACTACTCAGGGTCGGGCGGGACATGCGCCAATCCGGCATTCGCGTACGAGCTCCAGGACATGGGCAACGCGAATTGCGCGGACAAGGACAACGCGACTCCGTGCCGCGTCAAGGTCACGCTGACCTACGTGTTCCACCTGTTTGCTCCACTCAACATTAATTTCTTCAACGTCCAGCTTGGGCTGCCATCCACGCTCACCTTCCAGCGTGACAGCACGTTCGCAATCTCCGACTTCAAGCTTGACCAGCCATGAGACGGAATACCAAGACACGCCCCCGTGGCCAGGCGCTGGCGGAGTTCGCGCTCGTGGCGCCGCTCTTCTTCCTCATGCTCTTTGCAATCATCGAAGCGGGGCGGTTCATGTTCTATTACGAGATGATCAACAACGCGGCCCGTGAGGGAGCTCGCTACGCCATCGTCCACGGTGGCAACTCCGCAACACCCAGCGGGCCACCCGCACCCGGGACGACCACGGCTGATCCGAGTGGCGCCTACGTCATCGATGCCGCCAGAGATGCCGCCATTGGGTTGGTGAGCTCGGGGAACTTGAGCGCCGACCCGCCAGTCTGGTGGGATCCCTCGTCAGCCGCGCCCAATCCCGGAGATGCGAGCACAGGCAACAACGGTCGCGGGCAGTACGTGACGGTATTTGTGGACTACAGCTACACCACGATCATCGCGGTCTTGCCATCCATCACCATTCGCGCGGAGTCGACCCTTGTCATCAACAACTGATCCAACGGCGAGTCGCGGTCAAGTCCTCGTAATCTTCGCCCTGAGCCTCGTCACGTTGATCCTGCTTGCGGCGCTCGCATTCGATACAGGATTGATGCTCGTCGAACGACGTGATCAGCAGAATGCCGCCGATGCTGCCGCGCTTGCCGGCTCGCGCTACCTTCCAGCCTCGGCTCTACTGGCGCGAACGGCCGCGACGCAAATTGCCACTGCCAACGGATTCACTGATCTGGCAGACTCCGCCACGGTGACCATCAACATCCCGCCCTTGTCCGGCCCGCACGCCGGCCAAACTGGGGCCATCGAGGTGGTCATCGGCTCCGAACGAGCCTCGATCTTCGCGGAAATCATTGGCGTCGGCGGTTGGCAGGTCGCTGCTCGGGGCGTCGCAGTCAATCAGGATGGTGTTGGCGCGGGGTTCGCAATGCTCACCCTCGATCCAATCGACTGCAAGGCTCTGGCCGTAACGGGCCAGGGGGACGTCACTGCCAACGGGAACATCCAGGTCAACTCTGTGTGCGATTCCTCGGCCCTGTTCCGGCTGGGAGGCGGGACGATCACGGTAACAGCGGCGAATGCTGCATGTAACGTTGTCGGTGGGATAAAGGATCAAGGGAGCGGGTCGCTCAATTGCACACAGAACGCAGGCGCGCCAGCCATCCCCGATCCTCTGGCTGGGCTCGCGCCACCACCAGTGCCAAGTCTGGCGCCCGCGATGGTGGAACTGTCCGGGACCAAGAGTACGCCGGCGGGGTGCCCGGGGTCATCGACTCCTCCCAGCGCTGCAAGCCCTGCCATCTGTCAGTTCCCTTCGACCTACTCAGGCACCGTCTGGAGGCTCTACCCGGGCCTTTACCCCGGCGGATTGAAACTCCAAGGCGGCGTCTTCTACTTCGAGCCCGGCATCTACTTCATTGGTGGCGGCGGAGTGACGATTACTGGCGGCGGTGCTACCGCCCGGTCTGTCGCGCCCGGTGGGACGGCGCTCGGCGGAGGCGTCCTCTTCTACAACAGCCAGCTCCCCGCGTTTAGCACCAGCTGCACGGGCGCGCAATGCATCGGCCCAATCGTGCTCGATGGAGCTCAAGCCAGTATCGACTTCCTGCCGCTGATGGACGGATCGCCTTGGGAAGGTCTGGTTATCTTTCAGGATCGCAACTACAACATCAACGGAGATGACGTAACGATCAACGGCGGTAGTTCCGCGATGCAGGTGCGCGGAACGATCTATGTCCCGAATGGTGACGTCAAGATCAACGGGAGCAGTGGCTCAATGACGGTCGACCAGGTTATTGGCTACACGTTCCAGATCACCGGCAACGGTGGTTCGATCGGAATCCTGAATGATCAAGCATACGTCTTCAAGTTTACGGCTGCCGGTCTGGTTGAGTGACCCTGGCGCATCGAGAGACTCTACGAGCTGCGCTTGTGGAGGGCTCTGCGCCTCCGCTCTTCGATGTACGGGCCCATCGTTGCCATGACCGCGCAGCGACATCGGTAGTGCCGGGGAAGGGAAGGTCGACGTCGACCTGACCATGCCCAACCGCACAACGACCTGACAAGTCCGTACTCGCCGCAGTCACGTGGCACGGCCAGAGCTCCGGGCCTCGTGGCTTCTCAGCGGATGCCCGTGTCGTAGGCGACGTCGAGGAACGTCTCCAGCGCCGTCTGTGACGGTGAACGGCATCGGGGCCGCAGTGCCCATCAGGCCCTCGACCGGCTGCGGCAGGAGGGTGTAGTCGCCGGGCGGGAGCTCGACTCCGAACAGGCCACTCGCGTCGGTGGTGGCCCGAGCGAGCTCGACGCCGCCGGCGTCGGTTACGACCAGGACGGCGCCGGCGACGGGCCGAGGTTGGCACGCGGTATCGCCCGGGCGCTCGACGGGGCAGGTCGGGCCGGCCGTGACCCGACCGGTCACGCCGGTGAAGGTGCTCGATGCACGTAGGGTCTCGAACACCGCCGGTGGCACGACGGAACCAGCTTCCTTGATGAAGGTGACGGAGCCGTCGACCCCGACCGAATAGGTCCAGGTGTGCTCGTCGATGCAGCCCGGCCGGGCAATCGCCCCAGCCGATCCTGAAGATGACACTCCACGGCACCGGCGGCTTGGCGGCCTCTGTGGGGGTTGCCTCGTACCAGGACGACTGGCCGATGAGGTTGGCGTCCCTGGGCCCGATGCCGGCGAACAGCGGCACATCGTTCGCGACCGCCCGCGCTGCATCTGCAGCCGACTGGATGATGCTTGCGGTCGGCACGGGCGTGCCGGCGGACGCCCCACAGGCCGCAACGACAGCTGCGAGGGCGAGGACCGCCAGGATGGCGACGGAGCGACGGGGCATACGCATGGGCCGATGACGGAGCGTAGCGCGTCGCAGTTCCGCAAGACAGGAAAGCGGGCCCGCGGTCCTGCCGGTGCCCCAGTCGGCCGGAGGAACCTGCATCCGGAGCCTCAGGGGCTTGGCCGGACCGGCGGTCGGCGCGTCGGAGCTGGCGGTCGGTTTGTTCGTACCACGGGCCGCGAGCCTCGCGTGCGCCTACCATCCCACAGGGGGGCGACGTAACCCGAGGGTCCAAGGTCCCGAAACGACAGGACGCGCCATGGAACACGGAGCGGGCGGATCGTGAGCGTCGAGAGGTCGCGCGCGGCCCGACGAACGCCCCGTCGCAGGCCTTGCGCAGCTCGCCGGCTACAACGCCGGCTGGTTCCGAACGGACGTCCTGGCGGGCATCGCCGTCACCGCGTACCTGGTGCCGCAGTGCCTCGCCTACGCGGATCTCGCGGGCGTCCCGGCGATCACCGGGCTGTGGGTCGCCGTGCTCGCGATGGTCGTGTACGCGCTGCTGGGCACCTCGCGGATGCTGTCCGTCGGGCCTGAGGCGGCTGCATCGATCATGGTGGCGGCCGCTGTGGGGCCGCTCGCCGCGGGCGATCCGGGACGGTACGCGGTGCTCGCCGCCGGACTTGCGGTGATGATCGGGCTGGTCTGTCTCGCCGCGTTCACGCTGCGGCTGGGCTTCCTTGCCGACCTGCTGTCGCAGCCGATCCTCGTCGGCTATCTGGCCGGCGTCGCGGTGATCATGGTCGCGTCCCAGCTGGGCACTGTCTCGGGGATCGCCCTCGGTGCGCCAGACTCGCTGGGCCGGATCGTCGAGCTGGCGGAGCGCCTGGACGAGATCCAGCCGCTGTCCGCGATCTTGGGGGGCGCCGTGATCGCGTTCCTGATCGTCCTTCTCCGGATCGCGCCGCTCGCACCGGGAACGTTGCTGGCGGTCGTGGGGGCGACGGCGATCGTGTCCGCGTTTGGGCTCGAGGGTCGAGGCGTCGCACTGGTCGGGGATGTGCCGGCCGGCCTGCCGACGCCGTCACTTCCCGCGCTGCGGATCGCCGACCTGACGGCGCTCGCCGGTCCGGCAGCGGCCATCACGTTCGTGGCCTTCACGCAGATGTCCCTGACCGCACGGGCGTTCGCCGGACGGAACGGCGAGACCATCGATACGAACCGCGAGTTCCTGGCCCTGGGAACCGCGAACGTCGTCGCCGGGCTCACCGGCGGCTTTGCGGTGAGCACCTCCAGCTCCCGCACGGCGATCCTCGACGCGATGCGCGCGCGCAGCCAGCTGGCGGGCATCGTGTCGGCGCTCGGGGTGGCCGTGGTGGTGCTCGCGGTGCCCGGCCTGATCGCGCTGATCCCCAAGGCGGCGCTGGGTGGCATCGTGGTGTTCGCGGCGCTGCGACTGATCGATGTCCGGGGCCTGAAGCGCCTGGCCGTGTTCCGGACGACGGAGCTGGCGCTCGCGTTGGCCGCGCTCGCCGGCGTGCTCGTGTTCGGCGTCCTCGCCGGCATCCTCGTCGCGATGGCGCTGTCGGTCGCCGACCTCTTCGCGCGCGTCGCGCGACCGCCGGCCTCCGTGCTCGGACGCGTTCCGGGCCTGGCCGGGCTGCACAACATCGAGGACTACCAGGACGCGGTGCAGATCCCGGGGTTGCTCGTGTTCCGCTACGACGCGCCGCTGTGCTTCGCCAACGCGGAGGACTTCCGCACCCGCGCCCTGGCGGCCGTCGACTCGCAGGCCGATCCGGTGGAGTGGTTCCTGCTCAACGCGGAGGCGATCGTGGAGCTCGATACCACCGCGGCGGCGGCCCTCGAAACGCTGACCGAGGATCTCGGGGTCCGCGGCGTCACCTTCGCGATGGCACGGGTCAAGCAGGATCTGCTGGCGCAGATGCGGCGGGGCGGGCTGCTGTCGGTGATCGACGAGGCGCGGATCTATCCCACGCTGCCGGTCGCGGTCGAGGCGTTCGAGGGCCGTCCGAAGCGCGGGTAGGCGGGGCGTTGATGCGTCGGGCGCGCCCGCGGGCGCGGCGATCTGGGGGGTCAGGGGCGCGTCAGAGCGCGCGTCGGGCGCGGTTTGCCACGCAACGACGGGGTGCGTGGTAACCCGGGTTCTTCCACGCGATTGCCGGCAATTTCCTGGGCTTCGGCCGGAAGCCGTGCGGGAGCGCCGGCGATGGTTTCGGGGCTTCTGGCCAGCAAACGACCATCTGCGTCGTCGGCCAGATCCAGGTGGCCATGGACGCACGCCATCGTTCCCTGGCAACGGACCGTTGCAGGACGAGCGTTTACGACGCACCACATCGGTAGGTGGCCGACTCTCACCCGGGAAGCGGCAGCTACGACGCATTCTGTCGTTATCTGGCCAGGTTGGTCGGGGACGGGGCGTGCGAACAGGCGGCGGGCAGCCGCCCTATTCCGGACCCAGGTCGTAGCCCATCGCGCGTGGCAGCCGCACCAGCCAGCGCAGCGGCGGCGGGACGTAGCCGCCCTCGTCGTCGCGCTGCTCCTTGGCGACGATCGCCTCGCGGATGACGCGCGCACCCAGGAACCGGAACGGCTCTGGCGGGAACCGGCGGGCGTGGTGGCCCACCATCGGCAGGCGTGCGACCGGATCGTCGAGGCGGTCCTGGGCGAGGCGCTGCCAGGATCTTGCCGCCCAGCCATGACGGACCGACGCCGGTGCCGCTGTACCCGTGGCCCCAGTGGATGCGCCCGTCCGATCCTCCAAGCGTCCCGAAGGAGGGCAGGTGGTTTGGCGCGATGTCGATCGGGCCGCCCCAGGCGTCGACCAGCGCCACATCGTCGAGCATCGGGAACAGGCGTCGGAACCCGCGCGCCGCGAGCGCGACGGACGCCCGGTCATCGGTCACCCAGGATCCCAGCCGCCCGCCATAGCCCGCGCGACCGCCCCCGCCGCCGAACGCGATGCGCCCATCCTTGGTCGTCCGGAAGTAGTGGTTGGTGAAGCGACAGTCGGTCAGCGCCTCACCACCCGTCCAGCCGAGCTCGTGCAGCCGCTGCGGGATCGGCTCGGTGAGGACCATGTAGCTGGACCAGGTGATCATCCGGGCCCCGAAGCCTGCCCCCGGCCAGCCCGCGGCCCACGCATTGACCGCCAGCACCGCGTGACCGGCGGTCAGCGTGGCGCCGCGTTCCGTCGTGACCCGCACGCCACCGCCATCCTCGCGCAGGTCCGTCACTCTCGTCCCCTCGTGGATCTCGACCCCGCGATCGAGCAGCACCCGCCGAAGCCCGCGCGCCAGAAGCGCCGGCTGGACGGAGGCGTCGCCCGGGACCAGCAGGCCGCCACGCAGCACGGGCGACGCGCAGCGAGCGCGGACCTGTGCCGCGGTGAGCGGCAGGAACCGGTCGGACACGCCCAGGTCGGCCGCGAGCTCGACGATCCCGTCCCACGCGCCGTCCTGCGCCGGTGACGTGCTGACCACCAGCGTCCCGCCGGGCCGGAACCAAGGGTCGATGTCGTGCCGGGCCGCCCAATCCCCGATCCACGCCGGCGCCCCATCGAGCGCCATCGCGGCTGCGAGGCCTGCCTCCGGCCCGAAGTTCCCGACCAGCGCCGGCAGGTAGTCCCACCAGCCGGTCAGGAACCCGCCGTTGCGGCCGCTGGCGCCGCCGCCGACGATGTCCGACTCGAGGATCGTGACGCCGGTGTTGGGGTCGTGCTCGAGCAGCCACCAGGCGGTCCACAGCCCGGTGAACCCGCCGCCGATGATGACGACATCCGCCGTCGCCTCGCCCTCCAGCGGCGGGCAATCGACGCCTGGGTCCGCCTCGAGCGCCTCGCGCAGCCACCAGCTTCGCTGCGCGCCCGGCTGCAATCGAGCGAGGTCAGACGCAACGAGACGCCGGATGCGTGCGCGCTCGCCCGGCCGGGCAGCGGAGGCGTCCGATGACGGGTACCGGCGCGGAGAGACGGGAGTCGGCAAGGGTGATCCTCCGAGGACTGCTCGACATGATCGACCCTTCGGTAGCCAGCCGCTCGGGCGTTCCCGATCCCGAGCCTGAGCTGGGGCGAGAAGACGGGCCACAAACGAAGAACGGGCCGGGTGCGCGGCTGCGCGTCCGGCCCGGTCGCTCTTCGGGAACAGCGACGGTGGATGTGGCAATGACCCGGGTGGCTCCGGCACCCCGGTGAGGGGTGTCGGACGGGACGCACTCAGGGGAATGCGTCCCGTCCGGGTCTCGGGGACCCAAGGGTCAGCGGCGGTCCCGTTGGGCCGGCGAGATGCCGGCCCTTGGGGTCACGTCCGGGGGAGCTACCCCCGGCGGTTCCGCCGGCGGGTCTTGGCGGGCGTCGGGACGAGGACCCCGAGGATCACCATGAACCCGGCGAGGGCGGCCAGGAGGAGCAGCAGGCCGTTGCCGGCCGACGTCTCGGTCACCTGGCCGATCGTGGAGGTCGGCGGAGGGGTGAGGGAGGTCGGCGGAGGCGTAAGGTCCTCCACCTTGCCCACGGAGACATTCGCGGTATCGCTATCGGGCTCGGTCTGATCCGAGTCGATCGTGGCGGTGTTGACCAGCGGCTGGTCAAGGTCGGCGGAGCCGACCGCGGCTTCGGCCTGGTAGGACACCGAGCCGTCCTTGGTGACGTTGGACGCCAGCCAGGTCAGCGTACGAGTCACGCTGTTGTAGTCCTCGAACGTGAACTCGTCGTTGTCGGTGGCCGTGCCGGTGACGTACGTCAGGCCCTCGGGCATCACGTCGGTGATGATCCCGCCGGTCACCGGGCCATTGAAGAGGGTGTAGGTCAGCGTGTACGTGACCTTGTCGCCCTCGACGATCGGCGCGCCGCCGGGCGAGCCGGCCGTGATGGCCTTGGTGATGGTCAGCCGCGGGAACCGGACGGCGAGCACGGCCACCTGGTCGGTGGCCTCGTCGCTGCCGTCGTTGGTCGTGGTCACGACCGCGGTGTTGACGACCGGGCTGTCGGCTACGGTGGCGTTGCTGGTGGGGCTGGTGAGATGGACGGTGTAGCTGGCCCCGTTGGCCATCGTGCCGAAGTCGCAGGTCAGGACACCGGTGGCGATGGCGCAGGAGCCCGCGCCGGTGCCGCCGTCGACCGACCAGGTGGTGCCGGCATCGGTGGGCAGGGTGTCGGTCATGACCACGCCGTTGGCGGAGCCCGGGCCGTTGCTGGTGACCGTGATCAGGAAGCCGATCTGGTCGCCGGCGCTGACGCTCGGGGCGTCGGCAACCTTGGCGATGTCGATCGAGGCGGCGAGCACGGCCACCTGGTCGGTGGCCTCGTCGCTGCCGTCGTTGGTCGTGGTCACGACCGCGGTGTTGACGACCGGGCTGTCGGCTACGGTGGCGTTGCTGGTGGGGCTGGTGAGATGGACGGTGTAGCTGGCCCCGTTGGCCATCGTGCCGAAGTCGCAGGTCAGGACACCGGTGGCGATGGCGCAGGAGCCCGCGCCGGTGCCGCCGTCGACCGACCAGGTGGTGCCGGCATCGGTGGGCAGGGTGTCGGTCATGACCACGCCGTTGGCGGAGCCCGGGCCGTTGCTGGTGACCGTGATCAGGAAGCCGATCTGGTCGCCGGCGCTGACGCTCGGGGCGTCGGCAACCTTGGCGATGTCGATCGAGGCACAGCGGACGTTGACCGAGGCCGACGCCTGGCCGGACCCGCCGTCGGTGGAGGTGAAGGTGGCGGTGTTGTCATAGCTGCCGCACGACGAGCCGGTACCCGAGACGACGTGCACGGACTTGTGCGCGCCGGCCGCGAGCGTACCGATGTCGCAGTGGAGCGCCTGACTGCCCGGGGTGCCCGTGATGGCGCAGCCGGTCACCGCCGGGCTGATCGACCAGCTGGTGCCGGCCGTGTCGGGCAGGTTGTCGTCGATCGCCACGTCGTGGGCGGTGGTGCCGCCCGCGTTGGTGACCGTGATCGTGTAGCCGATCTGATCCCCGGCGTCGACGGTTGCGCTGTCGGCGACCTTGGTGATCTTCATTGCGGGTGGCTCGCAGCCGAGGGCCTTGAACAGGCCGTCGACGAACGAGGCGAAGTCGGCGTCCAGGTGCGACCCGCCACCGATCCGGTTCATGACGGTCGTGGCCCACTGCGCGTCGCCGGCAGGATCCGAGAACGGCAGGCTGGTGTCGCCGGGGTCGCCGGCCGTGCTGAGGTACAGAGCCTTGACGGCATACCCGTTGGCGCCGCTGCCGGCGCGGGCGGCATCTGCCGCGGCAGTGGCCGCGTTTGCGCCCTGGAGCCACGTCTCCGGGTTGTTCAGGTCATCGCTGTGGGTGTTGGGCTTGTTCGGGGAGCCGTCGGTGACCACGAACAACACGTTCGGGACGCCGGCGCGGTCATGGGCGTTGTTGGCCGCCGCAGCGTCGATCCCGGCAGCCGTCGGCGTGAGGCCGCTGGGGTTCGTCAGGGCGTTGACCGCAGTCGTGAAGGTCGCGGGGGTCGTATAGCCGGACGTCAAGGAAGACGTGCTGCTCCCGTTGAACCGCGTGCCCGAGTACTGGCCGTCGCCGCCGGCGCCCTGGTACGCGGCCACGAACCCCGTGATGCCGGCCTTCAGGTCGGGAAGGTTCGAGGGCGTGCTGCCCTGGATCCCGATCGAGCCGGACATGTCGATCGCGAAGTTGAAGTCGGCCGTCTGGCAGACGTTCGAGCCGAGCGCCGGGTTGGCCGTTCCGGCGTCAATCGTGCGGTAGCTGACGCTCGCGGTGACCAGATCGAGGGACGTGGTGCCCGAGCAGGCCTGGCCTGGGACCTCGTTGCGGACCTCGAGGCGGAAGTTTGCGTCGGTCAGCTCGGTCGGATCCCAGATATGGCCCCATGTTTCGCTGCTGGACCCGAAGCTCAACATCGCGGCCGGGTCGCTGTTGAGATCGGCCGCGATGCGGCCTGAGAAGCTGCCGCCACCGTCCCACGACAGGCGGACGGAGAGCTGGCAGCCGCTGCTGTCACTGGAGAACGCGTTCGCCTTGACGGTGATGCCGTCAATGATCGAACCGGCAGGCACCGAGAATCCGAAATCACGGAACCGCTCGTCGACGTTGTCACCTGTCGCGGTGGCGTAGACGCCGTCGTCCGTGTTGTTGAGGGCGTTGGCGGCCCCCGTCCAGTTGTCAGGCGCGGTCGTGTTCGCCGGCGCCTGGAATGTCGTGTCCGTCCCCAGGACCGCCGAGGCACTGACAAATGGCAGCACCCCCGACAGGATGAGCAGGACGCCCAGATACGCCGCAAGACGATGCGACGTCCTGCGCGCGATAACCCTATTCAAACCCGGCATATGAGCCTCCCCGAGACCTCGAAGCCAATGGGCTCCAGGCAACGACTCTGTAGACGAGCGCCATTCGACGCCGATGAATCAATGGGGCTGACGCCCCGGGTCCGGTCGTACCAATCGCCGACAGGACCCATGCGGATCCTATGCGGGATTGCGCGCCATGAGTACCCCCCCTCCATCCACTCCGGAACGCATCGAACCGCTGTGCACCGCATCGGACCGCACGCGGCTGTCACCATGATTATGTTGACAGCCGGAACCGGGGGTCCTGGTACCGGGGACCTCGCGCCGCCTGAGCCCAACCCTCTATCCTGCAGTCGAATGCTCCCGCTGCGCCCGATCCCCCAGCAAAGCCTGCGACCGTGGGCCGGTGCCCGCCTCGCGGACGCGGCCGAGCACGTGGGCGAGCTGTGGGTCGCGGGCCCGGGCTCACTCGTGGAGGCGCCTGCGAACGGCGGATCGCCGTCGCGTGGCAGGCAGACGCTCGACGAGCTCGCGGCGGTCGAGGGAGCCGCGCTCATCGGCAGCCGGGCCATCGCGCTCCTCGGCGCCCGCTTCCCGCTGCTGATCAAGCTCATCGATGCCAGCGACTGGCTGTCGCTCCAGGTCCACCCGGACGATGCGCTCGCGGGCGAGCTGTACGGCCCGACCGCGCTGGGCAAGACCGAGGGCTGGCTCGTGCTCGCCGCCGAGGCCGGGGCCACCCTCGTCACCGGCCCGCGCCGCGATCTCGACGCCGGGGAGCTCCGCCGTGCCATCGAGGATGGTGTCGTCGGACACAGCCACTGCCAGACCGCTGCGGCAAGGCCCGGCGAGACGCTGCTGCTCGAGGCGGGCACGATGCACGCGATCGGCGCCGGGACGCTGGTGTACGAGATCGAGCAGCCGTCCGACCTCACGTTCCGCATGTCCGACTGGGGCCGGCCCGCCACCGCGGAGCGACCGCTGCACATCGCCGAGTCGCTCCGGGCGCTGCGGCCCGATGCCCACGCCGTCCCGGTCGGACGCGACTGGCGCCTCGACGGTGGCGCGCTCACCGTGCGCGAATTCCGGCTCGAGGTCGCGGACCTCGCGGCGCCGGTCGCTCGCCACCCGGCCGGCGAAACCCTCGAGATCGTCACCGCGATCCGGGGCAAAGCCGAGCTCTCCGGCGACGGCTGGTTGGAGCGGCTCGAGCCGTTCGAGACGTTGGTGATCCCGGCTTCGGTGCCGGAATACCGGCTGGCAGGGGCGTCCGGCGCGCTCGCCTGCGTGGGTTCCATCCCCTAGCGAGGCCCCGGCGAGCCGGGGGCCGGCGAGCGCGCGGTCCGGAGCGGGGAGCCAGGGCTCGCCCACCGGCGCTCACCCGCGGATTCTCACGCTGGTCTCACGATCCCCAACCACCTTCTCGTCATCGGGAGACAGAGGGGCAGTTTCGAGATGGTCAGATGACGAACGCGATCGAGAAATCGGACCCGGGGCCATCCTGGGCAGACGAGTTCCAGTTCGATGAGTCGGACCTGGGCGACCCGCCCGGCCGGCGCCGATGGTGGCGATGGCTGGTCGTGCCACTCGTGGCAGTGGTCGTCGCCGCGGCCGTGTTCTGGTTCGCGAAGCCGTTCGGCACCGAGGCGGCGTCGCTGGTCACCGCGACCGCGACAACGGGCACGATCGTCAGCAGCGTCAGCATCTCGGGCTCGATCGCCTCGTCCTCGATCAACGAGCTGAGCTTCGACACGTCCGGCACCGTGACCGCGGTCAACGTCGCCGTGGGCGATACCGTGACCGAGGGCCAGGTCCTGGCGACCATCGACGACTCGTCGCTCCGGGTCCAGCTCCAGACGGCACAGGCCAACGTCGATGCCGCGCAGGCGCGCCTCGACGACGATGTGGCGGCCCCGACGGCCGACACCGTCGCGGCAGCCAAGGACTCGGTCGACCAGGCCACCCTGCAGCTCTCGACGGCGAAGACCTCGCTGTCCGATACGAAGGCCCAGAACAAGCAGAACATCGCCGACGCCACCGCCGCCCTGAGCGCAGCGAAGGCCACTCTGGCCGCTGACAAGGCGACGCTGCCCGCCGACGATCCTCAGCTGGCCAAGGATGAGGCGGCGGTCGCGAACGCCACCTCGTCGCTCGCCAACACCAAGCTGCGGGCGACGCAGTCCCAGCACCAGGCGGAGGCCCAGGTGAGCTCGGCGACCCTCGCGCTGACGACGGCGAAGCACAACTACACGACCCGCACCGCCCCCACCACCGACGCGCAGCTCGCCGCCGACCGGGCGTCGCTGGCGCAGGCACAGCAGACGCTCGCCAACATCCAGGCCACCGGCGCCACGATCACGTCCCCGATCGCCGGCACGGTGACCGCCGTCAATCTCGAAGTCGGGCAGCAGGTCCCGGGCACCTCCGGCTCGTCGGGATCCTCGGCGTCCTCGAGCGCGACCGGCCAGATCGAGGTCATGGATCTCGCCAACCTCCAGATCGCGGGCGAGGCGTCCGAGACCGACATCGCGAAGCTCAAGATGGACCAGGCCGCCACGATCAGCGCGACCGCGCTGGGCACCGAAACGGTCGTCGGCAAGGTCTGTCAGCTGAGCGTCGTCGGATCGCAGATCTCGGGCGTGACCAGCTTCGGCGTCACGGTGTGCATCTCCGGCACCAACCCGGCGCTGCTGGTCGGGATGACCGCCACGGCCGCCGTGGTCACCGACCGCGCGGACAACGCAGTCCTCGTGCCCAGCCTCGCCGTCAAGACCGTCGGCGGCCAGCAGGTCGTCAGCGTGCTGGGAGCCGACGGCAAGACGGAGACGAACGTGCCGGTCACCGTCGGGATCACCAACGGCTCACAGACCCAGATCCTGTCCGGGCTGAGCGACGGCGCCACGGTCGTGGAGTCGCTCCAGACGACGACGAACCAGACCCGCGGCGGGGGGTTCGGCGGCGGAGGCCGGATCTTCCAGGGCGGCGGAGGATTCGGTGGCTGATCCGGGTTCGCCGCGGGCCGATGTGAGTGCGGCGGCAACGACGCCAACGAGGATGGCGCTGGCCCCGGTCCCGCCGGTCGGGGTGAGCGGCGGTGGGCCTCTCGTCTCGATGCAGGGGATCGTCAAGCGCTACGGGGCCGCCGACGGCTCGCTGGGTGCGGCCGGGTCGACTGCGGTGTACGCGCTGCGTGGCCTCAACCTGCGGATCGGCCAGGGCGAGTTCGTGGCGATCGTGGGGCCGTCCGGCTCGGGCAAGAGCACGCTCATGAACATCGTGGGCTGCCTGGACATCGCCGACCGCGGCCAGTACGTGCTCGCAGGCGTGGACGTCTCTCGCCTGGGCGAGGATGCGCTGGCGCGCGTACGCAACCGATTCGTGGGCTTCGTGTTCCAGCAGTGGAACCTGCTGGCCCGGACGACCGCCGTGGACAACGTGGCGCTGCCGCTGGCCTACCGGGGCGACCGGAACCGGCAGCGGAAGGCGCTGGCAGCGCTCAAGGCCGTGGGCCTGGCGGCGCGGGCAGGCCATCGCCCGAACCAGCTCTCGGGTGGCGAGCAGCAGCGCGTGGCGATCGCCCGTGCCCTGGTCACCTCACCGGCGATCCTGCTCGCCGACGAACCCACCGGCAGCCTCGACTCGGCCACCGGGGCCGGGATCATGCGGATGTTCGGCCGCCTCCACCAGGCCGGGCGGACGGTGATCGTGGTGACGCACGACCCTCGGGTGGCGGAGCTCGCCCATCGACAGATCCACCTGTTGGACGGGCGGATCGTGCTCGACGCCCTGACGGAGGACATCAAGGCGGGTGCGGTCGTCCCGTCATCGACGATCTGGGCGCCAGGGCCCACAGGCAAGCCGGGCACGGTGGCCTGAGATGCCGGTGTTCGAAACCCTCCGGACCGCGTTCGTGGCGACGGCCGCCAACAAGCTCCGCGCAGCGCTGACCATCCTCGGCATCCTGGTCGGCGTGGCGGCGGTGATCGGCATGGTGTCCGTCGGCGAAGGCGCGTCGGCATCCATCTCGAGCACGCTCGAGGGCCTGGGCACCAACCTCGTCCTCGTCTCGCCCGGCGGCGTCTCGACCGGGCTCGTGCGCGGCGCGGGCGGCGGCGCAACCACCCTCACCCTGAACGACGTGGACGCGCTCCAGGCGGCAGGCGCCGTTCCCGACGCGGCTGCCATCGAACCCGAGCTGACCGGTCGGGCGCAGGTGATCGTCGGCGGTTCCAACACCAACACCCAGGTCACCGGCACCACGCCGGAGTTCCTGACGGTCCGCAACTGGACCATCGCCAGCGGGGCGTTCTTCACCGCCGCCGACGTGTCGTCGGCCGCCTCGGTCGCCGTCATCGGGTCGTCCACGGCCGAGGCCCTGTTCAACGGCGGCGATGCCGTCGGCCAGTACGTCAACCTCAACTTCTCGTCGGGCGGGCGGAACGCCCCCGTCCGCATCGTCCGGCTGCTGGTCGTCGGCGTGTTCGCGTCGAAAGGCACCGCGGGCGGCTTCTTCAACCAGGATGACCAGGTCGTCGTGCCGGTCACGACCGCCGCGCAGCGGATCTTCGGCCGCACCAACGTCAACACGATCGCGATCAGCGCGACCAGCCAGGACGCGATGGGCAACGCCCAGCTCGAGGCCACCCAGGTCCTGCTCGGGACGCACAACATCGCCGACCCGACCCAGGCCGACTTCACCGTCCAGACACAGCAGGACCTCCTCTCGGCCGCCACGTCGGCGACCTCGACGTTCACGGTCCTGCTGGCGGCAATCGGCAGCATCAGCCTGCTGGTGGGAGGGATCGGGATCATGAACATCATGCTGGTCTCGGTGACCGAACGGACGCGCGAGATCGGCCTGCGCAAGGCCCTCGGCGCGCGCCGCCGGGACATCCTGGGCCAGTTCCTGGTGGAGGCCGTGTTCCTGACCACGCTCGGAGGGATCGCCGGGGCATGCGTCGGGATCCTCGTATCCATCGCGATCGCCAACCTGACCACCGTCCAGGCGACGGTCACGCCCGTCTCTCTGCTGCTCGCCGTGGGCGTCAGCGCCGCAGTCGGCCTGCTGTTCGGACTCTACCCGGCGCGTCGCGCCGCCCAGCTCCAGCCAATCGTCGCGCTGCGCACCGAGTAGCCGCGGCGCCAGCCCAATTCGATCGACCCACATGCAACGGGAGACCAACCGATGACCACTCCGCCCACCGGCCAGCCGGAGCCATACGGCCAGCCCGCGCCATTCGGGCAGCCCGAGCCCTTCGACCCGTCATCGATGCGGACACAACCGGCGCGACCACCCTCGACCAGCCGCCGGCTGCTGCCGATCGTCGGCGCCGTGGCGATCGCCCTCGTTGCCTTCGCTGGCGGCTATCTCGTGGCCAACGCGACCTCGAGCCAGGGCGCGGGTGCCTCGGCCTTCAACCGCGATGGGGGCCAGCCGTTCGGCGGTCCCAACGCGTCGTTCCGGATCCGCAACGGGGGCGCGGGCGGGTTCGGCGGCGGCGCCAACGGCACCGTCGACTCGGTCTCGGCCGACCAGATGACGATCAGCACGCAGGCCGGCGGATCGCGGATCGTGCTGCTGACCCCGACGACGAAGGTGACCGAGGTGTCGGAAGCCACCAAGGCCATCACGGACATCACCAGCGGCGCGATCGTGACGGTCATCGGCACCTCGAACCCGGACGGCAGCGTGACCGCGACCAGCGTGGTCATCGGCAATGTCGGCGGGTTGTTCGGCGGGCGCGGAGGGTTCGGCGGGCCGGGCCCCGCGGCAAGCACGGCTCCATAGTCCGGCGTCCCGGCCGCGGGCGACGCCGCGCGGCCGCGGTGGGCTATCCGTCAGTGAGCGCGTCACCATCGGCAGCGTCGCGACCAGTCGCCAGCCATGCGTATTCGCGCTCGACCTGCGAGTCATCGCCCCCGTGGCCTGCCTCGTCGTCCACCCACGCGATTGCGCCCGGGACGTGAGCGGCCAGCCAGTCCCCGTGCGCGGGCGGCACCAGCGCATCCGTTCGGCCGTAGCTGATCACCACCGGCACGCGGATGTCCTCGACGTCGAAGCCCCACCGCTTCGTGAATGCGATGTCGTCATCGACCCAACCGTCGATGCCGGGCTCCAGGCAGCTCGTCAGCTGGGCCGCGATCCGACCATGGTGCTTCGCCATCTGCGCCTGGTCGGCGGCCGACAGCTGGTAGTCGTCACCCATCCAGTCGAGGCGCCCCGCCGCCAGCCGCTCGAGCGTCTCCGTCCGAAGCCCATGGAGCAGCTTGCGGGTCGCCGGCTCGCCTTCCAGCGCTGCCTTGAACTCGATGACGTTGCCCTCGGTCATTCCGGCCAGCCAATCGATGTCCGCGACGTCGTACGGGGCGACCGAGACCTGCGCACGGCACCTGATGACACGAGCGGGCAGCAGCGCGGCGCAGGCGAGTGCGTGCGGGCCACCGCCGGAGCCGCCGGTGACCACGAACCGGTCGATCCCGAGCGCCTCGGTCATCCGCTCGATGTCCGGGACGATGTCTGCCACGCGTCGCCCGCGCAGCCGGCTGGACTCCCCGTAGCCGGGACGATCGATGGTGATCCGGCGGAGGCCGTATCGGCGGTAGATGTCCGGATCCTGCCACCAGGACATGCGGCCGCCCGGCGTGCCGTGGATCGAGATGAGCGGGATCCCGGCCGGGTCGCCCCACTCGGCCGCGGCCAGCACTCGTCCGTCGGGCAACGGGATCCGGTGCTCGATGTGCTCCGGGACAGGCCCCGGAGCGGGAGCGGTGTCGGCGACCATGTGGCTCCTTCTGGTGGGTCGCGGCTGTACGTCTGACGCCGGACCTCGGCTGCCGTGGACAATGCCGTGCCGGGGGCCATCGCGCAATCCCCGCGCTCGCGGGCGGCGTCAGGGTTCGCCCGGGCAAGCGCCCGTCCAGCGGGCACGCTCCAAACGAGATCGGACGCTTCCTACCGCTGCTGGTCCGATCCCTCGAGCATTCCCTTCAGGCCCTGGAGGGCGCCCTTCCAGGCGGCTTCCGAGGTGGCGGTGGCCTCGTCCGACGGCAGGTTCTGCTCGGTGAT
Organism: uncultured Chloroflexia bacterium; assembly: GCA_963772565.1. GTDB lineage: Bacteria > Chloroflexota > Limnocylindria > Limnocylindrales > CSP1-4 > CAIXZV01. The sequence goes on from CAVYXU010000078.1 coordinate 28,452, forward strand.
CGTCAGCTCCGTGCCGGCGCCATCGCCCGCAAGATCCCAGCTGACGATCTCGTGGTTCTCCGGTCGATCGGGCTTGCCGGAGACGTCGCTCCAGTGGGAGTGCACCAGCCTGCGGGGCGGCACGAACTCCAGGATCTCGCCCCGGTCGACGTACGGCTTGCCCTGGTACTCACCACGATGGACGAGCTTGCCGCCGACCTTCCACTCGGCCTCCGTGTCCACGCCGAAGAACCACCGCTTGATCTGGGCCGGCGTCGTCACGGCCTTCCAGACCTCATCGATCGGGGCATCGATCCGAACTGAGCTGACGGACTCTCGTGTCGACGTGGGCATGGCAACCTCCTCGCTTCGAGCAGGTGACATCGTGGCACGCGACACCGCATCCAGGGCTTGCCGGGTCACGGTTGGAGGTTGCGGGGCCCTCGCATCAAAGGCTCAGATGCAGGCGGAGCGCCTCGTCGAGGTCGAGCATGATCGAGTTTGGGACGACGCCCAGCCGGTCGCCCACCCGCTCGACGGCGATCGAGCGGATCTGCTCAGCCTGCGCCTTCGAGTCGCGCTCAAGCCCCGTCTCGACGGCTGGAAGCAGGACCTGGAACGGATAGAGGTGCGCGACATTCGAGGTCACGGGTACCACCGTGATCACGCCGCGACCCAGCCTCCCCGCAGTCGCGTTGGCCGCGTCATTGCTGACGATGACCGCCGGCCGGCGCTCGTTGGCTTCAGAGCCGCGGGCAGGATCGAGGTCGACCGAATGAATGTCGCCGCGCCGCATCATGACCGGACTCCATCGCCGGTTGTCGATTCCCAGACAGCGGCGTCGCCCTCGGCCTCCCACTCGTCCCACGCCGCTTCATAGGTACCCGCGAGCTCTGCGCTGCGAAGCAGGCGAACGGCTTTGTGGAGCGCGGCAGATCGAGAATTGAGCCCCCGCTCCCTGGCGTATTCATCGAGGAACTGGACGTCCTCGCCGGGCAAGCTGACACTGACCTTCATACTTTGATCCTACCATTGGTAGCGTCCAAGGTAGCAACGGGATCGCGCGCTCGTCGCCGCCCCTGCCGCCAGACGACGAGAGTCTCGAAAGCGCAGGCCGAATCGTCAGGGTGTCAAGCCGGTGGAAGGCTTCGTGCGCGGCGTCGTGGCCGCGAAGACGGCCATCGAGCCCACGGTCCGCAGCTCCACGTGCTCGAACGATGCCGCGAGGATCTCGCCGAGGCCCTCCTCGGTGTCGTCGAGGTTGTCGAAGGTGCCCCGCCGGTTGTTGGCCTCGAGCATGCGGCGCGCCAACCAGGTGTGTCGCCCGGAGAGCCCGAGGATCGATGCACCGAACAGGACGCCCTTCGGAGCGAGGACGGCAGCCACGTTGGCGACGGCAGCCGCCTTGTGCGGGAGTGGACCCGGCAGACAGTGGAGTACCCCGTTGAGCGCGGCCGAGTCGAACGGCCCGTGGACGGGGAGCGGCTTGAGGACGTCTGCCTCGACGGTCGTGATGTCCAGGCGGCGCAACCGCCGGGATGCGTGATCGAGGACGTGCACGTTGGGGTCGAGGAGGGTGACCGGGCTGCCTTCAGGCATGCCGGCTCGTTCCAGGTGGTAGCCGGTGCCGGGTCCCACATCGAGGTGCCTGCGGCCGACGTGCCGCCGATACCCCTCCACGAGGCGCGTCGCCGGGCACCGCCACACCACCGGCGAGAGGAAGCCGAGGATCACGGGGTCGTAGATCCTGAGGAACAGGGGGGTGTACTCACGCTGGCCCGCGTAGGCCGGGTCGTCACGCTTCATCGAGCTCGATCCCTCCTCCATCGTGATCGCATCAGGACGGGGCAACGATCAGGTCGGTCACGCGATGGGTCAACCAGATACGTGACGTCGACCTCGCTGATCGCCTCGTATGCGCATGCAAGCGGATGGCGTCCAAAGCCGGATCGGAACTTCACTAACGGGCCGCAGCGCTTGCCCCGGCTACCCGTCGACGAACGGGTTCTGGACACGGACCCCGTCGTAGTCGGTGCCCGCGTCAAGATCCTCGGACAGGATCACCACGCAGCCCAGGAACCGGCTCGCCTCGATGATCGCGGCGTCCCAGTAGGAGATGCCAAAGCGTTGACGAGTTCGGAACGCGGCATCCATGACGTCGACCGTCGTCACCTGGACCGGAAATCGGCGCCACGCCTCGATCAGGCCAACGGCCTGGTCGTGGGTGATCGCATCCGGGCGACTCGCCCGCGTGGCCTGGACGTAGAACTCCTGGAGCACCTGGATCGACAGCCCCACATCGCCGGCTGCCAGGACCTCGTTCGCCCGCCTCGCCTTCGACGCTTCGTCCGGATCGCGCGAGATCGCGTACAGCAGGACGTTCGTGTCAACGAACTGCACGATCGTGGACCTCGTCGCGGCGCAATCGATCGACGGCCTTGAATCGCTTGACCTGGCGCTGGATCCGCCGCTGCTGCGCCTCGAGCCTGGCGAACTCGGTGCCACCACCCGACGACAGGGACCGCAGGTACTCGGTGACGATCGCGCTGACCGAGCTGCCGCGTTCGGCCGCGCGGATCCGGGCTGACCGATAGACATCGTCGGGGACGGCCACGGTAATGTTCTTCACAGATACACAGTAACACGGCATCACAGGAATCGTGACGCATCTGGCCGATCGCGGGGAGACGCTGCGCACCCGCGGCAAGTCCAGCCGCATCGCACGGCCTCGCGCTGGCGTTTCCGGAAGGAGCTGTCGTAGGGCGCCCGACGGTCTCAACCGCTCTGATGCGTGGTCGCTGTCCCAGCAGGCGCAACAGGATCCAACCGCGGGGATGCAATACTCATTCGAACGTCGATTTCGGAACGGCGAATGATTCGAGGAAACGGGTGGCGCTCGAACATCGCGGCGGCCGGCTCACAGGCAGCCGTGTTCTGGCAGACGAGATCCAAGTCTCGCGCCAACGCCTTGGCCGGAACCGTCGCCGTATTGCGGCGGTTCATCGATACTCCTACTGAGCGATAGATGCTTGGGGAGTGCACTTGGAAGGATCGCTGGCGATAGGCATACCTCCGGTAGGGAGCAATCAACGTCAGGGTTCGCGGAGGGCTTGTTGTGCCCCTCGTTGGTGCCTCTAACAATACTCGAAAGTGAGTCCCAAGACAACCATCAACCACAATATGTTGTAGTACTAAGTGACCATAACTACTACATCTTGTGTCTTGTACCGATAACTCAATGCTCGAGGTCGGCAGCGACATCGACCAACCTCGACCTGCGGGTGGCCATCGAAGCCGCGTATGATTCGCGGCAGGCCGGGGATGAGGGCCGCCGCAGCGGCCAGGGAGGATGAATGGGGATCTCACGTCGGATCGCTGCCGGTATCGTGGCAGCGGTCACCGCGGCACTAACGCTCATGGTTCCGGCGGCAACGCCGGTCAAGGCGGACACCGTCGCATTCCCGTTGATCCTCGACGGAGCAGAGGTGCTCAACGCCACATCCGATGTGGATGGACTGGCCCAGGGCGACTGGTTCTCAACCGGCGCCGATCCCGCGGTGCCCACCTTCTTCTCGATCCACGTCACTCTGGCCAACGTTGGGCCCGTGCAGAGCTGGGGCGTCTGGATCGGGCACCTCAACGAGTATTCGCTCGCGCCCGTGTTTACGATGCCGGTCGCGTACAACGCCGCGGGCGAACTGGCCGCGACATACGTCGACCCGCAGCGCTCAGGACTGTTCCAGGCGATGAAGGATCACCCGGAGGACTACTACGTCCAGATCACCACCAGCACCGGCTCGATCCGCAGCCAGCTGGGCGGCTACACCGCGCTCAGCCTCCCGGTCCTGCTGCAGACCGACCCAAGCCTTCAGCAGCCGGGCTTCCACGACGAGGTCGCGTGCGGGCCGACATCGGCGACGATGGTGCTCCAGCTGTACTACTCAACGTTCACCTTCCCGGGCCTGCCGAGTCTCACCGCCGTCTACAACCAGGAGTCCGTCTACAACGGAAAGAAGGCGGTGGGCTGGTCAATCGCCGAGATCGAGGATGTGTTTACGCACTTCGGCCCCAATATCTCGACGGGGCAGGGTTACGCCGCGGGAGTGCCGATCGCGCACAACAACTGGGGCTGGGCACTTGGCGCGGTCCGCCGCCAGCTTGCGGCAGGGCACCCGGTCATTGCACTCATCGGCGACCCGGCGGACGGGCTCGCGGGCTGGAAGAAGCATATCGACGGGCATTGGATCGTGATCACGGGCTTCGATGAGACGGCGATCTACTACAGCGACCCGGCCTTTGGCCCTGAACAGGTCGACATAGCTGACTTCCAGGCAGCGTGGGGATCGGTCGGCCGCAAGAATGTCACCGTCCCCTACCAGGGAGTGACAAGCACGCCCGACTAGCCTTGGTGCAGCCTTGAGCAGCAGGTGGCGCCGATGACCGTGCGCTTTCGTCGAGACGCCGGCGAGCTGCACCACTCCGCGGCGCGGATCTCCAGCGGACGCCCGTGAACCTCGGCGACTCCGGCCTCGTTGAGGACACCGGCGGTCCAGCGCGCGACGTTCGTGGCACTGGCCCCATGACGTTGGAGCATCTGTGGGCTGCGCCAGCCAGCAAGGCGCATGAGGTCCGTCTCCCCGCCGCCGGCCGCGAGCCAGGCATGGGCGAAGGTATGGCGCAGCGAACCTCGCGCCCCTCACGGTCAAGACGTACGGCGCCGGGGCGGCCAAGCCCGTGCAGCAACCAAACGGCCTGTTCGTGCGGATCGTCGACGCCGGGAGGCAGATCGGGACAGACAGGGCCGGTGGCCCACATCGATCTACACAGTGGTAACGCGAGGAGACGATTCCATCGTCACCATGCATCCAGGCACACCATGAGGATTTCATGGCCCACATAACGGTTGAACTCAACGCCGCGCTCGGCGAGGATCCAATCGGAACGCTCCGTCCCCAGGGCGCGGACGTGGGCTTTGCGCTTCCCGACTTCGAGGACGCTCGCTATCCCATGCTGCGTTTGATCGATCCTTACGGAGACACGGTCTTCAACAGCTACCAGATGACCGGGCTTATCCCAGAGCTGGCGGCTCGCCTTGAGGAAACCAACCATCAAGTGCTGGCGCAGGTCATTGAGTTGGCTGAGCGTTGTCGCATGCGGCGGTCATACCTCGTGTTTCTCGGTGACTAGCTTTGATGCGTCGTCAACGAGCGCCTCGAGCATCGCCCGGCCCGAGGCGCCCTTGGCGATGCTGCCCCGTCATCGGCGAACGATCACAGGCGAACTGCGTGAGTACTGGAAGAGATCACGAATGGAACGGTTGTTCAGAATAGACGGGTTCTCGAGGAGCTTGAATACTGGGTCCGCGGCTACAGTTATCATCTGTTCGAGCGTTGTGCTCACCACCGGAGAGGGCGGCGTTCCCATCAGGAAGGTTCGAAGGGCTGATGACTGAGCTCATCGCCTATACTCGGGTCCGCGCCGACATAGCTCAGCGGTAGAGCAGCTGTTTCGTAAACAGCAGGTCCTCGGTTCAAATCCGAGTGTCGGCTCCACTCCCCCGTTGGAGTGGCCCGCCAGCCGTTTCAAGCGGCGCCGCCGCAAGACGCAGCGGTTCGTGGCATTTCGAGCCCCAACGGACTTGTAGAGCTGACTGGCGATGGGGATTCAAGCCCAGGATCCATCGGACCGAGGGCCGCCACGCTCGGGTGACTGCGCCGGCTGACCTGTCAGACTTGCGCCATGGCCGCGGGCGACGCGAAGCGCATCTTCATTGGGATCGCGGAGTCGTACGACCGCGTCGCAACGATCCTTTCGCTCGGCCAGGACCCGCGCTGGCGACGCGCGCTGGTGGAGACCATCGACGCCCGCCCGACGGACCGCGTGCTCGATGTGGCGACCGGGACGGGGATGGTCGCACAGGCGCTGCATGATCGGTCCGGCTGCACGATCGTCGGGCTCGATCAGAGCGCGGACATGTTGCGCGTGGCGCGGGCCCGTGAGGGTGTCTTCGAGGACGTCGTCGAAGGTCGTGCGGAGCGCCTGCCGTTCGCAGATGCGGCATTCGACCACCTGACGTTCACGTATCTCCTGCGCTACGTCGACGATCCCGCGGCGACGATGCGCGAGCTCGCGCGCGTCGTGAAGCCCGGCGGTCGTGTCGCGATGGTCGAATTCGGCGTGCCGGGTGGGATCTGGCGTCCGCTGTGGTGGCTGTACACACGCGTCGGTCTTCCGCTCGGAGGTCGCTTCGTCTCTGCGAAGTGGTTCGCAGTCGGCGCGTTTCTTGGTCCCAGCATCGAACGCTTCTACGCCCACCATCCCCCCGCGGCCGTCGAGCGCTACTGGGAGGAGGCCGGTCTCGGCGACGTGCGCGCGCGGCGGATGAGCCTTGGCGGCGGTGTCGTCATGAGCGCGACGAAGCGATGAACAGGGCGAAGGACGAGACGGCGCCGCTCACCCGGACGCTCCCGCCGGCATCCCTCCCTCCGACCGCCCGGCCGGCGTCCCTCGCGCCGGCGTTCTATGCGGCCCGCGGTGGTGGATGGCGGGACTACTGGACGCTCCTCCATCCGCCGTACACCGTGTGGCACCTCTCCTATGTGCTCCTCGGCGCATCGATCTCGCCGGCGCCCGACCCCCGGATCGTGGCCGGCGCGCTCGTCGCGTTCGGGCTCGCGGTGGGCATCGGCGCCCACGCGTTCGATGAGCTGAACGGCCGGCCGCTGCGGACCCGGATCCCATCGCCGGTCCTCGTCGCCCTCGGCTCCGCGGCGCTCCTGGGCGCGGTCGCGATCGGCCTGGTCGGGGTGACCATGTTCGGACCGCCGTTCCTTCTGTTCGTGACCAGTGGGGCCGCGATCGTCGTGCTCTACGCGTTCGAGGTGCCGCTCGTCCACTCGGACATCGGCTTCGCGGTCGGGTGGGGCGCGTTCCCGGTCGCGGCGACCGCCTACGCGACGGGCGCGCATCCGCTGCCGACCGCGCTCGCCGCGCTTGCGGCGACGTTGCTGAGCCTCGCGCAGCGGCGGCTGTCCACGCGCGCGCGATCGATCCGCCGTCGTGCCGTCGGGGTGAGCGGCGAGATCGCGTACTCGGACGGGTCGCACGAGGCGATCGACGCGCGCGCGCTCATTGGGGCGCCGGAAGGGGCGCTGTCCATCCTGTGGCTCGCGGTATTCGCGGTCGCGCTCGCCGTGCTGCTCGCGCGCTGGCTCTGACCCTGGCACCGCACATCGGGAATCGCCATACGGCCGGCCGCTACGCTGTGCTGAGTGGAGATCCCAGAAATGCCGCTCGTCGCCCGCCTGGCGGACGTTCGGCTCCAGCTCGACCATCCGCCCGGCGTCGTCCTCGGCGTGTTGCGCCTGCCGCTACTCGATCCGGTCCTCGATGACATCGAGAGCGCGTTCGACGCCGCAGGCAGCGAGGCGCCGCCTGATCCGGCGCTCGTGGCTGAGATCGAGCGGACGGTCCAGCTCCTGTCGGAGCGGATGCTCGGCACGGCCGCAGAAGCGCTCGAGCCGCCGCGGGCGGCTCATCGAGCTTCTGCGCCGATCCAATGCCGGCGAGCTCCCGGCGATCGCCTTCGACGACGCCGACGCATTCGGGGCCGAGCTTCGGACGTTGCTCGGAACCGACCGGTCCCTTCGCCTGGCGCTCGGCTACCTGCATCCGCTCGTCATCCGCGCGACGGCCGTGGCTCCGCCGCCGCGGTGGACGACCGAGGCCCGCCGGGTGCTCGCGACAGCGGGCGACTTGGACCTCCCCGGGGCGATCCGGCGAACGCTCGCGAGCCTCCTGCGGTCCGACATCGTCAGCCGCCCGGACATCCTCGTCGGTGGGCTCCGACTGGCGAACCAGCGGCTGGCGCGCGGGTTGCTCTGGTTCGCCTCGGTTGCGCTCGAGGCGCCCGCCGAGCTCATCGGGTCAGTCGGCGTGCGGATGGGCACGTCCGGCCGCAACGACGCCGTCGTCCGCGACACCGCCGTCGCCAATACGTGCGCCGCGTTGCTCGGCGCATCGGACGATCCGGGTGCGGCGGCCGCGCTCGCCACGATGCGCGTTCGGGTGACGAACCGGAATGTCCTCAAGCAGGTCGATCGGGCGCTCGAGGTGGTCGCGGCGCGGGCCGGGATCGAGGTCGCGACCGTCATCGAGCTTGCGCTCCCGACGTTCGGCCTCGGGTCAGAGGGGCGCCTCGAGCTGCCCATCGATGGCACGACGGCGGTGATCGCGGTAACCACGGACGCGACCGTGCAGCAGGTCTGGCGCCAGGCCGACGGCACCGAGCTGGACCGGCCGTCGGCTGCCCTCGCCACGACCCATCCCGCCGAGGTCGCCGATGTCGCCGAGCGCGTCGCCGCCATCCGGGCGGGTGTCGTCGAGGAGCGCTGGCGGATGGAGGACCGGCTGGCCTCGACCCGGACCTGGCCAGAACCGCTCTGGCGATCCCGCTACGCGGAGCATCCGATCGGCCGGATCTTCGGGTGCCGGCTGATCTGGCAGGTCGGCTCGCAAGGGCGAGGCGGGGACCGCCGCGCGATACGACGGCGACGGGTGGATCGGCGTCGACGGCCGACGACTGAGCCTCGGCGCGGCGTCCGAGGTCCGTCTGTGGCACCCGGCAGACGCCCGCGAGATCGAGATCGCAGCTTGGCAGGCAACGCTCGCCGCCGCGGCCATGGACCAACCGGTGAAGCAGGTCCACCGCGAGGTCTTCCGGCCCGTTCCGCGTGACCTCGGCCTGGCCGCCGACCGCCGGTTCGCGGGACGTGTCGTGGAGCACGGGCATCTCCGGGCCCTCCTGCGCGGCCGCGGCTGGACGGTCCCCGCGCTCGGTGCCTGGGACCAGGGCGACGAGGCGACAGCCGTCCGGGCGTTCGAGGACGGCTTGCGGGCGGAGCTTCGATACCAGGCCGGCGAGGTGGTGCCGACCGGGACGCGCCAGGAGAGCGCGCGCCTGGTGGCCGTGCGATTCATGTCAGCTTCGGGTGCCGACGAAGCGGTGCAGGTGCCACTCGCGGCGGTTCCGCCGCGGGTCTTCTCGGAGGCGATCCGTGACGTCAGCCTGGTCGCGGTGGTCGCTTCGGAGGCGGGGCCCGACTGACGGCTTCGGAGGCGGGCGCGATCAGGAAGCGGCGCCCTCCGCCGGGGTCACGATCCGGACGCCGATGTGATGGTCTTCGTACGAGGGCGGGTCCTCGAAATGACGATAGGCGGAGCGGGCGACCCAGGGGTTGCTGCCCCACCAGCCCCCCTTCTCCACCTTGATCGTGCCGGTCTCGGGGCCGGCCGGGTCGGTCGATGGCGAGTCCGCGTAGTAGGTGTCGGAGCGCCAGTCGGCGACCCACTCCATCACGTTCCCGGCCATGTCCCGCGCGCCGACCCAGCTGTCACCGTCCGGGAACGAGCCGACATCGACCGCGGCCGTCGCGGACACGACGTTCGCGAGTGACGGATCCCAGGCGTCGCCCCAGGGGTAGATCCTGCTGTCGGGACCTCGCGCCGCGTACTCCCACTCGGCTTCGGTAGGCAAGCGACCGCCGCGCCATGTCGCGTAGGCCTCCGCCTCGTACCAGGTGATGCAGGCGCGAGGCGCCCGCGACGCCACGTTCTCGCAGTCCGCCGGCACGCTCGACGCTTGCGTCATGAGCCAGGCCCAGCCCTGGTCCGACCAATAGGCTCGGGTCGTGTAGCCGCTCGCGGCGACGAATGCCTCGAACGCTGCGTTGGTGACCTCGTCGCGATCGATCCAGTAGCCGCAGCTGATCGCGACCGAGTGAGCGGGCTGCTCGTCGGGGAGCTCGTTTGCCACCCATGCCGGCAGGCTCGCCCCGAGAACGGCCGCCGCCTCGGCGGTGGTCGTGCCCATCCGGAACGCTCCGGACGGGACCCAGATCTGGGCGATCCCACGGCCGTCGTTGCGGGCCGACCCGGGCGCCAGTTCCTCGTCCGTGCCAGGTGTGGTCGGGCACGCGGCGACGGGGGCCGTCGCGGACGGTGTCGCGGACGCCTGCTGGCTTTCGGCGGGGCCCGTCCTCACCGGAGACGTGGCCGGCGACGGGCTGCCCGGCTCGCCTTGCGACGTCGTGACAGCGGCGTCGCAGCCGACGAGCGCGGCGCACAGCGAGAGCCAGAGCAATGGACGACGAAGATCGATCAGGTGCAACCTCCCGGTGTGATCAGGCGGAACCATAGCGCACGCCCGCCGGGGGACGGCCTGTGCCCGGATCGACCACGCCTTGAGTGGCCGGCCCCGGCGATGGCGCTTGCCTGGAGTTATTTCGCTGCCGGCCGCCCCGGTGGTTCAGAATGGGCTCCAGGCTTGTCACGGCGCCCTGTCGTTCGCGCGAACCTCGACGAGCCAACCGTGCTGCGCAAGGAGGGACCCATGAGCTTCTCACTGTCGGGCGGCGGCTTCAGTCTCTCGGGCCTGGGCGGCCACAGCGGCTCGGCGCCATCACCTTTCGATGCCCTCAATGGCAACCGCCTGGCCGGCCCCCAGGGCAGTCACCCCCTGCACGGCGTGAGCGCCGACGAGCTGGTCAAGCCCGCTGACGGCTCGCTGTCGGGGGCCTTCACCCTTGATGCTCCGGTGCAGGTTGGTGGGTCGATTGCGGGCTCCGTGACGCTGACCGCGACGAGCGACATCAACAGCCGTGGTGCCCACCTGCGTCTGGTCGGCGTGCGCCTCCGCGAGGAGCGAAAGTCCCACAGCGATCAGGATTCCAAAGGCCGGACAACCCACACCGAGCACTGGGTCGAGGTCCACGGCGATCTGTTCGAGAAGTCGCCTTTCACCGAGCCGGAAATCCCGGCGACGATGCACGCGGGCCAGAGCCTCGAGGGTCGGTTCGAGCTCCCTGCCCCGCCGCTGGGGCCGCCCTCGGCCCACCTCGGTGAGGCCATCGTCGCCTGGGCCCTCGAGGTGCGATTCGACGTGCCGAGGCACAGCGACGCCTATATCGCAACCCTTCTGCCGATTGCCCAGCACCCCGATCTGCTGGCGGCCGGCGTTGGCAAACAGGGCGGAATGTCGATGATGGATGCCGTCAGTGCCCACGGGGCCACGATCAGCGTCCTCTCGCATCTGCCGGTTGCGCCCGGCAGTCAGCTGGCGATCGGGGTCAACTGGCCCTCGGCGCCGGCTGGGGAAGCGCGCATCGAGCTGCACCGGCGTTCCAATGCCCCAAATGGCATCAACGCCGTCCTTGCCTCCCGACAGCTCGATGCCGCCGAGCTGCAGTCGGGCGCGGCCAGGGTCGAGTTCCCCATCGACGCCGATGTCGCACCGTCCTTCGACGGGGCCGGCCTCGAGCTCAACTACATCGTGCGGGTCCTGGTGAACCGGCGCTTCCGCCCGGACGCGGCCGCCGAACGGCTGGTGGCCATCGCCTGAGGGCTGGTCGAGCAGCCCGTACCCATAGCGACATCCTGCCGAAGTTTTCGAGAGCTCGGTGTTCCGGGCGACGCCCCTGACCGCCCACGCGCCGAGCCTCCGCCGGCCCGGACGTGCGCCACCTGCACCTCGCGCCTTCCGAAGTACGCACGGGGCAGAACCAACGGGGGATAGGCGAGGCATCGAGGACGGGCGACCTTGCTCGCGGGCCTGGCGCCACATCGAGAGCAACCGGTGGAGCCACCCTGCCGAGCTGAGGCGCCGTCCGTGGTCGACCCGACCGCAACCGACATATGACCTCGTCACGCGGCTCCGGCGCATCGCGGATGAGCCTCCCTCGATTCGTGCCCGTCGGGATCGTGCTCGTCGGGTTCGTCGTCGTCGGAGCGTTCGCCGGCCAGCTCTTCGTCCAGGGGCGATTGCCTTCGTTCCTGTCGTCGCGGGCGGTCGAGTGGCAACTCGGCGACCTCGACCCCGTCACGGCCCAGACGGCGACGGTGATCCCGATCTCGATCGAGAGCTATCCCACCGAGGAGTGCTACGCGCCGGCGGCCTCATGGCTGGAGACGCCGAAGGTCACGTACACCGCATCGTCGGTCATCATCACGATGCAGAAGACCGATGCGTACCTCGACGCACACTGCAGCAGCTTCTACACGACGGATTGGCGCGGCACGGTCCAGCTGAGCGAGCCGCTCGGGGGTCGGGAGCTGCTCGATGGCTCGATGTCTCCGCCGGACCCACGCCCGCTGCGCTCAGCGAGCGGCGCCCTCCTGATCCTGGGCATCGCCGACTGGCAGGGCCAGCTCGAGCCGCTTTCCGGCGTGGGGGGAGCGGCTGCCCTCTCGACCTACTTCGAACAGGATCGGGCCGCCAGTCGGGCTGCCAGCGAGGGGATCCTGACCCTGACAGCCGGCAACGACGTGGGCGACAGCACGCCGCTGTCAGCCTTGTTCCAGGACACGCCGGCGATCCTGTCCGAACGGATGATGGGCGTCATGGTCGGCACGTTCGGAAACCACAACTTCGACGCCGGCATCGGCCGCCTCCAGAGCCAGATCGACCTGGCCTACGCGAACGCGAGCGACGGGGACAACCGGTTCCACTACGTCGCGTCAAACCTCAGCAACCTGAACGCGAACCTCGAGGGCACCGAGAGCTACGAGATCTTCAGGTACGGCGACGTCAGATACGCGGTCATCGGCGTGGTCAGCGAGAACGCGCCGACGCTTGTCCCGCCCGGCAGCTTCGGCACCATGATCCCGACCGACGGCGTCGCCGCTGCGATGGCTGCGAAGGAGGCGGCCAAGGCGGCGGGTGCGGACGTGTTCATCGCGCTCACCGACAAGGGTGTCACCGACGGCTCGGCGTCCGAGCCCACGGGTGCGCTGATCGACTTCGCGAACGCGGTGAGCGGGTTCGACGTCATCTTCGGCGGTGGTACCGACATCCAGTATTCGGGCACGATCAACGGTCAGCTCGTCGTCGAGAACCGCTCCAGGGGCATGACCTACTCGAAGACGCTCCTCACGTACGATCGACTTGCGGCGAAGCTGACCACGGCAAGCAACACGTTCGTCATCCCGACGGCCGCGTCCGTGACCCCGGATCCCAGGGTGGAGGCGATGCTCGGGACCTATCGGGGCCAGATGTCGCTGCTGCTGGATGGAACGCCGGAAGTGGCGCTTCCCGCTCCGGAGCCCACCTCGTCGACGTTCAGCCAGGACAGAAGCCCCGCCTGCGTCGCCGCCAAGTCGCAGGTGCCGGGATACGCACAGCGGCTGGCCACCGACATCGCGTCGCTTCGGCCGCTCGTCGTCGCCGAGCCGTTCGATCCGGGCGCGGCGGCAAGCGCCATCGGCCGGCTATCCGACACGCTCGCGGCGTATGCCGAGATCGATCCTCCGTACCATGGATGCGCGATGTCGAGCGTGCTCGGCGCCAAGGTCGGGTATCTCGTCGCCAGGGCGTCGAGGGACATCGAGCTGTCCAGGACCCCCGTGGCCACGAAGGTGAACCCGCAGCAGCGCCTCGTCTTCGATCTCTACGGGTATCTGCCCGAGGCGCTCGCCCTTGTCTACGCGCCCGCTCCGCCTCCGACCGCCGCGCCGAACCCGTAGCGCCGCTGCCTGCCTGGCGTGAATGAAGCCGCCGAAGGAATACGCATCGGTGCCCAGGCCGTCGACCTTCTTGGCGGCGTCGCCGAACACCACCTTCGCGTCGTCGTGGGAGGACCAGCCGCCGTTGTCGGCGATGGCGAACTCTCCAGCGGAGACCGACGTGCCGGCAAGGGCCGCTCCGCTGATCGCGAACCCGCACGAGGTGCTGTCGCTCGGCGGCGCCGCGCTGACGCCGCCGCCGTAGATCGTGGTCACGTCCGCGGCCGTCACGAGCGTGCACATGTCCCCGGGGAGCGACCCGTTTCCGGCCCCGGTCGCCGGCTGGCTGGAATCCGAGGGTGAGGCGGCGGCTGGCTGGGACGCATCCGCGCCGATCGACGCCGGGGCGGCGGAGCTTCCCCCGCTCGAGCAGCCGGCGACGACGATCAGCGCACCCACCGAGGCGATGACCATGGAACGTGAGGGGCGCATGGTCTGATACCCCGCTTGACCGGCCGGACCGGGTTGATCCTGCGGGAGACCACTGGCCCGCCGCCCTTGATCACGGTCTTCCCGGAGCCGGCGCCGATCAGCTTGACGCTCACGTTGATCGTGATCCCGCCCGCATGTGGCGGAATCGTCGGCGGAGTGTTCTACGCGGCGAGCGACGATCGCAAGATCCACGCCATCGACATCGCGAGCCACACCGAGACCTGGTCCACCGCCGTCAAGGGCGCCCCGAGCGCCCCGGCCATCGTCGACGGCAGGATCATCGTGGGGACGAGCCTCGGTCAGGTGGTCAGCATCGTGGGCACCCGCCAGCCGTCGGGCGCGAGCACGACTCCCTGACCACGGAACCCGCCCGTCGCCTCACCGGATCGGATTCCCGTCAGGAATGGAGAAGCGGCCGGCGCGGCCCTGCGTCAGACTCCGCCCAACGCAGCACAGGAGCGTTTCATGTCGTATGTCGTGGATTTCACCAACGTCTCGACCACAGGCCTGGAAACGTCGCCGGTGGCCACCGCGCTCGCGGGGCTGCGGGCCAACGAGGCCCGTTACTTCAGGAACAAGTACGACCACGAGTTCACCGTGCGGCCGGCCGGCGAGGCTGGCGAGATCATCGACTACGTCGCCCGCATCCTCAAGGAGGAGCGCGACATCGTCATTGCGTCCCGCCCGCTCGAGGCGACGGCCTTCCAGGTCGAGAACATCCGGTGGTCCTACGTGTTCTACGAGAACGGCCTGTCGATCAACGTGCTGTACACGCTCGACGACCCGAAGAAGCGGGCGGTCGGGTTCAAGCTGTCCGACGGGATGGAGGTCCCCGCCGAGCTCGCCACGCGGTTCAAGTTCGTGCGGCAGAAGTCGAAGCTGGCCGGAACGATCCGGGGTTCGTACTTCGTGATCAAGGGCGAGTACTGACCCTGGAGGCCGCGAGCTTGGCCGGCCTGCTGGCTCGCCAAACGCGGGGCAGGACAGACGCCAGGAAACAGCCTCGTCTCGGACAGCGAGGCAACCGACGGTGAGGGCCGCATGGCAGACGATCGGACGGTCGAACAATTCGCGAGCCAGGACGAGTTCCGATCCTGGCTGGCGGCCAATCACGCCATCTCCGAGGGCATCTGGCTGAAGATCGCAAAGAAGGGCGTCGTCGTGTCCACGGTGACGTACGACGAGGCGCTCGAGCTCGCGCTGATCTTCGGGTGGATCGATGGGCAGAAGCGAGCCCTGGACGCGACGTTCTGGCTGCAGGCCTTCACCCGTCGGGGACCCCGAAGCGTCTGGTCGAAGCGCAACCGAGTCAAGGCGCAGGCCCTGATCGATGCCGGCCTCATGGAGCCCAGCGGGCTTGCCGCGGTTGAGCGGGCCAGGGAAAACGGCCGATGGGCCAACGCGTATGACGGCCAGCGAGACGCTCAGGAGCCCTCGGACCTGATGGCCGCGCTGGCCGCGAAGCCGGCGGCGCTCGAGTTCTACAAGACGCTCGACAGCGCGAATCGCTTCGCGATCCTGTACCGGATCCAGGACGCCAAGCGGCCCGAGACCAGAGCGGCACGCATCGCCAAGTTCACGGCCAGGCTGGATCGCGGGGACAAGATCTACCCGTAGTCTCTGGGCCTGTGGGCAGGTGCGGTTACGCGTAGCCACCCGTAGCCTTGACCGCCTCTGTATTCTTAGACCGACCGTCGGTCTATTATTCGGAGGGCACATCGATGGCTCGAACGCTCGACCCGGCCGCGCACGCGGTTCGGCGTGAGGCGTTCATCGAGACCGCCCAGCGATTGATCCAGACGCGCGGCTACGAGCGGATGAGCATCCAGGACGTCCTCGACGACGTCGGTGCCTCGCGCGGCGCGTTCCGGCAAACTCGCGCTGCTCGACGCACCTGACACCGCGGGGTGTTCGATATGGACTTGCAAGCGGGTCGGACGTCTGCCAGACGCGGGCCGCTCCCTGACCGGTGGAGGATGGGGTTCCGGCCGCTGCCCTCGTCCCAACTCCGAGGGCAGCGGCTGAGATGAAGGAGGTGTGGCGTGCATCCAGCCACCACGAAGGCCCGTCGGGCCGGGGACGCTCGTCATGCCTGAGCTCGACACCGAGGCCCGCGATCGATTGCGCAGCAGCCAGTTCGCCTACGTCGACTCGGACGGCGATGAGCACCTGCCGATCAACGACGCGTCCCATGTCCGAAACGCGATGGCCCGGTTCAACCAGACCGAGTTCGCGAGCGAGGCGGCGAAGGAGCAGGCCCGGCGCAAGATCCTGAACGCGGCCAGGCGGTTCGACATCCAGGTCGACCCGGACGACAGGGTCGCCAGGCGAACCACCTCGCTGCGGGCTGCGAGCACGAAGGCAGGCCCGCGTGGCGGGCGGAAGGACGACTGACCGGTCCCCGGCTGCTCAACCGAGCCGGGCAGTCGTAATGCAGACGCAACCTCTTCGCTGATCGCGTACGCGTGGGCGACGCCTCCGAAGGTGCATCATCAGGGGGGAGTTGCCCGATTCTGCCAACGGGCGCACGCCCCAGGGGATCCAACTCGCACCAGGTGTCCGGATGAAGAACCCGCTGCTCGTGCTCGTTGCGGACGACGAACCGAGGATCACCAAGCTCGTCGCCATCACCCTCGCGGACGAGGGGCTCCGGGTCATCACCGCGTCGGGCGGCGAGGAAGCCGTGGCGATGGCGGAGGAGTACCGCCCCGATATCGTGCTGCTGGACATCGTGATGGCCGATCTTGACGGCATCGAGGTCATGAGCCAGCTGCGCGAGTTCCGGCCGGTGCCGGTGATCCTGCTGACGGCCAAGGGTTCGACAGCGGACAAGGCCCGCGGGCTAGATCTCGGCGCCGACGACTACATCGCCAAGCCGTTCCACCCTGACGAGCTGGCCGCCCGGGTCCGCGCCGTGCTCCGCCGCTCGTCGGGCGTCACGGCCGGGCGCGGCGTCATCCACATCGGCGATATCGAGATCGACCTGGAGCGCCGGTTCATGACACGCGGCGGCGAGCTGGTGCAGCTCTCGCGGACCGAGTGGCTCCTGCTTCAGCACCTGGCCACGAACGCCGGCAAGGTCGTCCTTCACACGGAGCTGCTGACCAAGGTCTGGGGACCCGAATATCGCGACGACATGCAGTACCTGCGCGTCTGGGTCAGCCGGATCCGGCGGAAGCTGGGGGCGGCACCCGGGGAGCCGGGTCCGATCACGACTTACCAGGGCATCGGGTACGTCCTGAACGTCGATCCGGAACCGCCGCTGGACCCGCCGGCCGAGCAGGTCGGCGCGGACGAGCATGTCGGCGCGGACGAGCAGGTCGGCGCGGACGAGCATGTTGCGGCCGCGAACGCGCAGGTCCCTGCAGCCGCTGCCGCGTCCGCGAGGGCGGCCGATTGATATCCGCCGGCAGTCGCCGGCGGATCCTGGTCGAGGCCGCCGTGCTGTTCTCCGATGGCGCAGCTGACCCCCATCCGCTCACGGGCGCCTGCCTGGCGCTCGAGCGCCTCGCGTGGCTGGGCGAGCCGGTGATCGTGGTCGGCGACGAGCTTGCGGGGCGGCGGCTGCCGGGCGACAGGCAGGACCGGATCGACTGGGTGCGTGCCAGCCTGGGTGGTTCGGGGCGCCTCATCGTCGCGATCGACGATCAAGCCGGCGCGGGCGACGGTGACCAGCCGGATCCGACCGAGCCCTGGGCCAGCCTGCAGACGACGTGGGACGCAGACACCCTCATCACGTCGCGCCAGTCGAGCGTGGCGTCCGGGCGGCGCGCAGGCCTCACCGTCGTGTCCATCGGGCCTCGCGGGCCGGCTGCGAACCCGACCATGCCCCGGGCCGACATCGAGGCACTGGACCTCCGCGACGCGGCGCGGCGGCTGATCGCCGCCGACACCTTCGATGGACCCGCCGAGGTTCAGCCGGACGTGGACCCCGCGCTGGTGTCAGTGGTCAGGCCATCTCCGGCGGACTCGGCGGACATGCTCGAGCGCGGTCAGCCAGGCGATCGTTGACGCCGCAGACTGGTTCAGGCTGCAGCCCTGCGGCCCCAGCCCATCGCGACAGCCGCCCCGCTCCGGATCCGCGACCTCCACGTCAAGGTCGTTGGCGCCCAGGAACCAGCCATACGCCCGCTCCATGTCGCAAAGGTGGTGACGGTCCCCTGTGGCCATGAACGCCGTCTCTGCCGCGAGCATGATGGATACGGGCTCGGTGGGCAGCTGGTCGAAGGTCGCACGCATCCCTCCCTGCGGCCACCAGCCGCCGTTGCCGATCGGTGACAGGTGTCCGCGCGGTGCGACAGCCGTTCGGACGAGCCACTCCAGGACGGCCAGGCCCATGTCGGCCATCCGCTGGTCGGCGATCCGGCGCCCGGCGACGATCAGGGCGCGGGCGCAGATCGCCGACTCCTGCGCCAGGACGGGCTCCGGCCAGGGCCAGTCCAGCGACCAGGCGACGCGCTCGAAGTGGTCCGCGAGCACGGGCACCAGGCGCCGCTCCGGTGCGGCGGCCCGGTACATGCCGCCCCGCCGGGCCGCGTCACAGCCGAGGAGTGCGGCAGACGAGGCGCGCAGCCCGGTCAGGCTCCCGGTCCACGACGCAGCTCGACCGAGCAAGGCGGCCACCGCCTCGCGGAACGCCCGATCCGGGCAGCGCCGGATTGCCTCCCCCAGCGCCAGGACCACGCGGCCGTGGGCGGCCTGGGCTGCCGGCGTGGCATCGTCCTCGGCTGCGTCGAGCCAGTCCCCTGCCCCGTCGCGCCGGTTGCGGAAGCGGCCCGTCTCGTCGGCCATCGAGACCTCGAGGTCTCGCAATGACCGCCACGCCGACGCACGAACGGCACCCCAGCCAAGCGTCTCGGCGTGGAGCAGGTCGACCTCGAGCGCGCCGGCGATGTCCTCTGACCGCGAGCCCGGGCCCGAGTCGGTCGGCCATGCCGTGTGCGCGAGCCTGCCCGACGCGGTCAGCCGGTCGAGGTGCGCCCGCTGGATCCCCTGCAACGGCGCGATGTCGCCGTTCGACCAGGTGAAGGGACCGGAGCGCGTGCGGAGCCACCCCGCCGGCGCATGGCGCCGGTCAGCTGATCCGGCTGCGGAGCTGGCGCGGGAGAGGTGCACGGGTCAGCGGCAGCACCATGTCCCGGGATGGTCACCGGGACGGGCATCGACTGGCCTGGCGCGGGTCTGGTTCATGCATGCACGATACGGACATGCCATGACACCGACGGTCGACCCGGTCCACGGGCTGTCACAACGCCGTCGCAACGCGCCGAACCCGCGATCATCCGTTCGATCCCTCCGCGTGGTGCGCGTGCGATCGGCGCGTGCGAGCGGCGCGTGCGATGCGTGTCCGATCGTGGCGTGCGAGCATGCCCGAGCGG
>CAVYXU010000079.1:0-45844 GCA_963772565.1 uncultured Chloroflexia bacterium
AGCGTGTCGTGGCCAAGGTGGTCGAGGCCCGTGGCAGGCGCGACGAACCTGGCCCAGACCTCGGCGGCGTCGCCGGCCACCAGCGCGCGACCCGCGGATCCCACGGCCGGCCGATCCGGGCTCGCGTCGCCCGCGAACCGCGCCAGGTCGTCGGCCAGCCGCTCCGGAAGCCTCGTCGCCCGGCGCCCCAGCCGCTCCCGGATCTCGTCGGCGCCGCCGGACGGGAGCAGGAACTCGGTGGCCGGCAGGAGCGTGATCTCGTGGACCGGCCCGACGCTCCGCTGGTCGGTGGGGTCGAACGAGCGCAACGAATCGACCTCGTCGCCGAACAGCTCGATCCGGACCGGCAGCTCGGCCGACGGCGGGAACACGTCGACGATGCCGCCCCGGTGGGCGAGCTCTCCGCGGCCGGCGACCTCGAGCACCGGCGTGTAGCCCCGCTCGAGCAGCTCCGACAGCAGCGCGTCCAGCCCGATCCGCGCGCCTTCCCGGAGGATCCACGGCCGATCGGGCAGATCGGACGGCGCCAGCGTCGCCTGGAGCAGCGCCTGGACGCTGGCCACCAGCACCCTCGCGGTCCCATCGCGCCATGCCGCCAGCGCCGCCACCCGGGCGGCCGTCTCGTCGGGCACCAGCTCGCTCCGCTCGTAGGCCAGCGAGGTGCGAGGCTCGAGCACAGCCACCAGCCCGGGGTCGCCGAGCCACGCGCCCAGCTCCTCCGCGACCCGGTCGCCGATCTCCGCGTCGCGCGCGACCCAGCAGATCCGCTCGCCGGACGCGGC
Organism: uncultured Chloroflexia bacterium; assembly: GCA_963772565.1. Classification (GTDB taxonomy): domain Bacteria; phylum Chloroflexota; class Limnocylindria; order Limnocylindrales; family CSP1-4; genus CAIXZV01. The sequence goes on from CAVYXU010000079.1 coordinate 783, forward strand.
CAGCGCGAGCGCCGCCGCGAGATAGGTCTTGGCGCCGTGGGGAACCGTGGTCAGGCCGGCATGGCGGCCGTGGACCCCCACCGGGTCGCCGGGCATGCCCAGCCGCTCGCGCAGTGACGCGAACGACCCCGTCTCGTGCAACAGGCGCGGCAGCGCTGCCAGGTCCGGGACGCGGCGACCGGGTCCGCGGGCCGGGCCGCCGGCCGGCGGCGCCGGGCTCCGCCGCGGTGCGCATGGCGCCGGCCGCCTGGCCGCCGGGAGCGCTCGCCGGCGGGCCTCGCCGGCGGACGTCTCCCCGGCCCGCGCACCGGGATCGAGCAGCTCGACCTCCGCCTCGGCGGACGCGCGGTCCAGGTCGACCTCGCGCTCGGCGACCTCTGCCGCGGCCCGTCGCTCCGCCCACTCGCGAGCGACCTTGTCGGCGAGCTTGCGCTCGCGGGTCGTGCGCCCGCGATACGGGTTGGTCACCGACGCCCACCGCCCGGCTCGCCGCGGCCGTCGCGTCCGGTGCGGTCATCCCGGTCGCCACCAAGGATCCGGCGCCAGCCCGTCCGGGTCCGTCGCACGCCCGTGTCGTCGGCCGGGCCGCCCACCTCGCCCGGCTTCGGGCCATCGCCGTCCTCGGCGGGCGCCTGGAGCTCGAATGCGTTGAACCGGTTGGCCGCCTTCGAGGTGCCCTCGCGCGCCCACGCCTCGACGGCATCTGCCGCAGCGTCCAGCAGGATCGGCAGCCGCGTGCGCTCGTCGGCGGCAAACTTCGAGAGCACGTGGTCGATGGCGCCGCGATCCGGCTCGCCAATCCCCACCCGCAGCCGGGCGATCTTCTCGGTGCCCAGCTCGTCGATGATGGAGCGCAGCCCGTTGTGCCCGCCGTGGCTGCCGCCCTCGCGGAAGCGGAGCTTGCCGAACGGGAGCGCGAAGTCGTCCGCGACGACGAGCAGCTCGACCAGCGGCGTGCGCTCGCGGGCGAGCAGCTTGCGCACCGCGATCCCCGAGTCGTTCATGTACGTCAACGGCTTGGCGAGCACAAGGTCCAGGCCCTTGTACCGGATCTGGATGCTCTCGGACGCATCGCGCTGGCGCCCGCGACCGGACCGCCCGGCGCGATCCGCGAGCCGGTCGAGCACCATCCAGCCGATGTTGTGGCGCGTCTCCGCGTACTGGCCACTCGGGTTCCCCAGGCCGACGACGAGCTTCACGATGTCGATCCCACCTCCTGTGGCCCGGTTCCACGCGGCGCGGCGCGCCGGGCGCGCTCGGACACGGCGAACGGCCCCGGGACCGTGTCCGACGGGGCTCAGCGGTGATGGTACCAACCGTCAGCTCGCGCGGTCCCCACCCAGCAGGCGCCGCTCCAGCGCGCGCATCGCCGACTCCTCGACCGGCTCCGCGTGGTCCCAGCCGCAGACGTGGAGCGTGCCGTGCGTGACCAGCAGCCGCAGCTCGTCGCGGGCATCCCAGCGGACGTCGCCCGTCTGCCCGCCACCTCCAGCCGCGGCCTGGTCGATCGCCCGCTCGACCGAGATGACGATGTCGCCCAGATGCGGGCGGGCGCCGGGCGGGAGCGAAAAGGCGGGCGCGTCGTCGTTGATGGCCGCCTTTCCCGGATGCTTCGGGTACGCGGACGTCTGGAGCATCGGGAATGACAGCACGTCGGTCGGGCCGTCTTTGCCCATGTGCTCGGCGTTGAGGGCCGCGAGCTCGGCATCGTCGGCAAGGACCAGGCCGAGCGATGCCGGCGACGGAGCACCCGCGGCATCCAGGGCAGCCACGGCGACCCGCGCGATGGCCGCAGCCGGGAGCAGCCGCGGGACGGCGTCGCGCCACTCCACGTCGATCCGCCACGGGCCGAGGTACAGGCTGCGCATCGAGCGCTACTTCTCCCCGGAGGCTCGCCGCGACTCCAGCTCGACCACCTTGTTCTGCGGGTACGCGATCCGCTGGTGGTACATGCCCAGCAGCTGCTCCACGAACGCCTCGCGGATCCGCTCGATGTCACGCAGCGTCAGGTCGCACTCGTCGAACTGGTCGTCGGAGATCCGTTCCTCGAAGATCCGCGCGACCATCGCCCGGATCGACGCCTCGTCGCGCGACGACAGGGATCGGACAGACGCCTCCACGGAATCGGCGAGCATGATGATCGCCGCCTCGCGGGACTGCGGCTTGGGGCCGCCGTGCCGGTACTTGCGGACCTCGATGGCATCTGCCGCCTTGCGCCCTTCCGCCGTCTCGAGACCGCCGAACGGCTCCGCGGCCCGCTCCCTCGCCCGCGCGTAGAAGTAGGACAGGATGCCGGTCCCATGGTGCTGCGGGATGAACGCGATCAGCGCCTTGGGGAGACCGGACTTGTACGCCGTGTCGATCCCGTCGCTGACATGTGCCTTGAGCATCTGGACCGACGTCTCCGGATCGAGCTCGTCGTGGATGTTGTCACCGCCGGCCTGGTTCTCGATGAACGCCTGGGGGTTGGAGAGCTTGCCGATGTCGTGGTAGTAGGCGGCCACACGAGCCAGCAGCGGGTCCCCCCCGATCGCCTCCGCTGCGCGCTCGGCGAGGTTGCCCACCATCAGCGAGTGGTGGTACGTGCCGGGCGTCTCCACCAGCAGCCGGCGCAGCAGCGGCTGTGACGGGTTGGCGAGCTCGAGCAGCTGGAACACGGTCAGGATCCCGAACACCGACCCGAGCACCGCGAAGCTGCCGACCGCCGCCACGGCTGATCCGCCCGCCGCCACGGCCGACGCACCCCACAGCTCGAGCGTGCCGCGGATGTCCTGGTCGCCGAGCAGGGCGAAGGTGCCCACGACGACCACGTTCACGGCGAATACCGCGACGCCGGCCTGGATGAACACGGCCAGTCGGTCGCCGCTCCGGACGGTGACGATCCCGGCGAGCCCGCCGAGCAGCACGTAGGCCGCGAGCTCGAGCCCTGCGCCGTTGACGGCGGCCGCGAGCACGGCGACCAGCGCGGTGATCACCATCGCGACCCCGCCATCGAGCAGGACGGTGACCAGCATGCCCACGGCAGCCAGCGGGAGCGCGTACGGAATCCACAGGCGACCCGCGGTCAGCTTGAGCGCAACGACCGCAACCACCAGCAACAGTCCGAGCAGCAGCAGCACGTTGTTGCGGTGCCAGAACTCCCGGCGGAAACGCCACGTCCAGGTCAGCAGCAGCCCGACGACGAGCGCGGACAGGACGACGAACCCGAGCAGGCGGGCGACGTCCAGGCCACCCTGGTTGAGCTGGAAGTAGTCGATCGCCTCCATGTCCGCATCGGTCGGGCGATCACCCTTGCGAACGATGATGTCGCCGCGCTGCCACACCACGGGCACGGGCGTGACCGCGTCCGCGGCCTGTGCCTTGCGCGTCTCGGTGAGCTGGGGGTCGTAGGAGGAGTTGGCCACCACGAGCGGCCCGATGATCGCGGCGGCGACGTTGCGCTCGTCGACGCTCAGATCCGCCGACAGCCGCCCGGACAGCCCGGCGCGCACCGTGGCGACCTGGGTCTCCTTGAGCTCCGTGCGCTCGAGCGTGTCCAGCACCCGCGCGGCCTCCGTTCGCACAACCTTCCACCGGTCCGGTGTCATCGCGACGAGGGTGTTGCGCTCCTCGGTCGACAGGTTGGGGATGGCCTGGCCGAGGAGCACCGTGCGGAAATCCGGCGTGACGGCGGCGTCGAACGCCGCGTCGACCGGCTTGACCCGCTCCTCGAACGCCTGCGCCTGCTGGCCGGCGATGGCCTCCCCCTGGGCCGGCGTGAAGTCGTACTGGGGACCGACGCCGTCGCGCGCGTCCTGCCGGGCGGCCTCGGTGGCCACGACGCTGTCGTACTGGCCCGCGCGCGGCGCGAGCACGTCTTCGGCGGCCGGTTTGCCGATCTCCAGCTGGGTCTGCGCGGGCAGAAAGTCCACGCCCAGGATCGCCGACATCGCGGCGACCGTGAGGATCGACGCGAGGATCAGCCGCCACGCGTCGCGGCGCGTGAACTGGGTCGTCTGCTCGGCGGATCGGGAAAGCATGCTGGTTTGCCGCCGGCCTCAGTGGGCCCCGTCGTGGCCGGCCAGGTCGGCGCGTGCCAGCGCGGCCGCGACCAGCCCCGAGGTCACCTTGCCGTCGGCGCGGCCACGGATCCTTGGCGACAGCCAGCCCATCACCTTGCCCAGGTCGCGAGCGCTCGATGCCCCGGTGGCGACGACGCCCTCGTCGACGAGGGCGCGCAGCTCGGCCTCGGACAGCGCGGCCGGGAGGTAGTCCTGGAGGATCGCGATCTCCGCCTCCTCCTTCGTCGCGAGGTCCTCGCGGCCGCCGTTGCGGAATGCCTCGACGCTCTCGCGCCGGGTCTTGACCTCGCGCGTGACGACGCCCAGGACCTCGTCCTCGGACAGGGTGACCTTCTTCGCCTTCTCGATGTTGTAGATGGCGTTCTGGGCCATCCGCAGCACATCGCGGCGCAGCGCGTCACCCGACCGCATGGCGGCGGTCGTATCGGTCTTGAGTCGTTCGCGAAGGGTCACCGGATGGCTCCTCGGGTGTCACGGCGTCGGAGACGACGTGCCCGCGAGCTGCGCCGATGGTGGGGACCCGGGATCCCGGTCCCGGTCGACGCGTGGACTGGTGAACCGCAGATGCGGCTCAGCCCTGGCTCGCGCGTGCGTTCTTCTTGCGCTTCGCTTCCTTGCGCTTCCGCTTCACCGACGGCTTCTCGTAGTGCTCGCGCCGGCGAGCCTCGGCGAGGATGCCGCTCTGCTGGATCTTCTTGTTGAAGCGGCGCAGGGCGCTCTCGAACGTCTCGTTCTCACCCACTCGGACTTCGGCCAATCCCGGTTCACCTCCTCGGGCAGTGGTCTCGCACCCGCCTCCCGCGCGCGATGCCCAACGGCGCAGGGGGCGTCCCGGAGGTTCGCGCGCACGAGGCGCGCCAGCCTGCCGGCAGGCCGCCGGAGTGTACGCGCGCACCCGAGACCGGTCAAACGAAGGCAGGGGGTTCGAGCCGCCCGGTCTCATTCCGTCGAGTCACATTGCGGCCGGCCGATGCGTCCGGCCATCGTGCGATCGCGCCTGTTCACCATCGCGACCCTGACCCTGCGCGGCGCTGCCCTCTTCCTCGCCGGGATCACGATCGTGGGGCTCATCGGCGAGCTGCGCGGCCGGACCCTCGACGTCAGCCTGTGGTGGATCGACCTGCGCGACCTGCCATCCGTCGTGCGGCTCGTGATGCTGGCGGCACTCGCGGGGTTGCTGACGGCATGGGCGATCCATCGCGCACCAGGCCCTCGGCTCCGCTGGGCGACCGCAGCGGCGAGCGGCGTGTTCGCGGTCTTCGCGATCCGCGACGTGGTCCGGTTCTACTCGGTGGTGGCCGAGGGCGATGTCCGGCCGTTCGTCGACGTTCCGCTGTCGTTGCTCATCGCGCTGCTGCTGATCGTCCTGGCCATCGGTGCCCTCCGCGCGCGGCGCGGGCAGGCGATCGGTGGGCTCCGCGGCCTGATCGGCCTTGGCGTGGCCGTCGGCGTCTGGGCCGTCGTCTTCCCCCTGGCGCAGATGCTGTTCTTCGGCACCACGGACTACCGGCGGCCCGCCGATGTCGCGGTGATCTTCGGGGCGCGCGTCTATGCCTCGGGCCAGCCATCGCCGCTGCTGGCCGACCGCATCCGGACCGGCGTCGAGCTCTACCGCAGCGGGCTCGTGCCGCTACTGATCATGTCCGGCGGCGATGGCAGCGACGGGTTCAACGAGGCGCGGGTCATGCGCGACGTCGCCGTCGCCGCAGGCGTCGATCCGTCGGCGATCCTGGTGGATCCGGCCGGCAACTCGACCGAGGCGACGGTCGCCAACGTGTCGGCCATTCTGGAGGCGCGCGACGCGGCGGACGGCCCGGGGCAGGTCATCGCCGTCAGTCAGGCGTACCACCTGCCGCGCGTGCAGCTCGCGTTCGCGGGCGCCGGCATCGATGTCCTGACCGTGCCGGCCCTCGATCCCGAGCCGATCGGCGAGATGCCGCTCCTGATCGCGCGAGAGATCATCGCGTTCTGGGCCTACGACCTGCGGGTCTGCCTGGGCTGACTCGCCCCGAGCGGGCCTACTCGGCTTCATCCGCGAGGCATACTCCCGGGAACGTCGCCTGGTCACAGTTCGTTGACCACACCGTCGAGGTCACGCCCGACTTTCCGAGGAAGACGATGAGGATCCTGATCACTGGAGGCACCGGATACATCGGTAGCCACACTGCGGTCGCCCTCGTCGATGCCGGGCACGACGTGACGCTGCTCGACAATTTCGCCAACTCGAAACCCGCGGTGCTCGACAGGCTGAGCACGATCACTGGCGAGAAGATGGACTTCTTCGAGGCCGATGCCACCGACATGACGGCGCTCGCCGACGTCATGTGGCAGCGCACCTTCGACGCGGTCATTCACTTCGCTGCCCCCAAGGCGGTCGGCAAATCCATGGAGCGGCCCCTGTACTACTACGCCAACGGTGTTGGCGGCACCATCACGCTGCTCCAGGCAATGGCCGACCATGGGATCCACAACATCGTGTACAGCTCTTCGGCAACGGTCTATGGGTTCGGCGACCACCTCCCGTACACGGAGGAAGCGCCAACTGCCGCTGTCAACCCGTACGGTCGCACGAAGCTCATGTGTGAGGAGATCCTCCGCGATCTCCATCGGTCCGACGTCCGTTGGAATGCGCTCTCGTTGCGATACTTCAACCCTGTCGGCGCTCACCCGTCCGGGCTCATCGGCGAGGATCCCCAGGGCGTCCCGGCCAACCTCGTCCCGTTCCTCGCCCAGGTCGCCGTGGGGCGCCGTCCGATGCTGAGGGTCTTCGGCGATGACTACGCGACGCCGGACGGCACGGGCATCCGGGACTACATCCACGTGATGGATCTGGCCGAGGGTCACGTGGCCGCCGTCGAGAACCTGGCGACCAACCCGGGATACGACGTGATCAATCTCGGCACGGGCACCGGTATCTCCGTCCTGCAGATGGTGGCTGCCTTCGAACGGGAGACGGGCCGATCAATTCCCACGGAGGTGGTCGCCAGGAGACCGGGCGACGTCCCGGCCAGCTACGCCGACGTTTCCAAGGCTGCCCGGGTGCTCGGCTGGCGGGCGACCCGGAGTCTCGACGAGATAACGGCCGACGTCTGGCGCTGGCAGAGCCGGAACCCGAGCGGGTACGAGGGATAGGCGGGGATCGGTCGGGTACCGTAGCTCCCAGATCGATCAGTGGCCCCTGCCGCCACCAGAAGCAGACGTCGAACGAGAGGAGTGCCGGTGCCGCGCACGCGCGTCTTCATCGGATCGTCCGGCGCGGCGCGGTCGCAGGCGAAGGCCATCGTCCGGAAGTTCGAGGGCCCCACGCTCGAGTTCCTGCCGTGGTGGGACGCCTTCGTACCGGGCACCACCCTGCTCCAGAACCTCGACGCGATCCGCGCGCAGGTCGACGCCGCCGTCCTCCTGATGTCGCCCGAGTCGGAGACCGTGATCCGCGGCAACACGGTGCAGGTGCCAAACCTGAACGTCCTGTTCGAGTTCGGTTTCTTCTACGGCCACTTCGGCCCGACGCGGGTGGCGATGATCAAGTACGGCGACTTCTATCTCCCGACGGACCTCGGCGGGTACACGCACATATACGGGAGCTCGTCCTTCAAGCGTGGCGCAGCGGTCCAGGTGGGCAAGCGGACGAGAACGGAGTTCGATCGCTGGCTGGCACGAGTCTGAGCGCCAGCTGCCGCTTGAGACGGCGCCGCCCGCTCTTCTCGTATTGACCAGTGCACACCCGGACGGCTAACATGCTACCTCGTAAGAGCATGTAACTGTGAGCAGGGATGGTCGACCCGAAGAGCACCGATCCAGCGGACCGCACGGCGAGGCTGGCGGCGATGGTGGGCCTGGTCGTCGTGGGGATGGCCGTTGCCCTCGGCGTGTTCATCCAGCTCCAGGATCATCGCGGCCCACCCGAGGACGTGCCGAGATCGATCGCGATCCCGGCGCTGTACGCGACGGCCGGCATCGTCGCGATCATCGCCTCGATCCAGCGACGGCCGTTGGTCGTGGTGGGGGCGGGGGTCGTCAGCCTCATCGGCATCATCCTCTCGGTCGCGGCCTTCCCATTTGCGGCGCCGGGCATCCTGCTCATCGCGCTCGGGGCGCGGATCACGCCCGTTGCCGGTAACCGCCGGCGAGACGGCGCCGTGGCAGCGGCGGTCGTGGTGCTGGTCATCGGGGCCGGCGTCGCGCTGCTCGCGACCACCGGGGGGCGCTGCTGGCAGGAGACCGGGACGGCCGCCTCGCCGACATACACCTCGACGGCGTGCGACAACGGGACGGGCGCGCAGGGCCAAGGCCAGAGCGTCGGCGGTGATACCGGCAACGGCGTCGAGGTCATCGGCAGCGGCTACAACGGCGGCGTCCTGACGTTCACGGGCGCGGCCATCGAGAGTGGGCTGCTGCTCGTCGCCCTTGCCCTTGTCATTGCCACGCGCCGAGGTGGTACCGGGTCGGCGAACCTCAACCACTCCTCGCCGTGAGGGCGCCGCGACCGCCTGCGCGACGCCGACCGGGCCGCGCCGTCTGAAACCGGCGACAATGGCGCCTCCATGGCCGAACCCGCCGCCGCCGATCCGCGCCCACCGCACACGGCACCCTTCGACACACCGACGATCGTGGTCGTCTCGGGTGCACACCTCGTCCACGACGCGTATCCCGCGTTCATCGGTGTGCTGCTTCCGCTGCTCATTCCCAAGCTCGGGATCACGCTCGCTGTCGCCGGGCTGCTGGCGGCAACGTTCCGCCTGGCCACGGCAGTCCAACCCATCCTGGGGGTCGTGGCCGACCGCGCCGACACCCGTTACTGGATCATCCTCGCGCCGGGGGCCACCGCGATCGCGATCGGGCTGCTCGGGCTGGCGCCCGCACCGCTGGTCGTCGTGGTGCTGCTGGTGATGGCCGGACTCAGCTCGGCCGTGTTCCATCCGGCCGCAGCCGCACTTGTCACTCGCTCATCGGGCACGCAGTGGGGTCGTGGCACCTCGATCTTCATGACCGGCGGCGAATCCGGTCGAGCCGTGGGTCCAGTCGTGATCGCGGGCGCCCTGTCGGTCGTCGGCCTCGGCTGGAGCTGGCTGGCGATGGTGCCGGGGATCGTCGCGTCGGCGTTCCTGTACCTGCGCCTCGCCCACCGTCCCGAGGTCCACCTGCGCCGGCCGGCTGGCTCGGTCCGGGCCGCGCTGCGATCGGCCAGGCGCGGTTTCCTCCTGCTGGCCGCGGCCAGCGTGTTCATGTCCATGGCGAGTGTCGGGATGCTCGTGTTTATTCCCACCTACCTCACCGGAACCGGCGCCGACCTCGTGCTCGCCGGCGCCGCCGTGACCGCGTTCGAGATCGGCGGCGCGACGGGCGCGTTCCTCGGCGGCACGCTGTCGGACCGCATCGGCCGGCGGACGATGCTCGCGATCGCGGTCGGTGTCGGTTCGCCCCTGCTGATCCTGGCACTGGCCATCCCGGTCGGGCCGCTGACGCTGGTCATGCTGGCGGTCGCAGGGGTCGCGCTGCTCAGCTCTGGCCCGGTCCGGCTGGTGCTGATGCAGGAGCTCATGCCCGACAACCGAAGCGCGGCGGTGGGCCTGATGATCTTCGTGACCACGCTGACCAGCGCGCTGGGCACGGTCGTGGTTGGAGCGCTGGGCGAGGTCATCGGCCTCCAGGCGGCGCTGATCCTGGCCGCAGGTGCCGCGCTGCTTGCTCTGCCGTTCATCGCCCTGCTGCCCGAGACGCGGCACGTCAGCCGGAGCGCGGCCTGAGGGATTCGGCGCCGTCGTACCTGGTCCTGCCGGCGCACGCCGTGGCGGGTTAGCATCGCTCGATCATGGAGACCCTGGTCGATCTCCTCGAGTCAAGCGCGGCGCGGTACGCCGAACGCCCGGCGCTCGGCCTCCGCCGTGACGACGGCTCGACGTTCCACTGGACGTACCGGGAGGTGCTGCGGCGCAGCCGGATCGCGGCCTGGCGGCTTCGTGCCCTGGGCCTCCAGCCGGGCGCCCGAGTGCTGACCTGGTCACCGTCGACGCCGGCACTGCCCGCCGCCTACTTCGGAGCGATGATGGCGCGCCTGGTGTTCGTCCCGCTCGACGCGCGGATGGCCCCGGACACGATCCGGCGCGTCGTGGAGGTGTCGGGGGCCGTGCGGCTCGCCCTTGGCAGCGGGCGCGACGCCGGCGATCCGGCCGAGGTTGGGCTCGAGTCGTTCCCGACCACGATCGTCGACGATCTCTCGGAAGAGCCCGACGAGACGTTCCCGGCCGACTGGGAGGCGCAGGTCGCCGCATGGCCGCGGCCGCGGCCCGACGAGGTGTTCGAGCTCGTGTTCACCTCCGGAACGACCGGCAATCCCAAGGGCGTGATGCTCGCCCACGACAACGTGCTGGCCGGCGTCCAGTCGTTTCACGGGATCCTCAGGCCGATGGAGCACCGGCTGGTGTCGCTGCTCCCGCTGTCCCACTCGCTCGAGCAGGCGGTGTCGCTGTACTACGCGCTCGACGTCGGCGCCGACATCCTGTACGTGCGGAGCCGCAACCCGCGGGTCATCTTCGAGGCACTCCACGACCACCGCGTCACGACGATGCTGCTGGTGCCCCAGCTGCTGGACCTGTTCTGGAGCGCCATCGAGCGCGAGGTCGCCAGGCAGGGCCGGACGGCGACCTTCGAGCGTCTGCGTCGGATCGCGCGCCGGCTGCCGATGTGGGCGCGCCGGCTGGTCTTCCGCAGCGTGCACCGGCAGTTCGGCGGCGGCCTGCGGCTGTTCGCGTGCGCCGGCGCGTTCCTGCCGCCCGCGCTGCAGCAGGCATGGGAGGACATGGGCGTGATCGTGCTCCAGGGGTACGGCTCGACCGAGACGGCGGCCGGCTGCTGCACGACCATGGCCGACCATCCGCCGGGCTGCGTCGGCTGGCCGCCGGCACCCGTCAAGATGCGGATCGCCGACGACGGCGAGATTCAGTTCGCCGGCCCCAACCTGTTCAAGGGTTACTGGCAGAACCCCAAGGCGACGGCGGAGGCGTTCACCGCCGACGACTGGTATCGCTCCGGCGATCTCGGCCAGCTGGATGCGAAGGGCCGGCTCCACCTGCACGGCCGCAAGAAGGACATCATCGTCCTGCCCAACGGCTTCAACGTGTTTCCCGAGGACATCGAGAACGCGCTGCGCGTGGCCGGCATCCGCGACTCCGTGGCGCTCGAGACGAAGCCCGGGCGTATCGAGGTGGTGGTCCTGGCGCCGATGGGGAGAGTGCCGGCCGATACTGGGACCGCGCCGGGCCCCCACGGCGCGGCGTCGCCCGGGCCCGACAGTGATGCCGAGCCGTGGCCAGACGATCGCCTGCGCCGGGAGATCGCGGCCGCCGTCAAGGAGGCGAACCGGTCGCTCGGCCCGAACCAGCGGATCGAGGGCTGGCGGCTGTGGCCCGAGGCGGACTTCCCGCGCACGCACACGTTCAAGATCAGGCGCGACCAGGTCCGGGCGTGGGCGGCGGTCGAGGCGCAGCTACCGGTGCAGGGGGCGACGCGAGGGTAGACCGCGAGCGCCGTCGGCGAGGACGTGGCGCCTCCAGCGCGAGTGGCACCGGCGGGCGGCATCCGGCTCGGCGGGCGGCATCCGGCTCGGCGGGCGGCATCCGGCTCGGCGGGCGGCATCCGGCCGAGCGTTTGCGTCAAGTAGTCCTCACGCGGCTGCTTGGCGACTGAGACGCCCCTGTACGCCCCGATTCCGAGCCATCCAGCACCCAGGCGCCTGCGTGACCAGGATCGCGTGCCGGCTTCGTGCCGAGCACGCGCCTGAGTGCTATCTGACAGGATCCGAGCGCCGTGCCCATGGCAGGATGCGATACGGGCGCACTCTGGACGCGGCGGCCACGTGACCGGAAGCGAACCAGACAATCTCGCGAACGGGGCGGCGGGAACGAGCCACCCCCGACCTACCGGACGCGGCCCTCGCGCATCAATGCGATCGACTTGGCGACGCGGCGGGCCTTCGTCTCGGGGTTGCTCGTGCCTTCGACGGCGAGCGTGAACACGCGCTTGTTGCTGTATGAGAGGCCGTCGAAGAACGCCTTCGCCACGGGATCCGAGGCCAGCGCCTCCGCCAGCTCCGGCGGCACCGCGAGCTCGCGCGGCGCGGTGTCAAGCGTGAGCGTCACCTTGACCTCGTCGCCCCCCTTGAGGCCCGAGGCCTCCCGATGCTCGGCGTTGACGCCGACCCAGTAGCCGCCATTCATCGGCGCGACCGTGGACCGGTAGGTGTAGTGATCGAGCGTGACCACGACGGCCGGGCGTCGACTGCCGCCAAGCGCATCGACGACGCCCTCGGGTACCTCGATCCCGCATGCGGTCTTGCCGGTCTGCTGGATGGTGGTGCGGAACGACTCGCTCATGATCGGAAGTCTAGCCTCCCGCCGATCACGGACTGACGGCAACCCCCACCGCCTCGAGCGTCGCCGCGAGACGGGCGACCTCGGGATCCGGGGAGACCGACGGCGACCAGGGGAAGAACACGAGCGTGGCGCCGACGCGACGGATCACGAACTGCGTATCGCGCGGGTACTGGATGGCACCCGTCCCGCCGGCCAGGTAGCCGGCAAAGTTGCGGCCGACCCGGTCCGCATCGGCATTCGAGCGCAGCTCGTAGATCACGATGTAGCCGCCCGCAGGCTCCGACGGGAGGATCACCTGGAGCAGCCGACGGGGAACATCGATGAGGTCCGGGCTCTCGCCGGGGCGGTACGGCGTCTGCGGGTCGATGACCTGGAACGAGGCGGCGGCGAGTGCGCTCGCGACGAGGTCGTGTGTCTTCTGCGCCGCGTCGCCGGTGGGCGGCATCGTCACCGGCGCCACCTCGCTGCCCGAACCGACGCCCAACGCCTGCGCCGCGATCAGCAGAACGGCCAGGACGAGCCCGCCGATCCCGAGCGCCGCGAACCACAGTGGCGGACCGCCACGCGCGGCCGGCGTCGCGCCACCGGCACCCGGCGTCGCGCCCGTCGCGCCCTCCGCGCCGTCGCCGCCGTCGCCGACCGATCCGGCCGAGCTGCCCGTCATCCGGGCGGCCAGGTCATGAACCGACCGCCGAGGAGGTGGACGTGCAGGTGGTCGACCGTCTGCCCGCCGTCCGGACCGACGTTGCTGACCAGCCGCCACCCGTCGTCGAGACCCTCGGCGCGCGCGAGGTCGGCGGCAACCGCGAACAGGCGGCCAAGGAGCGGTGCGTCGGCCTCGGTCAGGTCCGCGGCGGAGACGATGTGGGCGACCGGCATCAGCAGCAGGTGGGTCGGGGCCTGGGGGTTGATGTCCCGGATCGCGACGACCAGGTCGTCCTGGTGGACCTTCGTGGCCGGGATCTCGCCGGCGATGATCCGGCAGAACAGGCAGTCAGCGGACATGCGCCCCTCCGTTCGCGCTCGATGCGCTCGTGACCGCGGCGGCCGCATCCATGACCGGCACCGTCGGCCGTAGCATGCGCGGCGCCGGGCTGATCGCGCGGATGTCGCCTGCCAGTCGCTCGGCGGCCTCGCCATCGACTGCGGACCGGTACACGTTCAGGATCGCATTCTCGAGGTCATCCGGGTCGCCGGCGCGCGGGAGGACCGCGACCAGAACATGGTCCTCGGCATGGCCGATCCAGCGTCCATCGGGCAGGCGCGACTCGACGAGGACGCGGGCCTCGGTCCCCACACGGCTGCCGGCGAACGCGGAACGGGCCTCCGCGGCCACCACGAGCAACGCGGCCGCGCGCGCCTTCTTCGTCCGCTCGTCCACCTGGCCGGCCATCCGCGTGGCCGGCGTCCCGGGCCGGGCCGAGTACCGGAACACGTGCAGCCCGGCGAGCCGGAGACGGCGGACGAAGGCGATCGTCCGGGCAAACGCCTCGTCATCCTCCGTCGGGAAGCCGGCGATGACGTCCGCGTGGACGGCGACGCCCGGGATCGCGGCCCGTGACACGCTCGACGACCTGCGCGTAGTCGGCGCAGCCGTACCGGCGGCCCATCCGATGGAGCACGCCGTCGTCACCGCTCTGGAGCGGCAGGTGGAGGTGCGGCAAGGTCCGCGGCGCGCCGGCGACCCAGACGTCCAGCAGCGCATCGTCGACGTGCTGCGGCTCGATCGAGCTCAGCCGGATGCGCTCGACCGTCGTCTCCCCGAGGATCCGCGCGACCAGGCCGGCAAGCGTCAGCGCCGACCTGACATGCGACCCCCTTGCGCCCCGCTCGGACCAGCCGCCGTCGTAGGTGCCGATGTTGATCCCGGTGAGCACGATCTCGCGGTGACCGGCGGCCAGCGCCCGGCGAACGTCCGCCAGCACGACATCGGGCGGAAGCGAGCGCTCCGGTCCGCGAGCCCGGGGGATGATGCAGTACGTGCAGTGGAACGAGCAGCCGTCCTGCACCTTGACGAATGCGCGGGTCCGCTCCACCGACGCCCGGTCATCCGCGATGCCGTCGATCCCGCCGGCGGCCGCCTCGACCCCCGACAGCGTCGGCAGCGCCGAATCGAGCGGCCCGTGCGGGGCTGCGTCCGGGGCGCCCAGCCGGACCAGCCCCTCGAGCTCGCGCAGCAGCCCGGCCTTCGCGTCGTTGCCCACCAGCCGGGCGGCGGGATCGACCGCGGCGAACGCCTCCGGCCCGACCTGGACCGAGCAGCCCGTCACGATGATCTCGGCGTCGGGGTTCGCGCGGCGGGCGCGGCGGACCGCGGCCCGTGACTTCTCGTCGGCGATCGACGTAACCGTGCAGGTGTTGACGAGATAGAGATCGGCGGCCCGGTCGGGGCTCACCAGCGGAACCCCCGCCTGGCGCAGCAGCCGTGCCGCCGCCTCCATCTCGGACTGGTTGACCTTGCAGCCGAGGTTGACGATCGCGGCAGCTCGCGGCGCGGCCATCGGGCGGGTCACCACAGCGCGGGCTTGGTGGACATCAGGAACGCGATCAGCCCCACTGCCGAGGTGATCCCGTACGCCACATACCGCTGGCGACGGGCCCGCGCGCGCCAGACCTCGCGATCGGCGTCGGTGAGGATGCCCTGGCGCCCGACCAGCCGCCGCAGGCCCGGCCGCTGGACCGCGTAGGCGATCACGGCGGTCACGGCGTACGTGGCCAGGCTCACCAGCAGCCAGCCCTGCTCGAACATCCGCGGCCCGAGGACGCCGATCATTGCCAGGCCGGTCAGTGCCAGCCCGCCGCCGATGGCCACCGTGCCATGCGCCTGGATCCACAGCAGGAGACGCACGAACCGCCCGGGCGCGGGGGCGTCGTACCCGGCCGCCACCGAGCGATTGCGCAGCGTGAACGGCAGCAGCAGGCTGGGCACGAACAGCGCGATCGCAAGGGTGATGTGCGTTGCCAGGACGGCGGGGAACAGCGGGGTCAGGTCAGGCATCGGCTCTGTGCTTCACGCCGGGGGTACGGGCGGGACGGCGGCGGCGTGGGTTGACGATCGTAGCGCAGGCCCGCATCCATGCGGCCCGATCAGCCCGGCCGGCGAACCTCGAGCGCGATCCAGTCCCCCTCGACCCATCGATCGACGACCGACAGCCCGCGCCCCTCGAACGCGCCCACCACCTCCGTCTCCCGGTTCTCGAAGATGCCAGAGGCGAGCAGCGTGCCGCCCGGCCGGAGGTCCTCGACGAGGCCATCGGCGAGCGCGACGAGCAGCGAGGCGATGAGGTTGGCGAGCACGACATCGAACGGGCCATCGCCGCTGGGGGCACTCCCCTCGCGGGCGCGGATCACGCGGCCAAGCCGGTTGCGGCGCGCGTTGATCATCGTGGCGTCGACGGCGATCGGGTCCACGTCCACCGCCAGCACCGAGCCGGCCCCGAGCCTGGCCGCGGCGATCGACAGGATCCCGGACCCGGAGCCGACGTCCAGCACGCGAGCGGGCCTGCCGCCGGGTCTGCCGCCGGGTCCGCCACTCGCCCCACCGGAGGCCAGCAACCCCCGGTCGGCCAACGACTCCAGCGCGGCCAGGCACAGCCGGGTCGTCGGGTGCAGCCCGGTGCCGAACGCCATCCCGGGATCGAGCGCGAGCACGACGTCCCCCGGCTGCCGTCGGTGCCGGCGCCAGGTCGGACGGATCACGATCCCGCGACCGATCCGCAGCACCGGAAAGTGCGCCTTCCACGCGTTCGCCCAGTCCGCCTCCAGGATCACCCGCGCCGTGAGATCGCCGATCGGTCGCAGGCCGAACGCCTGGAGGTGGCCCAGCTCGCGCTCGGCCCGTTCGACCGCTGCCCGGACGGCAACGGCATCCAGGATCGGGAGGTGCGCCCGGACCTGCGCGGGGCGGGCGAGATCGACGCGTGCCGCGAGCCCGTCCTCGACGAGCTCGAAGGCGGGCTCCACGCTGGTTCCACCGGGGGCCGCCCGGGCGAGGATCTCGGACACCGCCTCGACGGCCTCGTGATCGGCGGTCACCGACAGCTCCAGCCACCTGCCCTGAACGGCGTCCGCGCCGTGACCGGCGTCCGCGCCGTGACCGGCGTCCGCGCCGTGACCGGCGTCCGCGCCGTGACCGGCGTCCGCGCCGTGACCGGCGTCCGCGCCGTGACCGGCGTCCGCGCCGTGACCGGCGTCCGCGTCGAGATCGATCCCGGCCAGCGGATCCCCGCGCACTATGGATCCCCGCGCACTACGGATACCCGGGCACTACAGGCCCAGCTTCTCGCGCAGCCCGCCGCCCGCCGAGACGGCGTCGCCCGACTCCTTCGCATACGCCTCGAGCAGCTCGCGCTGCCGCTTCGAGAGCTTCGTCGGGACGGCGACGTTGACGATCACGTGGAGGTCGCCTCGCACCGAGTGGCGGCGAAGGTGCGGCACCCCGCGACCCCGCAGCCGGATCTCGGTCCCGGGCTGCGTGCCGGCCTTGATCTCGACCTCGGCTGGCTCGCCATCGACCGTCGGGACCTCGACGCGAGCGCCCAGGGCGGCCTGGGCGATCGATAGCTCGACCTCGTGGTACAGCTCCGTGCCCTCGCGCGACAGCGACGGATGGGCGGCCACGTGAACGGCCACGTACAGGCTGCCCGCGGCACCGCCGCGGGGCCCGACCTCGCCCTCGTTCGACAGCCGGATCTGGTGGCCCTCGTCGATGCCCGCCGGGATCGCGACCCGCAGCGTCCGCCGCCGCTCGGTCCGGCCATGGCCGTGGCACGTCTCGCACGGCTCCTCGATGATCGTGCCCTCGCCCCGGCAGCGCGGGCAGGCGGCGACGTTGACCATCTGGCCGAGCATCGTCTGGCGGACCGACCGGATCTCGCCGCGCCCGTTGCACTGCGGGCACTGGACCGGGGTCGAGCCCTCCTTCGCCCCCGTGCCGCTGCACGTCTCGCACCGTCCGAGCACGGGGAACTCGAGCTCCTTCTCGGTGCCCAGCACGGCCTCCTCGAAGGTGATCCGCAGGTCGTACCGGAGGTCTGAGCCGGTCTGCGGACGCGCCCGCCGCGAGGCCCCGGCCGCCGAGCCGCCGAAGAAGGCATCGAAGATGTCCGAGAACCCGCCGAACCCGGCCGAGAAGCCGCCGTCGCCGCCGGCGCCGTTGACCCCGGCTCGCCCGAACATGTCGTACGCCTGGCGGCGCTGTGGATCGGACAGGATCTGGTACGCCTCGTTGATCTCCTTGAACCGCTCCTGGGCCTCGCCGTCGGCGTTCACGTCGGGGTGCCACTGCTGCGCCAGACGTCGGAAGGCGCGCTTGATCTCGCCGTCGGCCGCACCGCGCTCGACGCCGAGCACCTCGTAGAAGTCTCGTTCCGTGGTCATGGGAAGACAGAGTCTACGGGACGTCGCCGACTGGGCCCGGCGGGCGGGATCCCCGGCGGGGCGTGCCGGCCGGACGCTGCGACAGGATCGCGGGCAGCTCGTCGAGCGAGCGGATCGCGAGCGCCGCGGGCGGCGGCTGGTGCAGGTGGCCCCACGGTCCGCGCCGGATGTGGATCGCGAGCATCCCGCGCGGCGATCGCCGGCTCGATGTCGTTGTCGACCCGATCGCCGACGTAGGCGACGCGGCCGGGCGGGACCCCTGCCTCGTGCGCGATCCGGGCGAAGAACTCCGGCGCCGGCTTGTGCACGCCCCACCGGGCCGACGACCCGACGAAGTCGACATGGGGCCGCAGCATCGCCTCGGCCTCGACGGGCGTGTTGCCCACGGCGCCGGTGATGAAGCCCTGGTCGCGCAGCCGCGCGAGGCAGGGCAAGCGCGTCCGGGTAGAACGCAGCGGGCGCCCACGTGCGACGCCGGACGCTCGACGCCCAGGATGTCCCAGACGCGCGTGTGCGGCTCGCCGCGCGCCGCCAGCCCGCCGAGCACGCCCATCAGGGTGAACGGCGGCACCCCAGTGAGCTCGGCGGCGTGGAGCCACAGCGCCGTCTCGTCGATCAGCGTCTCGCCCACGTCGAACACGATGGCGTCGATCTCGCGGGTCGGCGGCGGGTCGGCGGTCATTGCAGTGCCTCGTTGGTGGGGGCCGGCGGCGGATGTCCATGCCCATCGAGGGCCGCCAGCGACTTCGCCCGCGCAAGCACCGCCTCGAACATGGGTGCGGTCAGGCGGCCGGTGAACGTGTTCTGCTGGCTCGGATGGTACGAGCCGACGATCGTGTACGGCCCGATCGCCACCTCCGCCGCGTGTCCGAACCGTGGCCTGGGTGCGGGGATCGCGTGGCCGAGGGCGGCCAGCGACCGCAGCGACGCGTCCCAGCCGATCGCACCCAGCGGCACGATCACCCGCAGGCCGGTGAGCAGCTGGAGCTCGCGGACGAGGTACGGGCGGCACGCGAGCTGCTCGGCGGGCGTGGGCCGGTTGGCCGGCGGCGCGCACCGGACGGCGGCGGTCACCCGAACGTCGCTGAGCGTGAGCCCGTCGTCCGCCCGGCGGCTCTCGGGTCGGTCCGCGAGCCCCGCGGCGTGCAGGGCGCGCCACAGGAAGTCGCCGCTGGCGTCGCCCGTGAACACGCGCCCGGTGCGGTTGGCGCCGTGCGCGGCCGGGGCGAGCCCGACCAGCAGGATCCGCGCGCCGGCGTCGCCGAAGCCCGGCACGGGACGCGCCCAGTACGTCTCGTCGCGGAAGCGGGCCACCTTGATCCGCGCCTGGTCCTCGCGCCAGGCCACGAGCCGCGGGCACGCGCGGCAATCGACGATGGCGGCATCGAGCGTCGCGAGGTCGGGGGCGTTCGCCGATGACGCGGCGGGCGATGAGGCCAACGACCGGGCACCCCGGTACAGGCTGGGCACGGCGCCGGCCCTACTTGAGCAGCAGGCGGTCCAGCCGCCGCGCCACGATCGTGAGCCCCGCGAGGCCCATCGCCGACAGGTAGGCGACGTGCCACAGGATCCCCGCGTCGACCACGCCCGTCACCAGCGCGCGGATCATGTCGACCCCCTGCCACAGGGGCGTCAGCTGGATCAGCAGCCGCAGCCCCTCCGGATAGGCGGAGATCGGATAGAACGTGCCGCTGAACAGGAACAACGGGAGGACGACCAGCTGGATGAGGTCGAAGTCCTGCCAGCTGCGCATGAACGTCGTCGCCGCCATCCCGACCGCCGCGAAGGCAAAGGCGAGGAGCGTCGCCGCGGGCACCGCGAGCAGGACCCAGGGCGAGCGCACCAGGCCCAGCGCCACGATCACGACCACGAAGCCCAGCGCGTACAGCGAGGCCCGGATGACCGCCCAGCCGATCTCGCCCAGCGCCACGTCACCGGTTCCCAGCGGCGTTGCCAGCACCGCGTCGTAGGTCTTCTGGTAGTTGAGCTTGAAGAACACGTTGAACGTGGACTCGGCGATCGCGCCGTTCATCGAGGCCGAAGCGAGCAACGCCGGCGCGACGAACAGCGCGTACGGGATCGGGCTGCCGTCGGGACCCGTCAGGTTGCCCACGATCCCACCGATCCCGAGGCCGATCGAGAGCAGGTAGAAAAGGGGCTCGAAAAACCCCGACAGGATCACGATCCAGCCGGTCCGGTACACGTACACGTTGCGCTCGATGAGCAGCAGGGCACGCCGGGTGCCGAGCCCGGTGGGCAGCACGCGCCAAACCGCGGCGAGCTGTGTCATTGCTCGAGTTGCCGTCGGAACATCACGAACATCGCGAGCACGCCGAGCACCGCCGCCGTCCCCAGGATCAGCACGTGCGCGACGTGGATGGCGGGGTTGTCGCCCACCGTGCCCAGCGACAACGCCCGCGCCAGGTCCACGCCGTGCCACAGCGGCAGCAGCCATGCGATCGGGCGGATCTGCTCCGGTAGCTGCTCGATCGGGAAGAACGTGCCCGAGAACAGGAACAGGGGCGTGATCCCGAACCGCCAGATCGCGTTGAACGCCGTCGTATCGCGCTGGGTCGACATGAACGCGGCGATCGGGCCCGCGAAGGCAAGAGCCGTCAGCGTTCCCACCGGGATCGCCAGCACGATCTGCCACGAGCGCGCAGCGCCGAACAGGACGATGACCAGCGCGAAGATCGCGCCCACCATCGTCGCCCGGGTCGCCGTCCAGGCGATCTGGCCGAACGCGATCGCGTATGGCGTCAGCGGTGTCGCATACATCGCGTGATAGCGCCGGTTCCAGCGGAACCCGCCCAGCACGGGGAACGTGGCCTCGAACGCCGAACCCTGCATGACCGTCGAGGCGAGCAGGGCCGGGGCGAGGAACTGGAGATATGGCACGCCCCCCAGCGCATCGCTGCCCGCCCGGTCCACGAACGAGCCCAGCCCGACGCCCATCGCGACCAGGAACAGCACGGGCTGGGCAAAGCTGCCGAAGATCGAGCCGCGCCAGGTGCGCCGGTACAGCAGCAGCTGGTGCTCGTAGGCGGCCATCGCACCGCGCAGCGCGCTCTGGCGCGGGACACCATCACCCGTGGACGGCATCAACGGCCGGATCGGCGCCTCGGCGACGGCCATCAGTCGACCAGGCTCCGGCCGGTCAGCCGCAGGAACACGTCCTCGAGCGAGCTGCGACGGACGAGCACCGTCTCGGGAACGAGGCCGCGGTCGTGTACCGCGACGGCGATCGCCTCGCCATCGGCGGAGTAGACGAGTGCGCGGTCCGGCAGCAGCTCGACGCGATCGCCGAGGCCCTCGAGCCGGTCCTCGATCGTCTCCTGGACACCGACCGGGAACCGCATCTCCGTCACCTCGCGGGTCGAGTAGCGCTCGATCAGCTCGCGCGGGGTGCCCTCGGCGGCGATGCGTGCCTTGTCCATCACCACCAGCCGATCGCACAGCTGTTCGGCCTCGTCCATGTAGTGGGTGGTGAGGACGAGCGTCACGCCGCGCTGCTTGAGCCGGTACAGGCGCTCCCACAGCAGGTGGCGAGCCTGCGGGTCCAACCCGGTCGTGGGCTCGTCGAGCAGCAGGATCGAGGGCTCGTTGATCAGGGCGCGGGCGATGGTCAGCCGCCGTTTCATGCCGCCCGAGAGCGGCTCCACCTTGTCGTTGGCGCGCTCGCCGAGCTGGGCGAAGTCGAGCAGCTCGGTCGCTCGCCGGCCGGCCTCGGCACGCGACAGCCCGAAGTAGCGGCCGTAGATCACCAGGTTGTCGCGGACCGACAGCTCCGTGTCGAGCGTGTCCTGCTGGGGCACCACGCCCAGCCGGGCACGAAGGCGCGGCCCGTCCGTCGCCGGGTCAAGGTCCAGGATCCGCAGGGTCCCGTCGGTGACCGGGGAGACGCACGCGATCATCCGCATCGTGCTGGTCTTGCCCGCGCCATTGGGGCCCAGGAAGCCGAAGCTTTCCCCGGGCGCGACGTCGAAATCGATCGCGTCGACGGCGGTGAACGTCCCGAAGCGCTTGGTCAGCTGGCGGGCATGGATGAGCGGCGGGACCGGTGTCGGGTGCTCGGGCATGGGCGGCGCATGGTACCGCAGGCTCGATTGGAGATGGGCCGATGTCGGGCCGTGTCGGGCCACTGTCGGGTTGGTGCTGGGCCGCCGATGGCCCGGCGCTCAGCCCCGATCGGCGGCTTGAACCGTGCCCTCGTGGAGCGTGACGATGCCGCCGGTCATCCCCCGCCAGGTGACGTCGATCAGCCCGGCTTCGCGCATGATCTCGGCGATCCGCTCCGGCGCCGGGTAGGCCTGGACGCTGCGCACCAGATAGCTGTACGCGGCGCCCTGACCGGCCAGCCGGCCGATGACCGGGACGATCCGGTCGAACCACCAGCTCATGAACCGGGCGAGCCGGCTGCGCGGCCGGGCGATCTCCAGGCACAGGACCCTGCCCCCGGGCCGCACCGAGCGCGCCATCTCGGCGAACCCGCGTCGGTAGTCGGGCAGGTTGCGCATGCCGAACGCAATCGTCGCCGCGTCGAAGGCGCCGTCCCCGGACGGCAGCGCGAGCGCGTCGCCGACGACGTATTCGAGGCCGGCTCGGTCTGCGTACCGTCGCTGCGCCACTGCGGTCATCCCGGGTGACAGATCCACGCCCAGGACCCGACCCCCGGGCTGGACGCGCCGGTGAAGGTCCGCCGCCACCTTGCCCGTGCCGGACGCGACATCGATCGCCGAGCCCCCCGGTCGCAGCCCCGCATGCGTGACCAGACGCCGACGCCAGCGCGGCTCCTGGAACGCCGAGATCAGGAGGTTCATCAGGTCGTAGCGCGGCGCGATCCGGTCGAACATGACCTGGACCTCCGGCGGCGCGGCCGCGTTGCCGGTCCCGGTCGAGGCGCCGGTCGGGGTGTGGTCGGGGGGCAGCGGGGTGGTCATCTGGAAGGCTCCGGGGCGGGCGTGACAGGGTCGGTGGGATGGGCGAGGGTCTCCGGCGCTGCGGAGTCCACCAGGCCGGCCGACGCAAGTGCTGCTCGCACGGCGGCGGCGACCGGAGAGGGGGTCGTGATCGGCGATGGGTGCGCGAGACCGGCGAGCGTCCGGCGGGCCGCCCCCGGGATCCGCCCGGCGAGCGCGTCCGCGATCGGCGAGTAGAACGGCTGGCTCGCGCCACCGGTGAGGATGGTCACTGGCGCAGCGATCGCCGCCAGGCCCTCGGGATCGAGACCGGTCAGCCCGGCGTCGGCGAGCGCGCCGTCCCCCTGGCTCTCGAGGAACGTGCGCGCACGCGTGGGGAGGCGCTCCCAGGCGCCATCGCCGGCGACGGCGCGCAGGAACGTCTCGGCGGCCGCGGGAGCCCCGCCCGTGTGGTGGGCATGCTCGACTGCCCCAGCGAGGTCCGCGAACGCTCGCCGGGTCGCGCCGTCGGCGACCGGACCGTACGGCGGCTCGTAGGCGACGACCGCAGCGACACGAGCCGGGTGCCGGGCGGCGACCTCGAGCGCCAGCCCGCCGCCGAAGCTCACGCCGACCAGCACGGCGCGGTCGATGCGGCGGGCGTCGAGATAGGCGACGAGATCGGCGACGTGGATGGCGACGTCGAGCGGGCGCGGCGGGACCAGACGACCGGAGCCGATGCCACGCCGGTCGAGCGCGTGGACGGCGATGTCCCCCGGGGCCGCCAGCGTCACCGCAAGGCGATCGAGCTGGGCCGCCGTGGACAACGTGCCCGGGAGCAGCACGATCGGCAGGGCGCCGGTCCCCGTGAGCCGCCATCCGATCGCGTCGCCGCCGGGCCGCACCAGCACGCCCTCGGGTTCGCCCGCGAGGAGCGCGCGGACGGTGTCGCGGCGAAGCTTGCCGCTCGCTGTTCGAGGGAGGACGTCGAGGCGCGTGAACGCGACGGGCACCTTGAACCCGGCGAGTGACGCCCGGCAGTGGCTCGCCAGCGCTCCGTCGCCCGGATCGGGAGCGCCGGCGCCGAGCACGACGGCAGCAGCGGGCACGTGCCCCCATCGGTCGTCAGGGCGTCCCACGACGGCAGCGTCGGCGACGGCCGGATGCGTGAGGAGCACCGCCTCCACCTCGGCCGGTGCGATGTTCTCGCCGCCGCGGACGATCCGGTCGACCCGCCGGTCGACGATGAACAGGCGGCCCTCGGCGTCGAGGCGGCCAAGATCGCCCGTATGCACGGGCGCGGTGGCGGCCACCGGGGCAGCCTGGCCGTCGGCGATCGCGCTGTCGTCCGTTCCGGCGTCGGGCGTGTCCATCGCGCCATCCAGGTACCCGCTGAACCGGCTGGCGGTCTCCACCAGGATCTCACCCACCCCGTCCGGCCCGGGATCGCCGATCGCCACCCGGACGCCGGGCAGCGGCCGGCCGGCGCTGTCGGGGTGGTCGAGGGCCTCCTCCGTCGCGAGAGCCGTCGCGCCGGACCCCGTCTCGGACAGGCCATAGGTCGGGACGACCGGCCATCCGGCGCGGACGGCGCGGATCACCAGCGCCGGAGGGATGGGGCCGCCGCCGAGCAGCACCGCGCGCAGCGACGAGGGAGGGCGCGAGAGACCGGCGTCGTCCGCCGCGTCCAGCAGGCGAGCCAGCTGCGCCGGCACCAGCGAGACGTGGCTGGGCGCGGGCTCGGCGGTGATGGCCGCGAGCTGCGCGGCGGGATCGCCGGCCGCGACCAGACGCACCGGCACCCGCCCGGCGATCGCGCGCCACAGGATCCCGAGCCCCGCCACGTGACCCAGCCCGAGGGCAAGCAGCCAGCCGGTGGCCGGCGGCAGCCCCGCGAGCCACGCATCGGCGCTGGCGGCCATCGCGCGGCCCGACAGGACGACGCCCCGTGGCCGCCCGGTGGTGCCCGAGGTCAGCACGACGACCGCGGGTGCCTCGGGGTCGATCGCCGGCTCGGGGTCGATCGCGGGGTTCGGGTTGATCGCCGGCTCGGGTTCGATCGCGGCCTCGGTGCCGGTGGCTGGTGGCGCGGCAAGCGCTGCGGCGATCGTCAGGACCCGGTACCCGGCCCTCGCGACCACGTCACCGTCAGGCTCGGGCGCCACGACCAGCACGGGGTCGAGCACGCCCAGGGCTGCGTGGAGCTCCACGGTTGCCAGCCCGGTCGGGATCGGCGCGAGGACTGCGCCCGCCCGCAGCACACCGAGCATCACCGCGATGGTATCGATCGACGGCTCGGCGATGACGCCGACGATCGCTCCGGACGCCCTGGTGGACGCGCTCGCCGCGGCGGCCCGAACGGCGCTTGCGACAGCCTCGCATCGCGCGTCGAGCTCGGCCCAGGTCAGCGATCCGGCCGCATCCACGAGCGCGAGCGCACCGCCGGTTGCCGCGGCGTGCGCGCGCACCAGCCGATCCGGCGACCACGGCCCTCGATCGGCCGGATCCCACCCTCGATCTGCGGACACTGCACCCATCACGCGGCGCCGACCAATTCGACCCGGAACCGCGCCAGCGCGAGCTCGTCGACCTCGATCCCGAGACCCCCCGCCGCCGCTCCGCCCGGCACCCACATCCGGCCGGCGTCCAGGACCAGGCCCTCGACCAGCAGGTCGTGCTCGAGCAGCCCCGCCGTGGCCAGACCGTGATCGGGCGCACGCTGGAGGCGCGATCCGGTCACGACGGGCAGCGCTGCCGCGATGGCAAGGCCCGCGGCGATCCCGATCCCCGTCTCGAACAGGGTGCTGATGACGACGGGCACCCCATGTCCGGCCGCCAGCTCCGCGATCTCGGCCGCCGCGACCGGACCACCCACGCGGGCCGGCTTGACCACCAGGACATCGACGGCGTTTGCCTCGATCAGGCCACGGGCGGTTCGGATAGAGGTCACGGTCTCGTCGGCGGCGATGGGCGTCGTCACCCGGCGGCGCAGCTCGGCAAGCATCGTTTCGTCATCGCCCGCCAGCGGCTGTTCGACGTATTCGAGCCCGAACCGGTCAATCGCGTCGAGCCGGTCGGTTGCGGTCTCGAGATCCCAGGCGCCGTTGACGTCCAGACGCAGCCTGACGTCCGGCCCCACCGCCTGTCGGACCGCCCGCACCCGGTCGACCAGCGCCTCCGTCTCGCGCTCGGCCCCTGCCTTGAGCTTGAGGGTGGTGAACCCGGCTTCCATCGCCTGACGCGCCGCCTCCGCCGACGCTGCCGGGCCGAGCGATGCGATCGTCGCGTTGACCCCGACGCCGGCACCACCATCCGCCAGCCGATCGTCGGCTGGGCGCTCGAGATCGAGGCGTGCCGCGTCGATCGCGGCCCGCAGGGCCCGCCCGGGCCCACCGTGGCGATCGAGCTCCACCGCGTCCGGGAGGGCGGTCGCCGGGGCCGATCGAGGCGGCCTCGCGGACCAGGTGATCGAGCACCGTCGATGCCGTCTCGCCGTCCGCGGGTTCGAGCACCGCCTCGCCCGCGCCGGTCCGCCCGTCCGCATCGAACAGCCGGATGATCCACGCCTCGCGTCCGCTCCACATCCCGGCAGCGGTCACGAACGGCCGGCGGAACGGGACGCGAACCTTGTCGGCGCGCACGGAGACGATGTGCGTCAAGCCGCCGTCCCTCCGGCCATCGCGCCCGCGATCGCCAGGCCCAGCGCGAACAGCAGCGAGAACACGAGCGACAGGCGGGCCGTCCCCTTGAGGACCAGGTTGAGCTCGCGCGGCTCGCTGAAGCCGCGGACGACGCGCAGCAGCGGTCGGGCCATCGGCAGCGTGAGCAGCGGCAGGAGCATGAACGGGGCGAGCGGCACGGACCTGCCCGACGGCCCCGCGCCGACAAGCCACAACGCGACCAGCAGCGCCGGGACGAGGTAGGCGATCGCGAGCAGGCCGGCGTATTCCGCCTGCGTCGCACGCGCACCCAGGACCACCGCGAGCGTCCGCTTGCCGGCCGCGGCGTCGGTCGGGATGTCGCGCAGGTTGTTGACCACCAGGATCGCTGTGATCAGCGCCCCCGGCGGGACGGCGGCGGCGGCGAACACCGGGTCGAACCGGAGCGCCTGCAGGTACGCGGTCCCGATGACCGAGACGAGCCCGAAGAACACGAACACGAACACCTCGCCCAGCGCCCGGTAGCCGTACGGCCACGGCCCGCCCGTGTACGCGAGGGCCGCGATGACCGCGAGCACTCCCAGACCGATCAGCACGGGGCCACCCACGACCGCGAGCCACAGCCCGACCAGCCCGGCGATGCCGATCACGATCGCGATCGCAGCCTCCAGCTGCCGCTCGGTGACCAGGCCCGCCGCCGCGACCCGCACCGGACCTGTGCGGTCCGGCGTGTCGGCGCCGCGGCGAAAGTCGGACAGGTCGTTGGCGAAGTTGGCCAGGACCTGGAGCAGCAGCCCGACGGCGACGCACCCGAGCGCGGTGTCGAGACGCAACGCCGCGCCCGCCGCAAGCGCGGCGCCGAGCCCGACGGCGACCCCGGCCAGCGCGGCCGGCAGCGTCGCCGGGCGGGCGGCGAGCAGCCAGATCCGGATCGCCGAGGGTCGCTGGGGCGCGGCCGGCGACGACTCCTGGGGCGGCTCGCCGGGCACGGTCGTGCCCGGCTCGCGTGACGCGCCCGTCATCACGGGCGCCGCGGGTACTTGCGGTAGTCGGCCGGCTGCTTGGCCAGGAAGGCGCGGGAGCCCTCGTGCGCCTCGTCCGTCGTGTAGTACAGACCGGTCGCGTTGCCCGCGAACTCCTGGAGCCCGGCAAGGCCGTCGGTCGCGACGAGGAACGCCGACTTGAGGAACCGGATCGCCGTCGGGCTCATCGCCAGGATCTCGTCCGCCCACCGGACGCCCTCGGCTTCGAGCTCGGCGAGCGGGACCACCGTGTTGACGAGGTTCATCGCCAGCGCCTCGTCGGCCGTGTACTGGCGGCACAGGAACCAGATCTCCTTGGCCTTCTTGTCGCCCACCAGCCGCGCCAGCAGGCCGACGCCGAACCCGGCATCGAAGCTGCCAACTCGCGGCCCGACCTGGCCGAAGATCGCGTTGTCGCTGGCGATCGACAGGTCGCACACGACATGCAGCACGTGTCCCCCACCGATCGCGTATCCGTTGACGAGCGCGATCACCGGGACGGGCAGCGAGCGGATCTGGCGCTGGAGGTCGAGCACGTTGAGGCGCGCGATGCCGTCCTCGCCGACGTAGCCGCCCGCGGGGCTCTTGTACTTCTGGTCGCCGCCCGAGCAGAACGCCTTGTCGCCCGCCCCGGTGAGCAGCACGCACCCGATCGAGGCATCGTCGCGGATCCGCGCGAACGCATCGATCAGCTCCTGCACCGTCTGCGGCCGGAATGCGTTGCGGACCTCGGGCCGGTTGATGGTCACCTTGGCGATCCCGGTGCCCGAATGCTCGTACCGGATGTCCCGGTACTCGGCGACGGGTGTCCAGGCGACGGGCTCGGTCATGCGGCGGGAACCTCCTGCAGGAACTCCAGGGCGAGACGGCGGAAGCGAAGCGGTTGCTCGAGGTGCGGCGTGTGACCGGCGCCATCGACCACGGAAAGCCTTGCGTGCGGAATGCCTTCGGCCACCTGTGCGGCTCGGGGCCGACCGCGGTCGTCGAGGGCGCCGGCGATCACCAGCGTGGGCGTTCGAATGGTGCCGAGTCGGTCGTGCAACGACTCCATCGTTCCCTGGCCGGCGCCGCGAAGGCTGGCGGCGAGGCCGACCGGATCGTTGGCGAGACGGATCGCCCGCTGCCGGGCAACGACCGCCGGCGCGAGCGCGGCGTGGGACGCGAACACGGGGCTGCGCTCCCAGGACGTCACGAAGCCTGCGGTCCCCTCGTGCTCGAGGCGATCCGCGAGAGCATCGTCGGCGGCGCGGCGGGCGATCCGGTCCGCGGCGTCCGTGATCCCCGCGGTCGGGCTCTCGAGGATCAGCCGACGGACGACGCCGGATGCTGCGACCGCGAGGCGGAGCGCGAGCCGGGCGCCCATCGAGTAGCCCAGGACGTGGGCCGGGACGGCGTCCAGTCGGCGGAGCAGCGACGCCAGGTCGTCCGCCATCCGCTCGATGCTCAGCCGGGCCGGTTCCGCGGTCCCCGACCGGCCGTGGCCCGGCAGGTCCACGACGATCACCCGGAACCAGCGAGCAAAGGCGGTCGCGTGGGCACCCCACGACGTCCCGCGGCCGGTGAACCCGTGGAGCAGCAGCAGCGGATCGCCCGCGCCCCGGGTCCGGGCCTCCCAGCGCAGGCCGTCGATGACGATGGCGCTCACTCGGCGACCGCCGGTGCGCCGAGCGTGTTCCGGAGCGGCGCCGCGCCCAGTGCTTCCGCGACCACGGTCGCAACCTCGCGGTGCAGCTCGACATTTCGCGCCCGGTCAGTGCGAAGCTCCAGGACCTGCACCCCCGGCCGGCCGGCCGACGCCGCGATCTCCGGACCGAGCGTTGCGACGTCCACGCGGCGGTGCTCGCCGCCGAGTGCGGACACGATCGGCCCGACATCGATCCCGTGCGGGGTCCCGAACAGCTCCTCGTAGTGCTCGGGCAGGCCGGCGCCGGGGAGATCGGCCGAGGCCTGCGCCAGGAACGAGAAGATCCCGCCGCCGTCGTTGTTGACCAGCACGATCGTGGCCGACAGCCCGTGGAGCCGCGCCGCGACCAGCGCGTTGAGGTCGTGGAGGAACGACAGGTCGCCGACCACCAGCGCGACGGGCCCGCCGCCGGCATCGGCCGTGGCCGCCGCCGACCCGAGGGCGGTGGACACGACGCCGTCGATCCCGTTGGCGCCCCGGTTCGAGCGAACCGTGATCGTCCGATCGGTCGACGGCAGCCAGCCGTCGAGGTCGCGGACCGGCATCGAGTTGCCGGCCCACAGCACGCCGCCGTCGGGGAGCGCCGCAGCGAGCGCCGGGAACGGCGCACCCTCGAACGGCTCGTCCAGGGCGGCGAGCCACGCCTCCATGGCCTCGCTCGCGGCGTCGTCGGCGGCGCGCCAGTCGGAGCTCCACGCGGGGTCGGCCGCCGCCAAGCGGCCGACCAGCCTCGCCGCAAGCGCGGCGGCTGTCGTGGCCGGGTCCGCGTGGACGAACGTTGCCGGCAGCAGCGCGGCCTCGCGCCAGCCGCCGTCCCCGTCGAGGACCAGCAGCTCCGGGCGCGTTCGCTCGAGCATCTGGAGGATCGGTTTGGAGGTGGGCATCGCCCCGGTCCGGAGGACGAGCTCCGGCCGGTGCCGGTCGATCCATGGCCCGGGGCGCACCAGCTGGTCTGCGCGAGCCACGACCAGGCGCCGGTCGTGAGGCCCGGTCCGGAGTCCCGACAACGGGTCGGCGAGGATCGGGAAGCCGGTCGCGGCGGCAAGTGCAGCCAGCGCCGGTGGCAGCTGCGGATCGTCGTCCGGGCCGGCGACGATGAGGCCGCGCCGCGTCGCCGAGAGCCGGCCCGCCAGTCGACTGAGGGCGTCGTCATCCAGCGTGCGGCGGCCCGCGTCGATCGAGGTGAACGGAGTCATCTGCGCCGGGCGCGCGGCGCTCCCGGGAGGATCGGCGTCGATCAGCGGCTCGTCGCGCAGCAGCGGGCCGTCGGGGAGCAGCGGCTCGCGGAAGGGCACGTTCACCTGGACCGGCCCCGCCGGTCCCCCCGCCGCCACGGCGACCGCACGGCCTGCGACCGACCGCACGTGTGCCGCCGTCGCCGGGTCATCGTCGAGCAGCGGGAGCTCCGTGTACCACTTGGCCGCACGGCCGTAGAGATGGTCCTGGTCGATCGTCTGCGGTGCGCCTCGATCGCGGAGCTCGACCGGCCGGTCGGCGGTGAGCACGACCAGCGGCACCCGCGACAGCTGCGCCTCGATCACCGCGGGCGCGAACTCGACCGTCGCCGTGCCCGACGTCGCCAGCAGCACGACCGGGCGCCTGGACGTCCGTGCCATGCCCAGCGCGAAGAAGCCGGCTGCCCGCTCGTCCAGCAGGACCCGAACGCGAAGCCCCGCCGTCGCCCGGAGGGCCAGTGCCAGTGGCGTCGACCGCGATCCCGGGCAGACCACGGCATCGCGGACACCGGCCGCGACCAGCTCGTCGGCGAACGCTCGCAGCAGCGCGGCGTTGCTCACAGGCCCTCCCCCGGGATCCCCAGCGCGGAGATCACGGCCCGCAGCTTGATCCGCGACTCTTCCCATTCCTGGTCCGGATCCGAGTCCGCGACGATCCCGCACCCGGCGAACAGCGTCGCCCGGGTCCGGTCAACGATCCCGCAGCGCAGCGCGACGCACAGCTCGCCGTCCCCGTCGGCACCGAGCCAGCCGACCGGACCCGCATACCAGCCCCGCTCGAACCCTTCGTGCTCATCGAGCAGGGCGAGGGCGAGGTCCCGCGGCGCGCCCCCCACGGCCGGCGTCGGATGCAGGAGTCCGGCCAGGGACAGCAGCCCGTGCGCCTCGGGCAGCGTGCCCGTGATCTCGGTTACCAGGTGCTGGACGAACCGCAGGGTCATGATCGAGGGGCTCGCCGCGATCTCGAGCGTGTCCGAGATCGGCGCCAGCTGCTCGCGGATGGCCGAGACGACGATCGCCTGCTCCTCACGATTCTTCTCCGATGCGAGCAGCTCGGCCGCCAGGGCAGCATCTTCAGACGCGTCCGCCCCGCGGCGGATCGTGCCCGCGACGGCAACCGTCCGGAACCTGCGGCCCTCGGACCGGACCAGGCGCTCCGGCGTGGCCCCGATGAACGTCCGGCCATCCCGGCGAAACGCGTAGGTCGTGCTCTCGGGCGCGCTCGCGGCCAGGCGCCGCAGCGCGTTCGACACGTCCAGCTCGACCGGCGAACGCAGGTCGAGGCGTCGGGCCAGGACGACCTTGTCCAGCCGGCCGCGACCGACGGCACCGGCGAACGATCCCACCAGGCGGCGCCACGCGTCGTGCGAAGGCTGCTCACCGGCGATGGCAAGTGGCGCGAACACCGGGCGGGCGACCATCCCGTTCCGGCCCGGGTCGATCTCCCGGGCGCGATCCACCAGCCGGTCCCATCGACGCTCGAGCGCGCGCGCGTCGGCCGGGCGCGGTGCGGCAGCGACCACCGATGCCGTGACGTGGCAGCCCTCTGGTTCGAGCGCGAACAGCAGCGCGGGGAGCACCATCGACGACGGCCCGAACGGGCCCCACGCATCGTCCGGATCCGGGCGCCGTCCCGAGAACCCGAGCCCGCCCAGCAGCATCGGCGCCCCTCTGCGCGTGCCGGCGGGGCTGTCCACCCGGCCTCCGGCCACAAGCGCGCGCCAGGCGGCCTCTGCCTCGATGAAGCGCGAGGGTCCCTCTGCCTCGACCGCCCACGCCCGTCCGATCCCGACCAGCGCCGTACCCTCGGCGGGGCGGAGCCACAGTGCGCCTTCGAGGTCGGCCTCGACGGCGGCGGCGAACAGCGAGATCGGGTCGATGGCCGTGACCGGGACGGTGCTCGCGGTCAGGGCCGGGGTCGAGTCCACCGACGCCTCTCCGCCATCGAGCAGCGCCGCCAGCTCCTCACCGACGCTCGCCCCGGGTGCCGGCTCGACGGCCTCCGCGGTGCCCCGTCGCAGCGTCGTCACCGTGCTGTCTCCGGGAGCCCACGCCCGACGGCGCTCATAGCCCCTTCTCCGGGAACTCGCGGCCCGCCGTCGGCATCGGCGCCGGCCCGATCTGCTCCTCGGACACCCCGACGCTGCGGAGCAAGACCGCCCGCAGTGCGGGGTACGCGTCCTCGAGTGGACTTGGCTGGTCGGCGAGCAGCCACCGGGCGACGAGCTCGTTGAGCGCGCCGAACCAGGCGATGCTCGTGATCCGGGTGTCGATCGGCGGGATCGCGCCGGCCGCCACCGCGTCGTCGAGGTAGCCCTGGATCAGCCGGCTGAAGCGGTCATGGAGCGCGTTCGTCTCCGACTGGAACACGCGCCCCGCCCCGATCGTGTCAAGGAACAGCAACCGCGCCATCGTCCGGTGGCCCGGAGAACGTCGTCAGCACGGCCCGCAGGGCAGCCTCGGCCCGCGCGACCGGCTCCGTCTCGACCGCCACCGCTCGCTCGACGCGGGCGACCAGCTTGTCGGCGGTCGTCTGCATCAGCTCGCGGAAGATCGCCTCCTTGGTCGGGAAGTGGAAGTACACGCCGCCCTTGGACGTGTCCGACGCGCCCGCAATCTCGTCCATGGCCGTGTCGCGATAGCCGCGGGTCGAGAACGCGTGGAACGCAGCGTCGAGGATCCGCTCGCGGCGGCTCCGGCTCTGCTCGGTCGGATCTGCTCTCGTCATCGTCGCGCGTCCCTGGTCCTGCGATCCGTCCGTTGGCCCCACGCAGCCTACTCATGCGACCGACCGACCGGTCGGTCGGTTGGAAGCAATCCTACCGACCGAAACTTGGTACTGTCAACGCGCACGTTGCAAGCGGAGGCGCGCACGTCGCCAATCGACGCAGCGACGCTCGCGGTGAGCCGCGGGTGAGCGGCACGCGTCATCGTCTTCGGGTGGATCCGGTTCGCTTCGGCCTGTCACTCCGTGCCCTGCGCCGACGGCGAGGCTGGACCCAGGCGCAGCTGGCCGCGGCGGCCGGCATCTCCCAGACGGCAATCTCGCGCATCGAACGCGGTCGTGGGGACCGCCTGACGATCCGGACGCTGGCACACGTGCTGGCGACGCTCGGGGCCAGGATCAGCGTTCGAGTGCTGAGTCATGGCGAGGATCTCGATCGCCTGCTTGACGCAGGTCACGCGGAGATCGTCGAGCGAGTCGACGCGCCTCCTCCGCCGCCGGGGCTGGGAGGTCGCACCGGAAGTGACGTTCAGCGTCTATGGCGAACGCGGCTCGATCGACGTTCTCGCCACCCACCGGTCGACCGGCGCGCTACTCGTGGTCGAGGTCAAGAGTGCCGTCCCTGACGTGCAGGCAACACTTGCGGGGATCGATCGAAAGGCACGTCTCGCCGTGGGCATCGCGCGTGAGCGGGGCTGGCCAGCCCGATCCGTTTCGCGCTGGCTGGTACTGCCCGGTGACAAGACCTCGCGACGCCGCGTCGAACGGCACGCGGCGACCTTCTCGGCGGCGCTTCCGGGCCGGACCGTCGAGATGCGGCGCTGGAGCACGGCTCCGGACGGCGCGGTGGCCGGGGTCATGTTTGTGTCACCTGGTACCCATGCGACTGCAAGACACCGCACGCGCCGTCCAGAACGCCAAGACGGGGACACCCAGCACCGCCACGACTGAATGACCTCGTCTCGTGGCCGCAACGTCCAGCACTGTGGCCCAGCAGTCGTGTGAGGACTGAACGACACAATCCCCGGGCCGCTGCGGCATCGGACAATCTCGGGGCTGCGCCGGCATCGCGTGGTGCGCGGGGGGATGGTCGCAGGGTGGTCGCGGAATGCGTCGCCGCGGCCGTGGCCCACGCGTGGTCGTCGCCGCGGCCGTGGCCCACGTGTGGTCGCCCCGCGGTCCGACTCGCGCGACCGCCCGGCTCCGCTCCCGGCTCGCGCAACGGAAACAGCCCGCCGGCGATGGCCGGCGGGCTGTCCTGTTCGCGGATGGACCGGAGGCTAGACCTCCTTGAACTCGCCCTCGACCGTCTCGTCGCTGGCGTCGCTCTTCGCGTCGGAGCTGGCGTCGGACGGCTCTCCGCCTTCAGCCGCCTCGCCCGCACCGCCCGAACCATCAGCGCCGTCGCCGGACTCGGCGCCGGCTGCCTGATAGGCCGCGGTCGAGATGCGGGAAAGCGTCTCGACAATCTTGTTCATGCCCGACTGGATCAGCTCGGTGTCTGAGCCCTTGAGGGCTTCGCGCAGCGCGGACACCTGGGTCTCCACCTCTGCACGATCCTCCGCGGAGACCTTGTCGTCCAGGTCCTTCAGCGTCCGCTCGGCCTGGTAGGTGAGCTGCTCCGCCTGGTTGCGGAGCTCAACCTCGTCGCGACGCTTCTTGTCCTCGTCTGCGTGGCTCTCGGCGTCGCGGACCATCTTGTCCACGTCGTCCTTGGACAGCATCGAGGACGCGGTGATCCGGACCTGCTGCTCCTTGCTCGTCGCCCGGTCCTTGGCCCGGACGTCGAGGATCCCGTTGGCGTCGATGTCGAAGGTGACCTCGACCTGCGGGATACCCCGCGGTGCCGGCGGGATCCCATCGAGGATGAACCGGCCCAGGGTCTTGTTGTCGTTGGCGAAGTCGCGCTCGCCCTGGAGGACGTGGATCTCGACCTGGCTCTGGTTGTCCGAAGCCGTCGAGAACACCTGCGACTTCGAGGTCGGGATCGTCGTGTTGCGATCGATCAGCCGGGTCATCACGCCGCCCAGCGTCTCGATGCCCAGCGACAGCGGCGTGACGTCGAGGAGCAGGACGTCCTTGACCTCGCCGCCCAGCACGCCGGCCTGGATCGCCGCGCCGATCCCGACCACCTCGTCGGGGTTGACGCCCTTGTGCGGCTCCTTGCCGAACACCGACTTGACGAGCTCCTGGACGGCCGGCATCCGGGTCATGCCGCCGACCAGGATCACCTCGTTGATGTCAGCCGGCTTGAGGCCGGCGTCCTTGAGCGCCGCCTCGACCGGGGCCTTGGTCTTCTCGATGAGGTCGCGGACGAGCTCCTCGAGCTTGGCCCGCGTCAGGTTCATCACGAGGTGCTTGGGCCCCGAGGCGTCCGCCGTAATGTACGGCAGGTTGATCTCGGTCGAGGTCGTCGAGGACAGCTCGATCTTCGCCTTCTCGGCAGCCTCCTTGAGCCGCTGGAGCGCCTGCTGATCCTTGGCCAGGTCGATCCCCTGGTCCTTCTTGAACTCGGTGAGCAGCCAGTCGATCACGCGCTGGTCGAAGTCGTCGCCGCCGAGGTGCGTATCGCCGTTGGTCGCCTTGACCTCGAACACGCCCTCGCCCAGCTCGAGGATCGAGATGTCGAACGTGCCGCCGCCCAGGTCGTAGACGGCGATCTTCTCGTCGTGCTTCTTGTCCAGGCCGTAGGCCAGGGCGGATGCCGTGGGCTCGTTGATGATCCGCTTGACCTCGAGGCCCGCAATCCGGCCGGCGTCCTTGGTCGCCTGGCGCTGGGTGTCGTCGAAGTAGGCCGGAACGGTGATCACCGCCTCGGTCACCTTCTCGCCCAGGTAGGCCTCGGCGTCCGCCTTGAGCTTCTGGAGCACCATCGCCGAGATCTCGGGGGGCGTGTAGTGCTTGTCGTTGGCAACGACCCGGATGCCGTCGGACTTGGGGTCCTTCTCGACGGTGTACGGGACGAACGACTTGGAACGCTGCACCTCCGGGTCGTCCCAGCGGCGGCCCATGAAGCGCTTGATCGAATACACGGTGTTGGTGGGGTTGGTGACCGCCTGGCGCTTGGCCAGCTGGCCGACGACGCGCTCGCCGGTCTTGCTGAAGCCGACGACCGACGGGACGGTGCGGTTGCCCTCGGAGGACGGGATGACGGTGGGCTCGCCGCCCTCCATCACGGCGACGACGCTGTTGGTGGTCCCGAGGTCAATGCCGATGATCTTTCCCATGTGGAGGTCTCCTGGATGTTAGAGAGGGTGTGAATCTTCTGTCGTTGATCAGTTGACGGGGTGGGCGGCATCACCGGGCGCCGCGACCGCGACCAGCGCCGGTCTGACCAGGCGCTCGCGCAGCCGGTAGCCCCGGCGGATCTCCTCGACGATCTCGCCCTCGGCCCGGCCCGTACCCGGGACGCTCACGACGGCCTCGTGCTCTCGCGGATCGAATGCGGTGCCGGGTGTCGCCACCACGGCCGTGACGCCCTCGCTCTCGAGCAGCGCGCGCAGCTTGCGGTCGATCGCCGCGATGCCCTCGACCCACGCGTCGCCCTCGAGCTCGGCCGGGCGCGTCTCGATCGCCCGATCGAAGTCGTCGGCAAGGATCAGGACTTTGCGGATCAGGTCCTCGCCGGCGAGCCCGAGGGCCCGTTCCCGCTCTTCGCTGGTTCGACGGCGGAAGTTGGTGAACTCGGCGCGCTCGCGCTGGAGCAGGCCGAGATACTCATCGACCTTGGCCAGCGCATCGTCGCGCTGTGCGGTCATGGCCTCGAGCTGGGCGCTCAGCGCGCTGGGTGAGACGTCGAGCGCCTCGATGCGCTCCTCGGCGCGGGTCTTGCGGGTCATGGATCTCCGTTGGCTGTGGAACGCGGTCAGGCGTAGAGGTGGTCGATGAGCTCGTTCATGAGGCCCGAGACGAACCGGACGGTGCCGATCGCCTGGGGATATGCCATCCGGGTCGGCCCCAGCACCCCGACGACGCCGACCGCACGGCCGGGCTGTCCGTACGGGGCGAGCACGAGCGAGACGTCCGACATGTCCTCGGCCGAGTTCTCGTGGCCGATGAATACGCAGACACGCCCGGCGCCCGCGACGTCCTCGATGAGATCGGCCAGGTACATCCGGTTCTCGAGGGCTGCGAACACGCGGCGCAGCCGCTCGCTCTGGGCAAACTCGGGAGCCGCCATGACGTTGAGCAGCCCGTCCGAGAACAGCTCCTCGATCGCCGAGCCGTCGAAATCCTCCAGCGCGCGCACGACGCGCTCGCCGACCCGCCGGTGGAGGTCGAGGCCGGGATCGGCCGGGTCGAGCCCGCGCAGGACACGAGCGGCCTCGAGCCCAGTGTGGTCGTCGAGCAGCTCGTTGAGGCGGTTGGCGACCGCCGACAGCGCTTCCTGATCGACCACGTCGTCGAGCGACACGAGCACCTGCTTGAGGGCGCCCTCGCGGAGCACGAGGATCAGGCTGGCGAGGCGGTCGCTGATCGAGACCAGGTCGAGCCGGCGGAGGTGCGCGGAGCGCGGCTTCGCGGGCGTTGCAAGCCCGGCTGCGCGGGTCACCGAGGCCAGCGTGGTCGCGGCGAGCCGGAACCAATGCTCGCTCGCAAACTCGACCTGGCCGAACTGGTGCCGGATCATCAGCTGCTCCACAGGCGGCAGCGGCACGTTGTCCACGATCGACTCGACGTAGTAGCGGTAGCCCTGCTCGGTGGGAACCCGGCCGGCCGACGTGTGGGGGTGCGTCAGCAGGCCGGCGGCCTCGAGCTCGGCGAGAATGCTGCGCACGGTTGCGCTGGACACGCCGAGATGGAAGCGCTCGACCAGGGCATTGCTGCCGACCGGCGCCGCGGTGATGACGTATTCCTCGATGACGGCCCGAAGGATCGCCTGGGAGCGAAGGTCAAGGGGGCCGCTGGAGCGACGCACGCGACGCGCCATCTAGCCTCTCCCGTATTGGTTGGCACTCGCACCATGAGAGTGCTAACGCTGGGGACAGTCTACCGGTCGCCCGTTCCGGGTGTCAACGAGACGGGGCGAATCGTCAACCCTCAGGCCAGCCGCAGGAAGAGCTCGTTGGACAGCAGCCGCCCGCGCGTGGTCAGGTGGATCCGTGCCCGGTCCCCACCGGTCGATTCGAGCAGACCCGCTGCCATCGCCCATTCGAGGTGAGGCGCGAGCGGCCCCGCGACCGCGTCGCCCAGGGCGATCCCGGTGTCGAGCCGAAGCCCGAGGATCACCGCCTCAACCGCCGCGGCGGCTGGATCGACGTCCTCCGCCCCGCCCGGCGGGAGCACCGGACGCCCGCCGTGCGCAGGGCCAAGCGCTCCGACATAACCGTCGAGGCGGGCCGCGTTCCAGCGCCGCGTCCGGCCGTCGAAGGCGTGCGCGCCGGGCCCGACCGCCTCGTACGAGCGGCGATGCCAGTAGGCGAGGTTGTGCCGGCTCTCGTGGCCCGGTTGCGCCCAGTTCGAGATCTCGTAGCCGCGATAGCCGGCGGCGCCGAGACGCTCGACCGCGAGCGTGTACTGCGCCGCCGCACGGTCCTCGTCCTGGTCCCGGATCGCCGTCTTGCGCCAGCGGCGCGCGCCGGGCCGCGTCGGCAGGTGATCGCCCACCGGCCCGGTCAGGCCCTCCGCGTCCGGATCGTCGAGGGTCAGCGCATACGCGGAGACGTGATCGGGCGCCAGCCCGATGGCGGCGTCCAGCGTCGCCGCCCATGCGGCGACAGACTGACCCGGCACGTCGTACAACAGGTCGATCGACACGGACCCGAACCCTGCCGCTCTCGCCTCGGCGACGGCATCGCGGACGTCCGATGCCTGGTGGCGGCGTCCGAGCCGTCGGAGCAGGCCCTCGTCAAACGACTGTGCCCCGAGCGAGAGTCGGGTGATCCCGGTCGCGGCCAGCGCCCGGGCATCGTTCCGCTCGTCGGCGCCGGGGTTGGACTCGATCGTCACCTCGGCACCGTCCGCGATCCCGAGGCGATGTCCGCACAAGGTCCAGCAACCGGGCGATGGTGGCGGCGGGCAGCAGGGTCGGCGTCCCCCCGCCGAGGTACACGGTCTCGAGGAGGGGCCGTCCACCGCCGGCAGCCGGCGACCCGAACTTCGCGTCGAGCGCGTCGGCGCGCAGCGCGATCTCCGTGACGAGCGCGTCGACGAATGCCGCAACCCGGGCGCGGGGTCCCCGGGACTCCGAACCCGCGTACACGACGAAGTCGCAGTACGGACACAGCGACACGCAGAACGGGACGTGGATGTACAGCGCGACCGGGGGCTGCTCGACGGGCGCTCCCGCCGCGGCCGGCCCGGGGGATATGGTCACCGGCTCGGGGAAGTTGTCAGCGGTGTCGTGATGTCTCGCGGGGACCGAGCACCCGCCAGCCGTCCGGCGTCTGCTGCCGCTGCTCGACCTCCTCGATCTCGTTCCCGCGGGCCTTGGGCAGGCCGGCGTGGCCGGTTGCGAGGAAGATCGCGATCCGGGTGATCGCGTGACCCAGGAACGCGGCGCCGATGCCGCCCGTCACCCCGGTCAGCCAGCCGCCGGCCAGGCCAATGACGATCGCGGTGATCAGCATGTACAGCGGCCGCCCGGGTGCACCGAGTCGGGTCGCCAGCCCGTAGAGCAGGGCCTGGGTGATGTTCGCGAGGGTCGGGTCGACACCGACCACGACCAGGAACCCGAACACCAGGCCACGGAACACCGCCTCGTCCACGAACGCGGTGGCCAGGGCATTGATCACGGCGCCCGGGTAGGACTCGATCGGCGGGAAGCGCAGGTAGCGATAGCGGTAGAACGCGATGCCGAGCGCGATCCCGGTCCCCACCGCCCCGGCCGTCAGGCCCAGGATCACCGCTCCAAGACGGTCGCCGAGACCGAGGAACAGGTCACCTGCGGGGCTCGGGTGGATCTGACCCACGGCGATGATCCCGCCGATCCCGAGCACGTACCAGCCGAGCCGCCGGGACATTGACGGCGGATTTCCCCAGCGGTCGGCGTCGTCATATTCGGCGGCACTGAACCGCTCCGCGTCGAAGCGCAGGATCACCAGCAGGCCCGTCAGGCCGGCCGCCATCAGGACCAGCAGCGGCTGCGGGACGTCGGGCAGGCTCGAGAGCAGCGGCAGGGATCCGAAGTCAGGCATCAGGCGGCGGTCAGCACGCCCTGGCGAGGCGCAGCATCACGCCTCGTCCATGCGCAGGATCGCGAGGAAGGCCTCCTGGGGGATCTCGACCGATCCCACGCGCTTCATCCGCTGCTTTCCTTCCTTCTGCTTCTCGAGCAGCTTGCGCTTGCGGCTGATGTCGCCACCGTAACACTTCGCGAGCACGTTCTTGCGGAGGGCCCGGATGGTCTCCCGGGCGACCACGTGGCTGCCGATGGCCGCCTGAACCGGCACCTCGAACATCTGGCGCGGGATCAGCTCTTTGAGCTTCTCCGCCAGCTGGCGGCCGGTGGACTGCGCCCGGTCCCGGTGGACGATGAGGCTCAACGCATCGACCGGCTCGCCCGCCACAAGCACGTCGAGCTTGACCAGGTTGGCCGGCCGGTACCCGATCTCCTCGTAGTCCATCGACGCGTAACCCTGGGTGCGGCTCTTGAGCTGGTCGTAGTAGTCGACGATCAGCTCCGCGAGGGGAAGCTCGAAGTGCATGTGAACGCGATGCGGATCGAGGTACTCGAGATTGAAGAACATCCCGCGCC
The DNA here is from genome assembly GCA_963772565.1 of uncultured Chloroflexia bacterium. Taxonomy (GTDB): domain Bacteria; phylum Chloroflexota; class Limnocylindria; order Limnocylindrales; family CSP1-4; genus CAIXZV01. The sequence goes on from CAVYXU010000079.1 coordinate 41,514, forward strand.
GCCCGGTCGTGAGCTCCATCATGGCGCCGATGTAGCGGTCCGGCGTGACCACGCCCAGCTTGACCCACGGCTCCTGGATTGCCTCGATCTCGCCCACGTCGGGGAACCTGGCCGGGTTGTCGACGCTCAGCACGCCGCGGCCCATCGTGAGCTCGACCCGATACTCGACCGAAGGGGCGCTCGCGATGAGGTCGAGGTTGAACTCGCGCTCGAGGCGCTCCTGGACGATCTCCATGTGGAGCAGACCCAGGAACCCGCATCGGAACCCGAACCCGAGCGCGACGGAGCTTTCGGGCTCGTAGGTGAAGCTGGCGTCGTTGAGGTGCAGCTTTTCCAGCGCCTCGCGAAGCAGCGGGTAGTCCTCGCCCGATAGTGGGTAGAGCCCGGCGAACACGAGGCTCTTCGCTTCCTGGTAGCCCGGCAGCGGGCGGGTCGCGGGCTTCGCGACCGTCGTCATCGTGTCGCCGACCTGCGCCTCACGGACGTTCTTGAAGCCCGTCGCGACGTAGCCCACCTCGCCGGCCACGAGGTGCTCCACGGGGACGAGCTGCGGCCGGAAGAAGCCCAGCTCGAGCAGGTCTGCCTCGGCGCCGCTGGCGAGCAGCCGGATCAGGTCGTGATCGTGAAGGGTGCCCTCGGCAAGCTTCACGTAGCACACGACGCCCTTGTACGGGTCGTAGTGGCTGTCGAACACGAGCGCACGGAGCGGGGCTTCAGGGTCCCCCTTTGGCGGCGGGATCCGGGACACGATCGCCTCGAGGATCTCGGGCACGCCGGTGCCCTCCTTGGCCGATGCGAGGATTACCTCTTCCCGGGGGATGGCGAGCACGGTCTCCAGCTCCTCCATCACGACCTCAGGCTCGGCCGACGGAAGGTCGATCTTGTTGAGCACCGGGATGATCGTCAGACCCTCGCGGATCGCGAGGTGGACGTTGGCGAGCGTCTGCGCCTCGATCCCCTGGGCCGCGTCGACGACCAGGATCGCGCCCTCGCAGGCCTGGAGGCTGCGGCTGACCTCGTACGCGAAGTCGACGTGACCGGGCGTGTCGATCAGGTTGAGCCCGTAGGTGAGCCCGTCGGCCGCCGTGTACTCGAGGCGGACCGCGCGGGCCTTGATCGTGATGCCCTTCTCGCGCTCGAGATCCATCGAGTCCAGGACCTGGCTCATCATCTGCCGGCCCTCGATCGTGTGGGTCAGCTCCAGCAAGCGATCCGCGAGCGTGGACTTCCCGTGATCGATGTGCGCGATGATCGAGAAGTTGCGCAGGCGAGACTGGGGGATGGTCACGGTGCGCGAGTGTAGCGGGTCGGGTGCGCGGCGCCTCCTGAAGCGTGCCCAGGATCGACCAAAACCGTCCATGTGGCGGCCAATCCAGCCTCGACACGCGTGTAGCGAGGACGGCGGACGCCCAGAGCCACCCGTGTCGAGCCCGGTTCTTGGCAACCACCGGCCCGGGTCCTCACTGGTCAGCGGTCATCCACGGCGCTTGCGGACCCGGCGACCGGCCGTCACCATCGTGACGCCGGACCTGGTGGCGCGTGGGCGCCGACCGCGGCTGGAGTCAAGGTGCGTACGGTGCCCGTCAGACTGGCCGCGTTCCTCGACTGGCTGCGAACGCGGCTGTGGTTCATCCCCGGCATGTTCATGATCAGCGCGCTGCTGCTGGCGCTGATCCTCGTCCAGGTCGACCGGGTGCTGGATCGGTCAGTTGCCGGCAACCTCAGCGGCATCCTGTTTGCCGGTGGCCCGGACAGCGCCCGCTCGGTCCTGGCCACGATCGCGACCGCGATGCTCACATTCACGGGCGTCGTGTACTCGATCACGATGCTGGTGCTCCAACTCGCGAGCAGCCAGCTGTCGCCTCGCGTCATGCGCACCTTCCTGCGCGATCGCCTCAACCAAACGGTGCTCGGGCTGTTCATCGCCACCTTCCTGTATGCCCTGCTGGTGCTGCGCGAAGTCCGGTCACCGACCGAATCGGCCGCGTTCGTTCCCGCCATCTCGGTGACGTTCGCGTACGGGATGCTGATCGCGAGCGTGGCCTTCTTCATCCTGTACATCCACCACGTCGCCCAGTCCATCCGCGCCGCAACCGTCCTGCGCAGCGTCGGTGACGAGACGCGCGATGCGATCCGACGCCTGTACCCGGAAGGAATCGCGGAGGAGCCGAACCGACCCGTGCCCACCATGCCTGACCGTGCGCCGGACCTCGTGGTGCGGCTTGCACGTGCACCGGGAGTGATCACCGCGGTGGACGACGAGGCGTTGGTGCGCCTCGCGACCGACAACGCGCTCACGATCGAGCTACCCCACATGGTCGGTGACTTCGTGCCGCAGGGTGCGACATTGCTTCACGTATGGGCCGCCACTGACGACCTCGATGACGGGATCGGCGGGACGCTGGCCGCGACCATCCACACCGGCCTCGAGCGCACGATGACCCAGGACGCGGCGTTCGGGTTCCGCCAGATCGTGGACATCGGGGAACGAGCGCTTTCGCCGGGTGTGAACGATCCGACCACGGCGATCCAGGCCCTCGACGAGCTGCACGACCTGCTGCGCCGGCTTGCGATGCGGGACCTGCCGTCAGCCGTTCGGCTGTCGAACGAGGGCGCGCTGCTCCTTCGCCTGCCGCGTCCCGGCTGGGCGGACTATGTGTCGCTCGCGCTCGACGAGATTCGCCAATACGGGGTCGGCTCGCTCCAGGTGGCGCGCCGCCTCCGATATCTCCTGCTCGACCTCCTCGAGGTGGCACCCGCCTCCCGAGCAGAGCCCGTTCGGCGTCAGATCCGTCTCCTCGACGCGTCGCTGGCCGAAGGGTTCGAGCTCCGGGAGGACCGTCAAGCGGCGGCGAGCCCGAGCCCGTCCGGGCAGGGCCCGGAGTCGACCCCCGACCCCGCCGATCCGCCACCGTCGGATTGCGCGCCTCCCTGCTCCTTGCCCCGCTGATCGCGATCGCCGGGGTCGTGGTCCTGTGGGCATCGCCGTTGCGAACGGAGCGCACCCCGGATCCCGAACCGGTGGCAGGATGACGTCCATGACTGATGCATCGACACCCTACCCGATCCGGACCGCCACCCCCGACACGGCCCAGTCGTTCATCGACCCCGCGATGCGGGCGTTTGGCGAGGAGGTCACCGACGAGGAGTTCGAGCACTGGCGACCGACGACCGAGCCGGATCGCGTCATCGCCGCCTTCGACGGCGACGCACCGATCGGAACCGCGGCCGCATACACGTTCCGGCTGACCGTGCCCGGCGGCGAGGTCGCGGCCGCGGGCGTCTCGGCAGTGGGCGTCGACCCCGGATACCGGCGCCAGGGCGTGCTGCGCTCGCTCATGCGCCACCAGCTGGACGACGTCCGGCAGCGCGGCGAACCGGTCGCGATCCTGTGGGCGTCGGAGGGCGTCATCTACCAGCGCTTCGGGTATGGGATGGGGACGGTCGCCGCGACGTTCGAGATCGACCGCGGCCGAACCGCCTGGCTCCGGTCCGCTGACGCCGAGGGCCGGATGCGACCGGTCGACGAGGCGCAGGCGCTGGCCGCCCTGCCCGGGATCTACGACCGCGCGCGGTCCGAGACGCCGGGCGCCGTGACGCGGTCGGAGGCGTGGTGGCGGGACCACATCCTGCGAGACGACAAGGACAACCGGCGTGGCGCCGGGCCTCTCCTGAAGTACCTGTACGAGGTTGACGGCAGCGCCGAGGGATATGCGCTGTACCGGATCAAGGACGACTGGGACGATCGTGGCCCGCGGAACCAGCTCCTGGTGATGGAGGCGATGGCCGCGACGACCCGCGCCGAGCGCGCGGTGTGGTCGTTCCTGTTCAGCGTCGACCTCGTGCGTTCGATCCGCTGGTGGCGGGCCTCGATGCCGCACCCGCTGCTGCTCGCGCTGGCCGACCCGCGGGCCCTGGGCCTGGTCGCGCGCGATGGCATCTGGCTGCGCCTCGTCGACCTGCCGGCGGCGCTCTCGGCCCGCCGCTATGCGGCGGCCGGCACCCTGGTGGTCGAGGTGACCGATGCGTTCTGCCCCTGGAATGCCGGGCGCTGGGTCATCGAGACGACGGGCGAGCCCGGAGCGGCCGCGGCCTCGGTCTCCCCGACCGACGCCCCGGCCGACCTGGTCGCCGACATCACCGACCTGGCGGCGATCTACCTGGGAGCGTTCCGTCCATCCGACCTGGCCCAGGCCGATCGGATGCGAGAGCTGACCGCCGGCGCGCTGCGCCGGGCCGACGCGATGTTCGCGGTCGATCGCGCCCCCTGGTGCGCGACGATGTTCTGAGCCGTCCGATGGACGCCCCGCAGACTGCGCTCCCCGCGGATC
>CAVYXU010000080.1:0-8047 GCA_963772565.1 uncultured Chloroflexia bacterium
CGATCGAGCGGTTTGCCTACCGGCCGCTGCGCTCGGCTCCCCGGCTCGCACCGCTGATCACCGCGATCGGCGTGTCGTTCATCCTCCAGAACATCATCCAGGTGCTGTTCGGGCCGTCGCCCCGCAACGTGCCGCAGGTGATCAGCTTCGACAACCGGTTCGAGGTCCTTGGGGCCAACATCTCCTACCTGAGCATCATCATCCTGATCCTGACGATCAGCCTCATCGTCAGTCTCCAGCTGTTCATCAACAGGACGAGCCTCGGCCGCGCGATGCGCTCGACCGCGCAGGATCGGGAGGCGGCCGCGCTGATGGGGGTCGACATCAACCGGACCATCGCCGCCACTTTCTTCATCGGCTCCGCCCTTGCGGGCGCCGCCGGCCTGGTCCACGGCCTGTACTTCGGCAGCATCATCTTCAACCTCGGGTTCTTCGCCGGTCTCAAGGCGTTCACGGCCGCGGTCCTGGGCGGCATCGGCAACACGACCGGTGCGGCGCTCGGCGGCTTCCTGATCGGCTTCGTCGAGGTCGGCGCCGCGGCCGCGGGCTACGCCCGGTGGTCCGAGGCCATGATCTTCGGGGTCCTGGTCATCGTCCTGGTGTTCCGGCCGACCGGACTCCTGGGCCAGCAGCTTGGAGAGCGAGCATGAGCCGGGCGCCGTCGGTCACCTCTCGGGCGATGGGCCTGGTCCCGGAGCCGGTCGTCGTGTTCGCCCGCAACCACCGCTCCATCTCGATCGTGATCGGCATGATCCTGGTCACGATCCTGCTGCCGCTGATCGTGCTCCTGCCGCCGTTCAGCACGTTCAGCCGCCAGGCGGTCTGGATCGACGGGTTCGCGATCTCCGGCGTGTTCGTGCTGCTGGCGCTCGGCCTCAACGTGGTCGTCGGGCTTGCCGGCCTGCTCGACCTCGGGTACGCCGCGTTCTATGCGATCGGCGCCTACGCCTACGCCTACGGCGCCTCACCGTTCAGCGGGCTGCACATCCCGTTCTGGCCGATGCTCCTGATCGGCGCCTTCGCGGCCGCGGTGTTCGGCGTCCTGCTGGGCGCCCCGACCCTGCGCCTCAGGGGTGACTACCTGGCCATCGTGACGCTGGGGTTCGGCGAGATCGTGCCGATCGTGTTCCTCAACGCGGACACGTACACCAACGGCACGAACGGGATCGGCGGCGTCTACAAGCCGGAGCTGCTTGGCTATACGTTCCCGCTGATCGAGCCGATGCCCTTCTACGTCACGATGGCGGCGATCGTGACGATCACGATGATCTTCCTCTACCGGCTGCAGGACTCGCGGCTGGGGAGAGCCTGGCAGGCAATCCGGGAGGACGAGCTGGCGGCCGACAGCAACGGCATCAACACCGTGACGACGAAGCTGCTGGCATTCGCGCTGGGCGCGTCGACCGCCGGCCTGGCAGGCGTGTTCACCGCCGCCAAGCTGACGCTGGTCAGCCCGGACCAGTTCCTGTTCACCGTCTCATTCACGATCCTGGCCATGGTCGTCCTCGGCGGCATGGGCAACATCTGGGGTGTCGCGGTCGGCGCGTTCGTGCTGTACACCATCCAGAGCGTCCTGCTCAAGCAGCTCAACCAGTTCTTCCACGCAATTCAGGCTCCATTCCTGAAGGACGTCGACTTCGTGCAGTACCAGTTTCTGCTGTACGGCCTGGCGCTGGTCCTGATGATGCTCATCAGACCCGAGGGCCTGTTCCCAAGTGGCCGGAGACGGCAGGAGCTGCATGAGGCCGAGTTCGAGTCTCGTGGCGATGCCGGTGATGGCGACACCGGAATGGCGGCCGGGGAGGGTGCGTCGTGAACGTGGCGACGACCGAGCCCGTCCTCCACGCGCGCACCGTGACCCGGAGGTTCGGGGGTCTGGTGGCTGTCAACGAGGTTGACCTGGAGATCCCACGCGGCGCGATCATCAGCCTGATCGGGCCCAACGGGGCCGGCAAGACCACCCTGTTCAACGTGATCGCCGGGATCCTCGAGCCCACATCCGGCGAGGTCGATCTGGTGGGCAAGCGGATGGTCGCACCGGCCGAGCGTGCCGTGCTGGAGCCCGTGCTGTGGGTCCTGCCGGCGGTGCTCGTCGCGCTCATCGCGACCGGGCTGTACCAGGTAACCCAGAGCCAGGCCCTGATCGGTCTCGCGATCCTGGGCACCCTCGGCATGCTCATCACGACCCTGCTCTCGGCCATCATCAGGCCGGTGCGGTACCAGCAGATCCTGATCAGGCTCGGGATCTTCCGATCTGCCAGGCCCAGCGACATGGTCCACGCCGGGATCGGCCGGACATTCCAGAACATCCGCCTGTTCCAGAACATGACCGCCCGGGAGAACGTGCTGGTCGGGATGCATACCAAGCTCCGGAGCACGCCCGTCGACGCGTTCCTCAGCACGCCGCGCCAGCGAAAGGAGGAGGCCAGGGCGCGCGTCAGGGCGAGCGAGCTGCTCGCACTGGTGGGCCTGGCGGGACGGGAGGAAGAGACGGCCCGCAACCTGCCGTACGGCGACCAGCGGCGGCTGGAGGTCGCCCGCGCCCTGGGCAGCGAACCGGCGCTGCTGCTGCTGGACGAGCCAACCGCCGGCATGAACCCGCGGGAGACGGCAGAGATGACCGAACTCATCGACCGCCTCCGACGCGACCTCGGGCTGGCGGTCCTGCTGATCGAGCACGACATGCGTGTCGTGATGGGGATCAGCGACCGGATCACCGTCCTTGACCACGGCGAACGGATTGCGGAGGGCACACCGGCCGAGGTCCGGGCGAACCCCCGGGTCATCGAGGCCTACCTCGGGTCCCCCGCGGCATGAGCGGCAGCGGAACGCAGGATCGGGCTGACGACATCGTCCTCAGGCTGGAGGACGTCAACACCTACTACGGACACATCCACGCGCTGTCGGGAATCACGATGGAGGTGCACCGCGGCGAGATCGTCACGCTGATCGGGGCCAACGGCGCCGGCAAGACGACGACCCTCAAGACCATCAGCGGCCTGCTTCACCCGAAGGTCGGCCAGGTGTTCTTCGAGGGCGCGGACATCTCACACACGCCTGCCCACGAGCTGGTCCGATCGGGGATCGGACATGCACCGGAAGGCCGGCGGATCTTCTCGCGCCTGACCGTGCTCGAGAAATCTTCAGATGGGCGGCTACACGCGAACCGCCGCCGAGATCAAGGAGGAGCTCGAGCGGGTCATGACCCTGTTCCCCCGCCTGCGGGAGCGGTTCGATCAGAAGGGCGGGACTCTCTCGGGCGGCGAGCAGCAGATGCTCGCGATCGGGCGGGCGATGATGTCCAAGCCGCGCGTGCTGCTGCTCGATGAGCCGTCGCTCGGGCTGGCGCCAATCCTGGTCCAGCAGATCTTCGCGATCATCCGCCAGATCAACGAGCTCGGGAGCACGATCCTGCTCGTCGAGCAGAACGCCCTCCAGGCGCTGGCCATCGCGCACCGCGGTTACGTCCTGCAGACCGGTCGGGTGGTCCTGTCGGGCACCTCGAAGGAGCTGAGCCAGAACGAGATGGTGCGGAAGGCGTACCTCGGCGAGGACTAGGCGGGGAGACGGCTTCATCGGTGGACGAGCACGGGAGACCGGCATACCGGGAGCCGCCGCGGTCGGTGGACGGGGGCCCTGACCGCGGGCGCCTGCAGCTGCTGGTCGCGGTCGTCATCGGGGCGCTGGTGCTCCAGGTGATCCGGCCTTGGGGCGATGGCACTTCGGGCGGTGCGTCGCCGATCGTCGGGTCGGTGACCGCGGCCGCCGAGATGTCCAGCACGCCACCGATGACCCCGGTCACCCGGTCGGTCGACCCGGGGCCGGCGAGCGCCGCCGGTCTCCACGTCACCTGCGGGTCGACCGACGGCTGGCGCGCCACGACCACGCAGGTGTGGCCTGATCGGGCGATCCCCATCCGTTCCTGGATCGCCATCGAGCCGGCAGGAGCCGGCGACCCTCTGGACACCACGATCCCGTTCGCCCCGGTCGCGGCCGATGAGGTCACGGCGATCGGCTTCTGCGCCCCCATCGACGAGGCGCTCCGGCCACCGGTGACCATCCGCCCATCCCTGTGGTGGATCGTCGGCGATCGTGCCGTGCCCCTCGCCCTCGTCCCCGCCGACCCGGCCGACCACGACGCCATGCGGGGACTGTGGCTGCCGCCATCGAGCCTCGGTGTCGCCCGTGCCGGTGTCTCCGGGGATGCCTGGCCACCCGGCCGGTACGTGATCGAGCTTGCGACGCCGGGCGGAACCTACGTTCGCCGACTGGGGATCGAGATCCTCGACCTCGGCGGCCGTAGGTCGCCGCCGTCGTCGTCACCCAGCCTGGGCCCGGCCGCCGAGACTCGCGATGAGGGTGGTTCCCAGGGCCCCTAGCGTCGGGGCGGCTCGAGCGAGATGTCGTAGGCCGCGCGGCTGAGCATGATCGCCCCCACCAGCGTGATCCAGAAGCCGTACGCCCGGTCGGGCAGGATCCCCTGCGGCGAGTCCAGCACTGTGGGGATCCACAGGATGAGGCCGGCCATCGCCAGGATCGCCAGGACCCCGAACGCGAGACCGCGATCGACCGCGAGCGGTCGCACGCCCGCGGCATACGGCAGCGCGATCAGCGCGAGGGTGGCCAGGCTGGCGAGAAAGGCGAGGATCCCGGTGCCGTCGAATGCCCGGTAGACCAGCGGCGGCAGCCCGCCGTCGCCACCCAAGGTGTACCACGGGAGCACACACCCGACGATCACCACGATGGCCCCCAACAGTGCCAGACGGCGGCCACCACCGAGCGGTCGACGATGCATCAGTCGGCCGGCGTGTAGACCTCGGGGCGCAGAACGCCCACGAAGCGCAGGTTCCGGTATCGCTCGCCGTAGTCGAGGCCGTAGCCGACGACGAACTGGTCCGGGATCTCGAAGCCGACATAGTCGACGGGGATGTCAACGAGCCGTCGGGCCGGCTTGTCCAGCAGGGTGCAGATCCGCAGTGAGGCCGGGTTCTTGCCGCGCAGGTAGCGCACGAGGTAGTTGAGCGTCAGCCCGGTGTCGATGATGTCCTCGACCAGCAGGACGTCCTCGCCGGCGATGCTTGCGGACAGGTCCTTCATGATCCTGACGAGGCCCGACGACTCCGTGGCGATGCCGCCGTAGGAGCTCACCTCCATGAGATCGATCCGGAGGGGCAGCGGGATCTGGCGCATCAGGTCGGCCATGAACGGCAGCGAGCCCTTGAGCACGCTCACGAGGGTGAGGCTGCGCCCCTCAAAGTCGGCTGCGATGGTGCGGCCCAGCTCGGCCACCTTTGCGGCGATCTGCTCCTCGGTCAGGAGCACGTCCCCGATGTCGTTCTGGAGATCAGCGAGACGGGTCATCGATTGCTCGGTCGGGCCTCGGTAGAGATGTCGATGGGTGGGTGTCGATCATGCCGCCTTCGGCGGTTCGGCGCACGCCGGGGAGCGGATCACGTGGCGTCGAGCCCGGGTCCGCCACTCGACGGCGACGACGCGGGCGCGAGGTCGGTGGTGCGCCTGCGTCGCCGGCCACGACGCCGGCCACGCTGTTCGGCAACCGGGACGGCGCGCGGAGCATCCGTCGCCGACGCGGGATCCTCGACGCGCTCGGCTGCGGCCTCGATCGGGGCCGAGACCGGCGCCTCTGCCACGTGCTCGGTGGCGGACGATGCCTCGCGGCGCGCTGCGGCGGATCGCGGCGGCGTCGCCTGGCCGGTGGTGCCGGTCAGCTCGTCGACGAGCGCCATCCGCCCGAACTTGAGCAGCAGCATCCGGAAATCGCGCGCGTAGAACAACTTGATCCGGACGTCCGGGTAGAGCTCCCGGAGGCGGCGCAGCTTGCGATTCTTCTTGCGCACGAGCTTCTGCTTGAGCGTCGTCAGCTCCACGTACAGGTCCAGGTCCGGCAGATAGAAGTCCGGCGAGAAGCTCTCGACGACGTCGCCATCGAGGTTCCAGCCGATCGGGAAGGTGTCGGGCTCGTAGCGCCAGGCAACGTCGTAGAAGTCGAGGATGCGCGCCAGCTCTGCCTCGCTCGCATGCGCGAATCCGTGCGATGACGGACCGGCGGGGGTGGGCGGCGCCGGCGGTGCCGGCGGGGGTGGGCGGCGCCTCGTCGGCGGGTGCGGCGCCGTCGGCCGGGCGAATTGCCGTCCGACGCTGGACGGGTCCCCGGCCCGTCATCCGCCGGCCCCTGCCTGCGGCGACTCGTCCGGGCCCTCGAGCAGCGTGCGGAGATCGCCGTCCCAGGTGGCCAGGAACCGGTGCATCGACGCCACGTCGGCGTCTCCCAGTGGGGGTCGTCCCGCCAGCCGCGCCTCGGCATCCGGATCGAGCTCCGGGTGCGCGGCAGTGTCGAGGATCGGAGCGGCGGACCCGCTACCCGGGCCGAGCAGCACGCTCAACGTCTCGCTGCCGCAGCGCGGGCAGGTGAGCTCGAGGAAGGCGAGGTCCCCACGGTCCGCGAGGACGGCGATCCGATCGGCAGGGATAGCCGCACCGCACGAGGTGCAGCCGGCCCCGGTGAGGCGCGTCCGGAGTCCGCGAGGGTCCATCGACCGTGAAGTCTACCGAAGGCAGCGAACGCGGGCATCGGCGCGGTCGTTGCCGGGGCCGATACTCCCATGGGGTATCATGCGGCCATGCCTCAGCTAAACCCGAAGGCCGCCGGGTCGGCCGGTCACGACACCTTCCGCCACAGCTACAGCAAGGACAAGGCCCAGCTGGTCCGGCGTCTCAGCCGGCTCGAGGGTCAGGTCCGTGGGATCGCGCGCATGATCGAGCGCGAGGAGTACTGCGTCGACATCCTGCAGCAGACGGCGGCGCTGCGAGCGGCCGTCGACGCTGTCTCGATCCTCATCCTCGAGGACCACGTCCAGGGTTGCGTCCGAACGGCGGCAGAGCGCGGCGAGGCCGACAGGTATGTCGACGAGGTGATCGACGTCGTCCGTCGCACGCTCGGCCGGCCTGTCCGCGCGGGTGGTCGCGCCACACAACCCTGACGGACGAGGGTTCCATTCCGGCGAGAGTTGGCGGGCCATTCAGCCTATTCGAGCACGCGCGGGCGTGGACGGCCCCCGGGTTATCCACAACTCGCGTGATGTCCCTGCGTTTCGTTGATAAGGGGGTTGACGCTGTCCGGGCGCCGTCATAGCGTCCGCATTCCGCACGCAGCGTGCGCACACCGGGGAGCGCCATCCACGAGGGGCCACGGGGAGACCCGGGCCTGAACCGAGCGGATTGCGCCAGACCGGGACGAGCGCGTGCCGCGGCGACCGACGACGCCGGGAGCGGCTTCCGGACGGTCCAGGTGCACGAGCACAGGAGAGTGCCCTGGTCCGTCCGAGAGATCCGCTCCCGACGCGCGTTCGGGACCTTCCCCAGCTGCCGCCCGAATACCACGCCGCCGTCGATGACGGGCTGCGCGCGCTCGGGCTCGTGCTCGACGACGTGGCGCGCGTCGCGATCGACACCCACGTGCGCTTCCTGCTCGCGTGGACCACCGCCATCAATCTCACGGCGATCCGCGAGCCGGCGAAGGTCGCCGGGCTCCACGTCCTCGACAGCCTGGCAGCGGTGCCCCACCTGCGTCGGCTCGGCGCGCGCAGGATCCTCGACCTGGGCAGCGGAGGCGGCTACCCGGGACTGCCGGTGGCGATCGGCATCGACGCGGACCGGGCGCTGCTCGTCGACTCGGTCGGCAAGAAGGTCCGGTTTCTCAGGGCCGTGATCGAGGCCACAGGACTCGGCGAGCGGGTGGCCGCCGAAGCGACTCGCGCCGAGGCGCTCGGCCACGACCCGCGTGACCGCGGGATGTGGCCGCTGGTCACCGCGCGCGCCGTGTCCCCGCTCGCCGACCTCGTCGAGGTTGCCCTGCCCCTGCTTGCGCCGGGTGGCCGGCTGGTGGCGTGGAAGCGGCTGCCGCTCGATGACGAGCTCGAGGCTGCGGCGCCCGCGCTCGCCGCGCTCTCCGCGGGCCCGATCGACGTCGTGGAAGCCGGCGTCCCGGGCCTCGAGTCACACCGCCTCGTGATCGTGCCGCGCGCCG
>CAVYXU010000081.1:0-8794 GCA_963772565.1 uncultured Chloroflexia bacterium
CCCGGCTACCATCGCCAAATGACGATCATCCTGCTCGCGCGCCACGGCCAGACGGACTGGAATCGCGACCGCCGCCTCCAGGGCCAGAGCGATCGGCCGCTCGATGCAGTCGGCCGCCGGCAGGCACGCGAGCTCGCCGTGACCCTGGATGGCGAGGTCATCGACGTCATCTATTCCAGCGATCTGCAGCGGGCGCGAGACACCGCCGCGGCAGTCGCGGCCCCCAGGGGCCTTCCCGTGCACGAGGTACCGCAGCTGCGCGAGAAGGACTTCGGCAGCTGGGAGGGGCTCACGGACGCCGAGATCCGGGAGCGCTTCCCCCGGTCGAGCCACCACGGCTGGGGCGATGGAGAGTCAACGGAGGCCATGTCCGCTCGAGTCCTCGACGCCCTGGCGGGGATCGCGGTCCGGCACGACGGCGCAACCGTCCTGGTCGTCTCGCACGGCGGCGCGATCGCCGCCGTCAAGCGGCATGCCGGCGCGGACGATCAGGCGCCGATCCTGAACGGCGACGTCCTCCGGCTCGCCGTCGAGGCCGGTCGGTTCGGGATCGCCGGCTGACGATCGCCGATTTGTGGTTCCGCTCCGGGCGCCGGGCCGATTAGACTGCGCCCGATGAGCGCAATCGCCACGCTGTCCGTCGCCGACCTGTCCGTGGAGCCAGGAACCCAGGCGACCGCGACGCTCCGGGTCCGCAACACCGGGTCGATCGTGGACCGCTTCGACATCGACGTCGTCGGGCCGGCGGCCGGCTGGGCCCGCGTGGAGCCGGCCGCGCTGTCACTGTTCCCGGGCGCCGAGGGGACCGCGTCGATCGTGTTCTCTCCGCCGCGAGCGAGCGTCCCTCGTGCGGGAACCCTGCCGTTCGGGGTTCGCGTCCGCCCGGCCGCCGATCCGCGTGGGTCGACCGTCGAGGAGGGACGGGTGACGGTGCTGCCGTTCACCGTGACGGCAGCCGACGTCGCGCCGCAGACCTCGCGCGGCAGCCGGCGCGGCCACCACCAGGTGCTCGTCGACAATCGTGGCAACGCGCCGATCGAGGTCGTGGTCAGCGCGGTTGACCCGGATCGCCGGCTGTCGCTGGCCGTGGCGCCACCACGGGCGGTGATTGCCCCGGAGGAACGGGCCGCCTTCGGCGTCGACGTCCGCGTCGACGATCCGTTCCCGTTCGGGTCCGCCCGGCCACGACCATTCCAGGTCATCGTGGAGCCGGGGCGACAGGCGCCCATCCAGCTTCGCGCAACGCTCAGCCAGCGGGCGATGCTGCCGGGCTGGCTGCCGCCGCTGGGCGGCCTCGTCGTTGCGGCCGTGCTGCTCGGCGGTGCCGCCTTCGCGTTCGGCGCCGGGCCATTCGCGCCCCGCGCGACGCCGTCCCCGGTTGCCCAGGCGACCGTGTCACCGACGACGCCGCCACCGACCGAGTCGCCGTCGGCCTCGGCGATCGCGTCGGAGGCGGCCGTGACCCCATCGCCCAGCCCGAAGCCGCTGACGCTCGGCGACTTCACCCTCTCGATCACCGGCGACGCGGTCCAGCTGGGCAACGGCCTCCAGATTCGATGCCCGACCAACGACGGGTCGTGCCGCGACGCGGCGAAGGACACCGTGCGCACGATCGTGACCGAGCTCCAGAACCCGTACTCGGGCGCCGGCATCGCGAGCACCCGCGTGCTGACGGCGGCCAATACGCTGCCGGTGATCCTCGCGGCGCAGCGCGACTTTCCGTGGCGCCAGCTGGTCGCCGGCGAGCAGGGCGCGACAGAGCGAGCGGTGATCGATCTCGGGCCGCTGCTCGCCAACCCGCCGGGGTACGTGTACGCGGTCGTGGACACGGCGGACGGGTCGGAGACCCGGCGGTTCGTCGTCGACGCGGCGTTCGCCAAGCAGCTGTTCGACCTGCTGTACCAGCTGCCGGCCGGCATGGATCCCGTCGCGGCGGCCACGACCCCGCCCGGCACGACGCTCAGCGACCAGGTCTTCGTGAGCGCGATCGACTGGAACATCAACTGGGTTCTCGCCTCGCCGACCCCCTGACGCCGGGGAACGACGAAGCCCGGCGGATCGCTCCGCCGGGCTTGATACGTTGTTCGCGAGATCTGCTCCGGCGCTACCGGCCGGCCAGCGTCGCCTGGGCAGCGGCGAGCCGCGCGACCGGGACGCGGAACGGCGAGCAGGACACGTAGTCGAGGCCGATCCTCTCGCACTTGTGGATCGACTCCGGGTCGCCACCGTGTTCGCCGCAGATGCCGAGCTCGATGTCCGGCCGCGTGCTGCGACCCTTGTCGACGGCGATCTTCATCAGCCCGGCAACCGCGTCGTCCAGGGTCTGGAACGGGTTGACCGGCAGGATGCCGTCCTCGACGTACTTGAGCAGGAAGCCACCCTCGGCGTCGTCGCGGCTGTACCCGAACGTCATCTGGGTGAGGTCGTTGGTGCCGAAGCTGAAGAAGCTGGCGTGCTTCGCGATCTCGTCCGCCGTGAGCGCGCCGCGCGGGACCTCGATCATGGTCCCGAACTTGTAGTCGACCTCGATGCCGCCGGCAGCCTCGCGGACCGCCTCGGCCTCGGCCTCGAGCAGGGCCCGCGTCGCGGACAGCTCGTTCACGTGCCCGACGAGCGGGATCATGATCTTGGCGATCGGGTTGCCGCCCGCCTTGCGGACGGCGATCTGGGCGTTGAGGATCGCCCGGGTCTGGATCTTGACGAAGTCCGGGATCATCAGGCCAAGGCGGCAGCCGCGAAGCCCGAGCATCGGGTTCTGCTCGTGCATCGACTTGATGGTCGCGAGCAGCTCCTTGTCCTCGTCGGACGCGCCGCCGTGCTCCTCGGCGCGGGTCACCTTGACCAGCTGGTCCTCGAGGTTGGGCAGGAACTCGTGGAGCGGGGGGTCGATCAGCCGGACGACGACCGGCAGGCCGTCCATCGCCTTGAAGATGCCCTCGAAGTCGCCCTGCTGGAGGACCTCGAGCTTGGACATCGCGGCATCGAACGTCGCGACCGCGGCCTGCTCGTCGGCGTCGAGGGCATCACCGGCGGCGGCCTTGGCCTTGGCCCGGGTGGCGACGTTGGCGACGAGGATGGCGCCCCGGACGATCTCCAGGCGCTCGCCCTCGCGGAACATGTGCTCGGTGCGGCACAGGCCGATGCCCTGGGCGCCGTAGCCCAGGGCCTGGGCGGCCTCCTCTGGCTTGTCCGCGTTGGCCCACACGCCCATGCGCCGGATGCCGTCGGCCCACTTGAGGATCTGCTGGAGCTCCGGCTGGTCCTCGAACCTGGCTGCCACCGTCGGCAGCGCGTCGAGGAATACCTCGCCGGTCGAGCCGTCGACGCTGATCCAGTCGCCTTCCTTGAACGAGAGGTCGGACAGGTTGCTGTGCGCCGAGCTCGTGCCGTAGTCCACGACCAGCTCCGCACAGCCGGCCACGCACGGCTTGCCGATCTGTCGGGCGACGACGGCCGCATGCGACGTGGCCCCGCCGCGGGCGGTCAGGATGCCCTCGGCAACGGCCATCCCGTGGAAGTCGTCCGGCGAGGTCTCGATGCGCACGAGGACGACCTTCTCGCCCCGGGCGACCCAGTCGACCGCGGCATCAGCATTGAACACCGCGCGACCGACCGCCGCGCCCGGTGACGCGTTGAGGCCCTTGGCGATCCGCTTGGCGCCCTGGCGGGCGTTCGGGTCGAACTGTGCCCGGAGGAGCTGGTCGACCTGTGCCGGCTCGATCCGGGAGACGGCCTCCTCCTTCGAGATGAGCCCTTCGCCGACCATGTCCACCGCGATCTTCACGGCCGCCGCGGCGGTCCGCTTCGCATCGCGCGTCTGGAGCATGTACAGGCGGCCCTTCTCGATCGTGAACTCGAGGTCCTGGACGTTGTGGTAGTGCTGCTCCAGCTGCTGGCCGATGCGCTGGAACTCCGCGAACACGGCCGGCATCTCGTCGGCCATCTGCGCGATCTTGGGGGCGGTCCGGATGCCGGCCACGACGTCCTCGCCCTGGGCGTTGGTCAGGTACTCGCCGTAGAGGACCTTCTCGCCGGTGTTGGGGTCGCGGGTGAACGCGACGCCCGTGCCCGAGTCGTCGCCCATGTTGCCGAACACCATGGTCACGACGTTGACCGCGGTGCCCAGGTCGTGGGCGATCTTCTGGCTGTTGCGGTAATCGTTGGCGCGCTTGCCGAACCACGAGGCGAACACGGCCTTGATGGCCAGGTCCAGCTGCTCGAACGGGTCCGTCGGGAAGTCGCGTCCGGTGTCCTCGCGCACGACGACCTTGTACGCCTCAACGATGCCTTTGAGGTCGTCGACCGTGAGATCGGTGTCCTTGGCGTCCTGGCCGTGGCGCTCCTTGGCCCCCTCGAGGGGCTCGTCGAACTTGGCCCCATCGACGCCCATGACGATCCGGCCGAACATCGCGATGAACCGGCGGTACGCGTCCCAGCCGAAGCGCTCGTTCCCGGTGAGTGCGACCAGGCCCTGGAGCGTCTGCTCGTTGAGGCCCAGGTTGAGGACCGTGTCCATCATGCCCGGCATCGAGAACCTGGCCCCCGAGCGGACCGAGACGAGCAGCGGGTTCTTCGGATCGCCAAACCCCTTGCCCGATCGCTCCTCGACCTCCTTCATCGCGCCGAGCACGTCGTCCCACAGGCCCGCGGGCAGCTCCTTGCCGGCCGCGAAGTAGTCGTTGCACGCCTCGGTGGTGATCGTGAAGCCCGGCGGGGTGGGCAGCCCGGCCAGCGTCATCTCGGCCAGGCCCGCGCCCTTGCCGCCGAGGAGATCCTTCATCTTCCCGTGGCCCTCGGCGGTGCCGCCCCCCCATGCGTAGATGTAGCGCTTGGCGGCGGCGTGGGGACGATCGGGGGTCTTGGCAGGGCTGGTGGCCATCGTGGCAGGGCTCCTTGACTGGAAGGGCGGGCAGGCGCATGGCGCGGCCCGCGGATTCACGACACGTGGAATGCGTCGATTGTACGCCCGCCGTTCCCGGCCAACCCGCTTGCGACTGGGTTGCGGGTACCCGGCTGCCTGCCGCTCGTCGTCGAGGGCGCGGCCGGACTCTCGGCTCCGCGGACGGTCGCGGGCTACACTGACCATGCCCGGCCGACCGGGTTCGGTGTCCCCGGCGGCCCCGACGATCCTGCAGGAGCCCGAGCCCGTGAACGACCAGTACGTGGATACGCGCGTCATCGAGCCGGACGCCGATGTCTACAACGCGACGCTCGTCCGGCGCGTCGACCTCACCGACGACCTCGCCTCCTTCTGGGTGAGGTTCGACGGCGATCCCACCCCGTTCGAGTCGGGCCAGTACATGACCACGGGCGTGATCACCGACGGCAAGATGCTCCAGCGGCCGTACTCGGTCGCATCGGCGCCGAGCGTCGCCGGCACCGAGGGCTACGAGTTCTTCGTCCGCCTGGTGCCGATCATCCGGTTCACCACCGCGATGTGGCGGCTGCCGATCGGGCACCGGATGCGGATGATCGGGCCCAAGGGCAAGTTCATGCTCGAGCCCGACGACACGCGGACGCACCTGTACGTATCCACCGGCACCGGGATCGCGCCGTTCATCTCGATGATCCGGGAGACGATGGCCCAGGGCCAGCCGCGCAAGACGGTGCTGCTCAACGGCTGCTCGTTCGCGGACGAGCTCGGCTACCGGGCGGAGCTGGAGGCCTGGGAGCAGGACCCCGCCTACCGCCTCACGTACGTGCCGTCGATCTCACGGCCGAACGACCCGCGCAACGCGGGCTGGGCCGGGCATGTCGGTCGCGCGGAGCAGGTGATCGACGAGGTGTGCAAGGAGTACGGGCTCCGTCCTGACCGGACGGTCGTGTACATCTGCGGCAACCCCGACATGATCCTCAACGTGGAGCGCCAGCTGATGGCCCGCGAGTTCCCCGAGTTCCACGTCAAGAAGGAGCTCTACTGGCCGAAGGGCAAGGCTCCCGCACCGCCGGTCGGCTGATCTCGAGTGTCAGCCGGACGGCACGCCCCGCACGTGACCTATGGACCCCGGCAGCGTGCCGACGGCCCGTAACGCGATCCGGGCACCTGGGCGACGATCAGGGCAGGTGTCAATTACCATCGTGAGGTCCCATGCATCCCGTCGTCGAGCGTGAGCAGCTCTCCCCGAACGTCGTCCGCCTCGTCGTCGAGGCCCCTCGGATCGCCAAGGTCCGGCGTCCCGGCCAGTTCGTCATCGTCCGGAAGGCCCCGGGCGCCGAGCGCATCCCGCTGACGATCGCCGATACCGACGCCGAGGCCGGCACGATCACGCTCATGATCCAGGCCATCGGCGTCAGCACCACCGACCTGTGCGAGATGCAGGCCGGGGATGAGATCCAGGACGTGGCAGGCCCGTTGGGCAGCCCGACCGAGCTGATCGAGACCGGCCACGCCGTGTGCGTCGGCGGCGGCGTGGGAACGGCGGTCATCCTGCCCATCGCCCGCGAGCTGGCGCACCGCGGCGTGAAGGTGACCAGCGTCATCGGCGGGCGCTCGAAGGAGTGGGTCATCCTCGAGCCCGAGCTGCGCGAGGCCGGCGAGGTCGTCCCGTGCACCGACGACGGGAGCTACGGCCGCCACGGCTTCGTGACCCAGGCGCTCAAGGACCTGCTCGATGCCGGCGGCATCGACGCCGTCTACGCGGTAGGCCCGGTGCCGATGATGAAGGCCGTGGCCGAGCTCACCCGGCCCTACGGCGTGCACACGATGGCATCGCTCAACGCGATCATGGTCGACGGCACCGGGATGTGCGGCGGCTGTCGCGTGAGCATCGGCGGCGAGACGAAGTACGCGTGCGTCGACGGCCCCGAGTTCGACGCCCACCTCGTCAACTTCCAGGAGCTGGCCGACCGGCTCACCACCTACCGCGAGTTCGAACAGCGGGCCCTCGATCAACGAGGTGCCTGCGCCACTACCGAGGTCAAGGCATGACCGATCCAGCGTCCCAGGAGCCCGCCGGCCAGCCGGCCGAGGCGTCCCCCACCCCGGCGTCCCCCGCCCCGGTGCCCACATCCCCGGCGTCCCTCGCCCCCGACGAGAAGCCCAGGCTCAGCAACAAGGAGCGGATGGCGATCGAGCGCGTCGCCATGCCCGAGCAGGAAGGCGACATCCGTGCCGCCAACTTCCGGGAGGTCAACCTCGGGCTCACGTACCAGCTGGCGATGCTGGAGGCGGAGCGCTGCATCCAGTGCCCCAAGCCGTTCTGCGTGGACGGCTGCCCGGTGCGGGTCAACATCCCGAAGTTCATCAAGCACCTCCGCGACGGCGACCTTCCGGCCGCCGCCGAGAGCCTGCTCGACGACAACGCCCTGCCGTGCGTGACCGGCCGGGTCTGCCCGCAGGAGACGCAGTGCGAGGGCGTCTGCGTCCGCGCCAAGAAGGGCAACCCGGTCGCGATCGGGTACCTGGAGCGGTACGTTGCCGACTGGGCGCAGCAGAACCCCGACGCGCTGCCGGAGCGCGAGCTGCACGAGACCGGCAGGAAGGTCGGCATCGTGGGGTCCGGCCCGGCCGGGCTGACGGCCGCCGGCGAGCTGCGCAAGAGGGGCCACGACGTCACGGTGTTCGAGGCGTTCCACGCCCCGGGCGGCGTCCTGATCTACGGCATCCCGGAGTTCCGGCTGCCCAAGGACATCGTCCAGGCCGAGGTCGACCGCCTGGTCGCGGACGGCGTGAAGATCGAGGTCGACTCGATCATCGGTCGCACGTACACGATCCCCGAGCTTCGCGAGGAGTACGACGCGCTGTTCCTGGCAGTGGGCGCCGGCCTGCCGGTGTTCATGAACGTGCCCGGCGAGAACTTCAAGGGCGTCTACTCGGCCAACGAGTACCTCACCCGGGTCAACCTCATGGGCGCCTGGAACGCGGACTCGCAGACACCCGTGCTCCACGGCCAGCGAGTCGCCGTCGTGGGCGGCGGCAACGTTGCGATGGACTCGGTGCGCACGGCCCGCCGCCTGGGCGCCGCCGAGGCGACGATCGTGTATCGCCGGTCCGCGGACGAGCTCCCCGCCCGCAAGGAGGAGGCCCATCACGCCCAGCAGGAAGGCGTCAAGTTCGAGTTCCTCGCGGCGCCGCTCGAGGTCCTCGCCGACGAGAACCGCTGGGTCACCGGCCTCAAGTGCATCCGGATGGAGCTGGGCGAGCCCGATGCCAGCGGCCGGCGTCGTCCGACACCCATCCCCGGTTCAGAGTTCGTCGTCGACTGCGATCTCGTGGTGGTCGCGATCGGGACCAAGGCCAACCCGCTGCTCACGGGCAGCGCGCCCGAGCTGACCGTCAACGAGTGGGGCTACCTGGTCACCGACGAGTTCGGGATGACGAGCATGCCCGGCGTGTTCGCCGGCGGCGACATCGTCCGCGGCGCCGCGACCGTGATCCTCGCGATGGGCGACGGCAAGCGGTCCGCGGCGGCGATCAACGCCTACCTCGAGGGCGACTGGCCGCCCAGCGTCGATGAAGCTGACGGCGGCGGCGCGGCGAAGGAGAAGGCGGCCGCGACGGCGAGCTGAGGCCGGGCTCGCGCCGGGGCGCGGCGACCGGCTGAGCGGGGCCCGTGCCGGGCCCTGCCGGCGGCGAATGCGCAGCCGGTCCCGGACATGGATGGGCGCGGCCATCGGCGCTCGCGCACGACAACCGCGTCCCTGCCGTCCATGCTCGGAGAGGCCGTGGATGGCCACCATAGGACGGTCGTCCCGGTTGGTGCGGGCCGTCACCGGACGGACGTCTGGTGCGCCCGTGCGCCTGCCGTGGCTACGGCCGGAAGGTCCGCTCCCGCCCGGGTCTTCTACGGCCGGA
>CAVYXU010000082.1:0-25163 GCA_963772565.1 uncultured Chloroflexia bacterium
CCTTGACCGCGGCCGACAGGACCTGGAGCGCGACACCGCCGGCCGCGAGCCTCGGCACATCCACGTGACCCCGATCGCCCCATCGGCTCAGGTCGCGGCCCCACAGCAGCGAGTCGGCGTGCAGGTCGGCGACGCGCAGGGTCGCGTGCAGCGCACGCGAGCGATCCGAAACGGCCCGGTGCGGACCGGGATGGACGGCGTTGAGCCGACTCTCGACGCGCCCGACCAGCGTGTCCAGCACCGGGCGGGTGGCGGCCAGCGCGCCGGCTCCGGCCACGGCGCCCGCCAGCGCGGTACGGGTCCTCGAGCTCATCGGTACGCTCGCGCCACGTTTCGAACGCGGCTCACGCGCCGAACGCGAGCCCGCGGGTCGGCCGGATGCGCAGCGGCACGTTGTAGATCGTCGCCATCTCCGCAGCCGACCCGAGCTGCTCCGTGATCCACGCGCCGTACTTCGCAAGGTAGGCGGGGTGCTCCGGGAGCATGGGGGTCGTGTCGTCGACCCGGGCCTCGCCCTCGATGATGACCACGTCTCCGCCCTTGCCGTCGTCGTCGAGGTGAAGCGTGACCCGCGGGTTCGTCCGGATGTTCACGAGGCGCTTGGCACGCCGGTCGCTGTAGATCAGCGCCTCTCCGTCCTCCCACAGGAACCAGATCGGGAACGTCTGCGGTTGACCGTCAGGCGTCACCGTCGTGAGCCAGCCGATCATGTCCGCCCCGAGACGCTCCAGGGCATGGACGTCGGCCGCGCTGCCGGAATCGAACACCACCGCGAGCTCCTCCTCGTTCACGCCGGCGCCGGGCGGGCGGCGGACCGGGACCGTACCTCATCGAGGAACGCCAGCGATCGGGCGTCCCGCTCGAGCGCGACACGAATGAAGTCGCGCATCGCGCCCTCGACCTCGCGCTCGACATCGTCGCGGAGGCGGAGTCCGGCGATCGCCTCGGCGTCCAGCCGCTGATATGCCTTGAGCACCTTGAGCGCCTCGAGCGTCAGGCCCGTCCGGTCCGCCGGCGGACCCGGGCAGCGAGCGCACAGCACGCCGCCCAGTGGGGGGACCCAGCGGAAGGTCTCGGACGTCTCGAGCATCCGGTCGCACTCGACGCAGCGATCCACCTCGGGCCGCTGGCCGAGCTCGTCGGCAAGGTACATCTCGTACCAGCGCGCGACGCGGCCCGGCGCCATGCCGGCATCGAGCAGCTCGTAGGCGCGGCGGAGCAGCGCGTACAGCGGCTCCGCCTCGTGGCGCTCCTCCAGCGATCGGTCGGCGAGCTCGGCCAGGTACCACGCGGTTGCGGTGCTCTCGAGGCGGTCGCGCAGGCCCAGCCACGCATGCCCGACCCGGACCTCGGTGACCACGTCAAAGGTCCGGCCCCGGGCGAGGCCGACCGTCAGCTCCGCAAACGGCTCGAGCGAGCCCCCGAGACGCGACGTCGGTCGCCGGATGCCCTTCGCAATCGCCTTGAGCTTGCCGTGCTGCGGCGTGATGAGCGTCAGGACGCGGTCCGCCTCGCCAAGGTCGAAGCGCGACAGGACGATGGCGTCGGTGACGTAGCGACGGGGCACGGGCACGCGCTCACGCTAGCACCCCCGGCGCCCGGCGTCCCTGCCTCGGCCGGTCAGCGCCGGTCAGTGCGCCGGTCAGTGCGCTGCAGGCGCCTCCGCCTCGCGCGCCAGGCGCACGGCCTCCGAGGCACCACCGGTGAATGCGTCACCGTGCCCGGGCAGGACGAGCGTGGCGCTCACGGGCTCAAGCCTCGTCAACGAGGCGAGGGCCGCTGCGCGATCCGCACAGAAGGGCGCGATCCGCGGTCCCCGCTCCCCCGTCGTCACCCCGAGCGTGGCCAGCGCGTCGCCCACGAACAGGGCGTCATGCCCGGCAAGATGCAACGCGGCGCTTCCGGGCGTGTGACCCGGGACGGCGATCACCCGGGGCGATCCGGGCACGTCGAGCGTCGCGCCATCACCGAACGTGGACACTTCCTTCAGCGCCGGCACCCGCAGCAGCCCGTTGCGCATGGCCCACCACAGGAATGACAGCATCGGCCCGATCCGGGTCGCCCCGTTCTGGGCCGGGTTCGGGACCTCCTGGCGCGCGAGCGCCGCGTCCGCCTCGTGGACCATGACCCGCCAGCCGCGCTCGCGCCGGGCTCGCTCCGCGTACCCGACGTGATCCGAGTGCCCGTGCGTGAGCACGATCGCCCGGACGTCCACGAGCGTGCGGCCCATGGCCGCGAGCTCCGCCGGCACGCGCGCCCAGAGCGATGGGGCCCCGGCATCGATGATCGTGACCTCGCCTTCGTCGTCGACGAGGTAGGAGTTGACGATGCTGTTGGCCCCGACGCGATGGATCGATGACGTGATCTGCACTCGACCTACCCCTCTGCCCCTCGGAATGGCACCGGAGGCCGGTGCATCCAACAGGCTACCTTCGACGAACATGTTTGCGTCGGAAGCCGCTACACTGCGTGTCACATGACGGTCTCCAACGATATCGACCTATCCGTCCTGCTGGCCGACACCGAGTCGGAGATCCTGCGCGTCGTCCGCGACCGGGATCCTTCGACCGTCGGCGTGTACGAGATGATCCGCTACCACCTGGGACTGGACGGGTCCAACGGCCCGCGTGGCAAGCGGATGCGCCCCCTGCTCGGCCTGCTGGCCTACGCCTCGATCGCCGGCGACCACGCGGCTGCGCTGCCCGGTGCGGCGGCCGTGGAGCTGGGCCACAACTTCAGCCTGGTCCATGACGACATCGAGGACGGCGACGTCGAGCGCCGGCACCGCGCGACCCTGTGGTCGCTCCACGGAATCCCCCAGGCGATCAACACCGGCGACCTCATCTTCAGCCTGTCGCGCGTCGCGCTGCACCGCCTCACGGACCTCGGCTTCAGCGACGCCAAGGTTCTGCGGCTGATGCGCCTGTACGACGAGACCTGCGTGATGCTGTGCGAGGGTCAGTACATCGACATCGCGACGTCGGCCGCGGACGAGCCGATGACGGTGGACCTGTACTTCGACATGATCGGGCGCAAGACGGCAGCGCTGATCTCGGCGTCGATCGAGGCCGGCGCGCTGCTGGCGACCGACGACGAGCAGGTGATCGGCGCCTATCGCCGGTTCGGCTGGTCGCTGGGCCTGGCGTTCCAGCTCAACGACGACCTGCTGGGCATCTGGGGTGAGGAGCAGAACACGGGCAAGGAGCCCACCGACGTCGCCCGCCACAAGAAGACGCTGCCCGTGCTGTACGCGTTCGAACGGGCGGACCCGGCCGATCGGGCACGCTTGGGCGTCCTCTACCGGAAGCCGGAGCCGAGCATGTCCGAGGTCGCCGAGATCGTGGCGATCCTGGAGCGATCCGGCGCTCAGGGGTTCACGCGGTCCGAGGCGCGCCGCCACCGCGACGGGGCCCTCGCCGAGCTGGATGGGCTGAACGTGATCGAGTCCGCGGCCAGGGACCGGCTGCACCAGATCATCGTGTCGGTGATCAGCGCCTGAGGCTGCGGGCAGCTATTCCCCGTCGTCGTCGGCGGACTGGTCGTTGAGGTGCCGGTCGATGACGACCAGCACCTTGCCCACCCGCCGTCCGTCGGTGGTCTCCACCGTCAGCCGGAGCCCGTCGATCTGGACTTCGTCGCCCGGCTGCGGCACCCCGCCGACGCGGTGGTACACGAGCCCGCCGACCGTGTCGTACTCGTCCTCGTCCTCGAGCTGGAGCCTGAGGTCGAACACGTCGAGCATGTCGTCGACCGAGGCGCGCCCGTCGATCCGCGCCCGGTCATCGTCGATCCGCTCGACCAGCGGCTCCTCGACGTCGTACTCGTCCTGGATCTCGCCCACGATCTCCTCGAGCAGGTCCTCGATCGTGACCAGGCCGGCCACGCCGCCGTACTCGTCGAGCACGATCGCGATGTGGACCTTTCGCCGCTGGAACTCACGCAGCAGGTCGTCGATGGACATCGACTCGGGCACGAACACCGGGGTACGGAGCATCCCGCGGAGATTGGGTCGTGCATCAGCGCTGGTCTTGAGGAACGGCAGCAGGTCCTTCGCGTACAGGATCCCGATGACCTCGTCGATCGAGTCCTCGTAGACCGGGACACGCGAGTGGCCGCCCTCGACGATCAGGTCGATCGCATCGTCGAAGGTCGCCTCGGCGCGCAGGCCCAGGATGGCGGTTCGGGGGACCATGACCTCGTGGATACGCCGGTCGCCGAGCTCGATGACCGCGTTGATCATCTGCTCCTCCTCGGCTTCGAGGATCCCCTGCTCGCCGCCACGCACCACGATCAGGCGCAGCTCCTCCGCAGTGATCTGGGCCTCCGCGTTGACATCCTCGCCCAGCGTCCGGGTCACGGCCCGGGTGATCCCGGTCAGGAGGGCCACGACGGGCCCCAGCACACGGCCCAGCAGGTCGAGCGGCCCGGCCAGCACGAGCGCGAACCGCTCCGGGTGGGCCAGCGCGAGGGTCTTGGGAACGAGCTCCGCGAACACGATCGTGAACAGGGCGAGGATGACGGTCACGATCAGCAGGGCGACCGGGTCGGCCGTGCCCGCATCGACGCCGGCCGAGACCAGCGCCCGGGAGAGCCCCTCGCTCAGGCTGATCGCGGCAAAGGCCGAGGCCAGGAACCCGATGAACGTCAGGCCAAGCTGGATCACGGCGAGGGACCGGCCGAGGTCCTGGACCAGCCGGCGGACGCGCCGCGCGCCGGGCTGGCCCTCCTCGACGAGCTGCTCGATCCGGCTTCGCCGGAGCGACACGAGCGCGATCTCGGTCGCCACGAAGAAGGCCTCGAGCAGGGTCAGGACGACCAGGAACAGGATCTCGCCGATGGGATAGCTCAACTGGCCCCACCGCCGGACGTGCCGGACTCCTCCACGGGGGTCGGGCGCGGCTCGCGGATCCTTGCCGGCACGCCGACGGCCAGCTTGCCGGGCGGCACATCCCTGGTGACCACCGCCCCGGCACCCGTCTTCGAGTCATCGCCCAGCGTCACCGGCGCCACGAGCATGGTGTCCACGCCCAGAAACACCCGCTCGCCGATCGTGGTCCGGTGCTTGCGCGCCCCGTCGTAGTTGGCGGTGATCGTGCCCGCGCCGACGTTCGTATCTGCGCCGACATCGGCGTCGCCGAGGTAGCTGTTGTGGTGCTGGCGGACGTGCTCGCCCAGGCGGCTGTTCTTGATCTCCGCGTAGTTGCCGATCTCCGACCGCCGGCCGACGCGGGCCCCGGGCCGGAGGTGGGAGAAGGGACCGATCGTCACCTCGTCGTCCACCTCGGAGCGCTCGATGACGCTGGCCCAGATGACGCAGTCCGCCCCGATCACCGAGTCCGCGATCTGCGAGCCGGCGGCGATGCGGGTGCGTTCCCCCACTCGTGTCGACCCGCGAATGATCACGTTCGGCTCGAGGATCACGTCCCGGGCGAGCTCGACCCCGTGGTCGAGGTACACCGTCGACGGATCGACCATGGTCACGCCGGCGTGCATCCAGCGATCGTTGAGGTCGACTCGCATGTCCCACTCCGCGCGGGCAAGCTGGGCACGGTCATTGATCCCCATCAGGCGCCCGTCGTCTTCGACATCCAGCGCGGCGACCAGCCGGCCGTCCTCGCGCGCGATCGCGACGAGGTCGGTCAGGTACAGCTCGCCGGTTGCGGCCGACGGCTGGAGGTCGCCGATCCGCCGCCGCAGCCATGCGGCGTCGAAGGCGTACAGCCCGGCGTTGATCTCGGCGATCCGGCGCTCCTCGTCCGAGGCGTCCTTGTCCTCGACGATGCGCTCCACGGTGCCACCCTCGTTGCGGACCACGCGACCGAGGCCGGACGGGTCGATCGCATCGACCGCAACCAGCGCGATCGCCGCGTGGTCGAGCGCCCGGGCCTCGAGCAGCCCCGACAGGAGCTCGGAGCGGACCAGCGGCACGTCGCCCGAAAGCACCAGGATCTCGTCGGTGTCGTCGGGCATGGCGTCGAGCGCAGCCCGCAGCGCGTCCCCGGTCCCGCGTGGCTCCGCCTGGACCGCGGTGTCCGCACGCGCGGCGACTGCGGTGGCCACGGCGTCGCTGCCGGGAGGGCCGACCACGAGCGGGCGACCGGCGGTCGCCGCGATGGCCGCGTCGAGGACATAGTCGATCATCGGCCGCCCGCAGATCTGATGGAGCACCTTGGGCACACTGGAGCGCATGCGGGTCCCCAGGCCCGCGGCCATGACGACGGCAACGATCCGCCGCTCGGGCGGCTCCGTACGTGCGGGGGTCACGGGGTGCGGCGCCGATCGAGCCGCACGGGGCCAGCCGCGGGTGGGGCGGCGGCAGGATCTGAGGGGGCGTGCGTGGTGGTCATGGGGTGGCGCGGCCGATTCTGCGGGCGGTCGTGCGCGGGTGTCAACCGCGCCGTGTGCGCGCGAGTGTCTGCGATCACCGGCTCGATCGTCGGGCGATGGCCTCAATCTCCACGCGCCCGGCCTTGGGCAACGCGGCCACCTGGACCGTGGACCGGGCCGGCGGCGGGTCCGGGACGTAACGTCCGTAGACGGCGTTGACGGCCGCGAAGTCGGCCATGTCGGCCAGGAAGATCGTCGTCTTGACCACGTCGGCGAGCGTGGCGCCACCGGCATCGAGCACGGCGACGAGGTTGCGCATCGCGCGGTCGGCCTGGGCTTCGACCCCATCCGCGAGCTCGCCGGTCGCCGGCTCGAGACCCAGCTGGCCGCTGCAGAACAGGAGATCACCGCTCGCGATGGCCTGGCTGTAGGGTCCGATGGCGGCCGGAGCGCCGGCCGTGGAGACTGCCTGTCGGGTCATGGTTCCCTCCGCGTTGTGTTGTCGTGGGCGAGGATCCGGACCGCAGCCACGAACGGCGCCTGCGTGCCCGGGCTGGGCAGGTCGCCGGCGGCGATCGATGTGCGCAGCCGGTCGGCCGCTGCTGCCGCTTCGGCATGAGAAGGATAGAGCGCCCAGTGCGTCGGGCCGGAGCCGGACAGGCCGACCGGCCGTGCGAGGAGTCGCAGCAGCGCCCGCCGGAACGGCACCAGGGCAGGCTCGACCGCCGATACCGCCGGCATGAGGTCGTTGGCGGCCCCGAGCACCGACGCCCGCACCAGGAGGTCCGGGACGCGGAGGCCGGTGCGAAGCTCCTCGGCGAGGTGTGCCGACGCGAGACGCGCGGCACCGCCGGCTGCGCGGGCCCCGGCGTCCCAGGCCTCGAACACGGCGGGCGTCGCGATCCCCACCGCCGGGGTGACCAGCAGCAGCCCGGGCCGGTCGAGGTCCGCGCCGCGGCCGAGCAGCCCGGCAAGCGGTGTCACCCGCTCTCCGCGCCCTTCGACCAGCGCCGGGCCGGCGGCGAGGAAGAACGGGACGTCCGAACCGAGCTCGAGTGCGAGCCGTCGGCGGGCTTCGCCGTCAAGCTCCACCCCCCACGCGTCGAGCGCTGCCTCGATCGCGGCGGCCGCATCGGACGAGCCGCCCGCGAGACCGGCGGCCACCGGGATGCGCTTCTCGAGTCGTGCCGCCAGCGCGGGCGGCGGGTCCGGCCGGCCCCAGGCGGGGCGGGCGGCGCGCCGCACGGCAGCGATCGCGCGCAGGACGAGGTTGTCGGCCGCCGGACCCGGATCGAACCCCGTCGCGTGGATCGTGTCCGCGGCACCCGGCGGCATGGGCGAGACCGACAGCCGGTCCGCGAGGTCAACCGGGACCATCACGCTGTGCAGGTCGTGGTAGCCGTCGGTCCGGCGCCCCAGCACGGCCAGGGTCAGGTTGACCTTGGCGGGCGCCAGCCGGATTGCCGGCGCCAGGCGACGCGCCGGATCGACCGGTTCGGCGCTCATTCGTCGCCCGCAATGGGCCCGAGGGCCTCGGCGAGCGCGATCCACTCGCCGACGGCCACGGTCTGCGGGCGCCGGTCGCCGGCAATCCCCACGGATTCGAGGGCGGCGTGAACCCGTTCCGGCGGGATGGGCAGCTGTCGCACGAGGACGTTGTGGAGCATCTTGCGGCGCTCGCGGAAAGCCGCCTGGACGACCCGCCACAGGTGGTCCTCGGCCTCCGGATCCAGCCGGTCGTCGGTCGGATACGGCTCGAGCACGAGCACGGCCGAGCCGACCTTGGGGGCGGGCTCAAACGCCTCCGCCGGGACCCGGAACGCCACCCGCGCCTTCGCGTGGTACTGGACGAACACCGACAGGTACGACATGCCGCCGGGCGCGGCGGCGATCCGCTCGGCGACCTCGCGCTGGACCATGAGCACGAGCCGCCGGGCGCGGGGCGGGCTGCCCAGCAGCCTGTGCAGCATCGGGCTCGTGATGTGGTACGGCAGGTTGGCGACGACGTCGTACGGCGGCGGAACCAGCCTGACCAGGTCCTGGTCGAGCGCATCGCCCTCCACGATCCGGAGCGCGCCCGACGAGAGCTCCGGATCGAACCGCTCCCGCAGGATCGCGACGAGTCCCCGGTCGAGCTCCACGGCCGTCACGCGCGCGCCCGCCGCGAGCAGGCCCCCCGTCAGGAACCCCAGCCCGGGTCCGATCTCGAGCACGCCACCACCCGGATCCGGTTCGGCCTCCTGGAGGATGCCCTCGAGGACGTCGACGTCGGCCAGGAAGTTCTGGCTCAGGTTGTGGCGCGCCCGAAGGCCGGCCTCGCGCAGCGTGCGGCGGACGTGGAGGGGATCGAGCCGCAGCGTGCCGGCGCCGCGTCCGGCGGTCATCGGGCGAGCGGCAGCGACGGCCGGGCATCGAGGTCGAGCCCGGCGCGGGCACCGGCCGCGAACCGTCGCGCGCCGGCGGCACCGATCATCGCGCCGTTGTCCGTGCACAGGCCCGGCCGCGGGATCACGAGCGCAAGCCCACGGGCCTCCGCCTCGCCGGCGATCCGTGCGCGCAGCGCGGCGTTGGCCGCGACGCCCCCACCGAGGACGATGCCCCGGGCGCCGATCGCCTCGGCGGCGCGAACCGTCTTGGTCGTGAGCACGTCGACGACCGAATCCTGGAACCCCCACGCGAGCTCGGCGATCACGGCCGCGGGCAGGGCGCCGTCCCGCTCGTCGGCGGGCAGGCCCTCGTCGGCACGAGCGGTCGCGATGATCCGGCGTGCCGCCGTCTTGAGCCCCGAGAAGCTGAGGTCGAACGTGTCGCGCATCCACGCTCGCGGGAACGCCCGGTCGCGCGCGACCGCCCCCTCGGCCGCGCGGGAGATCGCAGGCCCGCCCGGATAGCCCAGGCCGAGCAGCCGGCCGACCTTGTCAAACGCCTCGCCGGCGGCGTCATCGACGGTCTGGCCGAGCAGCCGGTAGGACAGGTGGTCGTGCATCTCGGCGAGGAACGTGTGCCCGCCGGAGACCACGAGCGCGACCAGCGGGAACGGGGGCGCCTCGCGCTCCGCCTCGCCCGGATCGAGCAGCCAGCCCGCGTACACGTGCCCCTCGAGGTGGTTGACCGCAACCAGCGGCTTGTCGTGCGCCCAGGCCAGCGTCTTGGCAAAGTTGATCCCCACCAGGAGCGATCCGGCCAGCCCGGGACCATAGGTCACCGCGACCGCATCGAGGTCTCGCGGTGTCACCCCCGCGGTCTCGAGCGCCTCGTCGAGCACCGGCACGATCCAGCGCAGATGGGCGCGCGCGGCGACCTCCGGGACGATGCCCCCGGTCGGCGCGTGGAGCGCGACCTGGCTCGCGACGATGTTGGCGTGGATCCGCCGGCCGTCCTCGATCACGGCGATGCCCGTCTCGTCGCAGCTGGACTCGACGGCGAGCACGAGCGAGCCGGTCACGCCAGACCCCCGCCGGCGATGCCGGCCTGCGGGACGGGCTGCGCACCGGGTGCGGCGTCCGCCGGACCGCCGCTCGCCGCGCCGGGGGCGTCAGGGCGCGGAGTCACGTCCGGGGGCGGCGCGGCGTCGACCGCCGCTCGGAGACGGGCGATGCGGTCTCGCATCGCCGGCTCCACGAGAGGCTCGGTGGTCATGATCAGCGCGTCTTCCTGGTTGTCGCTGTAGTAATGGGGCCGGATCCCGACCGGGCGAAAGCCGTACTTCTCGTACAGCCGGCGCGCGGCCAGGTTCGACAGGCGGACCTCGAGCGTCGCCTCCCGGGCATGGCGATCACGGGCAACGTCGAGCAGCGCAAGCAGCAGCCGCTCCCCGATCCGCCGCCGCCGGTAGCGGGGGTGCACGGCGAAGGTCGTCACGTGCGCCTCGTCGACCATCAGCCAGATGCCGCCGTACGCAACGATCTCGTCGCCCATCTGCGCAACCAGGTAGTGGGCGAGCCGGTTGGTCTCGAGCTCCTGGCGGTAGGCCTGCGGCGGCCAGGGCGCGCTGAAGCTTGCGCGTTCGATCAGGTGGACCATGGGCAGGTCCGCGATGGTCATCGGCCGGACCAGCACGATGGGGCCGTCGTTCATCTCGGTCCCGCCCCGCCGCTCCCGCCGCTGAGCTCCACGCCCCCCTCGGACGGACCCGATCGGACGCCTCGCGGGAGCGTGACGTACTCCGGGACGAGGCGCGCCAGGTCGTCGCGCTCGCCCACCGCCAGCTTTCGAGCGCCCATGTGCAGCAGGACGGCGGCGAGTCCCGCGACCGCGGCCTCGCCCCGTGCGAGGGCATCAGCCGGTGCGCGCCCCTCGAGATCGACGGCAACCACCTGCTCGCCGGCGCCGAGATCGGGATCCGCGCCGCCGGGCAGGATCCGCGGCGGCTCGTCCCAGCGCGACAGGACCCGATCGGACAGCCCGGCCGGCTGGACCAGCACGATCGCCGTCCCCGGCATGCCGGTCGCGCGGGCCGCGGCGTCGATCAGCGCCCGCCCGGTGGCCACGCCGGCGACCGGCAGGCCGAGCGCGTGGGCGAGCGCCTTGACGGTCGCGAGCCCGACGCGCAGCCCGGTGAACGCGCCCGGTCCCGTGCCGACCACGATCCCGCCGAGGTCCCTCGCGGCGACATCGTGATCGCGCAGCAGGGCTTCCAGGCGAACCAGGAGCTCCTCCCCGTGCCGGTATCCCGCGATCCAGGTCCGCGACTCGATCGGCGTCCCCTCGGGCGATCCCAGCGCGATCACGGCGTGGGTGGTCGCCGTGTCCACCACGAGCAGCGGCGCACCCGCCGTCATGCCGCCGCCCCCAGGTAGCGCTGGTAGGCGGGATCGGCGGCGCGCAGCGTGATCCGGCGCGGGTCGTCGCCCGTGCCGTCCAGGTGCACCTCGAGGCGGCCCGCGGGCAGCGCGGAGCCGAGGCGCTCGGCCCACTCGACGAGCACGACACCGTCGAGCTGGCGCTCGTCGATCAGGCCGCCGGCGAGGGCATCGGCCCCGTCGGCGAGGCGGTAGAGGTCGAGATGGAACAGCGGCAGCCTGCCGGCGTACTCGGCCATCAGCACGAACGTCGGCGAGCTGACGGTGTCGGTGATCTCCAACCCGACGGCAAACCCCTTGGCGAACTGGGTCTTGCCGGCCCCCAGGTCGCCGATCAGGCATACGAGGTCGCCCGGCCGCGCGACGGCTGCAAGTCGCGCGGCAAGCGCGCGCGTTCCGGCTGCGTCGTCGGTGACGAGGATCCGTTCGGTGGTGGCAGCGGCTGACATCGGTCCGAGGGTAGCCCAAGCGCAGGCCCGGCGCGGCTGTCCGGCCGCCGGGTCAGGGCTCAGACGAAGCGCTCGAGATCCCCCAGCGCCACGTCCACCGCCGGGTCCCCATCGATCGAGACGCGTGCGCTGTCGAGGGTCACGTTGGCGGCAAACCGCTGCCGCCCGGCGAGGCCGACGACCCGGCCCTCCGCACCGGCGTTGGGGCCGCTGCGGATCCAGACCCAGTCCCGGTCGAGCGGCGGAGGCTCGACGTCCGGATGCGCGAACACGAGTGCGGGAGGATCCACCAGGATCGTGACCTCGCGGCCGGCGAGTCGCTCGAACAGCCCGATGATCGGGCTGGGGATCGATCGACGTGCCGCGCCCGCGAGCACGAGCACGCCGAACGGCGGCATCGCGTGGAGCGCAGCCTGCTGGCGCCGCTCGGAGGCCATGAAGTCGCGCAGCTCCTTGCCCGGAAGCGACCCGACGACGATGCCGCGCACGCCCATGGCCCGTGCGCGCGTGAGCGCTTCGGCATCGATCCGCGACCCGACCACGAGGATGCTCCCCGCGCGGCCGACATCGATCCCGCCCGGTCGCAGCTCGCCAAACGGATCGGTGGCCAGCTCGAGGCTGCCTCGCGCGGGCGAACCGGCCGCAAACGCGCCCCGGACCGCGCGTCCGGAGACCGCGATCCGAACCTCCGCGCCGGGCCGGATCGCCGAGATCTGCCCGGCAACCGGCGACGTGATGACATCGCGCTGGTCGCCGGTGACGACGCGCCAGCGATCGCGCTGCGGCGGCATCGCGGCCAGCAGCTCGCCGTCGAAGTCCGCCCGGCCGCGCCGCCGGCGTCGGATCGCGAGCTGCGCCGACCACCGGGAACCGGCGACCGGAGGCGCATCCGGGTCAGGGCGCAGGGTGACCTCGTCGACCCGCGGATCACGCAGGTGCTCGACCAGCGGGTCGCCGGGCGCGACCTCGGCGCCCACCTCGACGAGCGGCCGGTCTCCCGGCGGGAGCGGCAGGTGCGTCTCGATCGCCAGCTCGAGGAACGGACGCGACGGAACCTCGTCAAGCCAGCCGTCGGTCGTCATTCGCCGAGGCCTGCCCACAGAGCCGCCTGCCAGGCGAGCATCAGCTCCCGCCGGCGGTCGACCCGATCCGGCAGTCGGAGCGGGATGTCCCGGAGGTCGACGACCAGGCCGCCCAGGCCGCCGGCCACCTCGAGCGCAACGTGGCGGGTGCGGTGGCCGAGATCCACGGTCTCCCGGAACGTCGCATCGAGCACGGCCCGCTCGCCAGGCGGCAGGTCCACCAGCTCGATCCCCCCGGGCACGAGGTCGAGCTCCACGGGCGCGCCATCGCCCTGCACGGCGAGCCGGCCGATCGACCGGCCGGGGCGCAGGCCCGCCGGCATCAGCACCGTGCCGAGGGGGACGAGCAGCTCGTCCCGGAGGTCGGCCATCACGCTCCGTCGCTCGACCGGGTCCTCGATCATGCCCAGCGGCGCCAGGAGCCGCGCGTGGTCGAGACCCAGCCCGCGGGCGCCCGGGCGTCGCAGGACATCGGCCAGGGCGAGCGCGATCGCGGGGCCCGGCGCAACCGCCCAGGCACCCCCGGCGGCGACGATCAGGTCGGGCGGCGGGAGCGCGTCATGGGCCGGCGTGGCGGCCACGAGCCTGGCCAGCGCTGCGCGCGCGGCCGCCATGCGCAGCTGGGCGCCGTCGCCGCCCGCGTCACCCCACGGGATGACGGACAGGTCGCGCAGCCGGTCGCGCAGCCGGAGCCGGTCGAGCGGCACGGCAAGCCAGCCGGCGACCTCGTCGACGATCGAGTCGTCCTCGCCGGGCGGCACCAGCGCGGCTTCGGGAACGAACGCGGATTCGGCCGGGGCAACGACGCCATCGGGCGACCAGGTCGCTGACACCCGCGTCCCCGACGACTGCCCGATCTCGACGACCTCGATGCGTCGCTGCAGGACGTCCGCAAGGGTCACCACCGATCGCGCGAGCGCCCGATGGCCATCGGGCTCACCACCGCGGACGCCGTCGAGCAGCATCCGCAAACGTGCGCCGTTCGCGATGGCGGGAGCCGGCGCAAGGATCGTGGCGCCGGGTCGCTCTCCGGGGAAGGCGGCGTCCGAGCCCCCGACGGGCCCGGCGAGGATCGCGGTCAGGTCGGGGCGGCGCTGGGTCGCGGCAGTGACCAGCGCTCCGAGCTCGGCGATGAGCGGGCGCTCGTCGCCGCCCGGCGGGTCGGAGGCGCCGGCGAGCACCGCCGCAACAGCCGGGTCGGCGAGCGCCGAGGCGACCGCGAGGATGTCGGCACCCTCGATCGCCATCGGGCGCACGCGCCAGCCGGCGGTCGAGGCGGCAGCGGCGAGCGGTCCGACCGCGCGCATCGTCGCCCCGAGCACGACGATCGTGGGCGGCAACGACGTGCGTGTCTCGACCCTCGGCAGGTCGCCGCCGGCGGCACCGGCCAGACCGCAGGCCACCGCGAGCTCCGGATCGGATTGCTCGAGCCGCGCACGGAGGCGGGCGACGAGCGGATCGGCACCGACGCTCGCCGGGACCGCGCTCGCCCCGAGCAGGCGCCAGCGGCCGTCCACGCGCCCGATCAGCGCCGCCGCGACCGTCGCGGTGCCATGGTCGATCGTCACGAAGGCGCGTGGTTCGCTGCTCACCGGCTCGATCCTACCAGCGGCGGATCGATCATCCGGCGCCCGCCTGCCCTCTCGCGGTCAGGCGTCCCAGCCGTCGGCCTCGTCCAGCTCCTCGAGGCGGTCGATCAGGGCCTCGATGCCCAGGTCGTCCTGGAGCAGCTCGCTGGCGGAGGGGGTCTGGCCGCCGAACAGCTCGCTGAGCACCGGATCGAAGAACAGCATCGCCGGGGCGCCCAGCGGCCGGTACGGGCGGCTGGCCTCGAGGAAGTGCACTGCCGGGCCGGTCAGGCCGCGCAGCCGGATCTCGCGGGCGACCGTCTCCACCAGGGCATCGCGGCGCTCATCGATCGGCTCCGCCGGGAAGCTCAAGACACGTCCCCGCGCGTCACGGCTCCAGATCCCGTGGCGCCGGGGCGCTGACCGGAACCCGGGCCGGGTCGCCGGACGCCGGATCCTCGGCAAGACCCGGGCCCGGATCCTCGCCGAGACCCGGACCGACGGCCTGCCATTGCGTGGCCGCCATGAGCGGTCGCCCGGGCGCCGGCTCGGTCGCCGACAGTGCATCGGCAAACGCGTGGTAGGCGGCGGCGCCCCGGAGCGCGAACACGACGTGCTCGATCGACGACGGGGTCCGGAGCTCGTCGCGAACGGCGTCGACCGCAAGCTGTGCTGCTTCCGCAAGCGGGAAGCCACCGACGCCGGTCCCGAGCGCGGGGATCGCCACGCTGGCCAGACCGAGCTCACGAACTCGGGCGATCGCGCTCCGGGCGGCGCGGTCGATCGCCACGGCGCTCGTCCGGCGGTCTCGCTCGATCGACACCGCGTGGATGACGACCTTTGCCGCGAGCCGCCCCGCCGGGGTGACCACGGCCTCGCCGAGCGCGACCGGACCCTGCCGGACGGCGGCGAACTCGATCTCGTCGCCGCCCGCCCGCTTGAGCTCGCCGGCCGTGCCCGACGACATCCACAGGGACGTGGTCGCCGGGCTCACGATCGCGTCGACCTCGAGGTCGCAGATATCCCCATTCCACAGTTCGATGCGCGTCACTCGGACCTCCCGCCCGCGAGCGTCCGGATCCCCACGGGTGAACCGGCGGCATGGTACACCCGGGACAGGCGCCGGGCCATGCCGGTTACGACCTCGTAGCTGATCGTTCCGGCCAGCGAGGCGAGCTCGAGCGCCGTGATCGCGGCGCCCCCCTGGGCACCCATCAGCACGAATTCGTCCGCCTCGGTGACGGGCGATCCGGGCACGTCGGTCACATCGGCCATCACGGCATCCATCGAGACGCGGCCCACGAGCGGGACCCGCACGCCCCGGACGAGCGCCGGCGCCCGGTCGGACAGCGCACGCCGCCACCCGTCGCCGTAGCCGAGCGGGAGGGTCGCGATCCGCGAGGGACGCGCCGTGGTGAATGTGGGTCCATAGCTGATGCCGTGGCCGGCGGGCAGGTCGACGACGCGCGCCGGGCGGGCATGGAGCGACATCGCGGGGCGCAGCCCGGACGCAGCCGCCGCCGTCGAAGCGGGCGGGTTCATCGCGTCGGGCACCAGGCCGTACACGGCCAGGCCCGCACGGACCGCCTCCCAGCGACGGACGTCGGCACCCAGCACGCCGCCGCTGCCGGCGATGTGGCGGCGTGTCGCCCCGGTGCCCCAGGACACGGCATCGGCGATGGGACCCAGCGCCCGGTCGAATGCCGCATCCTGCGCCCGGGCGCTCGACGCCTGGTCGGCTGCCGCGAGGTGGGTCCACACCCCGGCGAGCCGCACGCCGGGAGCGTTTCGAAGCCGGTCCACGGTCGCCGCGACCGCATCGGGCAGCGCGCCACCGCGGCCGAGCCCCGTCTCGACCTCGAGGTGCAGCTCGAGCGGGTTGTGCGTCGTCCCCCCGGACACCGCAGCAGCCGCCGCGTCGAGCAGGCGATCGAGCATCGTCCCGGATCCGACGCTGACCGCGATGCCCAGCCGGGCAGCGTCGGCGGCGACCTCGGCCGGGATCGGGTACAGCACGAGGACCGGCGCGGTCACGCCCCCGGCCCGCAGCTCGAACGCCTCGTCCAGCGTCGCAACCGAGAAGCCGTCGGTTCCCGCTCGCTCGAGCGCACGGGCGACATCCACCGCTCCGTGACCGTACGCGTCCGCCTTGACGACCGGTTCCACCCGGACTCCCGGCCCGACAACCCCGCGCAGCAGCGCCAGGTTGTGGCGCAGCGCGTCCAGGTCGATCTCCAGCCAGGCAAGCCTCGACAACGGCGCCAGGCCGGCCCGCGCGAGCCGCACCTCGATCGCCGGGCGGGTTCCGGTCTCGGGCTCCGGACGCCCGGGCGCCGCGCTCAGCCTGTCGCTCCGCCGGGTGCGGCGTCGCCCGACCCGGTGCCGGCGACGGCGCTGTCCGCCCGATCGGACGCCTCGTCTCGCGCGCCGAACCCGAGCCGGCGGCCGGATCGCTGTCGTTCCGCGATCCTGGCCAGCCGCTTGCGACCGATCGGGAGCGCGTCCGGCAGGTCGCCGGCGAGCAGCCCGGCGTCGCCGATCCGATCCCGGACCGCCTCACCGGCCAGCCCGTGGAGGTACACGCCGAGGCGCGCGGCATCGTATGCCGCCAGACCCTGCGCAAGCAGCGAGCCGATCGTTCCGGAAAGCACGTCCCCGGTCCCACCCGAGGCCATCGCCGGGTTCTCGAACGGGGCGACCGAGACCTGTCCATCCGGGCTGGCCACAACGGTCCTGGCGCCCTTGAGCACGACCACCTGGCGCCACTCCGCGGCGGCCGCCGACGCCGCCCGTACCCGGGCCTCGTCATCGGCGCCGAGGTCTCCGTCATCGGCGGGATCATGGCCCGAGCCGGCCCGCAGCCGTGCGAACTCCCCCGCGTGCGGCGTGAGCACGCACGGACGGGTCACCGAGGTCCACCAGCCATCGGCGGCCGCGAGCGTCCGCAGCGCCTCCGCGTCGAGCACGACGGGCACGCGGGCCGCCTCCTCGGGGACCGTGAGCAGGAGGCGCAGCAGGTCCGCCATGGCCAGGGCCGGCCGCAACCCAGGCCCGATCACCAGCGCGTCGTGCTCATGGTCGAGGATCTTGGAGAATGCGGGCTCCGGGTCGACCTCTTCGACGTCGTCCTCGGGGAGCGCCATGGTGGTCGCCTCGACGACCTTTGCGGCGAACAGCGGCTGGAGCGATTCGGGGATCGCGAGCGTGACCAGCCCGACCCCTGCGCGACCGGCAGCGCGGCATACGAGGAACGCCGCACCGGCGTAGTCGAGCGATCCCGCGACGACCAGCAGCTTGCCGAACGTTCCCTTGTGGCCGCGAGCCGAGCGCTCCGGAAGGAGGCGGGCCATCGCGTCGTCATCGAGCAGCGCAGAGCCGCTCGGGATCGCGGTCCCCGTCGCGGACGCAGCCTCGTCCTCGTGGCGTCCGAAGCCCAGCGGCCGTCGCTCCGTCATCGGGACACCGCCTCGCTGCCGCCGTCAGACGGGCCGGGCGCTGCAGGGGTGGACCCGGTCGCACCGTCCCCGCCCGTCTCCGGCGAGCCCTCGTCAGCCGCCAGCTCCCGGGTCGCCCGGTCCAGATCTCGCATTCGCTCAAACCTCGCGAGCAGCCGGCGTTCGCGGTCGTCGATGCGCTCGTCGATGTCGAGCGGGAAGACGTAGCGTCCGCCGGCCGTCCGGACACCGAACGCGATCGCGACGGCGTACTCCGACTCGTGCGTGATCGACAGCGCGATCCGGCCCATGCCCAGCTGGACCGCGCGCTCCGCCGCACGCCCGTGGAGCCTGACGGCCGGCTGGCCCGTCGGCAGCCGCTCGACCTCGATGTCGCGCCAGCCGATGCCGCGAACACCCAGGCCGAGCACCTTGGACACGGCCTCCTTGGCGGCCCAGCGGCCCGCGAACGTCTCCGGGCGGTCGCG
Source organism: uncultured Chloroflexia bacterium (assembly GCA_963772565.1). Taxonomy (GTDB): domain Bacteria; phylum Chloroflexota; class Limnocylindria; order Limnocylindrales; family CSP1-4; genus CAIXZV01. The sequence goes on from CAVYXU010000082.1 coordinate 18,151, forward strand.
CACGTAGCGCTGCTCCGACGGGGTGAGCACGCGGCGCGAGAATCGCTCGCCGAACCGCTGCATCGTGTCCCGGATCCGCTGCACCTTGATGATGTCGATCCCCAGCTCGGTCGTCCCGTCCGGCACGACCCCTGCCGGCAGCACCGGGTCCACGGACGGGCCGGTTCCATCGCGCCGCCGGCGGTCGGGAGCGGTGTCGGGGCGATCCGGGCGTGCCATGGGCTACTCGACCGTCACCGACTTGGCGAGGTTGCGCGGCTGGTCGACGTCCGTCCCGCGGGCCACGGCCGTGTAGTACGCGAACAGCTGCAGCGGGATCACGGCGAGCACGGGTGACAGCGCCTCGTGCGTGTCCGGGACCCACATCACGTCGTCCGCGAAGCGTTCGATCTGGACATCACCCTCGGTGGCGACCGCGATCACCCGGGCATCCCGCGCGCGGCCCTCCATCACGTTGCTGATGAGCTTGTCATAGGCGCGCGAGCGGGTGGCGATTGCGACCAGCGGGCATTCCGCGTCGAGCAGCGAGATCGGCCCATGCTTGAGCTCGCCCGCTGCGTAGCCCTCGGCGTGGATGTAGCTGACCTCCTTGAGCTTGAGCGCCCCCTCCAGCGCCCCCGGCAGCGTGTATCCCCGTCCGATGAACATGAATCCGCGCGAGTTCACGTACTTCCGCGCCAGCCGCGCGGCGTCCGCATTGAGCTGCAGTGCCCGCGCCGCGGCGTCGGGCAGCGCCCGCATCGCCGCCCCGAGCTCGAGCTCGCGTTCCGCGCCAAGTGAGCCGCGCGCCTCCGCAATCGCCGCGGCGAGCACCAGCAGCGTAGTCACCTGGGTCACGAACGTCTTGGACGCGGCGACGGCGATCTCAGGCCCGGCCTGGAGGAACATGACCGCGTCCGCCTCGCGGGTGATGGCGGAGCCGACGGTGTTGGTGACCGCGACGATCGGGCACCCCCGCTCGCGCGCCCAGCGAGTCGGAGCGATCGTGTCGGCGGTCTCGCCCGACTGGGTCACCGCGATCACCAGGGTGTTGGCGTCGAGCGGCGGCGGCGAGTACCGGAACTCGGAGCCCACGGTCACCCGGGCCGGCAGCCCGGTCCACTCCTCGATGGCCGACGCCCCCACCAGCGATGCATAGGACGCCGTACCACAGGCGACCAGCTCGACCCGCGTCGCCCGCCGGAACACGTCACCCATGCCGGCCACCTCCGGCGCATGGATCTGCCCCGCCGGCGTGACTCGCCCGGACAGCGACTGGCGGAGCGCCGTCGGCTGCTCGTGGATCTCCTTGAGCATGAAGTGGTCGTAGCCGCCCTTCTCGGCGGCCTCGGGCGACCAGTCGATCACGGTCACCGGCCGCTGCCGCGGGTTGCCGTCCACGTCGGTCACCACGACCCCGGTCGGGCGGACGTCCGCGACATCGCCCTCCTCGAGGAACACCACCCGGTTGGTGTGGGCGAGGATCGCCGACACGTCGCTGGCGATGAAGCTCTCCTCGCCGTTGAGCCCCACGATCAGCGGCACGTCCTGGCGGGCACCGACCAGGCGGCTCGGCTCGCGGCGGTGCATCACGACCAGCGCGTAGGCGCCCTGCATCCGGCGCAGCGCCGCCCGGACGGCGTCGGCCAGATCCCCCTGGTAGGCCTCCTCGACCAGGTGGGCGATCGCCTCCGTGTCCGTCTCGGAGACCAGCGTGTGACCACGCTCGGCGAGGTCGTCACGCAGCTCCCGGAAGTTCTCGATGATCCCGTTGTGGATCACCGTGATGTCGCCGGTGCAGTCCTGATGGGGGTGCGCGTTGAGGTCGTTGGGACGGCCATGGGTCGCCCAGCGGGTGTGGGCCAGCCCGATCGCCGCGTGCGGCGTGCGGTCCGCGATCGCGGTCTGCAGGTTGCTCAGCTTGCCCGCACGCTTCTCGACGAACAGCGTGCCCTCCTCGTCGACGAGCGCGATCCCCGCGGAGTCATATCCCCGGTACTCGAGGCGCTTGAGGCCCTCGATGAGGATCGGGCCCGCTTCGCGAGGACCGGTGTAGCCGACGATTCCGCACATGAGCTGGTGGTTCTCCGTGGGGCGGCGCGATCGCGGCCGGAGCAGTCGCGGCCGGCGGGACGGCCTAGTGTAGTCGCTCGCCTGCGAGGGCCGCGATCGCGTCGGCCAGCTCGAGCACGATGTCGGCGTCATCACCCTCGACCATGACGCGCAGCACCGGCTCCGTACCGGACGGCCGGACGAGGACCCTCCCCCGGGGGCCCAGCCGGTCCTGTGCCGCGGAGATCGCTCCGCGCAGCAGGTCGTCGTTCTCCCACTGATCCCGGTGGTGCACGCGGATCGCCCGCTGCTGCTGTGGAAGGAGCGGGATCGCGAGGGCCAGCTCCGCGAGCCGGGTCCCCGCGGCCGTCATCACCCGCAGCAGCTCCAGCGCGGTCACGATGCCATCGCCAGATGTCGTGTGCTCGCGGACGATCACGTGGCCGCTCTTCTCACCGCCCAGGCCCGCGCCCGAAACGAGCATGGCCGCGAGGATGTGCTTGTCGCCCACGGGGGTCCGCACGAGGTGGCCGCCGGCGGCCTCGATCGCGCGCTGCAGCCCTCCGTTCGACAGAACCGACACCACGAGGCTGCCGTCGTCGAGGACCCCGCGCGCCAGGCGCTCGAGCGCGAGGATGCCCAGGACCTGGTCGCCGTCGACGAGCTCGCCGCTTGCGTCCACGGCGACACAGCGATCGGCGTCGCCGTCGAGCGCGAACCCGACATCCGCACCGTGCTCCACGACGGTCTGCGCGAGCGACGCCGGCTCGGTGGCCCCGCAGCGCACGTTGATGTTGTCGCCGTCGGGGCGGTCGTGGATCACGGTCACCCGCGCTCCCGTGGCGCGCAGCAACTCTGGACCCACGCGGTAGGCCGCACCGTTCGCCGTGTCCAGGACCACATGCAGCCCCGCCGCATCGACCGCGCCGGCCAGGCCCCGCCGGTGCGCGACGTAGCGCCCGAGCAGCTCCTCCGCCGCCACCGAACGGCCGACCAGCGCCGGCGCCACCGAGGGCAGCTCGTCGGCGCGCAGGATCTCGGTCTCCAGCTCTTCCTCCACGTCGTCGTCGAGCTTGAGACCACGCGGATCGAGCACCTTCAGGCCGTTGTCCTCGGCCGGGTTGTGCGAGGCCGAGACCATGATCCCCGCCCCGAAGTCTCCGGTGGCCGCGAGGTACGCCAGCGCGGGCGTCGGCACCACGCCGACCACGTGCACGTCGACGCCCATGCTGGTGGCACCGGCCGTGATCGCCGCCACGAACATGTCGCCGGATCGCCGGGTGTCCTGGCCGACCACGAGCGTGCCCCCGACGCCGACGACGTGGTGCGCCGTGGCGCGCCCGAGCGCTACGGCGAGCGACGGGCGAAGGTCGACGTTGGCGACGCCCCGAATTCCATCCGTGCCGAAAAGGCGGCTCATGGTGCTCCTAGCTGCTGGCGGTCGAGGGGGAGCTCAAGGCCCGGCCGATGGTGTCACGGAGGGCGTGGGTGACGGCGTCGCGGTCGGCGGCGCCGGGGTTGCGGGCGTGGTGATGGTGACGGTCACCGTCTGCGGGGAGATGTCGGCCACGGTCACGCCCGAGGGCAGAGACGGGACCACCGGAACCTCATGCGTCCCGGGTGCGAGGGTGGCCACGTTGAGGCCCACGACGATCGGCGCCACTCCGAGCCGGTCGAGATACACGATGGAGCCGTACAGCGTGAGCAGCACCCGGCCCTGCGCGACGTCGTACTCGAGTCCCGGCTGCTCGCCATCGAGCCGCAGGCCCGCCGCGAACGTCCGCGTCTCCGTCACGGGCTCGATCCTGACCGTCACCGAGATCGTCGTCACGGCCAGTGGCGTGACCCCCGTCGGCAGGGCGAGCGCGACATCAACCGAGACGTCGCTCGTGGCGCCGAACACGGGGACCGGCTCCGTGTCGGCCCGGATCAGCGCGACCAGCTGGTCCTGGTCACCTTCGACCGATACGGTGAGCGGCGTGGTCTCGATGGCGGCGATCCGGAAGCCCGCGGCCGGCGTGCCGGTGATGATCGGGTTGACGGGCAGCGTCCGCGAATCCTTGTTGGTGTAGATCGGGATGGTGACGTGGACGGTGCGGGGCTCGATCTCGACGCCGGTCACGATCTCGCCCGAGGCGTCGATCGGCACCGGCTGGACCTCGCGATCGATATCCAGGCCGCTGGCGTCGATGGGCGTGCTCGCCCGGACCGCCTCCACCCGGTTGACCAGCCCGGCGGCGCCGGTGACCGTGACCTGGGGCGGGTCGATGACGGTCTCGCCGATGTCGAGGCCCGGCGGCGGCGTGCCGCGATCCACCTTGACCTCGACGGTCTTGGTGATCAGCTGGTCGAGCACGATCTGGATCGTCCGGGGCCGGACCTCGAGGATGGTCACCCGGGGATCGATCGCCTCGAGGTCCACGCGCACGTTGACGGGCACCCCGTCCGGCTTGACGTCCGAGAGATCCACCGTGGCGCGGAAGTCCTGGGCCGTCAGGGGGCCGGCGCCCGCCGGCGCGAGGTAGCGCACCTGCTCGACGTCCTTGAGCTCGTTGGCGTTGGTGATCACCGTCCCCGCGGGTTGGTTGACCGGGGTGATCCGGATTGGGCCGGGATAGGTGCTGCTGTCGCCGGACGCGACGCCGAAATAGAGCATCGTCGCCACCACGATCGCCGCGAGCTTGAGCGGCCAGTTGTGGACCACGAACGCGGCCGCACGCCGCAGGGTGCGCCGGAAGGCAATCACGGCGAGCCCACCGCCGTGCCGTCCTCCCCGGTGGCGGGCGGATCCGGGATGGCCCCCTCGGGCCGCCCGGCTTCGCGGCGTGCCAGCCGCATGGCCGCGCCGACCCCGGTTCGGCCTGGCAGCCGTCGCCGGCGAAGGCTTGCCGGAACGGAAGGGGCGGCCAGCAGGGCGCGGATGGCCCGTTCGAGCTGCGCCTCGTTCGGCACGCGGACGATGCGGGCCCGTTCGACCACGCTCATGTGACCGCTCTCCTCGGACACGACGACGGCCACCGCATCGGTGTCCTCGGTGATCCCGAGCGCCGCCCGGTGGCGCGTCCCGAACCGCTCGCTCAGGTTCATGTCGGTCAGGGGCAACAGGGCAGCGGCAGCCACGATGGAGTCGCCGCGGATGATGACGGCGCCGTCATGGAGCGCGGTCTTGGGCCAGAAGATCGTGCACAGCAGCTCCGTGGACAGGTCCGAGTGGAGCATCACCCCGGTCTCCGCGATCTCCTCGAGGCCGGTCTCGCGTTCGAGAACGATCAGGGCGCCCTGCCGTGCCCGCGATAGCTGTCCGCAGGACCTCGCGACCTCAGCCGCGACGTGGTCGATCTGCCGTTGGGCAGCCGGTGCCAGCAGCCAGCTGAAGGTCCCGACGCGGCCGATGCGCTCGAGGGCTCGCCGGAGCTCCGGCTGAAACACGACGACCAGCGCAAACAGCCCGACAACGGCACCCGTCTGCAGCAGCTGGGTGAACAGGCGCAGCTCCAGCAGCTGGGCGAGCCCATACACGCCGAGCACGATGGACACCCCGATGACGAGCGTGACGGCTCGGGTCCCGCGGATCAGGCTGAACAGCCAGTAGATGAACAGCGCGGTGATCGCGATGTCCAGCAGCGTCGTCGGCGTGAACTGGCGGACGAGCGGCTCGACGATCTGGGGCATCGTTCGGGGAGTGTAGCACCGGGTTCCCGGCGATCAGACGCCCGGCGCGCCCCGGAGCCGGCCGGATGGGGGCGTCGTTGAGGCCTCTCAGGCGCGTGCGGCCGCGACCCTGGCGAGCGCGAGCTCGTTGTCGTCGATGGCGGCCAGTCGCTCCAGCAGGTCCAGTTTCTCGGCCGCCAGCTCGGACCAGCCCTGGTCCTCGTACAGCTCGACCAGCGCGAGGTGGAGATCGACATCGTCCGGGGCGAGCGACAGGCCCCGATAGCACAGGTCCAGCGCCGCGTCGATGTCGCCGGCCTGCCGGTGTGCGGCCGCGGCGTCGAGGATGCCGTCGCGCGCCCCGTCGAGGCGGCCGTTGTCGAGCGCGTCGTCGATCGCTCGTGCGAGGGCGTCGACATCGACATCGGGCGCGAGATCACGGTCCAGAGCAGCCCGAATCGGTGGGGCCGCGGGCTCGGCGGCCGGCTCGAGTGCGGGCTCTGCCGGCGGTTCGCCCAGCTCGGCCGACCCGGGTCCGGCTTCCGCCTCCCCGCCGGGTACCGCGCCCGACGTTTCGCCGGCGGCGGGTGAGAACGCCCCTCCCCGGGCAACGGTCACGTCGTCGAGGATCCGGAGCGCCTTGTCGAGCGCGTCCCGGGCCGGCCCGTCGAGCTCCGAGCCTCGCAACCGCTCGATCAGCCGCGCCAGTGTGCGGCGGCGCTCGCGACCCTCCGCCAGCTCGAGCGCCCGACGAGCGGCATCGACCGCATCGGCCGGCCGGTCCGCCAGCGCGTGGGCCTCCGCGACCCCGTCGAACGCCTCGGCAGCCTCGCGGCGGCGTCCGAGCGCATCGAGCGCCCGCGCGCGGCCGAGCAGCGCGGCCTCGTCCCGGGGCGCGAGCGCGAGCGCGGCCGCATACCGTCCCAGCGCATCGCTGGCCCGACCTGCACGCAGGAGCGCCGTCCCGGCGCTGGTGTGGGGGGTGGACCGCTCGGGCGCGATGGACGCGGCCTCGGCATACGCGGCGAGCGCCTCGTCGAGCTGGCCGTGCAATGTGGCCACGTGCCCGCGCTTGAGCGCCGCCTTGTAGCGCTCGTAGATCGCTTCGCCGCTCACCTGCCCGCCTCCACCCCATGCATCACGGCTACCGCGCCAGGAGCTCGGCCAGCAGCGCCTTCTGCGCGTGCAGGCGGTTTTCCGACTGGTCGAACACGATACTGCGTGGACCGTCCATCACGTCCGAGGTGATCTCCTCCCCGCGGTGCGCAGGCAGACAGTGCATGACGACCGCCTCGGGGGCTGCAGACAGGAGCGCGGCGTTGACCTGGTAT
>CAVYXU010000083.1:0-9708 GCA_963772565.1 uncultured Chloroflexia bacterium
GCGACGGCCGGCGACGTTGTCGAGGTTGGGCCGGGATGCTCCGTTTGGGGTATGCCGAAGGGCCCTAGGAGACGGGTTGGTGGGCACGGCACGATGTGGCCAACGATCGCGGGACGCGTCGGGCCGTCAGCCGCCGGGTTGGCTTCCGCGATCCCCGACCCCAGCGGGCGTCGCCCGAAGGGCAATCGACGCCGCCACCGGAACCGAGGAGCCAACGCTCATGAGCGCCATCACCGAGCCGCCCGCCGAGGCCGCACCGACCGCCGAGCTCCAGGTGGGCGAGACCACCCTCCACCTGCCGGTTCAGGCCTCGACGGTCGGGTACCGGTCGGTCGACATCTCGACCCTGCTCCGCGACGCGAAGGTCACCGCGCTCGACTACGGGTTCGCGAACACCGCGGCCACCCGCAGCAGCGTCACCTATCTCGACGGCGAGGCCGGGATCCTCCGCTACCGGGGCTACCCGATCGAGCAGCTCGCCGAGCAGTCCTCGTTCCTCGAGACCGCATACCTCCTGATCTACGGCGAGCTCCCGACCCCCGACCAGCTCGACGAGTGGAACGGCTCCATCACCCGCCACACGCTGCTCCACGAGGAGATGAAGCGGTTCTTCGACGGCTTCCCGAAGGACGCCCACCCGATGGGCATCCTGGCGTCGGCTGTTGCCGCGCTGTCCACGTTCTACGAGGGGTCCGAGGATCCCAGCGACCACGACGACGTGGAGATCAGCACCATCCGGCTGCTGGCCAAGATGCCGACCATCGCCGCCTTCGCCTACAAGAAGTCGATCGGCCAGCCGTTCATCTACCCGGACAACTCGCTGGACTACGAGCAGAACTTCCTGCGCATGATGTTCGCGGTCCCGTCCGAGGCCTACGAGATGGATCCCGAGGTCGCGCGCGCGCTCCGGATCCTGCTGATCCTGCACGCGGATCACGAGCAGAACTGCTCGACCTCGACCGTGCGCATGGTCGGTTCCAGCCACGCCAACCTGTACGCGTCGATCTCGGCCGGCATCGCCGCACTGTGGGGCCCGCTCCACGGCGGCGCCAACCAGGAGGTCCTCGAGATGCTCGAGGCGATTCGGCAGGATGGCGGCGACGTGTCCAAGGCGGTCGCCCGGGCGAAGGACAAGAACGATCCGTTCCGGCTGATGGGCTTCGGCCACCGGGTGTACAAGAACTTCGACCCGCGGGCACAGATCATCAAGACCGCAGCGGACACGGTCCTCGCCCGGATCGGCGCCCGCGACGAGCTGCTCGACATCGCGCTCGAGCTCGAGCAGGTGGCCCTGGCCGATCCATACTTCATCGACCACAAGCTGTACCCGAACGTCGACTTCTACAGCGGCCTGATCTACCGCGCGCTCGGCTTCCCGACCCGGATGTTCACCGTGCTGTTCGCAATCGGGCGTCTGCCGGGCTGGATCGCCCAGTGGCGCGAGATGATGACCGACCCGTCGTCGCGGATCGGACGGCCGCGGCAGCTGTACGTGGGCTACGGAGAGCGCGCCTACATCCCGCTCAAGAAGCGCTGAGCCGGGCGCCGGGTCAGCCCGGTCGCGCGGGAGCCGGCGGCGGCTCGACGGTCGCCGGATCGCCGCCCACCATGTCGAGCCGGCGGAACTCCGGCATCGCAAGGGCGATCGCCCCCAGGCCGGCGATCGTCAGCAGTCCACCGCTGATCACCGACAGCTGAGTCCCGACAGCGGCGGCCACGACACTCGCCTCCGCGTCACCGATCCGCGGTCCCCCGGTGACGACCAGGATGTGGATCGAGGACACGCGACCGCGGAGGGCATCCGGCGTGAGCAGCTGGACGATCGAGCTGCGGAGCACGGCGCTGATCACGTCGGCCCCTGAGGCGATCGCGAGGAACACGAGGGCCAATGGGAAGCTGAACGTCGCCAGCCCGAACCCCGTGATGCCGAGGCCCCACACCGTGACCGCAACCAGCACCGCCCTGCCGGGACGCCGGACCGTCGTCGCACGACCGCTGAACAGTGCGGCCATCAGACCGCCGAAGGCGGCGGCTGACGCCATCAGGCCGACGCCGGCCGGTCCCACCCGGAACACGTCCAGGGCGAGCGCCGGGAACAGCGAGCGGGGCGAGCCGAACACCATGGCGTTGATGTCCACAACGAACGTCGCCAGGACCTCGCGCCGGCTCCGCGCGTAGCGCAGGCCTTCGATCACGGTCGCGAGGCTCGGCCGGACGGCCCCGGGCGACGGCGCAATGGGCGAGATCATCAGCAGTGCGACGATCGCCGCTCCGAACGTGACGACGTCGATCAGGTACGCGGCCGCGATGCCCGAGGTCGCCAGCACCACGCCGCCAATCGCCGGCCCGATGACCGCGCTGCCGTTGAACACGAGCTGGTTCATCGCGATCGCGGCGGGCAGCCGCTGGGGTGGCACCAGCCGGGGGATCGCCGAGGCACGGGCCGGCTGGTCGACGGCGCCGAGGCCCGCGGCCACGAACGCGACGGCGTAGATCGCGAGGATCGATGGCGCGGGAAGGAACGCGAGCAGGGCCAGGGCGAGGCTGGTCAGGGCGAGGCCGGCCTGGGTCACGAGCAGCAGCTTTCGCCGGTCGACCGCGTCGGCGATCGCGCCGCCGCCGAGGGCGAAGGCGAGGATCGGGACCAGCTGGACGAGCGACAGCGCGCCCACCGCGAGCAGGTCGCCGGTGATCACGTAGACCTGGTACGGGAGGACGACGTACGTGATCATCCGGCCCATCGTGCTGATCGCCTGGCCGGCCCACAGCAGACGGTAGTCACGGTCGTGGCGAAGCGGCGACGTGTCGACCAGGATGCCGCCCAGGCGGCGACGGGGAGCGGGCGGCGGGGTCATTGCGGCCCATGGTGACACCCGCCGCGGTCGTCCGTCGCACGGCCGCCGTCGGGCCCGGGTGCGCTGTCCGGCTGCCCGTACGACGCCCGGATATGTAGAACACTTGTCCATGGTGTCGATCCCGTGGTAGCGTTAGACATACCATGTACACCATCAAGGAAGCTTCGGCGCGGACGGGTGTCGGCGCGCCGCTCATCCGGGCTTGGGAGCGCCGCTACGGCGTGATCAACCCGACCCGGACGCCTGCCGGCTACCGCCTGTACGACGAGGCGACGCTCCGGGTGCTGCTCGCGATGCGATCGCTCGTCGAGTCGGGTTGGACCGCGTCCGAGGCAGCACGCGCCATCGCAGCCGGCGAGGTCTCCGCCGACGAGATCGCGGGGCGCCCGGGCGGCGCAGGCGAGGCTGCGCCTGCCGAGCGGCAGCACGCCCGACTGGTCGCCGAGTTCGTGACCGCGGCAGTGTCTGCATCATCCGCCGATACGGAGGCGGTGCTCGACCAGATGCTCGCCGCGGGGTCGTTCGAGGCGGTGATCGACTCCCTGGTCCTGCCCGCCACCGCCGCGCTCGGCGATGCCTGGGCGACGGGCCGGCTGAGCGTCGCCGCCGAGCACGCCGCCAGCGCGGCCGTCGCACGCCGGCTCGCGGCGACCTTCCAGGCGGCGGGGGTTCCGGGCCCTTCGTCGGTCGTCGTGGGACTCCCCCCGGAGGCCCGCCATGAGCTCGGTGCGCTGGCGTTTGCGGTCGCGCTCCGAAGGCGCGCGGTCGGAGTCCTCTACCTCGGCCAGGACGTGCCCGTCGACGGGTGGATCGAGGCGGTGACCAGAACCCGGGCGAAGGCTGCCGTGATCGGCACCGTGGTCGCGGCGGACGCCGAGGCCGCCGCACCGGTGGTCGACGCACTCCGGCCGCTCGGGCTCCGGCTGGTCGCCCTGGGCGGGGCCGCGGCCACGCCCGAGATCGCGAAGCGACTGGGGGTCACGGCGCTGCCGCAGGGCGTGGTCGATGCCGCGGTGACGGTCGCCGACGCCCTGGGACGCCGCGGCTGATCCGGGCAGGAGCACCGGGCACGTGCGCCGGCGCGCTCAGGCGTCCGGTGCCGGATCGGCCGTCCCCGCCATCGCGACGACCTGGTCCCACAGCCGACGCCGGTCGGTGATGGACAGTCGCGTCGACGGGACCCGGTCGAACGGGCGCCGTCGGCGGTCGAGGTAGAGGCCTCCGCTGGCGGGCATCGCGTCGGACAGCGTCGCCAGCCACTCGATCGTATCCACGCCCTCGTCGGGCGTCCGGAGCAGCGGACGCATGAGCCGATGGAACGACGGCAGGGTCTTCGCCAGCCCCGGCGTGTCGGCCCAGCCCGGGTGCATCGCGGCAACGGAGACGCCATCCCCGCGCAGCCGGCGCGCCCACTCGCGCACGAGGGCCACCTGCGCCCGCTTCGCGCGCGCATACGCCTTCGGACCGGCGTAGTCGCCGTCCAGGTACTGGAGGTCATCGAGCGGCAGCGACTGCGTGTACATGCCGCCCGAGGTCACCGCGATGACTCTCGAGCCGCTGGTCCGCCGCAGGAGAGGGAGGAGCCCCGAGACCAGCACGAACGGGCCCACGACGAGCAGCGCCAGCGTGGCCTCGATCCCGTCCGGCCCGGTCTTCCGATCGGGGAAGATCGAGCCCGCGTTGTCGACCAAGACGTCGAGGCGATCCTCGGTGGCCAGAATCGCGGCGACGGCCGCGCGGACCGAGGCCAGCGAACCCATGTCCGCGACCACGATCGGGAACCGGTCCTCCCCGTGGCGCCTGGTGAGCTCGTCTCGCAGCCGGATGAGCCGGTCCTCGCTCCGGCCCAACAGGATCACCCGCGCGCCGAGGCCCGCGAACCGGTCGGTCGCGGCGCGGCCGAGGCCCGACGTCGGCCCCGTGACGAGGACCGTCCGCCCCCGCAACGCGTCGGACGCGGGGGTGCTCCAGCCGAACAGCCGGCGCCGGACGGCCGGTCCGATCCGGCTGAACGACCCGATGACCGTCACCTCGAGCGTGTCGTCGACCACGACTCGCGGATCGGGCAGCATCGTGAGGCGGGTCAAGGCCGGAGCGTCCCGGCAAACACCTGCCATGCCAGCAGCGACTTGGCGATCAGGCTGAACAGCATGTAGGCGCGCTCGCCGTAGAGGTAGTCGACCCAGCGCCCGATCCTCCGGTACTGGAGGATCATGTTGATCGCGAACACGTTGAAGCTGATGAACAGGGATACGAAGATCGCGATCACGAAGCCCGGGATCGCGGCGGCGCCGGGCTCCGTGGCGGCGGTCAGCAGCGCGGTCCCGATGACCAGCCACGGGACGATCCCCGCGATGCACCCGAACAGGTAGTGGAGCCACTGCACGCGCTCACGCCCTTCGTTGGCGGCCTCCATGCTCCAGCCGAACAGGTTCATCACGGCGTTGACGCCGAAGATCGCGATCAGCGTGCCGGCCTCCTGGATCCCCGCGAGCTCCGCGATGATCACGATCATCACGCTCGACGAGAGTGCGTATTCGATCCAGCGAGCGGGGTTCTGGCCGCGGGCAAGCCGGCGCTCGTACCAGCCACGCGCGGGAAACGCGACCGTGAAGTGCGCGATGGCGCTCAGGAAGAAGAACGCTGCGACCGCCGGCCCGATCGGCAGGTCGAACAGCGCGCGCTGCGCGGGCACCAGCGTGCGCGTGGCCTCATCGAACGTGAGATAGCTGCTGACCACGGGAGCGCTCACGACTGGATCCTTCGCGAACGAGAGCGCAAGGATCGCCAGCCCCTGCGCCGCGTGCAGCACGGCAAGCACCGCGTTCCACCGATTTAGGCTCCGAGCCCGCGCTGCGGGGATCGCTCCGGGTTGGGCTGTCGGTTGCATCGGGTTTGTCCCTCCATGGGCCGCCGGGCCCTGTGCAGACTCTTGACGCGTACCCACGACTGCGGTACTGTGCCGCTACTAGCTTATACAAAGTCTATACAGGTGCGCAAGTCATGGCCATCCTCAAGGAGCATATCGAGACGTCGCTGACCCCCGAACGGGCCTTTGCCTTTCTCGCGGATTTTGCGAATGCCGAGGTCTGGGACCCGGGCGTCGTCTCCTCCGTGCGAGCCAACGCCGGCCCCATCGGCATCGGTGCGCGGTACCGGCTGGGCGTGAAGATGGGCGGCCGGACCGCGACCATGGACTACGAGGTCACGGCCTGGGAACCGGACCGGCTGGTCGTCCTCGAGGGCTCAGGCTCGGGCGTCGTGGCGGTGGACGAGATCCGGTTCAAGCCGACCCCCACAGGGACGCAGATCGACTACACGGCGGACATCCGCTTCCGCGGCCTCATGCGCCTGGCAACTCCGTTCGCCGGCGGCGCGTTGGCCCGGGTCGCGCGTGACGCGCGTGACGGCATGCAGCAGGCGCTCGACCAGCGCGCCGGAAGCGCCTGACCGGACGCCATGGATATCGCCATCATCGGATCCGGTGTCAGCGGCCTGACGGCTGCCCGGGCGCTCGACGCGCACCACCGGATCACCCTGTTCGAGCAGCATCCGGTGCCCGGAGGCCACGTGTCGACGGTGTCCGTCGACACGCCCACTGGACCCATCGGCGTCGACACCGGGTTCATCGTCTACAACGAGCGCACGTATCCCCGCTTCGTACGGCTGCTGGCCGAGCTCGGCGTGGAGACGCAGCCGAGTGACATGTCGTTCGGGTCCGCGTGCGACGCGTGCGGCACCGCGTTCAGCTCACGCGGCGCCCGCGGCTTCTTCCCCGGCCCCGGCACGGTCGTCCGGCCGTCGCAGTGGCGGATGCTGGCGGACATCAGCCGGTTCTACGGGCGCGCGCGCGAGACGCTGGACGCCGTCGAGCCGACACGGGCGAGCCTGGGCGACTGGCTGGAGGAACACCGGTACGGACGAGCGTTTCGTGAGCACTTCCTGGTGCCCATCACGTCGGCGGTGTGGTCGACGGCCGCCGATCGAGTGCTCGAGTTCCCGGTCGACTACCTGCTCCACTTCCTCGACAACCACGGCCTGATCGGCTACGGGAACGCGCCCCAGTGGCGCGTCGTGCGCGGTGGATCCCGACGCTACGTGGAACGCCTCATCGGGTCGCTGCGGCCCGGCGCCCTGCGCGCCGGCAGCCCGGTGGTCGAGGTCGTCCGCGACCAGCTCGGCGTCACGGTCCGGACGGCGGACGGCGCGGTCAGCCGCTTCGACGGGGTCGTGATGGCGACCCACGCCGACGACGCGCTTCGACTGCTAGGCGACGCGGACGAGCGGGAGCGGCAGGTCCTGGGCGGCTTCGAGTACTCGAGCAACCAGGTCGTGCTCCACACGGATACCGCGATCATGCCCGCCAACCGGCGCGCCTGGGCTTCGTGGAACGTCCACACGCCCGACTGCCGGAGGCCCGGCGACGCGCTCACGATGACCTATGACATGAACCGGCTGCAGTCGCTCGGCGGACCGGTCGAGTACCTGACGTCGCTCAACCCGGGCTCCCGGATCGCGCCCGAGCGGGTCATCCTGGAGCAGACGATGGATCACCCCATGTACACGTTCCGGACGCTTGCCGCACAGCAAGGAGTCCGGGCGCTGCAGGGCCGGCGGCAGACGTGGTTCGCGGGCGCGCACCTTGGCTACGGGTTCCACGAGGACGGCTGCCGCTCGGGCTTCGAGGTCGCCGAGCTGATCGGGGTGCCGGCAGCGGAGACCGAGGCAGCGGCATGAGGTCCCACCTGCTCGAGGGCAAGGTCGGCCACCGCCGCGCGCGTCCGTTCACGTACGCGCTCGAGCACGACGTGTGGTATGCGGCTCTCGATCTCGACGAGCTGGACGAGGTCGATGCCCGGATGCGGCTGTTCGGCCGCAACCGGCGAGGGGTGGTCACGTTCCACGACACGGACCACCTGGTTGACCCTTCACACGACCTTCCGGGCGCGATCCGCGACCACCTGCGCTCGGAGGGCGAGGATCCGGAGGGCTGGCGGGTGACGCTGGTGACCAACCTGCGGGTGCTCGGCTACGTGTTCAATCCCGCCAGCTTCTTCCTGTGTCGCGACGGATCGGGCACACTCCGCGTCGTGGTGGTCGAGGTCCACAACACCTTCGGCGAGCGACACCTGTATACCCTGCGGCCGGGCCGATCCGGAAGTCCGGACGGGGTTGACGGTCCGTTCACGGCCGCGATGGACAAGGCCTTCTTCGTGTCGCCGTTCATCACCATGGACGGCCGCTACAGCGTCCACGTGCGCGACGAGCCCGGGCGTTTGCGGCTTGCGATCAACCTCCGCCAGGACGACCGGCCGATGCTGAGCACGAGCCTCGTGCTGCGGCGCAGGCCGATGTCGGACCGATCGCTGTTGCGGCTCCTGTTGCGCCACCCGCTCGTGAGCCATAAGACGATCGGGCTGATCCACTGGCATGCGCTTCGGCTGCGGCTCAGGGGGGCAACCTTCCTGCGCCACGGCGCCGTCGCCGGGCCCCGTGTGGCCGGGCCCGGTGTGGCCGGGCCCGGTGTGGCCCGGCCCGATGGTGCCGTGCGATGAGCGGCGCGCTGACCGTCGGGCGGGGTTTGGTGCTGCCGGGCCGGATCGTCGAGCAGGCCGCCGTCCGTGTGATGCTGGGCGCCGCGCGGCGCATCCGCGTGGGCCGCCTCGCGGTCGTGCTGCCCGACGGTTCGCGCCGGGTCTACGGCGACCCGTCCTCTCCGTATTCGGGCGAGCTCCGCGTCCACGATGCCGCGGCCGCCGTCCGGATGCTGCTCGGCGGCGAGATCGGCGCGGGCGAGGCGTACATGGATGGCCTGTGGTCCAGCCCGGACCTGCCGGCGCTCCTCGGGGTCGCCGCGCTGAACCGCGATGCGCTCGCCCTGCCTCGCGGCTGGTGGCGGGCCCCCCTTCGTCTCCGGAGGGCGATCGCCCACCGCGCGCGGCGGAACACCGTCGCGGGCAGCAGGCGCAACATCGAGGCCCACTACGACCTGGGCAACGACCTGTATCGGCTGTTCCTGGACGAGACCATGACCTATTCCAGCGCCGTGTTCGCCTCGCCGGACCAGTCCCTGGCCGACGCGCAGCGCAACAAGTACGCCGTGATCGCGCGACGTGCCGGGCTCCGCGGTGGCGAGCACGTGCTCGAGATCGGCAGCGGCTGGGGCGGATTCGCCATGTACGCGGCGGGCGAGCTCGGCTGCCGGGTGACGACAATCACCGTGTCACCGGCGCAGCACGCGCTGGCCACCGAACGGATCGCCGCCGCGGGCCTCGCCGACAGGGTCAGCGTCGAGCTGCGCGACTACCGCGAGATCACGGGCACGTACGACGCCGTGGTCTCGATCGAGATGCTGGAGGCGGTGGGTGCCGAGTACCACTCGACGTTCTTCGCGGCGTGCGACCGGGCGCTTCGGCCGGGCGGGAAGGTCAGCCTCCAGGTGATCACGCTTCCCGACGCCGCCTACGAGCCACAGCGCCGTGGCGCCAACTGGATCCAGACCTACATCTTTCCCGGCGGCCTGCTTCCCTCGCTGGCGGCGATCGAGCGATCGCTGCACGGGACGAGCCTGCTGGTCCGCGAGGTCGACGACATCGCCGGCTCGTACGTTCGGACGCTCCAGGCGTGGCGAGCTGCCTTCTTTGCCCACCTCGACGAGGTTCGGGCCCTGGGCTTCGACGATCGGTTCATCCGGATGTGGGACTTCTACCTCTCGATCAGCGAGGCGGGGTTCGCAACGGGCATCACCCAGGACCTTCAGATCGTGCTCCAGAAGGGTCGCGGGCTCGCCTGAGCCGCACCCCGCGCCCGGACCGGCCATACCGAACGATCCATGCCGTCCGGTGGACGCCAC
>CAVYXU010000084.1:0-10035 GCA_963772565.1 uncultured Chloroflexia bacterium
GGCCGGCGTCAGGCGCCCGGGTGCGACGTCAGGCGCCCGGGTGCAACGTCAGGCCCCTGGGCTCGGGGAATCCTCGGCCGGACCTGACGGCACGGGCGGCGACGGCTCGACGGTCGGGTCGGGCGTCTCGCCCTCGTCCATCGGCGGGTGGTACTCCTGCCCGGCCAGGATCTTCAGCACCCAGCCGCGCTGCACCGTGTCGGGGTCATAGTCCGCCGACTCCGGGTCGAGGCTCGGGTACCGGTCGCGGTTCCAGTAGGCGATGCTCCGGCCCGTCGTCTGGAACCGGCGGGCGATCGACACCAGGGTGTCGCCCCGGACGACCGTGTACTGCGCGAACGTCGGCGCCGGGGTTGGTGTCGGCGGCGCCGGCGTGGGCGTCGGCGTGGGCAAGGGCGTTGGTGACGGTGTGGGAGTGGGTCCCGGCGTGGGCGTCGGACGGACCGATGGTGGCAGACAGGCCGCGAGCGATACGGCCAGCAGGAGGGCGGCGGCACCGCCCGCGAGCCGGCGAGATGCGCGCACCTGGGGGCCCCGGGCTCGGATCACCACCGCAGTGTGACGCCTCACCGGCCACCCGGCCAGGCTACTCGGGCAGCGGCGAGGGGGGATCGACCGGCGTCGGCTCGGACAGCGTGAACTTGCCGGCCAGCGACGCGCTCTCCGCGGCGGTGGCGACCTGGCCGCGTCCGCGGCGCTTGGCGATGAAGCACGCCCGGTCGGCGGCCAGCAGAACCGCCTCTGCGTCGTCTCCGTCGTCCGGGAACGACGCCGTGCCGATCGACGCCGAGACCTGCACCTTGCCCTCGACCCACTCTCTATCGGCGACGCCGACCGCCGCGACGGCCGTCCGGATCCGGTCGGCGACCGCTGCGAGCCCGGTCGAGTTGCTCCGCGGCAGGATCACCACGAACTCGTCCCCGCCATACCGGAACACCGCGTCCGTCTCGCGCGCACCATTGTGGATCGCGACGGCGATCTCGCGCAGGAGTCGATCCCCGGCCTGGTGGCCCAGCGTGTCGTTGACGTTCTTGAAGTCGTCGAGATCGATCATCACGAGACCGAACGGGTCGCCTGTGGCCACGCTGCGTCCCAGCCAGCCCTTGAACGTCCCATGGTTGAGCAGCTCGGTCAGGTCGTCGGTGCGGGCCCGGATCTCGGCCGCCTGGAAGGTATCGGCGTTGCGAAGCGCGATCGAAACGATTCCGGCGAACAGCTTGACGAGCTCGAACTCCTCGTCGTCGAAGGGGGCGTCCGGGCCCAGGCGCTCCAGGGTGAGCACCCCCGCCGCGCCGAGCGGGCCGATCAGCGGAACGACGATCAGGCTGCCGTCGAGCGCGCCGGTCGATCGGAAGTGATTGACCCGCGGGTCGGACCGCTCGTCCGAGATGAGCACCGGCTCGTTGTGGTCGACGACCCAGGTCGCGATCCCGCTCTCGCCGGGCTCCCAGGGCGCGAGGAACTCGTCGGCGTGAACGCCACGGGCGGTCAGCGGGACCAGCAGGCCGGTCGGCCCATCCACGGTCTCGATGGCGATGTTGTCGCTCTGGACAAGCGAGCCGAGGCTGTCGGTGATCTGCTCCATCAGCGCGATCCGATCGAGCGTGGTGAGGATCGACTCGGTCGTCCGAAGCAGCTCCTGCTGGGCGCGCAGCTGCCGCTCGAGCGCCTGCGACTGCCGGCGAAGCTGTCCGGTTGCATCCGCGTTGGCCATCGCCTGGGCCGCGAACGACGCGTAGATGACCAGCAGCCGCAGGTCATCCTCCACGAACTGGTGCAGCCCGAGCTTCGACAGCACCAGCACACCCAGGCACTGCCCCTCGTGGACCATCGGCGCCAGCAGCATCGACTCGTCAAGATCGGGCTCGGTGCCGGGAACCGTCACGGCTCGGGGATCCGTCGCGGCGTCGTCGACCAGCTGTGGCACGCGGTACCGGGCGACCCAGCCGGTGATCCCCTGGCCGAGCGGTGTCCGCAGCTGATCTGCCGTCTCGTCCGAGTACTCCCCGACCTGGCCCAGCATCGCGACCGGAACGAGGTCGCCCTCGTCGATCCGGTAGACGCGCACGTTGTGGTAGTCGATCAGCTGCCGCAGCTCCGTGGCGATCGCGTGGCCGATCTGCCGGACCTCGGTGAGCCCCGAGAGGCTTGCCCCCAGACGTTGGATCGACTGCAGCTGGGCGGCCCACGTGGCCATCCGTCCGAAGGTCCGCGCCGAGCGAACGGCCACCGCCGCATCGCCGGCGAGCCCCTCGGCGGCGTCCAGGTCCACCTCACGCCAGTCGTATGGGCGATCGTGCCCGAGGTACAGGATCCCGTGCAGATCGTGGCCGTCGACAAGCGGCGTGACCAGCAGCGTGTCGACCCCTTCCTGCACTGCGGCGGTGCGCAGCGGGCCCGCGGACCGCGCCGCGTCGGGCCCCGCAGCCACGAGTGGCCGGCGAGCCGGGATGTCGTGCGGCACCGTTCGTCCAACCTCGATGTCGCGGACGGTGGCCAGGAATTCCTCCGAGAACCCCGTTCCCGCCGGCGATGAGACGCGGCCGTCCGGATCCCGCAGGACGACGGCGACACGGTCGGCACCGAACAGCACCCGGGCATGGTCGCTCAGGTCCCGGGCAACGTCGCCGACATCCAATCGGGATGCGAGGTCGGTGGCCACCCGGCGCAGCGCCTCGGATCGCCGAAGGCGGCCCGTCGCCTGTTCGGTGGCGCCCGCGCCCCGAACGAGAACGCCGAGGGTGCGGGCGATTGCGCGTGCCAGGCGGCGACCGTCGTCCGGCCCGAGCTCGACGGCACCGGCCAGCACCAGCACGCCCCACGCCGTGTTCCCGCCGGGGATCATCACCGCCAGCTCATCGGTTCCCATCCCGAGGACGGGGAGCGGGCCCGGTGTCCCGGGGCGTGCATGCACGGGCTCGGACGATTCCAGTGCCATCGAGATCACGTTGGGTCCGGCCGGGATCGATCGCGAAGGCCACGTTCCCGGGCCCTCCGTCGCTGCGGCGCGCGCCACGAGGCCGCCGGGCCGCTGCTCCCAGACGCCGACCAGCGCAGCCCCGGTCACCGCCCGGATCCGCTGGCACGCCTCGTCCAGCGCCGAGTCCAGGCCGCTTGGCATCGACGCGACCTCGGCGAGATCGGCGAGCAGGTCAAACCCGGCCGGGCTCTCGGTCAGCGATGGCGGCACCGAGTCGCGACGCCGCGCCGGGCGCAGGCCGGCGGTGGCCACGTCGGCCGGGACCTGCGGGCCCGACGCGGCCGCGGTCAGGAATCGTTGAAGGTCAGCCTCGCGATAGCGCCGGTCGCCGCGCTCGTTGATCCGGTAGTAGCGAAGGCGTCCGGCGTCGCTCCAGGCGCGCACCGTGTTCGCATGCACGCCGAGGATGCGCGCTGCCTTGGTCACGGTCAGCGTCGCGTCTCCGGGGCGTGGGGTCCGGGCGCCGGACGGATCGGTGTGGGATTTGGCAAGCAGGGCCATCGAGGCAGACTGTCACTGGCTTCACAGGAGTTGACAATAGGACGATGTTCCCATGACGCGCCGATGTCCAGCGCGCAGGCAGCCCGCGGGTGTCGACCTGTTGCCCCGTCGCCGACGCCGTCGCCGCCAAGAGGGGGGCCCTTGTCGAGGCCGTGTCAGGGCTCGCGTCGCTCCCGTCGCGGACCACCTGTCGCGCGCACGTAGAGCAGCGTCGCGACCAGCGCCAACCCTGCGATCGCGGCGACCATCACGATGGCCGCCAGCGGGTCGCCCACCAGTCCCGGACCCTGCCCCGAGCTCCGCGGGTCGCCCACGGCCGCTGCGGTGGGGGCCGGGGACGCCGCCAGCGCCACCGGCGGCGCGAAGGCGATTCCCAGCACACCGAGAAGGCCCCAGACGACCGCGACCACGATCAGCCCGAGCCCGAGCGCCAGGAGCGCCGAGGCGAGCAGGGTGGTCCCGCGCCGGTCGGCGGCGAGCAGACGCAACGCCTCGGCTCGCTCGAGGTTGGTCAGGATCAGGGGGCGACCGATGCCGGCTCGGAGGACGGGCCCACGCTCAGGGTCCAGCATCGGAACGCCCAGCGCGAGCGCGTGATCGACGCTGCTCAGCTGCTCGACCCGGAGCCGAACGGGCGTGTCCGGCGCCAGGTCGGCGGGAACGCGGTCGGGGATCTCGCCGGCGGTGCCCTCCGCCTCGCGGATCACCACGACCAGCCCCTCGTCGAGGTCGCTGCCCTCGATGCCGATCGTGTCCAGGCCCTCCGAGAGCTCGAACGGGACGACCTCACGGACGTCCTCCAGGGCCGTCCAGGTGGGCGCTCCTCCCGCCTCGAGCCGGGTACGCCGATACACGAGCGGCCGCTGGTGCTCGTCCTCGAACTCGTCGTCCGCCTCGATCCGGCCGGCAACCGCGACGTATCGCGTTCGCCCGCCGTCGGCGATGGCGCGGGCGTCGGCAATCCCGATCACCGGTGTCGCGGCGAGGACGCGCCCCAGGCGGGCGTTCGCGCCCAGTCGCCGAAGTGCCAGCCAGCCTCCGGCGAGCGCGACAACACCGGCGACGATCAGGACCTGGGGGATCACGACGCGATCATACCGGCGACCCGGAGCATGGGCCGACGGGGAACCCGCGGCCGACGAACCCGCCGTCGACGAACCCGCCGCCGGAGAACCCGCCGCCGGAATCGGCGGACCGCCGGGAATCA
This sequence comes from uncultured Chloroflexia bacterium, assembly GCA_963772565.1. Lineage (GTDB taxonomy): Bacteria > Chloroflexota > Limnocylindria > Limnocylindrales > CSP1-4 > CAIXZV01. The sequence goes on from CAVYXU010000084.1 coordinate 4,689, forward strand.
GTAGCCCGAAGGAACCTACTCGACGCGTGGGCGTTGATGTCATCGCCGCCGTTAGCATCGCTCGGCCCCTTCGGGCTGCATTCAACGCTACGCTCGCCCTGCCCCAGGGTCAACGTGCTTATCCACCCCGCACCGCCCGATCGGTCCGAATCTGTCCACCATCCGTCCACAGCGTGCACGAAACCGTGTTCAGCCGGTGTCCCGTCCGGTCCGCGGGTCGATCGCCTGCCGCTGGTCGTCGAAGCTGGTGAGGACAAGGCGGCCGCCCACCAGCTCGGCGCCGGTCACGACGTCCGAGTGGGCGACCCTCCACACGACCTCCCCGGCGGCCTCGATGGCGAAGGTCTCGATCTCCGATTGCACGATCACGTGGGAGAGCCGCGACGAGCCCAGAACGACCAGGATCGGCGTTGCGGAACGATGGCTCCAGCGCAGCGCGCCCGAACGAGCCTCGAAGGCGTAGGCGTGGAACCCGAACTTGACGACGAGCAGCCCCTCCGTGTCCCACAGGAGCCCGGCAGGCTCGTCGCTGATGAGCGACGCGAGCCGGACAGTCCAGGGTCCGGCGGGCGTCTCCACGCGGATCTCGGCGCGGCACCTGTCGTCGGGATCCGGGCCGGCGAGGTCGCCGAGATCGACCAGCGATCCACCTGCCTCGGTCAGCGCGAACACCGCCGCGGACTGGCCGGTTCCGGCCCAGCGCATGCTTGCCCGGACGCCGCCGGGAAACTGGATGACCGAGTGGCTGGGTTCGGAGGCCATTCCCCGCGCCTAGGCGCCGGCGTTCTGGGGCGTGGGCGGGTTCGCGAGACCGGCGCCTTCGGCCAGCACGTCCGCCTGCCGGCGCTCCTCGCAGATCGGTGCCACGTGCGCATTGGCCAGCATCCGGAGCGTGGCCGGCGGCACCGGGAACACGGCGGTCGACGTACCCGCGGCCGCCCACACGACGGGGAACCGCCCGAGATCCGGGTCCATGATCACGCGCAGCGCCCGTGGATGGCCGATGGGCGGGATGCCACCGATGACGAACCCGGTGAGCTCCTTGGCCTCGTTGGCCGTGGCGCGTCGGACGTCGGGCTCGCCGGTCACCGCCGCCAGCCGGGCGAGATCCACACGATTGGGTCCCGACACCAGGCAGATGATCGGTTCGATCGACAGGTCATCACGCGGCGCGACGAACACCAGCGACTTCACGATCTGCCCCAGCTCGGCGCCGACAGCCGCCGCAGCCTCCTCGGCGGTGTGGGTGGACTCGGAGAACACGCTGATATCGAGCGCGACGCCCTTTCGGGCGGCGGCGTCCACGACCCGTTGGATCGGCGCGGCGGAGGGCGTCTCGGGCACGGCCGGGAGTCTACACGACGAGGAGGGCAGAACGCGTCGCCCGGCACGATACGATCCGCGACATGGCCAACGGATACCCGCGCTCATCCGCCTCACCGGGTCCTGCTCGGCACGTGGTGGTCGTCGCGGACGGCGACGTCCCGACCCGGGCGCGGCTCGACTCGGCGTGGCCCGGTTGGGCGGATGCGGTCGATGAGGTGATCGCGGCTGACGGAGGGCTCGCCCGGGCGCCCATCGCGGGGCTGGTACCAACGCTCCTTGTCGGCGACCTGGACTCGGTGAGCCCCGAACAGCTCGCAGAGGCGGAAGCGCGCGGCCTCCCGATCCAGCGGGCCAAGGTCACCAAGGACGAGTCGGACGCCGAGCTCGCGATGCTTGCGGCGATGGCGCATGGGGCGACCCGGATCACCGTGCTGGGTGCGTTCGGCGGGCCGCGGCTGGATCACGCCCTCGCGAACCTGTGGCTGCTCGCCCATCCGGCGCTCGCCGGCCTCGACGTCGTGCTGCTCGACGCCGCATCCCGCGCCACCATGGTCGTCGCACCGGGTCCGGATGGGCGGCCCGTCACCCGCTCGTTGGCCGGGCAGCCGGGGGCGCTCGTCTCTCTGCTGCCGTTTGGTGGGGACGTGGGTGGCGTGACGACGCACGGGCTGCGCTACGCGCTTGACGACGAGCCCCTGGTCGTCGGCCCGGCGCGGGGCCTGTCCAACGTCCGGATCCGCCCGGACGCCGGGGTCACCGTTCGGTGCGGGCGCCTGATGGTCGTCGAGACCGCCGCGATCGGCAGCGGGCTATCCTCCGAGTCATGACAATGCCGACAGCCGGTGATCCGGCCCCCCAGCTCTCGCTTCCCGACGAGCACGGCACGCTCCATCGTCTTGCCGACCGGAGCGGCGCGTGGACCGTCGTCTACTTCTACCCCGCGGACGACACGCCCGGGTGCACGACCGAGGCATGCCAGTTCCGCGACCTGTACGGGGACGTGCGAGCCATGGGCGCCGAGATCTGGGCCATCAGCCCCGACGACGCCGCCAGCCACACTGCCTTCCGGGAGAAGTACGCGCTGCCGTTCACCCTGCTGTCTGACGTCGACCACGCGGTCGCGGAGGCCTACGGCGCCTGGCAGCAGAAGCAGAACTACGGCAAGACGTACATGGGAATCGTGCGCTCGAGCTTCCTGGTCGATCCCGACGGCCGGCTGGCAACGGTGTGGCCGAAGGTCAAGGCGGACGGCCACGCGGCACTCGTCCTGGCCGCGCTCGAGGCCGCGATCCGCGAGCATCGCGGGTGATCGAGGGGGCAGAAAAGAAGGCTTCGCTCGTGGGGGGAGACGAGCGAAGCCTCGATTTGGAAAGTAGCACAACGGCAACTGAAATGCATCTGCAATCCCACGCCGGTGTCGACGCGGTGCAATCGAGAGCGTGAGGTCTGAATCACATGCCACATGACGCGCGCGCGACATCCCACACCTGGCGCCCCTCGCGCTTCATGGTCATCGTGGCTCACCCTGATGACGCCGACTTCGGGCCGGCTGCAACCGCCGCTCGATGGATCGACGAGGGGTCCGTGGGCTGGCTCGTCTGCTGCACGAGCGGCGATGCCGGTGCCGACGACTGGGCGACCGACCCGCTCGAGCTGGCGGCCGTTCGCGAGGTCGAGCAGCGGGCCGCGGCGGCGGTCATCGGCTACAACGGCGTTTCGTTCCTGCACCAGCCGGATGGCGCGCTCGCCAACGATCTCGCCCTGCGCGAGCAGCTGGTCCGCGAGATCCGGACGTTTCGACCCGATGCCGTGCTCGCCGTCGATCCGGAGGCGACGTTTCACGGCGACCGTGGCGTCAACCACTCCGATCACCGGGTGGCGGGGATCGCCGCGGTCGATGCGGTCTACCCGGCGGCTCGCAATGCCATGGCCTTCCCGTGGCTCGCGCGCGACGGCCTCGCACCGCAGGCCGTCCGCCGGCTGTACCTGTTCTGGTCCAACCAGCCTTCGGCGTGGATCGACGTCAGCGGCACCATCGACCGCAAGCTCGATGCGCTGCGCGCGCACGCCAGCCAGCTCCGGCGCCCGGAGCAGCTCGAGAAGCGGATCCGCGAGTGGGCTCGCGAGGAGGGCGAGCCGCTGGGCGTCGAAGCCGCGGAGGCGCTGCGGGTCATCGTCATCGACGAGGACGACGAGACATCGACGTCGCCGGGCGACGCGTCGCCGGGCGACGCGGCGGACGCGACCGGCGCCTGATCCGCGGAGATCGGCTCAGCCCGCTCCGAGCAGCGCCGGTCGGACGCGTCCCCAGGCGTTCCAGGTATCGGCCAGCTCGGCCGCCCGGCCTCCCAGGGCATCGACCATCCGCCCCAGCGACAGGTCACCCGCTTCGTCGATCAGCCATTCGTCGGCGGCCACCGAGGCATCGGCGAACAGGCCGGCGAGCTCCGACTCGCGCGGCCAGTTCCGGATCCGCATCCGGTCCAGGCCGGCATAGCCGACGGCGAGCGAGAGGTCGCGCTGGGCCGGGGCGCGGCCATCGGCAAAGCCGCCCAGCCCGTCAAAACGGAAGCCGAGGGCCGACAGCGCCGCGACGATCTCCCGCTGCTCCCGGCGGTTGAACAGGCCCCAGAAGCCCTCGTCCGGCAAGCGGAGGTACCCCGCCTCGATCGCTCGGGCGACGATCGCATCCACGAGTCCGGCAATCCGCATCTGCCACTCGCGCGCGGCCTCGGGACCCTGCTCGGCGAGGGTCGCGACGAGACGCTCGAGTGCCTGTGGCTCCCCGCGCAGGATCCGGATCACGGGTGCCGGATCGCCATCGATGGCCAGCGAGGCACCGGGTGCGGGCAGGGGCGTCTCCGCCTCGGTGGGCCACATGCCGTCGAGCGTCGACGCGACGGGTTCGGGGGCGGCCGCCGCAGCCGCCAGCCGGGCGGCGGCGAGCGTCGTCTGTTCCTCGCATCGGGCGAGCGCGGCCCTGGCGTCCTGGCAGGCAGCGTCCGCGGTCTCGGCCGTGATCCGCGCGACGTCGGCTTCGACGGCGGTCCGCTCGAGCCCGGGCAGCAGCTCGCGGAGCTGCGCCCCGCCCGTCTGGACGCTGTGTGCGGCCTCGCGCGTTGCCGTGTTGAGACGGTTGATCTGGGTGAGCCAATCCCGGGCGGCGGCCTCCGCCTGGTCGGGTCTCGACGCGCTCGCCCTCGCCGATCGGAATGCCCGGTGCAGCGCGTCCTTCGACGCCCGGATCTCGCGCGGGTCCGAGGCGGTCTGCGCCTGCTCGACGCGTTCGCGCAGCGCATCGTAGGCACGCTGGGCCTCGCGCAGCGCGTCGGCGGCAAGCCGCGACTGCTCGCGCGCAGCGTCGGCGAGCGCACACCGTTCCTGGACGAGGTGTCGTTCGGCCGCGCACACCGCGCTGGCGTCGCCCGCCGCCCCGGCGCTGTGGGCGGGGCCGCTCGTGGTCTCCCGATCCGCGGTTCCGCGCGGCCCGGAATCCGGGGTGCTCATCGCGGTGGGCGCAGCGCGTGCGCCTGCGGGGACGGCTGTGGCATTCGGCGCCTCCGGTTCAGTGCGGATCGCAACCGTAGTCTGCACGATCGAGGGCCGGTCCGCCGCCATCGGCCTCGCGCGCGCGCCGACGCTCACGGGCGACCGGTCCGTGTCCGGCGATCCCGGGTTCGCCGCGGCCGTCGCGCGGACGCCGACCGGAACGCGCGCGGTCACCGGGACCGCGATCGCCGAGGCGGGGATCTCAACGGGGGGGGATGGAACGCGCGTTCGAACCGGACGGACGGGTCCGTCACCGCCGGCCGGAAGCCGTCCGCCATCCCTGAGGCCCGCCAGTCGGCGCTCGAGCCATTCATCGTTTCCCGGTGACCCGGGGATCGTGGCGCGGCCAGCAGCAGAGTCCACCGATGCCAGTGTCGTCGCGCGACGTGGGACGATCGAGTTCGGGGAAATGGTGATGCGGACCTCCGGGCGCCGGACCGGGCGGTTGCTTCGGACCCCGAACAGCGTCGCG
>CAVYXU010000085.1:0-44103 GCA_963772565.1 uncultured Chloroflexia bacterium
CATCCTGCCCGGCGCGGACGTGGCCTCACCCGGCGCGGGGAACCCCGCCGTCGACCTGCTCGGCGGGCGGCCGGTGGCGCTCCAGGTTGATCTCGGGCGCGGGCTGGTGCTGCCGAACCCCGTGATCGCGGCTGCGGGGCCGTTCGGCTACGGGGTCGAGTACGCGGAGCTCGTCGACCTCGATCGGCTGGGCGGGATCGTCACCCGCGGAACGACGCTCAAGCCGCGCGGCGGGCACCCCGCGCCGAGGACCGCCGAGGTGCCGTCGGGCCTGCTCAACGGGATCGGGATGCAGAACCCGGGCGTCGACGTCGTGCTCGACCGGTACGCCCAGACATGGGCGGGATGGCAGACCCCGGTGATCCTGAACCTGTGCGCGGAGTCGGTGGGCGACATCGTCGAATGCGTCCGACGGCTGGAAGGGGTGCCGGGGGTTGCCGGGATCGAGGTCAACCTGTCGTGCGGTGGCGGGCGTGGCGGCGCGATGTGGGGCCTCGATGAAGGCTCGGCGGGTTCGCTCGTCGCGGCCGTGCGGCGGGCGACCGAGCTCCCGGTGATCGCGAAGCTGACGGCGGCCGCCGCGGACGTGCGGGCGATCGCGCGAGCATGCGAGGACTCGGGAGCGGACGCGATCAGCGCGGTCAACACGCTGCCGGGGCTCGCGGTCTCGGCCGACCGGCTGGGCCCCGCGCTCGGCAGCGGCTACGGCGGGATCAGCGGGCCCGCGCTCAAGCCGGTCGCGCTGCGCGTCGTGTACGAGGTCGCCCAGGTCGTGGACGTGCCGGTGATCGGCATCGGCGGGGTCGTCTCGATCGATGACGTGCTCGATCTGCTGGCCGTGGGCGCGTCAGCCGTTGGTGTGGGCGTGGCCGTGCTCGCGGACCCGATGCTCCCGGTCCGCCTCGCCGACGAGCTCGCCGACGCGTGCCGCGCCCGCGGGCTGGCGTCGGTCGCCGACCTGGTGGGCACCGCGCTGCCCGGGCACCCGTCGGCTTCGTCCACGAAGGGTGCCGAGCACGCACGCTGACGCCGCCGCAAGTCTGGGTGAACCTGAGCGGCTCGTGATGACTCCTGTCTGATGGGAGGGCAATGACGGCGGACGTGGACCCGGAACGCATCGCGCGGGCCCGAAGCGGCGACGCCTCCGCGTTCGAAGCCCTCGTGGAGGCACGGGTCGGACCGATGACGCGCACGGCGATGGCGATCCTGGGACGCGAGGAGGAGGCGCGCGACGCCGTGCAGGACACGCTCGTGACCGCCTGGCGCGAGCTTGCGGCCCTGCGCGATCCGGCAGCGTTCGACGCCTGGCTGACCCGAATCCTGGTGAATCGTTGCCGCCGAGGGCTGCGGCGGATCGGCTGGCGCCGGACCCACGAGGTCCGGGTCGATGCGCTGCCATCGGCCGACGAGCCGCGTGCCGGCGATGCGATCGGCGCGGTTCCGGGCCGCGAGGCGCTCGAGCGAGCGTTCGAGCGGTTGTCGGTCGAGGAGCGGACGCTGCTGGTGCATGCATCACCTCGACGGCCGATCGGTGACGTCCATCGCCGAGGTGCTGGGCGTGCCCGCGGGGACGGCGAAGTCGCGGCTGTTCGCGGCCCGCCGTGCGCTGGACCGGGCGCTGGCCCGGGAGGATCGGCGATGAGCGAGCTGCGTGACGACGAGCTGTCCGCGATGCTCGAGGCGCGGGCGGGACGCATGTCCGCGAGCGCGGATCGCGAGATCCTGGCCGCGGTCCGTGACGAGATGCGCGCGCCATCGGGGGCCGGGGCGTTCGCCGTGGTGCCGGTGGTCATCCGCGGGCGGGGCGCATTGCCCGGGGCCGGGTGGGCCGTTGCCGCGCTGGTCGCCGTGCTGGCCCTGGCGGTGGCCGGCGGGCTGCCCCGTTCCGCGACGACACCGGCATCGGTGGCGCCCGTGACGACCGGATCGGCGGAATCGGCCTCGCCGGGGTCGCCGGCGCTCTCGGGTGGGCCGTCGGAGCCCGGCGTGGCTGGCCCGGCGGTCGTATCGCTCACAGGGCTCAAGCAGGCATTGGTGGACGGCTCGCTTGACGGGAGATTGGTCCTCATCGACTCCACCCTCCGCCGGACCGTCGCCCCGTGTCCCACCGACACGTGCGCGGCGACGTTCGGCCTGGACCTGGTGGGGCAGGTCGACACGGACAGCCGCCCGGCACAGCCCGCAGCCCCCGCACAGCCCGGCCCACAGATCGCGTCATTGGGCGGCACCTGGGTCGTGGTGCCGCACTCGGGAACCCTCGTGCTCGTCGGACGGCTGGCGGACCCGGTCGATCAGCCGGTGGGGTGGTCGGAGCTGAACTCCCGGTTCGGCGCGCTGATCCTCGACCGCGCGACGGCGCTCGAGCCGATCTCGGGCTGGCTGGTCGACGGCACCGATGGAGCCCGCGTGGTCACGGAGAGCCCGCCCCTGACGGACGGGGTCCCGCTGGGCGGGCCAAAAGCCGAATTCACCCTCGCGAACCCGGCGTTGGGGATCGACCCCCATGCCGTCGTGACCGAGGGACCGTTCCTGGTGCGGCTGGGCACCGGCCCGCAGCCCGAGATCGTGGCGCGCTACCAGCCCGGCAGCCTGGTCACCGTCGCGATGCCACGCATCACGTGCGCGGAACCGCCGTCTGGTGCGCAGCTCCAGTGTGAGGACGCCGTCGCGGTGGCATGGGCGGTGGACCAGGGATCCTCGCCCATCGCCTCGGTGGAGTTCGGGTACGGGTCGGACGGCTCGAGCGGCTGGGTCCAGCTGCATCACGATCTGGCCAGCGAGGACCTGCGAGTCACGGTGCGCTCGGGACCCGACGGTGACGTGTTCGTGGTCGACGCGGTCGGGCTCCAAGCCCCGGTCGAACCCACCCAGGAACCGCCCCCGACGTCCACCCCGGCCTCGGGACCGTCGTTCGTCACGCCCGCGGGGCTGGAGGTCGCACTGGCCGGCGGCGCCCTCGACGGGCACCTCGTGCTCATCGACGGATCCTTGAAGGTGGTCCCGCTGCCCTGCCCGACCCTCGCGGGGCCCGATTGCTTCGGCATCGCGGTGGCCGGGCTCGAGGATGTGTCGACAAGCTGGGACGGGCCGCTGACACAGGCGATCGCGGCGTCGATGCGCGGCGAGCTCGCGTTTGTCGTGCGCGGGCAAGCGCTCGTCTTCGTAGGCCGGATCGTCGGGGATCTCGACCACCCGGCTCCGCTGCTGAGCGCCCTTGCGTCGGCAGATTTCCCCCTGCTCGACCCGTTCGCGCTGACGCCGGTCGCCGCGTGGCTCGTCCTGGGGGGCGTGCATTCCTGTCCCATGCTCGGCGTCGGCGCAACGCCGTGTCCCGGTCCGCCCCCTGCGCTGACCGATGTCGAGCCCGTCGCGGAAGGCATCATGAACAGCGACCTGTCTGTTCCGGTTGGCGTCGACGGGACCGTGCCCGGCGTCGTTCCGGCCCGGATCGTGACTCCCGGACCCTTCCTCGTTCGGACCCTCCGCGTCGCCGGTTGCCAGGGGATGAGGACCGTCGACATCACCGCATGCCTCAGCGTCAAGCCAGCGGCGTTCCAGGTCGTGGCGCAGCCGGGGACCATGAGCGCCGTTCGTGTCGTCATGGCGCCGGTCACCTGTCCGCCGCTTGCCGGGGGCTCTGCGCTCACCTGCGAGGCCGCCGTGGCCGCCGCGCTGACGGTCGTGCCGGCCGGCGTCTCGATCGTGTCCATCGAGTTCGGGGGAGGGACCTGCCCGCCCTGGTATCGCTGCGGCCTGCAGCTGCCGGACGACGGCACGCGGGGTCACGTCGTGTTCCACCTCGCCACCCCCGGCCCGGACCTCTGGGTGCCAGTGATGGCGCACGACACGGGTCCGGTGACTGCGTCCATGCCCGTGCCGTTCCCGGACGGGTCGGGGACGCCGCCTCCCGCACCCTGATCTGCGATCAGCCTTCGGCAGCCAGCGCGTCTCCGATTGCGATCGCGCCCGCCAGCTGGAGTTCGTGCTTCGCCTCGTCAAGTGGGGCCGGGTGCGTTGACAGCTTCACGATGACCGCGTCGGCTGGCCGATGCACCAGCAGCAGCTGGCCGTGGATCCCGAGCCCCGTGTAGATCCCACGGTCCGCGTCGAGCACCCACCACTGGTCGTGGTAGTGCGTCGTCGGCGTGAGCACGCTCTTATGTTCGAGCCCGTCGCCGAACGCGTCTACGAGTGCAGGCTGGGACGCGCCCACGCGGGCGATCCACGCCTCCGGTAGCACCCTTCGACCGGCGACGACGCCACCGTCCAGGTACATCAACCCGAAGCGGGCGAGATCCCGCAGGGTCACGCACAGGCCGCCGTCCGCGATCGGCGCGCCACCGGCATCGATCGTCATCGCCGCGTCGTGCTCCGCACCCAGCGGCCCCCAGATATGCCGTGCGAACAGGTTCGCGTACGTGCCGCCGCCGGCCCGCTCGAGGACCCAGCCCAGGACGTCGGTGAGGATGGACCGGTAGTCGAACATCCCCCCGTGCGCCCCATGCCGCTCGAGAGCGGTCATGTACGCGTACAGATTCAACGGCAGATCGGCGCGCGTGCGTGGGCGCCAGCCCATGACCTCCTCGCTCAGCCGGACATCGGAATCCGGATCCTCGTAGTCCTCCGAGAAGCGGATCCCGGCCCGCATGTCGAGGAGGTGCTGCACCGTGCACCCCTCGAAGGCGCCTCCGCGGAGCTCCGTCACGTGGGCGGTCACCGGGTCCCCCACGGTCAGACGGCCGGCACCGACGAGCGCGCCCTGCCAGTCCCGAGGTCAGCGACTTGGACACGGACTGGAGGAGGTGGGGCGTGTCCTCGGTCGCATGGCCCCCATACCGCTCGACGAGGATCCGGCCGTGGTGGAGGACGAGGAAGCCGTCGGTCTCGGTCCGCTCCAGCATCGCGCCTACCGTGTGGTGCTCGCCGTGGACCGTGAATGGGAGATCGTCGAAGCTGCGGTCCTCGCGCGGCAGCGGAGACGGCGGTCCGGCAGGGTGAGGGATGGGCGCCGTGGGCAGGATGTCGGGAACGTGTACGTACGACCACCGCAGGTTCGACGGGTCCTGCCAGGTCATCCGCGTGACGACGGGCTGCATGCGCTCATCCTCGCGTATTCGGGCACGCGGATCGAGGTCGACCCGTTGTCCTGGAGGCGTCCAGGCGGTTCGGCGTGCCGATCCGGGCCGCCCGACTAGAATCGCGCGGTGACCACCCTCAGACGCACCCAGGACCTTGCCGCGCGCCGCGCGATCGCCGAGCGAACCGAAGCCCTGTTCCGCTCCAGCGGCGCGCTTCGGGCCGGGCACTTCATCCTCAAGAGCGGCCGCCACTCGGACGCATATCTGGAGAAGTTCCAGGTGCTCCAGGACCCGGCCGCGACGAGCGAGCTGTGCGGGTTCTGGGCGGGCTCCCACCGGGATGATGCCGGTGCGCCCACCGTCGACCTGGTCGCGGGCCCGACCACCGGCGGCGTGATCCTGGCGTTCGAGACGGGACGCCAGCTGGGCACCCGCGCGATCTTCGCGGAGGAGGTCGCCGTCGAGCCCGGCGCCGGCCCCCGCCGCGAGTTCCGGCGGGGGTTCACGATCGAAAAGGGCGAGCGTGTCCTGCTCGTCGACGACATCCTGACCACCGGTGGTTCGCTGCTGGCGACGATCCCGGCGGTCGAGGCCGCCGGCGGCGAGATCGTCGAGTGCGCCATCCTGGTCGACCGCTCGGGCGGCATGGCGTCGCTCACGTCGCCGGCGACCGGCCGGGTCTATCCGCTCCGCGCGCTGTGGCAGCTGGAGCTCCCGACCTGGGAGGCCGGCGCCGCGACCTGCCCGCGGTGCGCCGCCGGCGACGACGCCGTCAAGCCGGGCAGCAGCGGCACGGGCCTGGCGCCGAGATGATCCGTCGCCGACGCGCGGCCGCGACGTTCGCCGTCGCGGTCGCGCTGGCCGTCGCGGCGGGATCGTGCGGCCCGTCGGCCACGTCAACGCCGGGTCCGATCGGCACCGGATCCATCGACTCGCCGCTCGCGGAGACTCCGGGCGCGACCGATCCCGAGCCGGCGTCGCCGGTCACCGGGATCCTGGTCAAGATCGACGCTGCGGGACTCGCGGACGTCAAGGGGTTCACGCTGCGGACGGCCGACGGGCGAGAGCTCGCCTTCCGGATCGGGGTCCTGGAGAACGGGGCGGTGTTCCCGCCCGGCCATCTCGCCGAGCACCTCGCGACGTCGGCGGCCGTGCGGGTGTTCTTCCGCGCGGAGGGCGGCGACCTCGTCGTGTACCGGCTGGAGGACGGAGGCTAGGGCTGAGCCCGCGAAGGCTCAGCGGTCGGCGGAAGCTCAGCCACCCGCGATCTGCGCGATCGCGGCCGTCAGCTCATCCACGCCGACGACGCCCTCGAACGAGCCGCGGATGATGCCATCGCGATCGACCGTGAAGATCCAGGGCTCCGACAGCAGGCCCCACTGGTTGACGGCCTCGACCGGCTGGAGCTGGCCGTTGGCGTCGAGGACCGGCTGCAGCCGTCCCTCCGTGAACTGCAGCTGGTACGGCTCGACGTTGATGAACGCCACATCGGACGGTGCGGTGTTCGCGATCGACTTGACCCGGTCGAGCGTCGGGCCGCACTGGGCGCTCACGCAGAACGCGGGAGTGGCGAACACGACCACGAACGGCTTGTGTTGCGCGACCGCGTCCGCGATCGAGAGCTGGTAGAAGGCTGGATCGGGGCTCGGGTCAGTGGCGATCTTCGCCAGGTCTCCGCCCACATCGGCGGCCGTCGGCGTGTTCGATGCCGGTGCCTTCGCGCCCACGGCGACCGTCGGGCCCGACTCCTGGACGTCGAATCCGACCGCGATCGACTCTTCTGGTGCCCCTGGGGCGGCGGTCGTGAACACCGCCTTCCAGCTGCCCGCGGCCGGAAAGTCGACCGTGGCCACGTAGTCGCCGCGTGAGCCCTCGATGGCCCACACGAACGTGGCCGGCGTCGGAGCACCGGGCTTGGTCTCGCCAGGGGCGATGAACGCGACCGATGCCGTGCGATCCGGGGCGGACACAGGCGTGGTACCCGTGGAGTCGAGGAACGAGAACAGGAACCGGTTGCTGCCCACGATCTGCTGCGAGCTGACGATGATCGGGATCACCGACGCCTGGGCGGCGCTGGACGGCCCCGGCGTCGGGGCGCCGGATGCGGCCGGCTGGGATCCCCCGCAGGCGGCGAGGACGACCATCACGACGGTGGCAAGGAGGGGGCGGCGAATGACGCGGCGCAACATGGGATCCAGCGTATCCCCGGCCGCCGAGATCCGCCGGGAGCCGGTCCAGTCAGCGGCGCGTAGAATGTCGGCGGCCTCCCGGCCCATGGCCGCCCGTGCTCATTCCCGCGCGCCCGAAGGACGATCGCTCCACCCGTGACCCGATTCCAGAAGCTCGCCCTCGCCACGGTCGTGACGACCGTCCTGCTCGTGACGATCGGTGTCATCGTGCGCGCCACCGGCTCCGGCATGGGCTGCCCGGACTGGCCGTTGTGCCACCACCAGATCATTCCGCCGGTCGACGACTACAAGGCGTGGCTGGAGTGGATCCATCGCACGGTCGCGGCGGTCATCGGCTTCGAGATCCTGGGGCTCGCGTGGCTCGCCTTCCGCGACCATCGCGACAACCGGACGATCACGGCGATGTCGGTGGTCGCCGTCCTGCTGGTCGGGTTCCAGGCATGGCTCGGCCGCGAGACGGTCCGCCTCAACAACTCGGGCCAGTCGGTCACGGCGCACCTCGCGTCGGCGATGGCCCTGCTCGGGCTGCTGGTGTTCATCCTCGTTCGCAGCTACTACCCGGGCCGCATCGGGGGGCGCGGCGCGAGCCAGCGGTTCACGCTGCTGGCGGCGTTCACCGCAGCCACGGTGTTCGCGCTGCTCCTGTTCGGTTCCAATGTGACCGCGACGTCGCAGTGGTACGTGTTCCCGGACTGGCCGTTGATGAACGGATCGCTGTTCCCGCCGCTCACCGATGCCAACGCCGCGCATGTCCTCCACCGCTGGGTTGCCGCAGTGGTCGGCGTCATCGTGTGGCTGACGGCGCTGGCCGCGTGGCGTACGCAGCGATCCCGCCCCGCCGTGGTCCGGCTCGCGGTGTCGGCCGCAGTCCTGTTCACGATCCAGGCGGTCGTCGGCGGCCTCCAGGTCCTCACCGGCCTCGCCGAGTGGACGCAGACCCTCCACCTCGCGCTGGGTGCCGTGATCTGGGCGCTGCTGATGGCGCTGGTGTCGATCTCCTACTTCCGGGCCAGGACGGTGTCGATCGCCGGTTCGACTGGAGGCGCGCGGCTCGAGGATGCGTCCGGCGAATTGGGCACCGCCGCCGGCACCGGGCGGACCACGGACACGATCCGTGCATACGTGGCCCTGACCAAGCCCCGGATCATCGAGCTGCTGCTGATCACCACGGTCCCCGCGATGGTGCTCGCGACCCGTGACCTGCCCGGGATGAACTTCCCCGAGTGGATCCGGCTGGTGTTCTGGACGATGCTGTGCGGGACGCTTGCCGCGGGCTCCGCGAACGCGATCAACCAGTACCTGGACCGGGACATCGACCTGCTGATGAGCCGAACGCGTCGCCGGCCGCTGCCTGCGCACGACGTGACGCCCGAGAACGCGGTCGTGTTCGGGATCGTGCTGGGCGTCATCTCGATCGCGCTGATGGCCTGGCAGGTCAACCTGATTGCGGCGTTCCTGACGCTGCTCGCCATCGGCTTCTACGTCGTGGTGTACACGATCATGCTCAAGCGCTCGACGCCCCAGAACATCGTGATCGGCGGCGCGGCGGGCGCGTTGCCACCGGTGATCGGCTGGGCGGCGGTCACGGGCCGGGTCGAGGTCCCGGCGCTGCTGCTGTTCGCGCTGGTGTTCTACTGGACGCCGCCGCACTTCTGGGCCCTCGCGCTCCGGATCCGGAAGGACTACGAGGCGGCCCGGGTCCCGATGCTGCCGGTCGTCCGTGGCGTGCCCGAGACCGCGCGCCAGATCGCCCTGTACACGATTCTCCTGGTCGCGATCAGCCTGGTGTTCTTCGCCGTCGCCCACATGGGTCCGGTGTACCTGGTCGCCGCGCTGGGGCTCGGGGCGGTGTTCCTGTGGCGCGCCTTCACGCTGTGGCAGCAGGCAGCCTCGCCCGAGGGCTCGCTGGCCCAGGCGATCCGGCTGTACAAGTACTCGATCAGCTACCTGACGCTGCTATTCGTCGCGGTGGCGGTCGACACGCTGCTCATCGGGCAGTTCAGCTGAGCGCTCGGGTGGCGGCCTGGCATGGGTCGCGGCTTGTGACCGGCTCGCTCGGGCGGGTCGCCGCGGCACTGGTGCTGACGTCGGCGATGCTCGGCGGGCCTGCGGCGCCGTCCGTCTCCGCGTCGTGTGCCACGACACCGTCGATCGACGAGGCGGTCCTGCTGGGCGACGTCGTGTTCGTGGGCACCGTGACCCGGACCGAGAACGGTGGCCGCTGGGCCACCGTGAGGGTCGAGGAGCGCTGGAGCGGTGCGCGGTCGCTGGGCGACACGGTCGACGTGCACGGCGGTTCCGAGCCCGGGACCGCGACCTCGATCGATCGAACCTATCTCAAGACCCGGTACCTGTTCGTCGTGCGCCGCGGAGACGGGGTTCTCGAGGATGACCAGTGCACGGCCACCACGCAGTGGACGCCGGAGCTGGCCAGGCTTCGCCCGCTCGACGTGTCGCCGGCGGCGGACGTGGTTGCCAACCAGACATCCTCCGAGCTCGACCTCGAGCCGATCCTGCCCGCCGTCGCATTGATCGGGGCGCTGGTGATCGCGGTCATCGCCTACGTGTTCATCCTGCGGGCACGACGACGGCCGCCCGACTGGATGCGCTAGCGCTGAATCGAAGGGATCCGGGATCCCCGGCGGCGCTCGTCATCGCCGGGCCCGCGCGATCTCGGAGCCCAGCGCGTCGACCGTGGGCGCCCGTCCGAGGACGCTGCGCAGGACCGCCGCCGGCGAGCGCCCCAGCCCGAACCGGTACACGTTGTCGCGCACCCACGGGTACCAGCCCGGGTCGCCACCGATCCAGTCGCCGCGGACGGCCCGGATCGCGGCGCGTAGGTCCGCGACCAGCACCGCGCCGATCGCGTAGTTCGCCATGTAGCCGGGTTCTTGGACCAGCTGTCCGCGGATCGCCCACCACGACCATTCCGGGTGCGGCGCCATGCCCAGATACGTGGACGTGATCTCGGCCCAGACGTCGTTCGGGCGCCGCGACGGATCGGCATGGAGCCGGATCTCGAACAACGCCCACGCGGAATCGAGGACGACATCGGCATACCGGCAGCGCAGCGAGTCCGCGACCGGGATCGCGGGCACGCCGGGCACCCAGCGCGCCTGCCAGGCCGGCTCGGCGATGTCGAGTGCCACGAGCTCGGCCAGGGCTTCGGTCAGCGCGTCCGAGGTCGGCCAGTCGGCGAACGCCGGTCGCGTCCGGATGCCGGCGATATGGATCGCATGCCCGGTCTCGTGGACCAGCTCGGTGAGCTCGCCGAGCCCTCCATCGACGTAGCTGGCAAGAACCGTCGGCACGCCGGGCGACCACGATCCGTCCGGGCGCCGGTGCGGTCGGCCGCCGAACGTGGTGAACGCGACCGGGACCGCGGGCCGGCCGGGCCGGGGCGCGGTGTCGAGGCGGACCTGCAGCGCGTCGAGATCGGCGCCCAGCGCGGCGTAGACCGCCCGGTTGAGGGCGAACACGCGATCCAGCGGCAGCGCGTCACCCATCGCGCGATCCGCCGCACCGGCGAGCCACCACCAGTCCCAGGGCTCGATCGGTGGATCCCCGGCGCCCGCCGACGGGCCCGCGACGGCGTCGCGCCACGCCTCGAGGGTCGCGAGCACCCAGGCCTCGATGTCGCCGACCGTCACGCCCAGGGCCTCTGCGTTGGCGGCGATGGGGGAGCCGCCCTCGCGCCACCCGGCGGCGGACGTGGCCAGCATCGCCCGATATGGCGACCGGTCACCCCCATCTCCGTCGACCACGCGCCACAGCGGGTCGAGCGCGAGGAACAGTCGTCGCCGAACCGCCGCCGAGCCCTCGGTCGCCAGCCGCCCGAGGATCCTGGGACGGGTCAGCGCTGACCCCTCGAACGGGAGGCTGTCCGCCACCGACGCGTAGCAGCCATCGAGACGCCGATGGAGCTCGTCGCCCCCGCGCTCGATCGCGGCGTGCCAGGCCGCGGGGTCGTCGCAGGTCGTCCGGTCGACCGCCGGCGCGACGGGCAGGCCGGTGTCGCCGGCAAAGGCGCGCTCCATCCCGATCCGGATCGCGTCGAGCGCCGGTCGATCATCCGGCGCGAGCGACCCGTGGTCGGCAGGCACGCGCTCCAGCTTTGATCGCAGGGCTGCCTCGGTCATGGATGCCTCGGCTTCGAGTGCGCGGCGGTCGGGCGGCTCGCCACGCGCCCGCGCGACGTCGAGCCGGTCCCGGGCATCGCGGGCGGCAAGGTACGCGGCCTCCAGCGCCGCAGGCAGTGCGGAGGTCGTCATCCGGCAAGCACGCGGGTGGTCATCGGGATCCATGCTGCCATGCCACGTCCCATTCGGTTCGGCTGTGTCAGGATTCACCGATGGAGCTGACCTTCCTCGGCGGGGCGCGAACGGTCACCGGGTCGCGCCACCTCGTGGACACCGGCCGGGCCCGCGTCCTCGTGGACTGCGGCATGTTCCAGGGCGGCCCCGACGAATCGATGCGCAACCGCATCCCGCTCGGCTTCGACCCCAGCACGATCGACGCCGTCGTCCTCACGCACGCTCACCTCGATCATTGCGGCCTCCTCCCACTGCTGGTCCATGAGGGATTCCGCGGCCCGATCCTGTGCACGGCCGCGACCGCGGAGCTCACCCGGCTCGTGCTGCTCGACTCGGCCAAGCTCCAGGTCGAGTTCGCCAAGCGCTCCGCGCGGCGCAACCGGCGGAACCCGGAGCGTGCGGCGGAGACCGAGGCCCGCGAGAAGCGGGCGTTCGAGCAGGCGCTCGATGAGGCCGTCAAGGGTGCCGAGGCTGATGGCGGCCCGGACCCGGAGGATCTGCTGCGCGAGGCGGGGCCGGAGGTCATCCAGGATTTCGGCGAGCCGCTGTATACCCAGGACGACGCGAGCGCGGTGCTGCCGATGCTGCGCCACATCCCGTACGGGGCGGAGCACGAGGTCGCCCACGGGGTCCATGTCACGCTCGTGGACGCGGGCCACATCCTCGGCTCATCGATCGCGCGGATGCGGATCACCCGGCCCGGTGGGGGACGGGACACGATCGTCGTGTTCTCGGGCGATCTCGGGCGGCCGGGGACGCCGATCATCCGCGACCCGACGCTGGTCGCGGACGCCGACTTCGTCCTGTGCGAGTCCACCTACGGCGGACGCGAGCACGAGCCGGCCGAGCAGTCGATCGAGACCCTCGCTTCGGTCGTGCGTGAGACGGCAGACCGTAAGGGCGTGCTCCTCATCCCGTCGTTCGCCATCGGCCGGACACAGGAGATCGTGTGGGAGCTGGATCGGCTGCTGACGGCGGGGCGGATCCCGGAGCTGCCGCTCTACCTCGACTCCCCGATGGCGCGCAAGGCATCGGACATCTACCGCTCCCACCCCGAGGCGTACGACGAGGAGACGGCGACACTGCTGCGAGAGCACGAATCACCGCTCGACTACCCCGGCCAGCACGTGGTCCAGACGGTGCAGGAGTCCGAAGCGATCGAGCGCTCGAACCCGCCCACGATCATCGTCGCCTCGAACGGGATGCTCACCGGCGGGCGCTCCGTCGGGCACGCGTCCCGCATCCTTGACGATCCGTCGTCGACGGTGCTGTTCGTCGGCTACCAGGGCGAGGGGACGCTTGGCGGGCACCTTGTCCGTGGCGCGAAGTCGGCGCGGATCAACGGCCACGAGATGCGGATCCGGGCGACGGTCAGGTCGCTCGACGGGTTCTCGGCGCACTCCGACGAGCCGGAGCTGCTCGCCTGGCTGGGCGGGTTCATCCGCGGCCGCCGGCCGGGCGACCCGGGGGTCCCCAAGCGGGTGTTCCTGGTTCACGGCGATCCGCCCGCGCAGCAGGCGCTGTCGCCCAAGGTCGCCGAGCTCGGGTTCGAGGTCGAGGTTCCCGCCTGGCACCAGACGGTGTCGCTGGACTGATCCGGCGGCGGAGCCCCGATCGCGGCAGGGAGCGCCGGCCGCGACGACGCTTCGCGGCGCAACGTCGCCCGCGATGTGCCTGAAATCGACGAAATCCTGCAATTGGACCAGCCTACGGCCGCGTTCGAGACGGGATCGCCGTCTCAGCCGCCCGCGCTGTGCCTGAAATCGACCAAATCCTGCAATTGGACCCGGCCGAGCGTCGAATATGGCTGCGGATGGCGGCGATGATCAACCGTTTCGATCGGGGCGGACCCCCTGCGGGGAGATTCCGCTGTCAGATGGAGCGATTTGGACGATCCTGCGCACGCACCGGACCTCGCAACGCACCGGACCGCGGCAGCAGCCCCGACCGCGGCAGGAGCGCGGACCGCCGCGGGAGCCCGATCGTGCGCGGATCGACTCCGCTCCGCTACGATCCTCGGGCCCACAGGAGGCCCGCCCTTGGCCGTCACGCCGAACCACATCGACCCGAACCCTGCCGCTGCGCCCGCCGCGCCCGATGGCGCGCGAGCCGCCCCGACCCCGCGCACCCCGGCGCCGATCTCCCCCGAGGAGCTCGCCGCCGTCCGCGCGCCTTCCGCGCTGCCACGCTGCTGCCGGCCCGCGCCTACCACGACCCGGCGCTGTACGCGTGGGAGATGGACGAGATCTTCCTGCGCGACTGGGTCATGGTCGCCCGCGAGGAGGACGTGGCGGAGCCCGGCAGCTTCATCCTGCGTGAGGTCAACGGCGAGAACGTGATCCTGGTCCGCGGCCGGGACGAGGTGATCCGCGCCTTCTACAACGTGTGCCGCCACCGGGGCACCGCGGTGGAGGAGCGCGAGTGCGGCAAGGCGGTCCGCTTCCAGTGCCCCTACCACGCCTGGATCTACGACCTCGACGGCAGGCTCATCCGGGCCAAGCACACGGAGGACCTCGAGGACTTCAGCTTCGACACCTTCGGCCTCACCCCCATCCGCGCCGAGACCTGGCAGGGGTTCGTGTTCCTGTGCTTCGCGGACGAGACGGTGACCCCGCCGCTGCGCGAGTACATGGGCGACTGGTTCGCGCACCACGAGGGCTTCGGCCGCGACATGTCAACGCTCACGCGGGCCGCGCGCCTGACCTACGACGTCAAGGCGAACTGGAAGATCGTGGCCGAGAACTACAGCGAGTGCTACCACTGCCCGGGCGTCCACCCGCTGCTGAACAAGCTCACGCCGTACGACCTGGGCGAGGATTTCGCGGCCGAGGGGCCGTGGAAGGGCGGCTGGATGGTGTTCGCGGACGGCTGCGAGACGATGTCGATCAGCGGCAAGCGTGACGGCCGGCCGCTGCTCTACGCGCGCGACGAGACCGAGGCCCGGCGCATCTACTACTACATCCTGTGGCCGAACCTGATCGTCTCGGTCCACCCCGACTACGTGCTCACTCACCAGGCCTGGCCGGACGGACCCAACCGCTCGATCGTCAACTGCGACCTCTACGTCGAGGCCGACAAGCTCGATTCGATCGACATCTCGGGCGCCGTCGAGTTCTGGGACATCACCAATCGCGAGGACTACCACGTGGTCGAGCTCCAGCAGCAGGGCACGCGCTCGCGATCGTGGACGGCCGGGCGATACTCGAACCAGGAGGCGTCGGTGCACGCGTTCGACATCATGGTCGCGGATCGCTACGCCAACGACGGGCATCGGACCGTCCGCGGGTGGCGAACCGAGACGGCGGGGGAGCGCCGCCTGGCAACGCGCGCGCGCGCCGGCGGGGCGGTGGGCGACTTGGAAGGGGCGACTCGATGAAGCTGCTGGTGGCGATCGTCCAGGACGATGACGCGGCGCGGGTCGCGGATGCCCTCCGGCGGGACGGCCACCGCTTCACCCGGCTGGCCTCGACGGGCGGCTTCCTCGAGACCGCCAACACCACGCTGGTCATGGCGGTCAAGGACGAGGCGCTCCAGGATGTCGTGGACCTGTTCCGTGCCAACTGCGCCGGTCGCGAGGTGGAGCTGCCGCTGGTCCTGACGGAGCGGTTGCGCGACTGGCAGGAGCGGGTGGTCAACTACGCGGGCGCGACGATCCTGGTCGTGAAGCTGGAGGACCTGATCCGGCTCTGACCGGGCGCCGCTCGGAGGTTCAGCGGCTCCCTGTCGCGTCGTCGGCTCCGAGGAAGGTCTCGACCACGAGGTTCGCCTGCGCGGCCACGACCGGGTGCCCGGTCACCGCGGCAAGGAACGGGGCACGACCGAGCCCCAGGAGGACCACCTCGGTGTCGGCGATGACCGTCGCCGTCCGCGGCACGTCCCGCACGAGCGCGATCTCGCCGAACCCTTCGCCCGGCCCGGTCAGGGAACGGATCGGGGACCCGCCGCGACTGACGGTCACGGTGCCGGACTCCAGGACGTGGAACGAATCGCCGGGGTCGCCCTCGCGGATGATCACCGTTCCCGCAGGCATCGTTGACCACGTGGCGGCGCGGCCGAGGGTCTCCATGGCCGGGGGGTCCAGTGCCTCGAACAGTCGCAGCCCGCGCAGCAGGTCGATGGCCCGCACCGGGACGACGGCTCGCCGGTCCAGGGCCAGCAGGTTCCGCCACGAGGCAAGGAGGACCACGGGCAGCAGCAGCGCGAACACGATCACCGCGCCGGAAAGGCCGACCACCGCGACGACGACCGGCACCAGGATCGATCCGACCGCGAGCGCGGCCATCATCAACCCCTCGAGGATCCCGAACACGCGGGCCAGCACCTCGTCGCGAACGCCGCGTTGCAGGATGGTCCGCCCGGCGACGTCCATGATCGTGAGGCCCGTTCCGCCGATGACCAGCAGCAGCGGCGCCAGGGTGCCGTTCGCCAGGATGCCGACGGCGGCGAACGCGAGTCCCCACGCCGCGGCGCAGGCGAGCAGCACCGGCGCGATCCGGCGGCGGCCCACCAGCAGGAACGCGGCCCCGCCGCCCACGATCCCACCCGCGCCCAGCGCCGCCGACAGCAGGGCGGCGCCCGATTCGCCGGTCCCGAACAGGTCGATCGCGAGCAGGACGAACAGCACATCGGTGACGCCGACGATCAGCGTCCGAGCCGCGAGGATCGCGACCAGAAGGCGGGCGTCGTCGTCCCGCGCGAGTGCCCGGAAACCAGCGGTCGCGGCCCCACGAAAGCTGGCCGGCGTCGCGAGCCCGTCGGCCGCCCGCGGGCGCTCGGATCGCAGCCCGGACACGAGGATCGCCGAGACGGCGACCACCGCCGCGAGGATGGCCAGCACCTCGCCCGGCGTGGCGAAGGAAAGAATGGCCGCGGCCGAGAGTGGACCCAGCAGCAGCCCTCCCGCCTCGGCGATGCTCGAGACCGCGTTGCCCGCGGTGAGCTCCTCGGGTGTCCGCGCAAGCGACGGCAGGAGCGCGTTGTGCGCGGGCCTGACAAGCGTCAAGCCCACCGCAGACAGGATCCCCACGGCGTAGACCGCGAGGGGCGGCCAGCCGCTGATCATGCCCAGGGCCATGGTCCCGGTCAGGACGGCGAGCAGCGCGTAGGCGCCAAGCAGGACACGAGTTCGCGGATACCGGTCACCGATCATCGAGCCCAGCGGGGCGAACACCGCGGCCGGCAGCAGCTGGGCGATCGCGACGACGCCCACCGACGCGGGACCCGTCGCGGAGTACGCGTAGATCAGCACCGCGACCCAGGCGCCGAACTCGAGGGTGTTGTAGCCCAGGAAGGCGAGCTGGGCGCGGCGCAGGGCGGGATTTCGCGCCGCCTCCGCGGCGACGTGCAGTGTCGCGCGGAGTCGATCGACGAAGCCTGCCATGGCCGCGAAGTGTGCCGTACCGGCCCGACCCGCGCACCGCCGTCTTGGCGGCTGGGCGCGGGTCGACCAGAATGCCCGGATGAGCGTCCTCTCCCCCGATGAGCTCGCCGCCGTCCGACGCGACTTCCGCGCTGCCACGCTGCTGCCGGCCCGCGCCTACCACGACCCGGCGCTGTACGCGTGGGAGATGGACGAGATCTTCCTGCGCGACTGGGTCATGGTCGCCCGCGAGGAGGACGTGGCGGAGCCCGGCAGCTTCATCCAGCGTGAGGTCAACGGCGAGAACGTGATCCTGGTCCGCGGCCGGGACGCGGTGATCCGCGCCTTCTACAACGTGTGCCGCCACCGGGGCACCGCGGTGGAGGAGCGCGAGTGCGGCAAGGCGGTCCGCTTCCAGTGCCCCTACCACGCCTGGATCTACGACCTCGACGGCAGGCTCATCCGGGCCAAGCACACCGAGGACCTCGAGGACTTCAGCTTCGACACCTTCGGCCTCACCCCCATCCGCGCCGAGACCTGGCAGGGCTTCGTGTTCCTGTGCTTCGCGGAAGGGGCCGTCGAGCCGCTCGCGGACCAGCTCGGCGACCTCGTCGACCAGTTCGCCCGGTTCGACTTCCGCACGCTCCGCTCGGCGAAGCGCATCGACTACGAGGTCGCCGCCAACTGGAAGTTCATCGGCGAGAACTACAGCGAGTGCTACCACTGCCCGGGCGTGCACCCGCAGCTCAACAAGCTCACGCCCTACGACCTGGGTGGCGACTACGACCCCGATGGCGCGTGGCAGGGTGGCTGGATGGAGCTGGTGGGCGGGGCCGAGACGATGGCGCTCGATGGCGGCCACGGCTCGCGGGACGGTCGTCCGCCCATGTGCGGCATCACGACCATAGATGAGAAGCGGATCTACTACTACATCGTGTGGCCGCTCGCCTTCCTGTCGATCCACCCGGACTATCTGCTGGTGCACCGCCTTATTCCGCGCGACGCCGGGCACACGACGGTCGAGTGCGAGTGGCTGTTCGAGGAATCGACCATCGCGACACCCGGCTTCGACCCGGCCGACGCGATCGCCTTCTGGGACGTCACCAACCGGCAGGACTGGCACGTGTGCGAGCTGCAGCAGCAGGGGACGCGATCGCGCAGCTGGAAGGCCGGCCGCTATTCGTCGATCGAGGCGTCGGTCCAGGCGTTCGATGTGATGGTCGCGGACCGCTATGCGGGCGATGGCGTCGCAAGCCGCCGGAGCGTCCGCGAGCCGGTCACTGCCCGGCACACAGACGCGGAAGCCGCGGTCACGGAGCCACGGGCCAGCGCCTGACGCGGGCCGGAACGGATCTGTCGCGTCGGTGTTGCCCGCAAGGCCCGGGTGGTATCGTCTGCGGCCCCGGCTGGATCGAGTGAGACTCTTGGCCCATGGACGGCATCGTGCAAGCCGCGCACCGTTCCATGGCCGGATCCAACCCGCAGCTCCGGAGGATACCGATGCCGCGAGCCCAGCGGACGACGAACACCGACAGGACGGTGTCCGAGATCAAAGTGCCCCAAGCAGCCAGCGCCGAGGCGCAGGGGGAAGCCACGACGTCCGATGGTTCGCCTGAAGCTGCCGCCCCCGGCGGCCGGGCCGCTTCGGTCGACGAACCGGTGGTCGCCGCGACGGAACCTGCCCCCGCCGAGCTTGCCGAGCCCACCGAGCCGGCAGCCGAGCGCGGAGGCGCGCCCGAACCCGCAGCCCAGCCCGCCGAGGCCGCAGCAAGGGCCGAGACGCCGACGCTTGCTGTCGAGCATGAGACGCCGGCGCTCGCTGTCGAGCATGAGACGCCGGCGCCCGCACCCATGGCCCCGGCCCCGCCCCCAGCGGGTGGAGGCCGGACGCGCCGCTTCCTGGGGCGGCTGCTTCGCGCGTTCGTCCTGGTCGCGATTGCGGCCGCAGTCGCCGTGGCCGTCTACCTCGGCTGGCCGATCGTCTACGACCGGTACCTGGCGCCGGTTCAGACCAACAGCGCGGACGTCGGGACGCTTCGCGACCAGGTCGCGGATCTGCAGCGCCAGATCGACGCCCTCAGGGAGGCCGATGCGGCCGTTGACGGGCGACTGGGCTCGATCGACCAGCAGCTCGCCGACCACGACCGCATGCTGGCATCGCTCGATGCGATGGATGCCACCCTCGGGGAGACCGACACTGCAACCGCCGCCGAGACGGTCCGCCAGGTCCGGATCCTCAAGGGCATGGAGCTGATGTCCCGCGCCCGGCTGTTCCTTTACGAGTCCAACTTCGGGTTGGCGGCGCAGGACGTCGCGGCGGCCAGAGATCTGCTGGCCAGCCTTGGCACCGGCGGCGCCGCGGACGACCAGGCCGCCGTCACCACAGCGGTGGATCGCCTCGACCGGGCGCTGTCGTCGCTGCCGGACTTCCCGGTCGTTGCAGCGGCCGATCTCGATATCGCCTGGCAGGCGTTGCTCGGCAGGGTGCCGGCACCGATCGGGACGTCTGTCCCCACGGGCGAGCCGTCCACCACCGCCGGGCCGAGCGCGGAGCCCGGTGCGACACCCGAGCCGGGTTCGAGCGCCGCGCCCTAGCAAGCGCGAGAACAGGCGGCCGTCTCCACGGCCGGGGTTCGCGGATGGCCCGGCCGAGCCGGCGGACGGCCCGACCATCCCGCCCGCAACGGGCCGCCCGGACCATGACAGACCCCCGAGGTGCGCGCACCCTCAGGTCACTTCGGCCCCGACGCCGGCACGGCGCGTCCGGGTTTGTACCCATTGCTGCGCCACCTCGGAGTCCCGTGATGGCCCTCGACCTCGGCATTGACCTCCTCGGTCGCTCCTTCCTCACGCTGCGCGATTTCAGCGCCGCGGAGATCGAGCACCTCCTCCAGCTCTCCGCGCGGCTCAAGCAGGAGAAGCGCGACCACCGCGAGATCCGGCGGCTGGCCGGCCGCTCGATCGCGCTCATCTTCGAGAAGGATTCGACCCGGACCCGGATCGGGTTCGAGGTCGCCGCGTACGACCAGGGGGCGCACGTCACCTACCTCGGCCCAAGCGGCAGCCACGTGGGCAGGAAGGAGTCGGTCAGGGACACCGCGCGGGTCCTGGGCCGCGTCTACGACGCGATCGAGTTCCGCGGCTTTCGCCAGGTCGATGTCGAGGCGCTCGCGGAATGGTCCGGCGTCCCGGTCTACAACGGCCTGACCGACGAGGACCACCCGACCCAGGTGCTGGCCGACTTCCTGACCATCCGCGAGCACGTCGCCAAGCCGCTGTCGCAGGTCGCGCTCGCCTACGTGGGCGACGCCCGCGGCAACATGGGCGACGAGCTGCTGATCGGCTGCGCGACCATGGGCATGGACCTGCGAATCGTCGCGCCCCAGGCCGTGTGGCCGCGCCCGGCGTTCCTCGAGATGGCCCAGGAGCTGGCCGCACGGAGCGGCGCCCGGATCACGGTGACCGATGACATCGAGGCGGGCGTCGATGGGGCGGACGTCATCTACACGGACGTCTGGGTCTCGATGGGCGAGCCCGAGTCCACGTGGGACGAGCGCGTGGCGCTGCTGCGCGGCTACCAGGTGACCCCGGCGATGATGACCGCGACGGGCAACCCGGACGTCCGGTTCATGCACTGCCTGCCGGCCTTCCATGATCTCGAGACCGAGGTGGGCCGGAAGATGTTCGACCGCTACGGCCTGACGGCGATGGAGGTGACCGACGAGGTCTTCGAGTCGCCGGCATCGATCGTGTTCGACCAGGCCGAGAACCGGATGCATACGATCAAGGCGGTCCTCGTCGCCACGCTGAGCCTGGAAGGCGGTCGCTGATGCGTGTCGTCGCCGCGCTTGGGGGAAATGCGCTCCTCCGCCGGGGTCAGCCGATGACCGCCGGGAACCAGCGGATCAACGTGGCCGTCGCCGCACGGGCGCTGCTGCCGATCGCGCTTGAGCACGACCTGATCCTGACCCACGGCAACGGCCCGCAGGTCGGCCTGCTGTCGCTGCAGAACGCCGCCTACCGGCCGGACGAGGAATATCCGCTGGACATCCTCGACGCCGAGACGGAGGGGATGATCGGATACCTGCTGGAGCAGGAGCTGGGCAACCTGCTGCCGCCGGATCGCCAGCTGGCCACGCTCCTCACGCGGATCGAGGTCGATCCCGCCGACCCGGCGTTCCAGCATCCGACCAAGCCCATCGGGCCTGTCTACGATCGCGAGGAGGCGGAGCGCCACGCCGCCGAGAAGTCGTGGACGATCGCGCCCGACGGCAACAAGTGGCGGCGCGTCGTGCCCTCGCCGCAGCCGGTTCGGATCATCGAGATCGGGGTCATCGAGCAGCTGGTCCACGAGGGCGTCATCGTCGTCTGCGCCGGCGGCGGCGGGATCCCCGTCGAGGCCATGCCCGGCGGCGGCTTCGTCGGGATCGAGGCCGTCATCGACAAGGACTTCGCGGGTGCGCTGCTGGCCACGTCGCTGCACGCGGACGCGTTCCTGATGCTCACCGACGTCGACGCCGTCTACGCCGACTGGGGGACGCCCGACGCCTCGCCGATCCTGCGAGCGTCACCCGAGGAGATGGTGGACCGGACGTTCGCGGCCGGCTCGATGGGTCCCAAGGTCGAGGCGGCCTGCCGGTTCGTTCGGGCCAACGCCGGCTTCGCGGCGATCGGGTCGCTCGCGGACGCGGCCGGGATGCTGAGCGGCGAGGCCGGCACGACCATCGCCCGCTCGGGCGTGGCGCTCGATCGGGGGGCGCGGCGGCTGCCGGTCGGGGTGGGCTAGGGGCCGGCGGCCGCGTTCCGCGCGGCCGGCCACGACTTTCCCGCCGGCCGGGGCCGCCGCGTCCCGCGCGGCCAGGCGCGACTCACGTGGCGAGTCATCTGGCCCGCTGTCCGCCAGCCATCCCCGCCCTGAGGGCCCTTCAGGCGCCGAATCCAGGGCGACGGACGTCGATCTGACGCGCCACGTGAGTCACGTGCGCGCCGCCCGTCAATCTGACGCGCCACGTGAGTCAAGTGCGGGGCTGGACCGCGGCTGCCGGTGAGTCACGTGCGGGGCGCCGCGCCGTCGGTGGCGCGGATTCGTCAGCGGCGAGGCTTTGTCCGCGCCGCGATCCGCTCGAGAGCGCCGCTCCAGCCGGGATCGAACGGGTGCCCCGGCTCGTCGAGGTCGATCACCACCGGCGCGTGATCCGACGGCGTCGGCGGACCCTTGCGCGCCTCGCGATCGATCGCGGCCCAGATCACCCGCGCCGCCACCGGCGCCGTCGCGTACAGCAGGTCGATCCGCATCCCCTCGTTGCGGTGGAAGTTGCCGGCCCGGTAGTCCCACCACGAGAACCGGCCGGGCTCCGGCTGCACCGCGCGGTACGCGTCCGCCAGGCCCCAGGCCCGCAGCACCGCCAGTGCCTCGCGCTCGGGCTCGGACACGTGGGTCCCGCCGTGCGCCTTGACCGCGTCCCACACGTCCTCGTCGGCCGGGGTCACGTTGTAGTCGCCGCCCAGGACCAGGGGCTCGTCGGGTGAGCGCGTCTCCGCCAGCCAGCGGCCCAGGCGCTCGAACCAGCGCAGCTTTCCCTCGTAGAACGGCGACCCGACCACCCGCCCATTCGGCGCGTACAGGCTGGCCACGCGGATGCCGCCGCAGACCGCCGACACCATCCGGGCCTCGTCGAAGGGATCGAAGTCGTCCTCCGACACGGCCACGGCCGCGCCGGCCGACGAGTCGCGCACCGGACCGTCGCCGAAGTTGGTGATCACGTCCTCGGCCCCGATCCGGGTCAGGATGCCGACGCCGTTCCAGCGTCCCTCGCCGTGATGGACGAGGTCATAGCCGAGCATCTTGAACGGCATCACCGGCGCGTCCGTGTCGGACAGCTTCGTCTCCTGGATCAGGAGCACGTCGGGCTCGGCGCGCGCGAGCCATTTCTCGACGGCCTCCTGCCGGGCCTTGAGCGAGTTGACGTTCCAGGTGGCGATGCGCATCGGGGGTCGCCGCCTCAGTACTTCCGACCGCGCTGGCGGGTGAGGTCGAAGGTCGCGGTGTCGGCGACGGCCATCACGGCCATCGTGCCGGCCTGGACGGGGTCGCTGACGACGAGATCCACGTGGTCGGTGATCGAGCCCACCATGTTGAGCGCGATGATCGGGATCCCGACAGAGCGCAGCTCCTCGGCCGCGCGGCTGATCTCGCCGCCCATGATCGATCCGGCCAGGACGAGCAACCGGGCGCGCGGCAGGTCGGCGACCGCGCGCACGGCCGCGGCGATCACGTCCTCGCCAACCAGCGGGATCGTGTCCACCGAGATCCGCTCGCCGCGGAGATTGTGGCGGTCCGCCTCGGACACCGCGCCCAGCGCGACCTGGGCAACCTGCGCGCCCCCACCGACCACGATCACGCGCTTGCCGAACACCTTGCCCAGCGGGCGGGTCAGCCGGAGCGCGAGGACCTCGCCGAGCTCCTCGAGCGCCGCCACCAGCGCGTGTTCGTCGGCGCCCTCGACCTCGAGCTCCAGCTCCGCAAGGGCCTGGTCGCCGGGTGCTTCACCGGCCGACGGGATCCGCCGGACCGTGGATAGCGTGCGGACGCGGCCGCCGACCTCCGCCACCCGGCCCGCGATGATCGAGATGGCCTGCGCGTCGTCGGCGACCTCGAGGCGAACGGCGACCGCAGGCGGAAGCGGATGCGTCTCGCGGCGGGGCACGGTCAGGCCAGGCGCCCGGCTACGACGTCGGCGATGGACATGCCGCTGGGCTCCGCTGTCCCGGTTGGATCGTGCTCCTCGAACGCGATCCCGAGCGCCGTGAACGCCTCACGGGTTGCGGCGGCGTCGCTCGTGGTGAGCATCAGCGCGCCATCGGTGTCCTCGGCGACACCGACGATGCCCGTGATGTTGACACGCCGATCCGCCAGCGCTTGGGCGACACGCGCCAGGGCGCCGGGTTGGTCGTCGAGCTGGACGGTGAACCAGATCGTCACGCGGAACCTCCTGCCCACTCATGGTACGCGGGCGACGGGTTACCCTGCGGTCCATGGCGAAACGACATTCGGTCGCGTACTACCGGTTCATCGGCATCGTCGGCACGAACCGCATCCTGACCCCGGCGACCGCGCCCGCCGCGTCGAAGGCATAACCGGTGCCGGCGCCGCTGGGCAAGACGCCGACGAGGAAGATGCCCAACATCCAGGTGTTCGGGATGGGCGACTCGAACACGACGCGGGCGGCATTGCGGTTCTTCCGCGAGCGGCGGATCGTCGTCCACTATGTCGACCTGCGCAAGAAGCCGATCGCCCCCGGTGAGCTGCGGCGGTTCATCGGCCGCCTGGGCACCGCGGCTGTGCTCGACACCGACGGCCGCGCGTATCGCGAGGCCGGGCTCGCGTACATGGCCGCGGACGCCGCCGGGATCACCGCCCGGCTTCTCGCGGACGTGCGCCTGCTGCGCCTGCCGCTGGTGCGCTACGGCGACGACGTCACGGCCGGCAAGGACGAGGCGACCTGGCGAGCCTGGCTGGCGCGACCGCGCTGAGCGCAAGCGCCGTCGCCGGGCACTCGCCGGGTGTCGCGAGCGTCGGCGGGTCTAGCGAGCGTCGGCGGCCTGTCGCCGAGCATCGGATCTGTCCCATATGTGCGTGAGATCGGCCAAGACGTGCAATCGACGAGCGCTCGCGGCCGGGGAACCCACGTTCGTGCCGTCTCCGTGACCATCAGGCACCGAAACGCCCGCTGGAGATCGTCCGGCCCTCCGACCAGCCACCGGACGGAGGGATCTTGCCGATCCTGCGCACACTTCGGACCCGGAGGGCATCACCGGGGCGAGGTCGGGCATTCGCTGCCCGGCGTCCGGTGGCATGCTAGTGGGACCATGACCCACGACGACGGCACCGACCGCGCGCCCACCCGCCGCGCCTCGCGCCACGGCCGCGTCACGATGCGCCCGGAGGTCGCGGCCCGCCTCGGTGGCCCGCGCGCGACCGAGGACGAGAAGCTCCTCGGCGGCCATGCCGGCCCGCGACCGGCGTTCCTCGAAACCGACACCTGGCGCACCCTCCGCATCCTGTCCGAGTTCGTCGAGGGGTTCGAGTCGCTGGCCCGGGTCGGGCCTGCCGTGGCGGTGTTCGGCTCCGCACGGTGCGCCGAGGACGACGCCACCTACGCGCTGGCACGGCGCATCGGCGGTGCGATCGCCGAGGCCGGGTTTGCGGTGATCACCGGCGGTGGCCCGGGCGTCATGGAAGCGGCGAACCGTGGTGCCCAGGAGGCAGGCGGCCTGTCGATCGGCTGCAACGTCGAGCTGCCGCACGAGCAGCACGTCAACCCGTACGTGGACCTGGCGGTCGAGTTCCACTACTTCTTCGCCCGCAAGACGATGTTCGTCAAGTACTCGGACGCATTCGTCATCCTGCCGGGCGGCTTCGGCACCCTCGACGAGCTGTTCGAATCGCTGACCCTGATCCAGACCGGAAAGATCCGCCACTTTCCCGTCGTGATGATCGGGCACGCCTACTGGGACGGCCTCGTTGCCTGGATGCGCGACGTCCAGCTCCCGGCCGGAGCCATCAACCAGGCAGACCTTGACCTGCTGTGGATCACGGACGACCCCGAAGAGGCCGTCGCGATCATCACGGCCTATGGGGAGTCGAACGGGATCGAGACCGGGGAGCCGGCGCCGGACTGACCCCTGTCGGGGGCTCAGGCAGGAACGGCAACCTCGATCACGCCGTCCACCACGCGCACCGGGTAGTGGCGCAAGCGGCGGATCCGCGTCAATCGCCGAGCCTCGCTCTTCTTGCCAGGCGGGTCCGGCTTCGCCTCGCGGTCCGGTGGCGCCCACACGGGTTCATAGCGGCCATCGGGCCACAGCCCGCCCGTCGTCGGCATCTGCACCGGGTCGCAGGAGGCGAGATCGAAGCGCCCGCTATGGAGCGGACATGCCACCACGCATCCGTCCAGCGAGCCGATCGAAAGCGGTGCGGCCATATGCGGGCAGCGGTCGTCCACTGCGCACACGCCGCGGTCCGTGTGGGCAAGCAGGACGTCGAGATCGCCGAACGTGACCCGCTGCATGCTGCCCGGCGGGAGCTCGACGACCGGAATCGCCGGCCGGAACGCTGCCCGGTCGGCGCCGGCCGCGAGCAGCTCGGGTGGGAACGGGAGCAGTTCGATCATCGCCGCTCCCGTTTGGCCAGCCGTCTCAGTCGAGCGCCGGTGCCGGCGCCGCCATGGCGGCCGACTCGCCCCCGAGCCTGGGATCACCGGTATCCGGCGTGCCTTCGCCCGGCGAACCTTCGCCCGGCGAACCTTCGCCCGGCGTCGCCTCCGGTCGTCGAACGCCCATCGTCGTGCGCAGCGGCAGCTCGCGCATGAACGCGGCCACCACGAGCGCCACGATGGTGGTGCCGACGCCGATCAGGAACACCTCGGCGATGCCCACGCTGAAGGCCTGATGCAGGCCGTCCAGGATGTTCGGGACGAAGGGCTCGACGGCCGGACGGAACGCGGCCGGGACGTTGGCGAGCAGCGCCGCGCCCGGGTCCCCCTGACCGACCTGGATCAGGTTCGTCGCATTGCCTCCCGCGGTCGCCGCACCAAACTGGTCGACGATCTGCTGCGGGACGCCCGCGGTCAGCATCTCGGGCTTGATCGAGTCCGAGAACTTGTTGGCGAACACCGTCCAGAGCACAGCAAGCCCGACGGAACCGCCGATCTGCCGGAAGAACGTGAGGTTCGAGGTCGCGACCCCCAGCTCCCGGATCGGGACGGCGTTCTGGACGACGATCGTGAACACCGACAACGTGGGCCCGATGCCCAGGCCGGCGACGAACATCCATGCCCACAGGACGGGCAGCGGCGTGTCGGCCCGGATGTTGGACATCAGGAACAGCCCGACGGCCATCCCGGCCAGCCCGACCAGGATGATGGCCTTGTATCGGCGGTACTTGGACACGAGGAAGCCGGACGTGATGGAGCTGATGATCAGGCCGGCCAACAATGCCAGCGAGTAGAGGCCCGAGTTGGTGGGCGAGGCTCCCTGGACGAACTGGAACCACTGCGGCAGGAACACCGCGGCACCGAAGAAGCCGAAGCTGATGAGGAACGTCGCGATGATCGACGTCGCGTACGTGCGGTCCTTCCACAGGTGGAGCGGGACGATCGGCTCCTTCGCCCGCGACTCGACGAACACGAACAGCGCGCCCAGCGCCAGGCCGATCAGGATGAGACCCCCGACCTCGAAGTCGGCCCAGTCGGCCATCTGCTTGTTGGACAGGCCGATGAGCAGCGAGCCGACCGCGACCGTGAACACGCCCGCGCCTGCGAAGTCGAGGTTGCGCGATGCGTCGGGCCGCTTGACCGTCGGCAGCAGGTGCCAGATGACGATGAGCGCGACGATCCCGATGGGCAGGTTGACGAAGAAGATCCAGTGCCAGCTGACGTGCTCCGTCAGGAAGCCACCCAGGAGCGGTCCGACGATCGAGCTGATCCCGAACACCGCCCCGAACAGGCCCTGGTACTTGCCGCGCTCGGCGGGGGAGAACAGGTCGCCGATGACGGCCAGCGAGATCGGGAACAGCGCGCCGGCACCGAGGCCCTGGATGCCGCGGAACGCGATCAGCTGGGTCATGTCCTGGCTCAGGCCCGACAGGACCGATCCGGCCAGGAACAGCGTGATCCCGATCATCAGGAGCGGCTTTCGGCCGTACAGGTCGGACAGCTTCCCGTAGAACGGGACCGTGATCGTCGATGTCAGCAGGTAGATCGTGATCGTCCAGGTCAGCAGCGACTGGCCGCCGAGATCCGTGACGATCGTGGGCAGCGCGACCGCGACGATGGTCTGGTCGAGCGCGCCCAGGAACAGGCCCAGGAGGATCGCGAACAGGATCTCCATCTTCGCGCGGTGGTCGAGATCGAGGGCACCGAACCCGTGCGTGGGCGCGTCGTCGTGCCCGATGGGCATGGCTTCCAAGGGGAGTTCCTTTCGTCAGGAGCCGGCAGGGCCGGGGATTGGGGACGCAGGGACGGCCACCGGCGTGGTGTGCTCGTGGCCGTGATGGGTTTCGTGGGCATGCTCGCACTGGGTGAGCGCCGCGTAGCGGTCGGGCGCGCTCGCGAGCTCGGCTGATATTGCCGCCTCGAGATCGGCGACGGCGGCGGCCATCCGGTCGAGGCGATCGGCCGGCAGCCGCGAGAGGGCGGCGGCCATCACGTCACTCTTGACGAGCTCCACCTCGTCGACGAGGTCGAGCCCGGTCTGGGTCGGCCGGACCATGACCACGCGCCGGTCGCCGGGGACGCGGACGCGCTCGACGAGCCCGCGCTCCTCCATCCGGTCGATGATCCCGGTCGCGCTCGACATCGAGGCGTCGAGGATCTCGGCCAGGTGGCCCATCGACATCGCATCGTGGTGCCGGAGCAGCGTGAGCACGTGGAAATGGGTCATGCTGACGCCCATCCGCACGAGGCGCTGCGACCCGGCGCATCGCAGGGAGCCGACGGCACGGCCGAGGTTGGCGAGCACGCTCTCGACCGCGGCGTGGTTGGTTCCCGGATCGAGCCGGGCGACAGTGGTTCGCATGAAGTGAAGTATTTACGCCAGACGAATAGTTCTGTCAAGCGCAATGATTCGCGTGACACGGAGGACACAACGTGCGCTTCGCCCTGATGATCGAGCCCCAGCAGGGCCTGAGCTACGAGGAGCAGCTCGCCGTGGCCCAGCGCGCCGAGGCCGCCGGGTTCGAGGCGCTGTTCCGCTCGGACCACTACGAGAGCTTTCCCGGGTCGAGTGACCTGCCGACCACCGACGCCTGGGCGGTCGTGGCCGGCCTCGCCCGCGAGACCACGCGGATCCGGCTTGGGGTGCTGGTGTCGCCGGTCTCGTTCCGGACGCCCGGCAACCTCGCCAAGGTCGTGGTCACGGTCGACGGGATGAGCGGCGGCCGGATCGAGGTCGGGGTCGGCGCCGGCTGGCACGACGGCGAGCACCGGCGCCACGGATTTCCATTCCCCGAGATCTCGGAACGCGCCGACATGCTCGAGGAGACGCTCGAGATCCTCCACGGCCTGTGGGAGGGTCCGGATGGCTGGTCCTTCCTGGGCAGACACTATGCCGTCGAGGATGCGCGCTTCCGGCCCAAGGCAGGTTCGATTCCCGGTCATTCCGAGGGGCGTCCCCCGATCATCGTCGGCGGCGAGGGATCGCCGCGCTCGTATCGGATCGCGGCTCGCTTTGCCGACGAGTTCAACCTCTCGTCGGCGAGCCCGCAGCTGAGCGTCGGCAAGTTCGCCGCGCTCGACGAGGTGCTCCGGGTAGCCGGGCGCGACCCTTCGACGCTCGTCCATTCGGCGATGGCTGGCGTGCTGATCGGGCACGACGGCGACGAGGTCAGGCGGCGCGAGGCGGAGCTGCTCCGGGCGTTCGACGAGGAGGGCTCCGGAGAGGCGTGGTTCGAGCCTCGGCGGGCGCGCTGGGTCCACGGCACACCGGACCAGGCGAGGGCGACGATCGAGCAGTTCGAGGCGGCAGGCGTCGAGCGGCTCGTGCTCCAGGACTTCCTGCCGCGGGACCTTGACATGATCGACCTCGTCGCCGAGGCCCTGTTCGGCTAGCGGCGCGGGCCAGGACGCCGCGCGGCCCGTGTCAGGGCGGCCCGTGTCAGGCGTCGGGCGCGTCGGCCAGGTCGGCGGACCGCAGGTACGTCGCGTCGTCGCGGCGAATTGGGTCGGGGTTGGTCCCGCGAGCCGCCGCGATCTCGAGGGTCACCAGTTGGAGCGGGCCGGCCCCGCCGAGCAGCGCGGCCGCGGCGTTCCCGAGCTTCGGGGCCTCCGGCACCACGATCCGCCCGCCGGGCGTCAGCTCGTCCGGGATCAGCGCCGCCGCCCCTGCGCCGAGGATCGCTCCGGGCCGGATGCCCAGCGCGGAGGCTGCGGCCAGGGCCTGCCGTGCCCGCCGCGCGCGAGCCTCGAGCCCCTCGCGCTCAAGCAGCACCAGCAGCAGCGCCGTCTGCGGTCCGGTCGCCGGGAGGTGGCCGTGGAGGAACGTCTCGAGATCGCGCATCGCCGACGGCAGCCAGCTCGCCTCCTCGACCTTGAGCACCAGCTCGCGAGCGCTCGTGCGGTCGACGCCCGACGCGATCACGAGCACCTGTGACGCGCGGGCGACCACAGCCGCTAGGGTGGCATCGGGCCGCACGCCGTCCGTTCCGAGACCATGCGCGGCGTCGATCCCGTCGGCGACTCGCCCCGGGAGTGCTCCGGGGCGCAGCTCGTCGTCGGCGAGCGTGCTCGCGGTTGCGATGGCTGCGACGATCGGCGAGACGTAGCCGACCGTGTGGCACCAGCTGCGATCCATCTCGACCGTGGCCAGCACGATGTCGGCGGCCGCCGCGACCGGCGCGCCCGGGCTGGCGGTGATGACGGCCGTGCGCGCGCCGGCGGACCTGGCCGCCACCAGCGCGGCGATCGTCGCTGCGGTGCCGCCCTCGTGGCTGCAGCCGATGACGAGGCCGCCGGCGGGCGGGTCGAGCGCGAGCTCGAACGCCTGGACGGCGACCGGGCCCCAGCCCGGCAGCCCGGCGGTACGCCAGGCATCACGCAGCACGGCCGCCGTGGCCATCGCCGCATGCTCGGAGGTCCCGCAACCCGTGACGACCACGGGACCACCCGCGACCGCCGTCTCGTGGATCGCGGCGGCAAGCGCGGCCGCGGATCCATCGGCGAGCAGGCGGCGCGCGATCCTCGCAGTCAGGGCCGGCTCCGCGGCGATCATCTCCTGCATTGCCCAGGGTGGGCCATCCCGCACCTCGGGCATCGGGAGGTAGTCCCAGGGAGCAGGTGCGGCGGGAAGGGGCACGTCGGGGTCGAATGCGCCGAGCGCGCGGCGGAGGTCGTCCATCTGCTGATGGTACGGGCCGGGCGATCCCGCCCGGACGAATGTCCCTCCCCTCGCGACGAATCAGCGGCGTGCGCCGGCGTTCGCGCCTGCCTGAGGTCAGGGCGTCAGAACGTTCGCGCGGGCAGCCGTGCGATCCGCCGCAGCGGTCCGATCCGGTGGCGCGGCCAGTAGCGGAACCACGCCCGGCCGGCCAGGGCGTCGACCGGAACCGGTCCGTAGTGCCGTGAATCGACCGCGTGTCCCTGCCCGGCGGCTTCGAGAGCGGCGTCGTCCGCGTCGCTCATGAGCCATGCCTCGTCGTCGGCGAGCTGCAGCCAGCCGTCGGCGAATTCGACCCAGTCGCCGGGTCGCCCGGTCACGCGCTTGATCGCCAGGAGATCGGAGCCCGGCTCGCGGAACACGACGATCGTGCCGCGGCGCGGCCAGCGACCGGACGTGGGATCGACCAGCAGCCAGTCGCCGGGATCGATCGTGGGGCGCATCGAGCCTTCGACCACGGCGACCCGCCACGGCCCGCGGATCCGCGTTCGCCATCTGCCCGTTCGGGTCGCGCCCGGGACGCGACGAGGCCCCGTCACGTGACGGGGCCTCGGGATTTTCGCAAGGCGGAGGCGATCAGCCGGGGCGTCCGGCCACGCGGGTCTTGCCCTCGCCGCCGGTGGCCTTCCAGGCGGCGTCGACCTCGTCGATCATGTCCAGCAGCTTCTTGGCATCGTCGAGGCTGGTGCCCGCCTTGACCTTCGAGACCTGCTTGGTCGTGTTCCAGAACAGCTCGTGGAGGTTCGGGACGGTCGCCAGGTGCTCGGGCTTGAAGTAGTCGTGCCACAGGACGTCGAGGTGGTGCTTGACCAGGTCGGCCCGCTCTTCCTTGATCGCGATCGCGCGGGTGCGGAAGGTCGGATCCTCGTTTGCGCCGTACTTCTCGATGATCCGGTAGACGGACTCGGCCTCGATGCGCGCCTGCTCGGGGTCGTAGACGCCGCACGGAAGGTCGCAGTGGGCGTGCGCGACGATCTTGGGGGCAAGGAAGCGAGTCACGATCGACATGGGAACCTCCAGCAGGACAGGGGTGGGACGCCACCGGGTGGGGCCCGGTGTTGGCCCCTGACCTCAAGTGTCCGTTCGTGACGGGAGCCTGTCAAACGGTCGGGCCGTCGATGTCGGTCGGGCCGTCGACGTCCGTGGGCGCTTGCTTCGGCGGTCGTACCATCCACCCGTGAGCACGCACGCCATCGAGATCGAGCGCAAGTTCCGGTTGCGCGAGGCGCCACGAGACGAGGTGCTGGCCGCGCACGGTGACGACCCGTGGCGGATCGAGCAGGTCTACCTGGTCCAGCGATCCGGCGTTCGGCGGCTCCGGCGCATCGAATGGCGCGACGGATCCGTGCAGCATCGACTGACCGAGAAGCACCGGATCGGCCCGTTCTCGTTCCGCGAGGACGAGCGGGTCATCGACGGCGAGGCGTATCAGCGGCTGCTGGTCGAGGCAGATCCCGATCGGCTCCCCATCCGCAAGACGCGTCACCGCGTCCCGCACGTCGACCAGCTGCTCGAGATCGATGTGTTCGAAGCGCCGCGCGGGCTGGTGCTGCTGGAGGTCGAGCTGGGTTCGGAGCTCGAGCCGGTGTCACTGCCCGACTGGGTGGGCGAGTGGCGCGAGGTGACCGCAGATCCGGGGTACTTCAACGCCGACCTGGCCCGGCGGGGGACCGTCGTTCCGCCATGGTGACGCTCGATCGCCAGCCATCGAGGTGGAACGGCCGGGTATCATCGCGCCGATGACCGACCGTGGGCTCCCGATCGTCGATGGCGCGCCGGCCTGCCCGTTCGTCGCCTTCGAGGACGACCGGGACAGTCGCGGCACGGCGCCCGACCACCGCCATCGCTGCTACGCGGAGCCAAACCCCGCGCCGCGCGCGTTCGCGCACCAGGAGGCGTACTGCCTCTCGTCCGCGTTCCCGGTCTGCCCGACATTCCAGGACTGGGCACGCCGGGAAGCCGCCGCGGCGCGCCCCCAGGTACCGGAGGACGTGCCGCCGCGGGAGGCGCCGCCGGTGAGCCGGCCGATGCCCCCCGTCGAACGCGAGCCGCGGCACGCTCCGGGCACGGATACCCCGCCGCCGCTGCCGCCGCGTCGAAACCCGCACCGGGACTGGGCGGCGCCCCCGCCGTGGTCGGGTGATGACGCCGCCCACACCGACGATGATGGCCCGGCCGATGACACGCCGCCCCCGCCCTTCCTTGCCGGTCACGGTGGTGGCGCCGATGAGGGCGACTGGCGCACTGCCTCGCGCGGCCTGGCGGGGAGCGCGGCCGACCGGCTTGCCGGCCCGGATCCGGAGATGGAGCCGGCTACGCCACCCATGGGCCGGCCGGGATCGTCCGCCGACGAGGATGATCTCGACGACTGGTCGGACCCACGGGGCGGCTCGCGGGAGGTCCATCCGCAGGCGGCCCGCCCCCGCCCGTCCGCGCCTCGCCGGGAGCAGGTCCATCGGCGCCAGGAGGAGGAGGCCGCCGAGCTGTTCGGTCCGGCCTGGGAGCGGCCACACCGCTACGAGGCATACCCGAGCATTCGCACCCGGATCGGTCTGCCGGGCATGCCCGGGTTCTCGCGCCTGGGGCTCGCGGTGGTCTCGCTCATCATCGCCGGTGCCGTTCTGTTCTTCGTCGGCCCGATGCTGCTCGGCATCGGCGTCAACGGACCGGGGCTCGGCGGCGCCACGCCATCCCCATCCCCCGAGATCACGGCGCCGCCCAGTCCGACCGCCACGCCGCTCCCGACGCCGCAGGTCTACGTCGTCGCGAAGGGGGACACCATGTCCCGGATCGCAAAGCAGTTCGGGGTGACGATCGACGAGATCCTGGCGGTCAATCCGCAGATCAAGGACCCCGACAAGATCACCATCGGCGACGAGATCACGATCCCGGTGGCCGTTCCGACGACCCTTCCCGACCAGCTCAGCGAGTCTGCAGCGCCCTGACCGCGCCGCCTGCTCAGCGCGGCGACAGGTTGATCGACGTGATCTTGCCCGCCTCGACGCGGAACTGGGCGTCGAGGTGCTGGCTGGGAGCTCCCGGCCGGACCACGACGAGGTCGGCCTGGTAGGTGTTGCCCATGTCGCGGACCTCGCCCGGGATCATCTTGAGCCCCTTGTCCGCGCGCAGGAACCAGCCGCTGACCTGCTCCAGGCCCCGCAGCGTCCGCGCGTTGTCGCCGACGTGGATTCGCATCTCGGTGCGCTCGTCCATCAGCTCGACCGCGCCGGTGACGTCGCCCTCGTTGAGGCGCTCGAAGAAGATCTCCATCGTGTCGGTGGCACCCATGGCCCCGAGTGTAGCGCGCGAGGCTCAGAAGCCGCCGCCCGCGCCACCACCGCCCCCGCCGGACCCGCCACCACCGAACCCGCCGCCGGACCCGGACGATGACGGCGAGTTCCCGATCGTCCCCAGGGCCGACATCATTCCGGAGAAGTCCGGGATCGGTGACGAGCTCATCATCCCGGGCGCCCAGCCACCGGTGCCGCCGGCTCCGACGTGCCCTGCGCCGGCCGCGCCGTACCACAGCGGCAGGTAGCCGGTCGTCGCCCGGCCCTGCTTGAGATCGTCGGCCGTGCGGTCGAGCACGCGCTCGATGTCGTCCTGCAGGCCGAGCGCGACGCCCCACACCACGGCGTCGTCCGGGCTCTCGATCAGTGGGATCGCGGAGGTGTCGACCACCTCGGTCATCGAGCGCGCCTGCGCCGCCGTCTTCTGGAGCGTCCGGCGGTACGCCTCGAGCATCGCCCGGATCATGGCGCCCGGCATTGTCCTTGAGGGCATGCTGCGCGAGAGAACGAGCAGGACGCCCGCCGCGACCAGGAGGCCCACGCCGACGACCACCAGGCCGTCCGAGGGAAGGTTGGCCCCGGCGAACAGCGCGACGCCGCCCAGCACCGCGACGCCCACCCCGCGGAGCACCCAGCGCGTCGTCGCCTTGCCCGGCGCCTCCATGAACCAGCCCTGGGCGACCACATGTGCTTCGAGCCGCGTGTTGAACGCTTCGACGTCGGTGCCCAGCTTGAGCATGTCGTCCGGCTCGATCTTGCCGTCGCTGCCCCCGATCGAGCCGAGGCGCCCGTCGAGGAAGCGCGTGGCGTCATCCATCGTCCGGTGCCTCGCGCGCTCTGCATGCGCTCGTGCGACGGCATCGTCGGGCGCGTCGGGCGCGATCTCGATCCCGACCTTGGTCGTCTTCGCCAGCAGGCCGTGCGTCTCCGGACGGAATGCGATCAGGCCGCGCGCAGCGAGGTCGAGGCTGGCGGCCGTCAGCGCGCGCCGGGTCGCCCGGCCGTCGCGCACGACCGCGCCCGCGGCTGGCGTGAGTCCCGGCGGCGGGGCCGGCAGATGGATCGACGGGTCATCGAGGTAGACGGGATCGCGTCCATGCTGGAACCAGCGCATCAGGCCCCAGCCGATGATCAGCATCGCCAGCACCGGAGCGACCAGGAGGCCGAGGACCGCGTTGAGCTGGCGGGCGAAGGCGAGCGTGTTCGCGTGCTCGGGCGTGGCGTTGGCGTCCACCGCGGCGAGGGCGGCCAGCACGGCGCCGTCCAGGTCGCAGCTGCGCAGGAGCGGCAGCATGTCGTTCTCGAAGATCGCCTGCCGCTCCTCGTTCGACAGGTACGCGCCGCGGTAGCCCGGGCCTGCGTACAGCTGGACCTCGCCGTGGCACGGATCGCTCCGGTGGAGGTCGAACAGGATGACGAGCCCGTCGTCGATACCGCGACGGCCGACGCCCCACTGGTCCATCAGCGCGATGGCGTCCTGCTCGGCCTCGCTGGTGGAGATGGAGTCGGACGTGAGCTGGGTATAGACGACGACCTCGGCGCCGGTGCGGTTCTCGATCCCGTCGATGATCGACTCGGCCTGCGAGATCGTGGCCTTGGTCAGGACGTTCGCCTCGTCGTACACGGCCTGGTTGACGACCGGGTTCGGGAACGGCGGACCCGCCGCGATCACCGGGGCTGCGGCCGACATCAGGACCGCGATGACCACGGCCGTCGCGAGCAGTGGGCGCAGGATCATTCGACGAGGAGCGTGCATGCGCGAACGATACCCGTCTGCAGGGCTCAGGAGGCGGCGACTCCGGCAACCGGGTGACGGACGCGGATCCGGCGGACGAGCTCCGCGGCCTGTTCGTAGCGGCCGAAGCTGGGCATGAGGTATGTGCCGGAAACCTCGTGCTCGACCGCGGCCAGGAGCGCGTCGGCCATCTCGATCCCGGCCTCGGTTCCCGCGGCGCCGGCGGCGCGCATCCGCTCGCGAGCCTCGTCGGGGATCCGGATCCCGGGTACCTCGTTGTGGAGAAATTCGGCGTGACGCGCCGAGACGAGCGGGAGGATCCCGAGCAGCAACGGGACCGGCAGCCCGCGAGCGCCGAACCGTCGTCGCGCCTCGGCCAGCATCGCCTCGACCTGGGCGACGTCGTACAGGGGCTGGGTCATCACCAGCTGCGCGCCGGCGGCGAGTTTCCGCTCCAGGCGTGCCCACTCCGCGCCGGCGTCGGCGGCCGTCGGGTCGAGCGCGCAGGCGATCATGAACGACGCCTGCTGGCCGATGGGGGAGCCGGCCTGGTCCTCGCCGCGGTTGAGGCGGGCGAGGATCTCGATCAGACCGATCGAGTCCACGTCCCACACGCCCGTCCCGGTCGGGTAGTCGCCGACGCGTGGCGGGTCGCCGGTCAGGGCCAGGATGTTGCGCACCCCGAGCGCGTGGGCGCCGAGCAGCTCCGACTCGAGCGCCATCAGGTTCCGATCGCGCGTCGTGACGTGGACGACACACTCGAGGTCGAGGTCGTGCTGGATGCCGAAAGCGACGGCGAGGGCGCCCATGCGGACGCGCGCCATCGCGCTGTCCGAGACATTGACGACATCGGCACCCGCGTCGCGCAGGAGGCGCGCGGCCTCGATCGTCCGCTCGATCCGGATGCTCCGGGGCGGATCGATCTCGACCGAGATCACGAAGCGCCGGTCCGCGAGGGCACGGCCGAGCGCAGTAGCGGGGCCCCGCGGCTCCTGATCCGAGCCGGCCGGCGCATCCGCGAACGCCGCCCTCGGGCTCGCCCCGGAGACGGGCACGGGGTTGGCGTCGCGCTCCGGGCCGGTGCTCGCAGGGTGACTGCCCGAGGGAGCGGCTGAGCGAGCGCTCCCCGCCGTCGCGGTGTCCAGCGCGGCGCGCATCGCGGCGATGTGCGCCGGCGTCGTCCCGCAGCAGCCACCGATGATTCCGGCCCCGGATTCGAGCAGGCGGGGCACGATCGAGCCGAAGTACTCGGGACCCGCCGCATACACGAATTGTCCCTCGAGGCGCTGCGGGAGACCCGCGTTGGGCATGATCGATCGCGGCGGCTCGCCCGGCGCCGGGGCGCCCATCCGCGACAGGGTGTCGATGCCGGCCAGCGGGCCCACGCCGCAATTGACACCGATCGCATCGACCCCGGCCGCGGTCAGTGCCGCGACCGCCGCCTCGGGCGTGGTGCCGTCGGCGAGCACGAGGTCCTCGCCAAAGGTCATCGAGGCGATGACCGGGACGTCCGCGGCACGTCGCGCCTCGTCCACCGCGAGCAGCAGGTGCCCGAGATCGAAGAAGGTCTCGATCACCAGCAGGTCGGCCCCGCCCTCGAGCAGGCCGTCGATCTGCTCGCGGAACGCCGCGCGGATCATCGCCTCGTCCGGGTGCCGGAGCTCCCGGGTCGGCGGACCGAGCGGACCGACGCTGCCCCCGACCCAGGCGTCCCTGCCCGCGACGTCGCGTGCCTCGCGAGCGACCTGTGCCGCCCGCCGGTTGAGACGGGCCGCCGCATCGGCGAGGCCGAAGCCGCCCAGACGCATCCGGTTCGCGCCGAAGGTGAGCGTCTCGATCAGATCGGCGCCGGCCTCGAGGTATTCGCGATGGATCGTCGCGACCAGGTCGGACCGGGTGGCCGCCAGCTCGTCGAGGCAGGCGCGCTGGGGGGTCCCGCGCGAGAACAGGAGCGTGCCCATGCCGCCGTCGGCCAGCAGCGGGCCGGCGGCAAGGCGGGCGGCAAAGCGAGTCCGGGGCAGGCTCATCGCCGCAAGCCTATCCGGTCGCGCTCGGATCCCGCGATCCGGTCGCGCGCGCGTCCCGCGTCTCAGCGCGCGTCCCGTGCCTCAGTGCGCAGCGGCCGACCCGCGGCGCCGGCCAAGGATGAGCTGTCCGCCTGTCTTGAGCAGGACCCCCGGGAACGCGTCGCGGAGCTCAGCCGCCCCGCTTCGAGGACGGCGAGTGAGGTCACGTACGCTGGCGTGCCAAACCGCCGCGCGGCGGCGCGAAGGGACGCCGGCAGCCCGCCGCCGCGGCATCGGCGGCCGCGCTCACGGCATCAGTCGTGGATGACCATCCCGATGACGGTGGAGATGAGCCCGAGCACCACCGACGCGATGACCGCGCCGACGATCGTGTCGGCGGTGATCCCGCTTGCCGGGAAGCCGCCGACGGTGAACTTGATCCCGGCGATGTTGTCCGCCACGTAGGCAACGAGCAGCAGCATCGCGGCGTTGACGAACAGCCCGAACAGCCCCAGCGTCATCATCGAGATCGGGAAGGACAGGATCTTGACCACGGGCTTGATGAACGAGTTCACGAGGCCGAACAGTATCGCCAGCACCACGAGCTGGACGTTGTCCCCCGAGAACGACACCATCGAGGACGGCAGGACGTTGACGAGGATCGCGAACGCGATCGCGGTCGCGGCGATCCCGAGGATGATTCCCTTCACGACAGCTCCTCCGAGTGGTGGGCGATCAAGCCGTTGACGATGGTTGGCGGGGCGTCGGCCACGATCATCGCAGATGGACCAAGCGCAGGGCGATCGACCTGTGCGATCAGGGGCTCGCGCCCGAGCCGCTCACGTCGAGCGAGATCAGTCCTTGTCCGACCGTCGCGAGCTGCGGGGTTCCGGAGCCGTCGACCGGCCGGCGGGCCGCGCCGGCCCGGGCTTGCTCGAGCCCTCGGCACCCTTGCCGCCGCCGGCCCGACGCTTGCCGGGTCCGGGCGGTGCCGCGCCACGAGGCGCCCTCGTGGCCAGGGCCGCTCGGAGCTGGTCGACCCGGTAACCGGACGCGTCGGCCGCATCCCGCATGCGGCGGGTGAGCTCGACCCGCGCGGCCGAAGTGCTCTCGCTCCGGCCGGCGCTCGCGGAGCCGACTTTCTCGAGCCGGTCGACCCAGTTCAGGAGCTCGACCCACGACTCGAGGTGGAACCACTCTGCGCCCTCCCACTCGTTCACGCGCAGGAAGGACCGCACCGCGGGTTTCGCCAGCCATGCCTCGGCGAGCCGTGCCGGCAGCGTCGTCGTGGGGCTCCCGATGGCGGACGGCAGCGGCAGGTCGAGCAGCGTGCGCACACGCTCGGCGGCCCACCAGGCGGCACCCTCGTCCAGGCCCTCGGCGCGCAGCGCGTCGGCAACCACCGGCGCGAGCCGCAGCTCCTCGTACCAGGCGCGACTCGTCGGTCCGGGGTCTGCACCCTCGGGCAGTGATCCAAGCGGCGCCAGCAGCGTCCTCACGCGCAGCGCGGCCTGCTGCGAGGTGTCCTCGATCGATGCCGCAACGGGCGCCGCGGACGCCACGGCGGTCGCGATTCGCGCAACGATCGCGCCCTGGTCC
Source organism: uncultured Chloroflexia bacterium (assembly GCA_963772565.1). Classification (GTDB taxonomy): domain Bacteria; phylum Chloroflexota; class Limnocylindria; order Limnocylindrales; family CSP1-4; genus CAIXZV01. The sequence continues at coordinate 39,502 of CAVYXU010000085.1, forward strand.
CCGGTCGTGCCGGTCGCGTCGGCCACCGCGGCGACGAGCCGCTCCACCGCCTCGGGCGACGGGTCGAGGATCGCGGCGCGGACGGCGTCGTGCACGGGGGCCAGCTGCAGCTCCCGCAGCGCGCCCTCGAGTGACGGCACACCGCGGCCACCGAGCATGTCGGCCAGCCGGCGCCACACCCCGGCGCCGTCCTGCAGCTCGCGCATCTCCCACATCACGCGCGACTCATACGCCTTGAGCTCGACGTGGAGTCCGCGCTCCCGGATGTCCGCGACGGATCGCAGGTACTCCAGCGACGAGCGCTGATCGCGGAACGCCAGCCATCGGCCGTCCGCCGGCCCGTCGGCGACGCCCAGGCCCTGGGCGAGCGACCGCCCCTCCAGGCGCTTCGAACCATCGGCGTCCTTGACCGCGAAGGCTGCCGAATCCCGGACCCAGCCGCTGGTCTCGCCGTACCGGTTGTGGTAGACGACCAGCGATCGCGTCGGTCCCGACCCGTTGGAGTACGCGAACACGTTCTCGTCGGTGCCGCCGAGGTCATGCCCGAAGTCGTAGAGCAGGAAGTTGTGCGCCTCGGCGAAATCGCCGCGCCGGTGGAGGAGCGGCACGATCTCGTGCTCGTGGCGACCGATCAGCCAGCCGTCGGGCTGCTCGTCGAGCGTCGCGCGACGGAACTCCATGCCGTACTTCTCGCCGAAGCCCTCGAACTGGCCGTGCCCGAACATCGGCAGCCCGGGCAGGGTCGCGAGCAGCGTCGCGACGCCGATGTACTTGTCGCCCTTGCCGAACTGCTCGACCGCGGTCTTCTCGTCCGGGTTGTTCATGAAGTTGACGTAGCGCTTGAGGATCTCGGGGTCGAACTCCAGGGTCTCCTTGAGCACCCGCCGGTAGCCCGCGTTGTCCTCGTCCCGGAGCATGTGCATGAACGCGCTGTTGTAGACCCGGTGCATCCCCAGCGTCCGGACGAAGTAGCCCTCAAGCATCCAGAACGCCTCGGCCAGCAGCAGCGTGTCGGGGACCTCCGTGGCGACCCGATCCACGACCTCGCGCCAGAACTCCTGGGGCATCGCGGCCTCGAACTCGGCCGCCGACATCGTCCCGTACTCCGCACGCGACGGGATCGCACCGCCGCCCTCGCCGGGACCCGGGAACCACAGCCGCCGGACGTGCTTCTTGGCGAGCACCATCGCCGCATCGAACCGGATGACCGGGAACCGGCGCGCGACGGCGAGGATCGTCTGGATCACCTGCTCGCGCACCACGGCCGATGAGAAGTCCAGCTGCGCCGTGTCGTTCCAGGGGAAGCTCGTGCCGTCGTTGCCGTGGTAGATGTAGCGTCGCTCGCCCGACCAGCGGTCGCGGCGCTCGAACACGACGGCAGCGTCGCTGTTGTCCCAGTAATGGTCTTCGAGCCGGACCTCGACCCGGTCATGGTCACCCAGGTTGTCGCCGCTGAAGGCGTACCCGGGGTAGGGGGGCTCAGGCAGCGACAGGAACCACTCCGGGTGGTCGATGACCCAGGAGGAGTCGATGCCCATGTGGTTGGGGACCATGTCCGAGGCGAGCCGGATGCCCCGTGACCACGCGCGCTGGCGCAGATTCGCCCAAGCATCCTCGCCGCCCAGGTCCCACGCGATCCGGTAGTCGTCCAGCGAGTACGCGGATGCCGCCGCGTCAGGGTTGCCGCGCCAGGCCTTGATCCGCTGTGACGCCCGGCTGCGCTCCCACAGCCCGATCAGCCACAGCCCCGTGATGCCCCAGCGGGCGAGCCGGTCCAGCTCCTCGTCCGGGATCGAATCCAGCGTCCGGATCTCGCGCCGGTACGTCCGCGACAGCTGGTCGAGCCAGACGTGCGTGCTCTTCGCGATCAGGACCAGCCGCGGCATCCACGCCGAATCGGACGAGAACCGCTCCGGCTCGGCATCGAGGCCCGTCAGGTTCGGCGCCTCGCCGGTGCCGCCGCCACCACCACCGCCGTCGCCCCCGCCACCGAATCGCCGGTGGAGCCCGACCTCCTCCTCGGTGATCACGTCGAGCGTGAGCAGCATCCGCTCGAGCAGGGTGTCGAGCGCGTCGCCCAGGAGGGAGCGCCAGCGCTCGCGGACGTACCGGAGCTGTCCGGCGAGCGAGGTGGGGTGCGCGCGGGCCGGTGCCCGGAGCAGCTCGACGAGCGTCTCGCCATCGGGCCCGATGGGTGGCAGCCCGGCGTGGTAGGCCTCGAGCGCGGCGATCGCCGCGGTCCGCTCCCGGGCCGGCAGTGGCGAGTCGTCGACCAGCTCCAGCAGTGGCCGCACCGCCGGGTTCTCGTTGGTGACCCGCAGCAGCAGCAGTTCCTCCAGCCGCGCCGGGGACGTCCGGTCGGCCACCAGAGGAAACTCGTCTGCGACGGCGCCCAGGAGGCGATCGGTCCTGCGCGCGCCGACCGCCGTCTCGACCGCGCCGGCAGCGACCGGCATCGCGGCGGAGGGCTGGATCTCGCCTGCCTTCTCGATCAGGAGGTGGAATACCTCGTGTAGCAGGTCGAGCGCGGCGAGCTCGCCCGCCTGTGCGCTCGGCTCGCCCTCGCGTCGCGTCGCATTGACGGCCGCCGTCACCCGGCGTGCGACGGCGATGTCGCCCGCGCCCCGGACGCGGCGTGGACCCGCGGCACCGGCACCACGGGTCGCCGGCACGCCGGCGGCGTCCGCATCCGGAATGGAGGTTGCCTCCTCCGGGAGCGTGAACCGGCGCTGCGCCGTGCGGGAGATCGGCAGGGAGCGCATCAGCCGGTCAGGCCCGCACCGTCGTTGAGGATCGCCTCGAGGCCGCGCAGCGGGATCGTCACCCAGTTGGGACGTGCCCCCAGCTCGTACCGGAGCTCATACGTTGCCTTCTGGAGGAGCAGCACGTCGAGCAGGATGGCTGTCGTCGCATCGTCGGCGGGCAGCAGGCCGGTGCCCGCCGTCTCGGCGAGGTAGCCGCGCAGGAAGGCCGCCGCCGATTCCACATACCAGGTCTCGGCCCAACGGTCGAGGTCCGACCGTTCCGGCTCACCGCGCACCACCAGCGCACCATTGGCGGCGTAGTGGAGCGACCGGATCATGCCGGCCACGTCCACCAGCGCCGGACGCTTCAGCCGGCGCTGCGTGATCGGCTGGATCGGCTGGCCCTCGAAGTCGGTGATCATCAGATCGTCCGCGGTCATCAGCACCTGCTCCGCGTGGAAGTCCCCGTGGCACCGGATGATCATCCCGCCGGCGCGGATGTCGAGCAGGCTGCGCAGCCGTGCATTGATCCGATCGGCGTTTGCGAGGACGGCCTTTGCCTGGACCTGGACCGGAGCGGGCAGGGTGTCCATGCGGCCGCGGAGCAGGCGGATGGCGTCGGCCGAGGTCCCGCGAACCGACTGGTACAGCGACCGCTGGTGGAACGACGTCATCCGCTCCGCCGCAAACGCCGGGTCGTCGGTCGGCGCCGCGAGGATCCTGTGGAGCTCACCCGTCCGGCGACCGAGGAGCTCGGCGGTCGCGATGAACGAGCCGACCAGGCCGGCGGTCTCGTCCTCGTCGGCCGGCTGTCGCGCCCGCCGGAGGATCCGGGCGACCGACGCATCCACCTCCGGCGCCTTGACGCCCAACCCGATTGCGGTCTCGAGGTATCCCTCGACGGCGCTTCGGGCGACGTCGAACGCGTTGCCGCGGTTGATGACGTACGCCTGGAGGATGGCCACCGACGCCACCCCGGCCGGGGTGCGGTACTCGACCCAGCCGGCCGTCGCGGGTGCGTGATCGAAGCCCCGCTGGGTCAGCAGCCGGCCCATCTCGATCTCGGGGTTCTCGCCCTGCTCGACGACCCGGTACAGCTTGAGGATCCCGCGATCACCCCAGCGGATCGAGGTATTGCTCTGCTCGCCCCGCAGCACATCGACGGCCGGCGGCGGCGACGCCGGCCCGACGATCGACGAGCTCGCCGAGGTCGGCCGTCCGACGAGCTCTCCCCGGCGGCCGCTGATCTTGCGGCGACCGGACAGGATGCCGACCAGCCAGGTCACGAAGTCGGGGTCGCCGGAGGCATCGACGAGGTGACCGGCGGCCTCCTGGCTCTCCACCAGGCGGGCGATGACCTCGCCGCCTTCCGGCTCGCGCTCGGTGGGTTCGGCCATCCCGATCGGGACGCTGTACAGCTCCGGATCGCCGTCGCTGTAGATCACCTCGAGCAGGACCAGCGCCAGGCGGCGCGCGGTTCCGTTGACCGGGATCATCTCGACGATTCGCGCAGAGCGAAGGCGGCGGCCGCGGCCGCGGAACCAGCGACGCTCCTGGATCCACTCGCCGAGGATCGACGACAGCTCGCGCGAGCGGGAGGCATCGCTGAAGTCGGTCATCGAGCGCGGTCGCTCCAGCGTCGGGACCGTCACTCGCCGTTCGTCGCCGGTGGCCGCGGCACCCGGCAGCAGCTGGAACCAGTAGAACGAGTGCGGCCCGAGCGTCAGCGGGTAGGTCGACCCTTCGATCGGCGGGAACTCCACCGATCCGAACAGCTCGACGGGCACCATTCCCCCGAACTCCGACAGGTCGAGCGATGTCCACTGGACATAGCGCGACAGGTTCGCAACGACCAGCA
>CAVYXU010000086.1:0-22626 GCA_963772565.1 uncultured Chloroflexia bacterium
CGTGGCTTTGGCCACGTCGTCCCACGAGGCGCCGCCCCGCAGGTCCGCCAGGGCCTTGCCGGCCGCAGCCTGCGCCGCGATCTTCTCCGCGTCGCTCGCAACGGTTTCGCCGGGGGCGAGCGTCGGCTGGACCGCGATCATCCAGGCGTGCCGAAGCTCCGGGGTGGTCGCCTCGTCGGTCATCTTGGCGTCGACGTCGGCGTCGCTCACGGTGATGCCCTGGTCGGTGGCGAGCTTGTCCATCACCGTCCCGTCGATCAGCTGCTCGAGCGCGATCGGGCCCGCCTGCTGCGTGCGCTGGTCAAGGATGGACTGGCGCGTCTGTGCATCGGTGGTGCGGATACGGCCGGCGGTGAGCAGTGTCCGGATCCGACGGCTCTGGTACTGGACCCTGAACGCGTTGACCGCGAGCTGCTTCTGGTAGTCGTCCTTGGTGATCGTCTGGCCGTTGACCGTTGCCGCGGCAGCCAGGTGATCCCCATACCAGGAGCTTCCGACGGCCACGGCGAGCAGCAGCAGCGCGATGAAGACGATGAGGCCGAAGCCCAGGTTGTAGTAGAGGTTGCGACGGTCCCGGTCATCCCAGGAGCGCGGCCGGTTCGAGCCCGGACGAGCGCGGAACGTCATGGGGTCGGTGGATCCTCGGTGTGCGGCAGCCGTCACAGCGACGTGATGGTTGTGCGGACGGCGCGGCGGGCAATGGTACCCCATGCGCGCGCGCGAACCTTGGCGAACGGCTATCCAGGGTGCATGGCCATACGGGCCGGGCGGGTCGCGACGGCCGCTCCGCCGTGCCGGCGGATCAGCCGGGGGATGTCTCGAGCGGCTGGCGGCCGTCGCGGGCGAGCCGCTCGACGAGCGCCAGGTAGCGCTGCGATTCGTGCTCCCACGCGAGCTCCTCGACGATCCTTCCGGTCGCCGTGACCCGTGCCTCGCGGTCAGCCGGGTCATCGACGAGGGCGAGGATGGCGGCCGCGAGGTCGTCCGCATCACCGGGCACGTAGGGCGTCACGGTCCCCGCCCCGAACGTGCGCTCGACCATGGGCAGCCTCGACGCGACGACGGGCTTGCCCATGGCCGCGTACTCGTGGATCTTCGTCGACAGGCTGAAATCGGTGAACTCGGTGCGGCGGGTCGGGGCGAGGCCGATGTCGGCGGCGGCCAGCGCCGCGGGCACCGCCTCGATCGGGATCCGCCCGTGGAACCGGACCCGGTCGCCAACCCCCAGGTTCCCCGCCAGCGCCGCCAGGGTCCCCTCGCCGTAGTCGCGCCCGTAGACGTCGAGCTCCAGGTTCAGCTCGGGACGCCGGGCCATGATCCGCGCGAGGGCCGTGATGGCGACATCGAGCTCGTAGGTGGGCGTCAGCGCACCAGCGTAGACGAGCCGCACCTTGCCGTCCTCCGCGAACTCGCGGCGCGGGTGGACGGCCGGGTCGAACCTCTCCAGGGACGGGCTGTTCCGGACCAGGTGCACCTTGCCAGGCGGGCTGCCCAGGCCCACAAGCCGGTCGACGAGCGCCTCGTTGACGGTGAGCACGGCGCTGGCGATGGCGATCGAGGCTCGCTCCTGAAGCTCGAGCAACCGATGGACGACGGGGTTCGATGCCCGCGGAAACCGCGCCCGGAAGAACTCCGGCATCGCCTCGTGGAGGTCGAGGATCAGGGGAACGCCGGTCAGCCGCAGCGGCAGTGCCGCGAACACCAGGAAGTCCGGCAGGCTGTGCACCTGCACCATGCCGTACCGGCGGCGGCGGTGCGCCCGGGTGAGGGCCACCGCGGCGCGGGCCAGGAAGTCCAGGTATTCAAAGAGATAGGTGGCGATCCCTGCCCCCTGGTGGCGCTGGACGTCGACGCGATGCAGCCGGACACCTGCGACCTCGCCGTCCGGCGGGTCCTCCGGACGGCGCAGGCCGAAGACATCTACAGCGTGACCGGCCGCGACCAGCGACTCGGCCTCGCGCCGCACCCGCGGATCCTCCTCGTAGTAGCTGTGGACGAGCATCGCGACAGGGCACAGCCGGGCGCCTGATGCAGTCACCGCCGGCCCAGACGAGACTCGACCCGAGCGCGCGCCCGCCGCAACGTCACCCGGAGACCACCGGGGAGGACGTCCTTCGCGCGCTCCGACAGCGAACGCGACGGCGCGATCGCCCCTTCTGCCAAGGGCGGAATGCCCAGCCGGCGGCGCAGCCGGTCCTCTCGTCTTCGGGCAACGGCCAGCTGGTGCTCGAGGCGCGAGACCTGTCGGTCGAGCATCTCGACGCGGCGCTGACCCCCGAGGCTCAGCCAGTCCGGGAACGAGCGGGCAACCGGCGGATAGTCTGCCTCGTAGGCGGAGATGAGCCGGCGGGCGATGACGGGCGCATCGTGGATCCGCGAGACGTAGGGCCGTCCGCGCGCGGCCAGCGAGCGCCGAAGCTCCGCGTCGGTGAGGAGGGTGCGCATCCGCCCGTCGAACGTGTCGGGATCGACCGCCCACACCGGCGCATCCGGGAACGCGAGCCGGACGGGCTCGCCGACGTTGGCGACCGCCACTCGGCTCGACGCCATCGCCTCCATCGACACCAGCTCGTAGTCGCCGGTCAGCACGTTGTCGACCACGACGTCCGCGTTCCGGATCGCGCGCCGGGCATCCTCGTGCGAGACGCCCTCCAGCAGCTGCAGCTCGAACCCGATGCCCTCCGCACGAAGCCTGTCGAGTCCCGCGAGGATCATCTCGGTGCCCTTCTTGCCCCGTCTTGAAGGCACGTGGAGGACGACCGGGACATCGCGCTGCGCAACCGGCTGCTGGTCCCAGCGGGCAAGGTCGATCACCCGCGGCAGGACCTCTGCCTCGGGCAGGTAGTCGAGGTAGTCCACCGAGACGACGAACAACCGGTTGGCATACGTCCTGGCGACCTCGAGCGTCTTCTCGATCCGATCGTCGTCGGTCGTCACGTCAGAGTGGCGGAAGTAGCTCCACGGCATGACCTGCTCATGGATCCGCCGGATCTGGACATCCATCCCGTGGAAGGTGAAGAACACCTTCTTGCCGAGGGCCCTCAGCACGGGCAGATCCCACAGCGGGGGAAGGCCGCCCCACTCGTACGGGAACAGCGAGCGGCCGAAGTGGAAGTGGAACACGTCGAACCCGTCGACGGCGTCGACGAGCGTCCGCCAGAACACGCCCGGGTCCGAGGCGTCGATGGGGATCGTCCGGTCCGCTGGGAACCCGAAGCTGTTGCCACGGTACTCCCACACCTCGGCCTGATGCCCCATGCGACGGAACTCGTCGACGACGTACGACGCCTGGTTCGCGATGTTCTGGGGCGCGTGCAGGATGCGCATCGGTCAGTCCGCCGTTCGGGGCGCGCCGGGCACGCGCGCGGTGTGGGGCGCAATTTCGGCTGCGGCATGCAGCGCTGCCGAGATCCCACCGTACACCGCGGGATAGGTGAACGACCTGGCGGCCTCAAACGCACGCTCCGCAGCGGAGCGGTAGGCCTCCGGATCCGACAGCGCCCGGCCGAGCACCTCGACAAGGTCCCCCGGACCGTCGATGAACAGTGGGTAGTCGTCGCCGAGGATCGACGCCTGCGCCTGGGTCCGGTTGAGCACGATCGGGATGCCGACCGAGGCGTAGTCGAGCAGCTTGGTGGACACGACAAGCTCGTTCATGCGCGAACCGTGGCCGTAGTCCCAGGCGCTGATCGCAACACCCCCCTTGGCCAGCCTGGTCCGCACCTCCTCTCGCGGGATCGCGCCGACCCAGCTCACGCCAGGCGACGTCCGCAGTCGACGTTCGACGTCCGACGCCCACCCCGTTCCGAGCGTGCCGCCGTCGATCTTGTCGCCGATGACCTCGAGTTCCAGCTCCGGGTCCGCCCGGCGCAGGACGGCGTGGGCGTCGAGAACCGCAGGGATCGCATAGAACGGGTGCAGCTTGCCGACATAGAACAGGTGGCGCCGGGGTTGGGCCGGGTCCACGCGCGGTCCGACCGGCTCTGGAATCCCGGGCGGCAGCAGCAGGACGCGGCCGCGTACCTCGGGCGCCACGCGCTCCGTAAGCTCCCGCATCGGCTCCGTCTGGGCAACGAGCCAGCGCGACCCCCGGGCGATGCGCCGCACCGCCTCGCGGTGGGACGGGTCATCGACGTCGCGCTCGGGCTCGACGATGTAGGCACTCCACAGGCGCCCCCGGATGGCCGCCCGGTCCACGGCCAGCCGGGCAAGGTCGAACGACCGCAGGATGATGGCGTCGAACCGTCGATCGCGGTCGAGCCGCTCCACGAGATCGAGCAGATTGGCAGTCGGCATCCCGTATCCGTCGGGGCGACCGCCGGCCGACGACGGGATGACTTCCAGACGGTCCATACGGCGGAGGCCGCCGGTGATGACGGTGCGGCGCTCCGGGCGGCGAAGGGGCAGGGTCACGGCGACCGCCGGGTCAGTGAGCAGCGTGGCGACCACGGACTGCACCCAGATCGAGGATCCGTCCACGAGATTCAGGTCGGAGGGGCAGTACAGGAGCACCCGGATTCCTGCTGCGGCGACGAACTCGGGAACCGGCAGTGGGTGCCGGTCCAGCCAGAACCGCTCGATCCGCCGGGCCAGCCGGCGACCCTCCCACCGTGTGCGCCGGGCAACGCGACGAAGGGTGGAAGGGGTGTCCAAGGAGGCGGCTCCACGCGGCGAATGGCGGACGGCGGAGACCTGGCTCGACTGGATCCACACCGGCCTGCGACGACGCGCCATGCTACCGTATCCGACCACCATGTCCACGATGCCCACGAGCGTGACGTACCGCAGCAGCGCGGTCCGGCCAGGCTCCCTGACCCTGCTCGCCGACGCTGTTCGCGAGACGTGGTCCCGGCGGATGCTGATCCGCTACCTGGTCCAGGCCCAGATGAAGAAGACGGGCGCGGACACGTTGCTGGGCAACCTGTGGTGGGTGTTCGATCCCCTGCTCCAGCTGGTCGTCTACGTGATCCTGGTCCAGGTCATCTTCAAGGCCGCCGTGCCGGACTACGCCCTGTTCGTGTTTGCATCGATCCTGCCCTGGAAATGGTTCAACCAGGCGGTCAACGACTCGATCACCGCGGTGACGGGGCAGGAGATGCTGATCAAGCAGGTGCAGTTCCCCAAGATCGTGCTGCCCGTAGCGGCGGTCACCTCGGGTGTCGTGCACTTTGCCTTCGGCATGGTCCCGCTACTCAGCCTGATCCTGCTGTTCTACATCGATCGCCTCAGCCCGTACCTGCTGCTGATCCCCGTGGTGGCGGCCGTCCAGTTCGTGTTCACGCTCGCGGTGGCGTTCATCGGCGCTGCGCTGAACGTGTTCTTCCGCGACCTGGGCAACATCGCCCGCCACTTCCTGCGTATCTGGTTCTACCTCTCACCGGCCCTGTACACCATCGACCGGCTCGACAGCATCGGCAAGACGGTCGGCCAGGTCGCACGGCTCAATCCGTTCGCGGTTCTGTTCGAGGCCTACCGGTCGATCATCTACGGGTCGGCGACATCGTCGCCCACGGCGCCCAACTGGACGTCCCTGGCCATCCTCCTGGTTGGGTCGCTCGGGCTGGTTGCGGTGGCCACGCTGTTCTTCAAGCGGCTCGAGCCGTCGTTCGCCAAGGTCCTGTGATCTTGCGGTTCCGGCGACGGTCGATCCGCGCGCCCGTCCCGACAAGCGCCGTGGCGATCGACGTCCGCGGGCTTGGTGTCCGCTACAACCTGCGCTTCACCCGCAAGACGACGCTCCGCCAGTCGTTCTACCGTCTTGCCAACCGCGAGTCTGGCGACAGGCACTTCTGGGCACTCCGGGACGTCAGCTTCCGGCTCACGCGTGGCGAGTCGCTGGCGGTGATCGGGCCCAACGGCGCCGGCAAGTCCACGCTGCTCCAGACCCTGGCCGGGATCATCACGCCATCCGAGGGCGCGATCGACGTCAATGGCCATGTGTCAACGCTGCTCACGCTCGGGGCAGGGTTCGACCAGGACCTCACCGGGCGGGAGAACATCCTGCTGGCCGGAGCGTTCCTCGGCATCCCGCACCGAGAGATGCGAGATCGCCTGGAAGGGATCATCGCCTTTGCCGACATCGGGCAGTTCATCGATGCCTCGATCAAGACCTATTCCCAGGGCATGCGAGCTCGCCTCGGCTTTGCGATCGCCACCTCGGTGGACCCCGACATCCTGCTCATCGACGAAGTTCTGGCCACCGGTGACCAGGCCTTCCGCGAGAAGTCGAAGGCGCGCGTGCTCGAGCTCGCCAAGGCAGCCAAGGCGATCGTGCTCGTCACCCACGACATGAACTGGGTCACCGAGTTCTGCAACCGGGCGATGCTGATCGAGCGCGGCCATGTCGTAGCGGAAGGCAATCCGGCGTCGATCGTCGCCCTCCATCAGGAGCACAGCCTGCGGGCGCGCGAGACGACGCTCGCCGCGGCCGGACCGGCTGCCGCGGCTGGGCCACCAAAGATCATCGCTCGCTGATCGGCTCCCAAGCGGACGGGACAAGCGAGCGCACCAGGCCCAGGTAGGCCTCCGCAGCCGTCTCCCAGTTGTAGCGCGAGGCCGCGGCGCCCAGCGCCCGCGCCCGCATGGCCTCGTACTCAGCCGGGGGCAGGTCGAGGATCGCATGCAGGCCTGCCGCGAGATCGGCCGGGTCCGCCGGGTCCGCGATGGCACCGATGCGCTCATCCTCGACGATCGCGCGCATGACCTCGAGATCCCGGCCGACGACCATCGGCGTGCCGGCGGTCAGGCTCTCCCAGAACTTGTTGGGCGAGCTGAGCCGCTGGTTGAGCGAGTTCGCCGGGACCGCGATGATCGAGGCGTCGGCTGAGGCGGTCCAGGCCGGGACGGCATCCGGGTGGACGGGCGGCATGGTGAGGTGGCGGCCCGCGAACCTGGGGTCGGCATCACGCTCTCGCAGCCGATCTGCCCACGGCCCGAAGCCGAGGATCACGAGCGCGGCATCGTCGACGGCGAGCACCGCCTCGGCCGCTTCGTCCAGGCCGCGTTCGCGCCCGATCCGACCCAGGAACAGCACGATCCGGCGGTCAGGCGGCAAGCCGGTGGCCTCGCGGATGAGGTTCGGCCTCGGCACCGCAGGCTGCCATCGCGGCTGGCAGTTCAGGAGCACGGTCGGTCGTGTCCTGACGGGCCAGGTCCGATCGAGGTGGTCGGCGATGGCGTCGTTGACGGTGACCACCGCATCTGCCCGGCGAACCCACCCGTGCTCCCGGCGCTGGTACCAGGCGCGGATTACCTCGGGAACGCGCGCATAGTTGTTGGATTCGAGGATCACGTCGATCACGTCGTAGACGACGCGACCGGCCAGCCCCGCGCGGCGTGCCTGGCGGGCGAGGTCGAGCGCCACCGGCAGGCCGAGGATGCCGAACACGTGGTACAGGTCCGCGGGGGGCAGCTCGCGCCGCAGGGCGTGCCACCAGCCGCGAACGGTGACCGGCCAGGCCAGGACCTTGACCGCCCGATCGATCACGCGGCCGGCGATCCCGAGCCGGCGCAACCACCGCGGCCGGCCGCCACGTTCGAAGTCCCACGACGCCCAGGCGCCCGACGGCGCGTAGCGCCGGATGCGGATCTCGCCGTCGCGCTCTTCGGCGGGCGCATCCGTTCCCAGGATCGCGACGATCTCCACGTCATGGCCCGCGGCCGCGAGGCTCCGGGCGACGCGCAAGCCGCGCGAGTAGGGCGCCGAAGTGTTGGGAACGATCAGGACCGCCCGGGGGCGGCGAGGCACCGGTGCCGTCACCATGGTCGGCCCGTCAGGCGCGTCAGGAGGTCCAGGTACCGGACCTCCTCTACCTCCCAGCAATAGCGATCGTGGGCCGCGGCGAGCAACCGGGTCTGCATCGCCCGCCGTTCCTCGTCGGGCAGGTCGAGGAGCATGCGCAGACCGGTGGCGATCGCCTCGGGGCTGGTTGGCTCAACCAGGCGGCCACCCCCGATTTCGCGCACCACCGGAGCCATGCCGGGCAGGTCCGACGCCAGGATCGGGACGCCCGCGGCGATCGCCTCCCACAGGCGGTTGGGCGTCGTGTACCGGTGGTTGAGGGTGGTGGGCTGGATCGGCATGGCGATCACGTCCGCGGACGCTACCCAGTCGAGGAGCTCGTCGGGTGGGACCGCCGGCAGCAGGCGGACCTCGCCCGAGGTCTCCGGACGGGCGACGACGGTCTCAAGCCACGGCACCAGGGCGCCGTAGCCCATGAGGACCAGAACCGCCCCGGGGACGGAAGGAATGGCCGCCACCAGCTGCTCGATCCCGCGCTCCTCCACCAGGCCGCCGTGGAACAGGACGACCCGCGTGGCGGCGTCGAGCCCGAGCCGTTCGTGGAAGCGCCGCCGATCGGCCGCCGGCTGGTAGCGAGGTGGCGTGTTGAGGACGACCGCCGGCCGGCCGGCTCCGAGCCGCGCCTCAAGCAGCTCAGCGTACGGCTCGTTGGCCGTCAGCAGCAGGTCCGATCGCCGGGCCCAGCCGCGCTCCGCCCGGGCGATGAGCGAGCAAATCGGCCCTCGAAGGCGGGCGAGGTTGCGAGCCTCCAGGTAGATATCGCCGATGTCGTAGATCACCCGTGCCCGATCACGCCGGCCGAGCGCCAGCGCCACCGGGATCGCCCCGTACGACATGCCCATGTGGACGTCTGCCGGAGGCGCTGCGGCCAGCGCTGCGGGCCGCAGCGCGCGGATCGAAAGCGGCAGCCGGGCTCGCGCGACGAGCCACGCCAGCCGGCCGCGCAGGCCTCGCCCCGGGCCCGCCCCGGTGAAACCATGTCCCGGGGAAGCCGGCCTTGCCGGGGTGCGGCTTGCAGCCTCGCCGCCCAGCCAGGCGGGTACCGACGGACCGCCGATACGGCGCACCAAGTCTCGCATCGCGCGCCCAAGCGGTAGCCCGTCGACCGTGCGGACCCGTGGACGCAGGATGCGGAAGCCGGCCGGGGACCACTCGTCGACCGGCAGGCCCGGCAGCCACTGGGCGACGAGGGTGACCTGGTGCCCCCGCTCGACGCACGCGCGCGCATAGCGTTCGGCGCGCGAATGGAACTGGGCCGTCGTGCCGGTGACGATCACGAGCCGCTGCGGGACCGGGACGCGCCGCGCCTCCCCGCCAGCACTGGAGCTCACGGAATTACAGACCCCAGCGCCGTGACGATCGCCGCGGCGGCTCCGGCGGGCGCGAGCTGCGTGGACGCCGCGCGCGCGGCGGCTGCGGCCGGTGCCTCCCGGCTGGGCGCGAGGCGATCCAGCTCGGCCACGGCGCGAGCTCGGTCCGTGCCGACCACGACCATCCGTCCCTCACTCGCTTCGACCGCCTCCACCCATTCCGTCGTACCGCGCAGGACCAGGCACGGAACCCGCAGCCACGCGGCCTCCCGCTGGACACCACCGGAGTCGGTGAGCACGGCGGCGGCGTGCATCTGCAGGGTCAGTGTCGTGCGATACCCCTGCGGCTCGACGACCCGGATGCCTGGCGACAGCCCCATTCCGGCTGCCTCGAGCGCGGCGCGCGTTCCCGGATGGAGCGCGAGGATCACCGGCCGCTCTGCAGAAGCGGCGTCCGCGAGAAGATTTGACCAGGCCGCCATGGCCGCAACCTCGCGATTCTCCGCGCGATGAACGGTCGCGAACAGGTATCGCCCGGGCTCCAACGCAACGCCCAGACGGGTCCCGACCGCCCGCACCGCATCCGGGCTGCGGACCTCTCGCGAGACCCTGGCGGCCAGATCCTGCATCAGGTCGCCGACCTGGACCACACCCTCCGTGATGCCCTCGACAGCGAGGTTCGCGACCGCCGTCGGCGTCGGCGCGAACAGCCACCGGCTCAGGTGGTCGGCGACGACCCGGTTGATCTCCTCGGGCATGCGCCGGTCGAACGAGCGCAGCCCGGCCTCGACGTGCGCGACGGGGATCCCCAGCTTCGCGGCCACGAGGGCCCCAGCGAGCGTCGAGTTGGTGTCGCCGTAGACGAGCACCGCGTCCGGTCGGTCCGCGACGAGGATCGGCTCAAGGCGCTCGAGCATCCTGGCCGTCTGCTCCGCCTGGGTACCACCGCCGACACCCAGCGAGTGGTCCGGCGCCGGGAGGTCGAGCTCTGCGAAGAAGGAGCCCGCCATCGCCAGGTCGTAGTGCTGGCCCGTGTCGACGAGGACGACATCGTGCCGCTCGCGCAGGGCGGGCAGCAGCGCCGCTGCCTTGATCAGCTGCGGCCGGGTGCCGATGACGTTGGTGATCCGCACCTCGGCCTGCCCGACGGGGTTACGCGCTGCCGGCGCGGGTCGCCGCCTGGACACCGACGCCCACATAGGCGACGCCGTCCGGCAGGGCCAGCGAGCGGAGGCTGTTGCGCCCGTCGTACACGATCGCGAGGTCCGGGAACCATGCCGCATCGAGCGCCAGCCAACGCGGGTCGCCCGTCTGGGTCACAACGGCACGGACCGGCGCTTCCGCCCCCCACGTCCACGGCTCCGCACCCAGTGCACGGGTCTCCTCCGCGTCGAGCAGCGGATCGTAGGCCCACACCTCGGCGCCAGCCGCGACAAGGGCGTCGATCAGCGGGATGGCGCGACTGTAGGCAAGCTCCTTGACGCCCTCGCGATAGGTCAGGCCCAGCACGAGCACCGGAGCCCCCGCGAGGCCGTGGACCGCCGCATCGACTACGGCGACGGCTCGGTCCGACTGGCCATCATTGACCTCGCGGGCCGTCTCCACCAGGCGCAGCCCGGGGGCGCGGGACAGGAGCAGGTGCGGGTACACAGGGATGCAGTGCCCGCCGACGCCGATCCCCGGCTGGTGGATATGGCTGTACGGCTGGCTGTTCGCGGCCGCGATGACCTCCTGGACGTCGATGCCCAGCGCGTCCGCGGCGTGTGCGAACTCGGTGGCCAGCGCGATGTTCACGTCCCGGTAGGTCGTGTCGGCGAGCTTGCTGAACTCCGCCGCCTCGGACGAGGACATGGCGACGACCTCGGCGTCGAGCACGGATGCATAGAAGCGCGCCGCCCGGTCGGTCGATGCGGGGCCGACCCCGCCGACCAGCTTGGGGTAGGTCGCGAGGTTGGCCAGCGTGGCGCCCGAGAACAGCCGCTCGGGCGAGAACGCGACGAAAAAGTCCCGGTCCGGGACGAGCCCCGACGCCTGCTCCAGCAGCGGGGCGAACCGATTGCGCGTGTCGCCGACCGGGAGCGTCGTCTCGAAGATCACCGTGCTGCCTGCGTGGATGCCGGGCGCGATCGACGCGACGGCCGGGTCCATGTAGCGGTAATCGGGCTGGTGGTCGGCGTCCAGCATGACGGGCACGATCAGGACCACCACATCGGCCTCGCGGGCAGCGGCGGCTGCATCGAGCGTCGCCCGCAGCCGGCCCGCCGCATGGACCGAGGCGACCATCTCGGCCAGGCCGGGCTCATCGCCCACGTGCGAGCGGCCCGCATTGATCGTCTCGACGACCGCCGGGTTGACGTCCACCGCGATCACGGTCCAGCCGTGGCTGGCGAACTGGGCCGCCAGCGGCAGGCCCATCTTGCCCGCACCGACGACCGCGACGGTTCCCGCCGTGCCGTCCTCGGCGATCCAGGGGCTGGCGGGGCGGGCTGGCGAGTGGATGCACGGGCTCGCCGGCGCGCTGATCGAGCCGCCGAGCATCGACGCGCCGACGGACGGGCGGCGAACGATCGTCATGCCGGCGACTCCGCGTTCGCGGTCGGGTCCACGAGCGAGACCGGCCGGGTGGACGACGCCGCCTCGAGCAGCGCGTTTGCGATGCGGACTGCCCAGGCGCCGTCCTCGGCATCGACGTACGGACGCCCCCCGTCGTGGATGACCCGGACGAACGCATCGAGCTGGGCCTGCAGCGGCTCGTGCGTGTCGACCTCGATGTCCAGGACGTCACCGGCGAACGTGGGTGCATACCCCGCGATCAGCTGCGGATGCGCGAGATCGGATTTCGTGAATGTGAGCCGCTGGGTCAGGTAGTCGAGCTCGAACATGCCCTCTTCGCCGATGACGGTCAGCTGCCGTCGTTTCGCCGGGGTGAGCCAGTTGACATCGAGCATGCCCGAGGCTCCCGACGGGAAGTGGAGCAGCCCGAACAGGAGGTCCTCGTGCGACGCGTGCTTGCGCTGGGCGAGCTCCGCGTACACGCGTGTGGGGCGCTCGCCCGCGATCCAGGACAGCATGTCGGCGTCGTGCGTGGCCAGGTCCACGGTCACGCCGACGTCGCGGATACGGGCCGGGAATGGTCCGGCGCGCCGGCTGACGATCGCGTAGATCGTGGTCAGCCAGCCCTCGCGCAGCAGCTCGCCGAGGCGCAGCACGGCCGGGTTGTAGCGCTCCACGTGGCCCACCTGCACCGGCACGCCGGCCGCACGGCCCGCGTCCACGATCCGGGCTGCCTCGTCGTTCGTCGCCGCCAGTGGCTTCTCGACCAGGACGGGCAGGCCTCGCTCGATCGCGGCCAGGGCGAGCGGCACGTGGGCGGTCGTGGGGGCGGCGACGACGACGGCGTCCAGCCCCGCCTCCCCGATCATCGCGAGCGGGTCCGACCAGCCCCGGGCACCGCTTGAAGCCGTCGCGACCGCAAGTGCGTCCGCCTCAGGGTCGGCGATCGCCGCCAGCGTCGTGGCCGGGTTCGCCCCGATCACCCGCAGGTGGTTCCGGCCCATCGAGCCAAGGCCGGCCAGCCCGACCCGCAGCTTCGCGTCCGCGCTCACCGACGCACCGGCGTGGCGACGTCCCGGACGGCGGTCACGATCGTGGACAGATCCTCGTCCGTGAGCCGTGGGTGGACCGGGATCGCGAGGACCTCGTCCGATAGCTGCATGGTGACCGGCAGGTCGAGGTCCGCGGCCCCCGGGACGAACGCCTGCAGATACGCCTGCTTGTGGATCGGGACGGGGTAGTAGATAAGGGTGCCGACGCCGCGTTCCGTGAGCCCGTCGATCACCCGCTGGCGCTCGCCCGGGAACCGCATCACGTACTGGTGCCAGCACGTGCTCCCGGCCCGCCGGCACCGCAGGCGTCAGGAAGTCGCCGCCGAGCTGCTCGGTCAGGAAGGCCGCGTTCCGGCGGCGCTTCTCGGTCCGCTCGTCGAGCCGGCTGAGCTGCGCCAGGCCGATGGCGGCCGCGAGGTCACTGGGCTTGTAGTTCGTGCCCAGCGACTCGTGGTAGTAGCGGACGCGCATCCCATGGTTGCGGAACATCCGGATCCGGTCGGCGACATCGTCGTCGTCCGTGGTGGCGAAGCCGCCCTCGCCGGTCATCAGGTTCTTGGTCGCGTACAGGCTGAACATCGCCGGCCCGAACCGTCCCGCCCGGAGGCCATGATAGGTGGCGCCGTGCGCCTGGGCCGCGTCCTCGACGATCCACAGCCCGTGGCGCTTTGCGATCTCCACCAGCGGATCCATGTCGGCCATGAGCCCGTACAGGTGGACCGGCATGATCGCCTTCGTCCGGGGCGTGATCGCGGCCTCGACCTGGGCCGGATCCATGCAGAAGTCGTCCTCGCGGATGTCCACGAACACCGGCGTGGCGCCGGTCCGCAGGATCACGCTGACCGTCGCGTTGAAGCTGAACGAGACGGTGATCACCTCGTCACCCGGGCCGATGCCCAGGGCGTGGAGGACAGCCTCCTGGGCAACCGTGCCGTTGCTCATCAGGATCGCGTGGCCCACCCCGCAGTACGCGGCCCATGCCTCCTCGAAGGCGGCGGTCTTCTTGCCCATGGCGAGCATGCCGGAGCGGAGGACCTCGAGGACGGCTTCCTCTTCGGCCGCGCCGATGTCGGGCCTTGAGATCGGAATCATCCGGATTTCTCCATCTGGGTGGCGGCGCACGCGTCGCCGCTGATCACGAACCGGGTGCCGCACCGAGGGCATGAAGCCGATCCGTCGTAGGTTGCGTCCGACCCGATTGCCGGCGCCATCGACGAGGCGCTGGCCGCAGAAGCAGACCCAGCCGATCCGGCGGGCCGGGTTGCCGGCCACCAGCCCGTGGTCGGGGACGTCGCGGGTCACCACGGACCCGGCGCCGACGGTCGCGAACCGGCCAACGTCCGTGCCCGCAACCACGACGGCGCCGGCACCGATCGCGGACCCGGTTCGCAGGACGATCGGGCTGACCACCCAGTCGTCCGCACGGGCGAGCTCGCCGGTGGCCGTGATCGCCCGCGGAAAGCGGTCGTTGGTGAGGATCGCGTTGGGGCCGATGAACACGCCGTCCTCGACCGTGACGCCGTGGTACACGAGCGCCGCGTTCTGGATCTTGACCCGGTCGCCGATCGACACGCCCTCGTCGATGAACGCGTCGCGACCGATGATGCACTCGGCTCCGATACGCGCGCCGACGCGGATCTGGGCCCGGTGCCAGACGCTGGTGCCACGCCCGATGGCAACATCGGATTCGAGGTCCGAGGTCGGGTGGATGCGCGCGGTCGCGTCGATCACGGGTCTGGCGGGCTCCCTGCCTGGTCGCGGCTCACGCGAGCGCCGCGGAACCGGGGGGCCGGGCCACCGCAGCGATCTGCCGCGCTCCCGGGACCGCCGCTGAGTATAGCCGCCGTCCCGGTCAGCCCCGACCACGCAGGGCGCGGATCACCGAGCTCACCAGCCCGAACGCGGCGCCGGCGGCGAGCGCACCTCGCCAGTCGAGCAGCGGCCGGATATCGCCCGATACGTGCTGGGCGATCATCACCAGGACGCCCGTCGGCCGGGTGGCGGTCACCCGCTGGGCGATGAGCGTGCGGACGAAGGCCTGGTCGAGCGTCGCGTTCCGGGCGGCCACCGTCCCGGCGATCCCCTGGGTGACCCGGATCTCGCCCGCGAGCGCTGCACCCAGGCTGCCGAGCTCGACGGATGCGCGGTCAGCGCGCGCGGCGCCGATGCCGCCCCACTGGACGAAGACCTCCTCGGCGTCGAG
Organism: uncultured Chloroflexia bacterium; assembly: GCA_963772565.1. Classification (GTDB taxonomy): domain Bacteria; phylum Chloroflexota; class Limnocylindria; order Limnocylindrales; family CSP1-4; genus CAIXZV01. The sequence continues at coordinate 14,920 of CAVYXU010000086.1, forward strand.
GCGCCCGATCCCGCCCATGCGGACATCGACAGCGCCGGCCGTTGCCTCGGCGATCCCGCCGCGCTCGACCCGGATCACCGTCGCCGGGGCGGTCGAGCCGGCATCGGGATCCGTGATCGCCGGCGGGTTGGCCTCCGACGGCACCGGCTCGACATCCGCGGCCGCGCGGCCATGGCCGTGGAGGCGACATCGACCGCCGGCTTCGCGGCGGCCCGGCGGCGGGGACGCTTGGGGGCGGCGGGCTTGGGCTCGGTCATCGGATGCCTCGGGTTGCTCTGGCAGTGTGGCTGGTGTGGTCGAGCCTACCGCATGGTGGAGGACACACCCAGGGTCAGAGTGCCCCGTTTCCGGCTTCCCGCTATCCTGCCCGCGGGTCGCTGATGCCGGACCGGGCGGCAGCTCCCGCCGACCGCGAACCGTCTTGCAGTGGGAGCAGCAGGATGGACATCGGCCGTTGCGGCCAGCGTGTGGCGTCGTGACCCGCACCGCCGCCGCCATGCTCGTCGCCGCCACACTCGTCGTCGGCGTCCTCGTCGGCGGGCTTGCAGGCGGACTGCTCGCGGCCCCGGCCCAGTCGCGGACCGCGCTGGCGTCACCGACGGCGTCACCGGCCCCGACGGCGTCACCGGCCCCGACTGTGCCGGAGCCGACGCCCACCCCCACGCCGGAGTCGACACCGACGCCGGTCCCGACGCCGACCCCGTCGCCCACGCCGCTGCTGGTCCCGGATCCGTTGACCGGCCTTCCGGTCACCGAGTCCGTCGCGTCGCGCCACGTGGTCGCCGTCATGATCGACGACCTGGGCGCGGCGCGGCCGCAGTCGGGGTTCTCGAGCGCAGGCATCGTGTGGCAGGCGCCCGCGGAGGGCGGCATCCCGCGCTACATGATGCTGTTCCAGGACGGCGATCCGGCGGCGGTCGGTCCGGTCCGCAGCTCGCGCCAGTACTTCATCGTCTGGGCATCCGAGTGGAAGGCCGTGTACGTCCACGTCGGCGGCTCGCCACAGGCGCTGGCCACGCTCCACTCGTCCCAGGGTCGTGGCGGCCTCGTGTACGACGCCGACGAGTTCCGCTACGGCGGCAAGTACCTGTGGCGCATCAAGCAGCGGAATGCGCCCCACAACGTCTACACCGACGGCGCGCACCTTCGGGCCCTGACCAAGCTCGTCGGCGCCAAGGCGGTCCCCAACCAGGCACCGCTGTGGAAGTTCGGACCGGCCCTGAACCTGGTCCATCGACCCGACGGGGGCACGATCGTCGTCCCGTACCTCGCCAACCGGATTTCGTACTCTACGACCGGGTGACGAACACCTACCCCAGGACGGTGACCGGCGAGGGCAAGCAGTTCGACGCCGCAGCCGACGTTCGGGTGGCACCCACCAACGTCGTCATCATGGTCGTCAAGTTCGGGCCCCTCAACGACGGGTCACACAAGAACCGTCTCGAGGCGCAGCAGATCGGCAGCGGCACGGCGTGGATCGCGACCAACGGCACCACGGTCAAGGGCACGTGGCGCAAGAAGTCGACCACCGCGCCGACCCTGTTCTACGGGCCGGACGGCAAGCAGGTGACGCTGACCGTCGGGCAGACGTTCGTGCAGGTCGTTCCGGTCGGCACCAAGATCACGATCAAGGACGGCCCGGCGCCGGTTCCGACGGTGCCACACCTGGACCGGCTGCTCGAGCTCTGACCGGGCGTCTCAGAGCAGGGGCGCGCGCCGGGCGACCTCCGCCCATACCGCCCGCGTCTCACGCGCCACATCCGCCCACGTGCGATCCCGGTCCGGCCCGATCCAGCCGTCGCGGCGACGAGGCCCGCGTGGAGCTCATCGTCCGACCAGGCGGCCCGCAGCGCCGCGGCCAGTCGGGTGGCATCGCCCGGCTCCACCAGGATCCCGGCCCGCCCCACGATCTCCTTGAGCGACCCGACCGCCGAAGCAACGACCGGCACGCCCGCGGCCAGCGCGTCGAGCGCGGCGAACGAAGCTGCCTCGGAGCGGACCGGCAGCACGAGGAACCGGGCCCCCGCGACGAGCGCGGCCAGGCGCGGCTCCGGCAGCCGAGGAGCGTAGGCGAGCAGCTCCGAGATGCCCGCCCGCGACGCTGCCCGGGACAGCGCAGCACGATCTGCGGGCGAGGCACCGATGAGGCACACCCTGGGCGGCCAGGGAACCCCGCTCGGGGCCGGCTCGGCGGCAAGCGCCGTGAGGGCGGCCAGCAGCGTCGGCAGGTCCTGGCGCGCGTCGTAGCGGCCAGCGTAGACCGCGTACCGATCGCCGAGGCCCAGCCGCTCCCGCTCCTGCGCCGCTCCCTCGATCGCGCCGGCTTCGTAGGCGGGACGAGCGGCGAGCGGGATGACGCGCAGGCGCGCCGACCGGATATGGAGGAGGAGGCGAGCCTGGGCCCTGGTCTCTCGCGCGGGGACGATCACCGCCGCCGCGTCGCGCAGGAGCCGGGCACGAAGCCGCTGCCCGAAGCGCGCCGCCGCGCCGCGCTGGTACTCATGCGGGAGCTCCCACGGGGCGAGGTCCAGCAGCGTCGCAACGATCGGGATCCGCGACGCGATCGGCAGCGCGCCGGCGGCTGCGTGATACACGGCGCCCGCGGCGCCCGCGCGCTCGGCACGCCAGCCGGCTCCCAGTGACGCACCGCGGAGCAGGACTGGATCGACCGTGAGTGCGCCGGATCGCAGGAGGCGGGTCGGCGGCAGCAGCCGGTGCCCGATCACCGGCAATCCCGGCCAGCGCGCGGTTGGATCATCGAGGTCCGAGGCGAGCAGGAACGAGAAGGACTCGCCTGGCATCGGGTCGGCCGCGAGTGCGCCCAGGAGGCCGTCGAGGTACGCGGCGGTCAGCGGAGCGCGCTCCGGGTCCTGAAGCGGACGCACGTCCATGACCACGCGGACCCCGGGCGGCGTCGCCACAGGGGCTTCGGTCGCGCCCGGCCGCCACCCCGGCCGAGCGGGTCCGGTCACGGGATCCGTCGTGCCGGCGCGCGTCCCCGGAGCTCGTCCCATCGCAGGCCGACCACCACGAACAGCGCCTCCACGATGATCCGGCGGCTCATCTTGGACGACCCTGCCCGACGATCGCGGAACGTGATCGGCACCTCGGTGATCCGGGCTCCGAAGCGCGACGCGCGGTAGGTCATCTCGATCTGGAACACGTAGCCCCCCGCGCGCACGCCGTCAAAGGGGACCTCGGCGAGCGTCGATGCCCGCCAGGCCTTGAAGCCGCCCGTGAGGTCGTGAGGCCCGAGGCCGAGCATGATCCGTGCGAACACCGAACCGCCACGGGAGACGATGCGTCGGAACAGCCCCCAGTCCATGACCCCGCCGCCGCGAACGTAGCGCGAGCCGATCACGAGGTCGGCGCGGCCCACAATCACCGGCTCGATCAGTCCCGGCAGGGCCTCGGGATCGTGGGACCAGTCCGCGTCCATCTGGACCACGATCTGCGCTCCGCCGGCAAGGGCGTCACGGAATCCGTCAAGGTAGGCACGGCCGAGCCCCTGCTTGCCGGGCCGGTGCTTCACGCGGATCCGCTTATCGTCGGTCGCGAGCCGCTCTGCGAGCTCCCCGGTTCCGTCCGGCGAGCTGTCGTCGACCACGAGCAGGGTCGCGCCCGGCAGCGCCTCGAGGATCGCGGCCGAGATGCCGGGGAGGTTGTCCGCCTCGTCGTAGGTTGGCAGGACGATCCATGCTCCCGTGCCGGGGACGTCGGCGACGCTCGGATCCATGGGGCTCGCGTCGTGGCTCATCGCAGGCGAGTGTAGCCGCCGGATGGGCCGAGCGAATTCGACTGGCGGGTCGGCCCGGCCGAGATCTTCGAACCTTGACGGCTACTGGAGCGCTGCAGCGTGCAGCGACGCCATCACCGCGTCGCTCACCACCCCGGCGCTGCCGAGCACGACGATCTTCTTGGGATGGAGCCTCGCGAGCTCGGTCGCGATGGGTGACGGGATGGCATCACGGGTGACGATCAGGACCGGGGCTCCCTGGGAGCCGGCCACCGCGGCACCGGCGAGGGCGTCGGGGAAGTTGAGTCCGGTCGCGATGTAGGCAACCGGGACGCCCGGCGCGAAGCTGGCTGCGCTGATCGCGGCGGCGGTGGCGAAGCGGTCGGAGCCGGCAAGCCTCGTGACGGTGCCCGAGGTATAGCCGGCCAGGGTGGTCTTGACCGCGTCGCTCACCACCCCGGCGCTGCCGAGCACGACGATCTTCTTGGGATGGAGCCTCGCGAGCTCGGTCGCGATGGGTGACGGGATGGCATCACGGGTGACGAGCAGGACCGGGGCTCCCTGGGAGCCGGCCACCGCGGCACCGGCGAGGGCGTCGGGGAAGTTGAGTCCGGTCGCGATGTAGGCAACCGGGACGCCCGGCGCGAAGCTGGCTGCGCTGATCGCGGCGGCGGTGGCGAAGCGGTCGGAGCCGGCAAGCCTCGTGACGGTGCCCGAGGTATAGCCGGCCAGGGTGGTCTTGACCGCGTCGCTCACCACCCCGGCGCTGCCGAGCACGACGATCTTCTTGGGATGGAGCCTCGCGAGCTCGGTCGCGATGGGTGACGGGATGGCATCACGGGTGACGAGCAGGACCGGGGCTCCCTGGGAGCCGGCCACCGCGGCACCGGCGAGGGCGTCGGGGAAGTTGAGTCCGGTCGCGATGTAGGCAACCGGGACGCCCGGCGCGAAGCTGGCTGCGCTGATCGCGGCGGCGGTGGCGAAGCGGTCGGAGCCGGCAAGCCTCGTGGTCGGAACGTGATCCACGGTCACCGCGTAGGTCGCGATCTCGGCGGCAGTGGCCGCGTCTCGGGACGGCGCATTGTAGGTGGCGGTACCGGACGTCCCCACGAGCTGGAGCAGGTACCTGCCGTCGGCGACGGGTGCCCCTCCGATCGTCCCGTCCCAGGTGTAGTGGGCCGCGCCCGGCGCCAGTGCCGTCAGGGTTCTCGTGTCCACCAGCGTGCCGTCGCTGCGTAGGATCCGAAGGTGGAGCGCGGACAGGGTGACAGTGCTCGTCCAGTCGAGGCGGATCGCGTCACGGTCGCCGTCGCCATTCGGGGATACCACGCGCCGGGCACTGTTGCCCGCGCCGAGACTCCCCGAGCCGAGGCCGTTGAAGCCCGTGATCCGGAGCGCCGCCGCCACGGTCGTCGAGTTGGGCGCCCGATAGGCGCCGATATAGCCGGATGGCGTCGCCTCGAGGCCCGACGCCATCCACACGCCGACCTCCGCGAATGTCACCGTGCCCCATTCGAGGACCGGCTGCGTGACCTGCCACCAGACATAGCCGTCCGCCGTGATCGGACCGCCGGTCACCGCGACGATCGTGCCCGTGTCGACGGTGCCCAGCTTCGCCGCCGAGAGGGCAGGACCGGTCCGGTACGACAGGCTATCGGTCCGCACCTGGCCGAAGCCGCCGACCGCAAGGGCGGGGCTCGGACTCCAGGTCGCGGTGACGTTCCAGGCAGAGAGGTTCCCCTTCGTGTCGCGGCCGCGGGTGCGGAACGCGTAGCCATGGCCATCCTGGCCGAGCCACGTTCCGGATGTGGTCGTCGTACCCAGCAGCCAGTCGGTCCATGGGCCGCGGTCGGTCGAGACCTGCACGTCGTAGCTGGCGACGCCGGTCGCGTCGGTCCCCGTCCACGACACGGTGAAGCCCTCGTCGCGCTGGGTCGCGGCGAGCATCCGGACGCCGGTCATGGGGCCGGTCACGTCGGTCAGGAAGGCGTCCGAGATGGCCTTGTAGAGCTCCGGGTGGCCGCCGTCGTAGCCGAGCGCCCAGATCCCGGCGCCGCGCAGGCCGTAGGTGTTCACGACGTCGAAGCGAAGCTTCATCGACACGGCGTCGTCGTAGTAGACCTGCCGCCAGGTCGTCACGCAGCCGTAGGTGGTGGTGCAGTTCTGCTTCTGGTAGGCGAACCACGGCGTCTGCTCGCGGCTGTCCCAGCGCCGCCCGTACTGGGCCACCAGGTCGACCACGTTCTCGTAGTTGACGGCGGTGCTGTACCCGTACTTGGCGCCGCTCTGGCTGGCCGCATTCACCGTGTCCGTCGCCGTCGACCACGCCCGCCCATACCAGGGCAGGCCCAGGATCACCTTCGACGGGCTGACCCGCGCCGTGTACGAGCGAATGGTGTCCGTGAGGTCGTAGGCAGGACCCGACAGCGGGTCGATCGAGCCGACGTAGCCCGAGGACGACGTCCGATAGTCGTAGCCCATCACGAAGATCGCATCGGCCGCGCCCGCGGCGACGGACTGCTCGATCGGGTAGTTGCCGATCCAGCCCGTGGTGTCGTAGGTCAGCTGGTACCCGGAGGCCACCTTGTCGAGCTCCGTGCGCATCGTCCTGAGCAGGGCGACGAACTCGTCCTCATAGCCGCTGACGACCGGCTCGAAGTCGAGGTTGATGCCGTCCGCCCCCCGGTCCCGGACGGCCGCCACGGCCTGCTGGGCGAGGTTGAGCCGGGCAGTGCTGCTGCCGAGCAGCGCCTTCTGGACGTTTGCCTGGGTGGTCGACCATGCGAACACCGAGAGGGTGAGCACGACCCGCGTCCCGCGGCTGTGGGCGGCGTTGATCACCGAGGTGAGGCTCGAGCTCGTCCAGCCGCCCCACCCGGTGGTCGTCGAGCCGTCGCTGTTCTTCTTGAGCAGGTTGCCCGCGCTGTTCGCGCCCACGGAGAAGTACGCGATCGTCGACAGGTCGTCGTAGTTGAGCGTCGACGCCGACCCGGACACCTCCCAGTAGGGAAGGAAGCCGAACACCTGCCGGCGCAGGCCGGAAGCGGCGGCTGTGTCGGTCGTCACCGTCTCGGGGGCGGTCCAGGTGGCGCCGGCGGCATCGCCGGACACGCTGCGGCCGTCGATATCGACGGGCGCTGGCTCAATCGACGGCCCAGACGCATCCGAGGTGACCGGGGCGCCACCTGGCGCCGTCGTGGACCAGCTGCTGCCCTGCGGGCTGCGCTCCATGTCGCGGCCGCTCGCTCGACCGGCGGGAAGCGCGGTTGGCGCCCGCCCATCGACCGGCCAGCGATCCGTGGAACGCGGCACGAACGGCGTGTCGACACGGGCGCCGGGCGTAAACGCGATCTTGTCGGAGGCGTGGGCCATCGCCTGCTCATACGGCACCGACGGTTGCGGCCTGCCGACCTCCGTGATCGCGGCGCGATCCCCTGCCGACTCGGTCGGCGCCGGCTCAGCGTCGGGCGAGGACGTCCGGGCGGCCGGCGGGGCAGTGGGCGTCGCGGCGATCGCCGGAATGGGAATGACGCCGGCAGCGAGCAGGGCGACGAGCAGGACCGAGGCGAAGGAGCGGCTGCGGAGCGCGGAGCGGGGTCGGTTCACAGCCATCCTCTTGGCATACCTTGCCCGGGCGCATCGCTTGACCGCGACGTGCCTGGCCGGACGCCCACCGGGAAAGTCTCGGTGCTGGGGTCAGTATCGTCCACCCACCGTGTGGGCGGGTTCAACCTGACCATCGTCCCTATGTCAACCGGTACGGTGTGGTTGGAGGCACTCCGGTTCGGTTGTCCGGAGCGTCGATCCTCCGTCGTGCTGGGGGGGCGAACTACCGGCTCAGTCGGCAGCGTGCAGCGACGCCATCACCGCGTCGCTCACCACCCCGGCGCTGCCGAGCACGACGATCTTCTTGGGATGGAGCCTCGCGAGCTCGGTCGCGATGGGTGACGGGATGGCATCACGGGTGACGA
>CAVYXU010000087.1:0-36718 GCA_963772565.1 uncultured Chloroflexia bacterium
CCCTTCCTGTTCTTCCTGGTGTACGTCTCGCTTCTGGTGGGCGGCGGCAGCTACATCCTCACGCGACTGGGCCTGTCCGACCTCGAGGCAGGCTACGCCGTCAACCAGCTCAGTGGCCACGTCGGTGACCGGCTGCGGGTCACCTACACCCTTCGCAACACGGGGCGGCTGCCAAAGCCGTGGCTCGAGGTGCACAACCCGACGACGCTGCCCGACGGACTCCAGGGGCGCGCCATGGGTCTGAGCGGTCGCGAGGAGAAGTCGTGGATGGTCCGGATCCAGCTCATGCGCCGCGGCCACTTCCGGATCGAGCCCCTGCAGATCCGGACCGGCGACCCGTTCGGGTTCTTCGAAGCGTCGGCGAGCGTCGGCCAGGGCGTGACCCTGATCATCTACCCGCGGATCGACGCGCTGCCGCTGTGGCGGCTGCCACCGGCCAACCTCGAGGGCGCCCACGCGTCGCCCGAGCGAACGCTGCAGACGACACCGCTGGCGACGACGGTGCGGCCGTATGCGCCGGGCGACTCCATGAACCGGATCCACTGGCGCTCGACCGCCCGGCTGGGCGAAATCCAGGTCAAGGAGTTCGAGCTCGAGCAGACGGCCGATGCCTGGATCTTCCTCGATCTGGATGCGGCGTTCGAGGCGGGCGAGGGCGAGGACAGCACGACCGAGATCGCGGTCCGTGCGGCGGCGTCCATCGCCGATCGGGCGATCGGCGAGAACCGATCGGTCGGGCTCACGCTCAACGGGCACCGGATCACGGTGCTGCCGGCCGATCGGGGCGCTCGCCAGCGACTGAAGATCCTGCAGCTCCTCGCATCGGTCGAGGCCGACGGTCAGACGCCGTTCGTCGAGGCGCTGGTGACCGGCCTGACCCGTCTCCGCCGGGGGATGACCGCGATCATCATCACGGCCTCGCTTGATCCCTCGTTCATCCGGCCGCTCGCGACGCTTCGCGGGCGCGGGATCGCGTCGGTGGTCGTGCTGCTCGACCCGATGGCGTTCCCGGTCGTCGGTGAGGACCCGGATGTCCTCGAGACGCGACGCCAGCGGGGCCGGGCGCTCCGGCACGCGCTTGCCGAGTACGAGCTGCCGATGGTCGCCATCGGGCCGGCAAAGGACCTGGGCGAGGTGCTCGTCCGATGACCGGCCTGAGGCTTCACCGGCCCGAGGAGGGCTGGCTCCCGCTCGCGCTGCTGGCCTTCATCGGGATCATCCTCGGCCTCGCCATCGACGACCCGGGCTGGGTGAACGGCAAGGAGGCGCTGACCAACAGCCTGCCCGGGCTTGCGCTGCTTGGGGTGGCCGTCGGGTTCGCCGGTCCCAAGCTCGGCTGGGGTCGCTGGACGACGCATCTGGTCGGTGCCCTGTTCGCCGCGCTGATCATCCCCATCGCCGCCGGCTGGGCGCTGCACCCCGGGGCATCAATTCCCGATGCGTTCAGGGCGACTGCGAGCGGTACGGTCAATGCCTACCTCGACCTCGCCTGGCGCGGCCGCCAGTTCACGAGCGAGGAGATCCACTACATCCTGACCCTGGGCATCGCCGTATGGGGCACGATGCAGTTCGCCTCCTACGCGGTGTTCGGCCATCGACGACCGCTCAACGCCGTGATCGTCATCGGCCTCGTGCTCATCGCCAACATGGCGGTCACCGTCAACGATCAGCTTCCGCACCTCGCGGCGTTCACCGCGGCCGCGCTGCTCCTGCTCATCACGATGCACGCGTTCGACGAACGAACCATCTGGAACCGCCGCCGCATCGGCGACCCGGGCGCCCTGTCGTCCCTGTACCTGCGCGGCGGGACCGTGTTCATCGTGGTCGCCATGTTCGGCTCGCTGCTGCTGACCTCACGCGCCGCATCGAGCCCGCTCGCGGGGGCCTGGACCGGCGTAAACGACCAGCTCATCGAGTACGGCGAGACGCTGTCCCGCCTGTTCCCGCTGGGCGGCGACGCGCGGACGCCGGGCGGGGTCCGGTTCGGCTCGAGCGCACGGATCTCGAACCAGTGGTTCAGCGACGACGGCATTGCGTTCGTGGCCACCGTGCCGGGTGGATCACCGCTCGAGCGCTGGCGGGCCGCGACGTACGACAAGTTCTCGCTCGATGGCTGGGAACAGACCGACGTCCTGCGTGCGCCGGTAGCTGCGGGCGAGCCCCTCCTGGTCGGGACGCCCGAGGAACCGGTCCCGGATCTTACCCGCGAGGTCACCGTCCAGGTCGCGCCGGATTCCTACCAGGACCGGATGATGCTGAGCCCGGGAACCCCGTGGTCCGCCTCGCAGGATTCGACGGTCCTGTATGGGGGCGAAGCAGGCTGGTTCGATGGGGTCGAGCTCGCAGACGGCCGGACGAGCTACACGGTCACGGCCCGGGAGCTGCTGCTGGGTGACACCGACCTCATCTCCGGGAACCGCCTGCGCCTGGCGTCGACCGACTACCCGGCATCGATCAGCGCCCGCTACACGGACGTCCCCGCGGGTGCGATCGGTCCAGATGCCGCCAACCTGCTGTCGACGATCCTCCAGCAGGCGCACCCCGACAACCCGTATGACACCGCCGTGGCCATCGAGAGCTACCTCAAGAGCGGCAGCAACTTCCACTACCAGATCGACGTCCGCGACGTCCAGTGCTCGTCGCTCAGCGCCGTCGAATGCTTCGCCCGCACCCGCCGTGGCTACTGCCTCCACTACGCGTCGACCATGGCGATCCTGCTGCGCGCGGCGTATCCGACCAATCCGATCCCGACGCGACTGGTCCAGGGATTCCTGCCGGGCGCGCGGACCGGGACCACCGAGACGGTTCTCAACCGGAGCGCGCACGCCTGGGTCGAGGTGTACTTCCCGGGCTACGGGTGGATCCCGTTCGATCCCACGGGCGGCGGCGTCGGCCGGCCCTCCGAGATCCAGGAAGGACCCGTCATCGCCAGCCCGTCGCTGGTCGTGCCGTCGGTGGACCCACGCGAAGCGGAGCTGACTCCGCACGCGCCGATCATTAACCCCTCCGATGGGTCGCAGGGTCCGAGCGGCACCAGCGGTCCGACGGATGCAACGCTGGCGCTGCTCATCGCGGCGCTGCTGGTGCTGGTGGTCGGTGGCATCGCGCTCGCGACGTGGGTTCGCGGACCCCGCGGCGAGATGAGCCCGGACGGCGCCTGGCTGAGTATGTCGCGCGGGGCGTCGAGGCTCGGCTTCGGACCACGCCCGACCCAGACGATCTACGAGTACGCGACGGCTCTGGGTGAGCTCGTACCGGTCGCCCGCGCCGATCTCAAGACCGTTGCTGACGCGAAGGTCGAGACCCAGTACGCGAAGCTGCGCCTGGGCGAAGACCGGCTGCGTGCCGTGCGCCATGCCGTGCGCCGGCTGCGCGTGTCCATGCTGCGGCTCGTGTTCCGGCGTCGCGGGCTCGGCTGGCTCCGAGGCCTGACCCGCCGTTCCTGACGCCGGCGTCGCGGGCTCGGCTGGCTCCGAGGCCTGACCCGCCGTTCCTGACGCCGGCCTCCCGGCGGCCGGCTCCGAGGCCTGACCCGACTTACAACGCCCCCGACCGCGCGCGCCGCTCGGCAGCCTCACGAGCCTGCTCGTCGACCATCGGTGCCAGGTGCTCCGTCAGGTTGTGTGCCCGGAGCACCGCGCGCCCACCGCGGAACTCTACGACCGTGATCCCGCACAGCTCGAACGAGAACGTCCAGAAGTAGGGGAGCGGGATCCCGAACAGCGTCAGGAGCACCACCTTGAACACGCCGTCGTGGCCGACCAGGATCGACCACGGCTGGTCGGCGGGCGCCACACCTCGATAGCCGCCCACCTGGGGGCGATCCAGGCTCCCGCGGACCCGGCCGTGGCCGAGGCGGTCGAGAACACCGCCGAGCGTGGAGCGAGCACGCGCCTGCACCACGTCGAGCGACTCGCCGCCAGGCGCCCAGGCCTCGACCGGCCTTCGTCGCCAGGCAGCCAGCTCGGCGGACCATCGGCGCATGATCTCGTCGTGGGTGACCCCCTCCCACTCGCCCTGCCCGATCTCCATGATGCCGGCGTCCGCCCGTACGACGACGGCCGGTTCGACGGCGGCCGGTTCGACGGCGGCCGGTTCGCCGGCGGCCGGTTCGCCGGCGGCCGCTGAACTCGCCGCTGACCCGGCGGCGCCTCCGCCGGCCGTGGCCGCCTGGCCCGGCGCTGCGGTCTCGAGCTCACGTTCGATGGCGGCCGCGACGGCAAGCGCCGTCTCGCGGGTCCGCGCCAGCGGCGAATGAACGATCTCGAGGGGCAGCCCGGACGGAACCGGCAGGGCGGGGGAGGCGTGAGGTCGGGCGAGGCGATCCGCGGCAAGCGCCGCCTGGCGCCGGCCGTTCGCCGACAGCGGCGTCTCGGCCTGGCCCTGGAAACGGCCCTCGACGATCCATTCGGACTCCCCGTGGCGGAGCAGGACCAGCGTTGCGTCGAGCCCCTCGGGGATCAGCGGCTCGCCAGGGGATCGGTGGCCGCCGGGAGATGTGCCCGGGCTCACCGGTCCAGGTGCAGCGCGTGCGCGCTCACCGGTCTCCGCCCAGCCGGATCGTCCAGACGTCCAGCACGGCGGGGTTCGCGCGGATCGCGTCGGCGACCGGCGCCGGGACATCGTCGTCGAGCGCGAGGACCATGAAGGCGTCGGCGCGCGGAGCGGAGCGGGCGAGGGTCATGGCGCTGATGTTGACGTCGGCCTCGCCGAGCAGCGAGCCGATCTGGCCCATCGTGCCGGGCCGGTCACGATGGCGCGTGATCAGCATCGAGTCCGCCGGCGCCATGTCCATCGAGTGCTCGTCGAGGCGAACGATCCGGGCTTCGCCGTTGGCCACCGTCCCGGCGACGGTCGCCGTGTGGCCGGCCGTCTCGGCGGTCAGCGTCAGCAGCGAGGAGAACGGCCCGGCGTCGGGCGTCTTGCGCTCGACGAGGGTGATCCCGCGCGCCTTGGCGAGGGTCGCCGCGTTGACCAGGTTCACCCGCTCGGTGGTCGCGGTCTCGAGCAGCCCGCGCAGAACCGCGGCAGCCAGCGACGATGCGTCGTAGGCGGCCGGTTCCCCGGCGATCTCGAGGGTCACCGTTCGTGGCGCCGTCCGCGCGAACTGGGCGACGAACTGGCCGAGCGTCTCGGCCAGCGGGAGATAGGGCGCGATCGACTTGGCCGTCTCGGGCGTCAGCAGCGGTGCGTTGACCGCGTACCGGGCCGGTCGGCCGTCGAGCACCTCGAGGATTTGCTCCGCGACCTCCTCGGCCACCGCGACCTGCGCCTCGGCGGTGGAGGCACCGAGGTGGGGCGTCAGCAGCGTGTTCGGCGCGTCGAACAGCGGCGAACCGGTCGGCGGCTCCTTCTCGAACACGTCGATCGCGGCACCCGCGATGCGCCCGGACCGAAGGGCCTCAGCCACGTCGGCCTCGTCGAGGATCCCGCCGCGAGCGACGTTGAGCAGGAACACGCCGGGCTTCATCGACTCGATCGCTTTGGCATTGATGAGGCCACGCGTCGCGCGGGTCATCGGCACGTGGACGGTGATCACGTCGGCACGGCCGATGAGCTCCTCGAAGGTGACCAGCTCGACGCCGAGGTTGGCGGCCTGGTCGGCGGTGACGAACGGATCGGACCCGATGACCGTCATCTCCATCGCCCGCGCGCGGACGGCGATCGCCTGACCGATCTTGCCCAGTCCGACGATGCCCAGCGTCTTGCCGCGCAGCTCCACGCCGGTGAACTGCGATCGCTTCCACTCGCCGCGGCGCATCGAGGCGTCGGCCGCGGCGGTGCGGCGCGCGAGCCCGTACAGGAGCGCAAGCGTGTGCTCAGCCGCCGCGATGGTGTTGCCCGTGGGCGCATTGACGACCGTGATCCCGGCGCGCGTTGCCGCCTCGAGGTCCACGTTGTCGACGCCCACCCCGGCTCGACCGATGACCACCAGGCGGGTGCCCGCCGCGATCAAGCCGGCATCGACCTTGACCTGACTGCGAACGACCAGCGCGTCGTAGTCCGGGAGGATCGCCGCGATCTCGTCGTGCGACAGCCCGAGCTTCTCGTCGACATCGTGGTGGGCACGCAGGAGCTCGAGACCCTGGGGGGCCAGGGCCTCGACGGCCAGGATCTTCATGCGACGGCCTCCGCGATGCGCTGCGCGGCGAGCGCCTGCTGGGCGGCGGCGACCGCCTCGCCCGGTCGTACGGCCATGCCCTGCTCGACCGCGACGGCCTCCATGACGCCGATCGCGGCCAGGACATCGTCGGTGGTCACGGAGCCGAGGTGACCCACCCGGAAGATCCTGCCCTTGAGCTTCCCCTGTCCGCCGGCGATCACGAGCCCGCGCGCCTTGAGTGCACCGTTGAACGCCTTCCAGTCCACGCCCTCGGGGATCCACGCCGCCGTGACCGTACGTGACGCGACCGCATCATCGGCGAGGAGGCGGAAGCCGATGGCCCGGAGGCCGGCCCGGGTCATCGCGGCGCACGCCCGGTGGCGTGTGAACACGCCGTCGCCCTCGGCCTGCATCAGCCGCAGGCCCTCGTCGATCTGGTACATCACCGCGACCGCGGGCGTCCACGGGGTCTCCCCGTTGACGGCGGTGTCGCGATGCCGCTTGAGGTCCAGGTAGAACCGCGGCATCGTCGCCGTCTCGCCGGCCGCCCAGGCACGTGGCCCGACCGCGGCCATGGCCATGCCGGGCGCCGACATCCACGCCTTCTGCGAGCCGGTGACCACGAGGTCGAGGCCCCAGCCGTCCATGTCGAACGGGACGGCCCCGAGCGCGGAGATGGCATCGACCAGGATCAGCGCATCGGGCGCCACGTCGCGGACCACCTCGGCGAGCGCCTCGATGTCATTGGTGACGCCGGTCGAGGTCTCGTTGTGCGTGAGCAGGACGGCCTTGAGCCCGCTGACGCCCACGGCTGCTGCCCGGACCGCGGCCGGGTCTGCCGCCTCGCCCCACTCGACGTCGAGTCGCGTCACCACCGCGCCGTAGACCTCGGCGACCTTGGCGAACCGGTCCCCGAACGAGCCAATGGTCACGGCAAGCACCGGGTCGCCGGGCGACAGCGTGTTGACCACGGCCGCCTCCAGTGCACCTGTGCCGGCGCAGGTCAGCAGGACGACGTCGTTCGATGTGCCGAAGTACGGCTTGACGCCGGACTCGACCCGCTTGAGCAGCGCCTTGAACTCCTCGCCGCGGTGGTTGACCATCTGGCGCCCGCCCGCCTCCCGGACGGACGGGGGGAGGGCCGTGGGCCCGGGGATGCGAAGGTTCGGCTCAAATCGGCTCACGTCGGTCTCCTGGGGTCGCGAGGGGTCCCGCCGATGGTGCCGCAGGTGACAGCCGGCGTCCACCGTGGTAGATATGACGTCATATGAAGACGGTCCGAACCACGATCCTGCTGGACGCCGACCTGCTCGACCGCCTCGAACGACACGTGCAGCGACAGCGAACGACGAAGACCGCGGTGATCGGCGCGGCCGTCGAGACGTGGCTGGACTCGCACCAGGCGGTCCCGGACTTCCCGTTCGTCGGGATCGGGCGCAGCGGGCATGGGCGGCTCTCCCTCGATGGGCGATCGATCACCCGTCGCGACGCGGGCCGCCGGGGAAGCGGCCGCTGATGGCGATCCTGCTGGACCCGTCGGCGGTGGTGGCCGCCGCCGATACCGCCGACCTGAACCACCGGGCCGCGGTCGAGTGGTTCGCACGGATCGATGAGCCGGTGCTGCTGGGGGCCCTCGGCCTGGCCGAGCTGGACATGCTGTTGCAGCGCGAGCTGGGTGGAGATGCGATCCGTGCCGTGGTCGACTCGATCGTGAGCGGATCGATCCGGCTGGTCGCGCCGACGGCGGCGGATCTCACGCGGGCGGCAGAGTTGATGACGCAGGCCCAGGAGCACCGACCGCGCCTCGCGGACGCGTTGCTCATTGCATCGGCGGAGCGCCTCGGCATTCGCCGTGTCGCCGCGTTCGACCGCCGGCCCCTGGCGGTGTTCAAGCCTCGGCACCTTCGCAGCCTGGATTTCGAGCCCTGACGGCGGCGCGCGGAATCAGAATGGGGCCGGCGGTGCCGGCCCCATTCGTGAGCGTGGGATGCGGTGCGCCCTAGCCCATGCGCTTGACCACGACCGTGCCCGCCTGCACGTCGTGGTAGCCCTGTCGCTTGGGGCTCTGCGAGGCCGTGTACAGCAGGTAGATCGCGTACACGAACGCGGCGAGGGAGATGAGCGAGCCGAGGATCGCGATCGAGCCGACGAGGGCGAAGTTCGCAACGGTGCCGAGCGCGGACGGTCCGAACAGGTACGCCCAGCGCCGGATCGCCTGGTCGCGGGTCAGCGTCGCTCCGTCGGCAGCGTTCACCGTCTCCAGGTTGAGGACCTTCTGGCCAACCGTGGCCCGCATGGTCGTCCAGGTGTAGATGAAGTACGCCGCGCTGCCGGCCAGATACAGCACACCCAGCACGACGAATCCGATGATCGCGCCCACGAACCCGCCCGTGAGGAGGAACCCTCCCAGGATCGCGATCCCGATGACACCGAACACGATGGACAGCAGGATCGCATCGATGATGTACGCGATGATGCGCGTCACCAGATCAGCGTAGGCGACCCCCGGTGCGGGTCCCGTGGCGACCGGTGCCGCCTGCAATCCGCCCGGCGCCGGGGGCGGCGGGGTCTGCCAGTTGTCTGAGCCCTGGGGCGTAGGGGGCGGCCCTCCCGCGGGATCCGTCATTCAGCACCTCCCTCGTCGGTGCGACTCGCACCGTCCATTCGCAGGATACGACCCTGACCGATCGAACGGAAGCCCCTTCTGCCGCGGACCGTTGTTCGCAGGCCCCACTGGACCCACGCTCGACCCTGCGGGTTGCGATGCTCAAGTGAACGATGAATCCCAGCAAATGCGACGGGCGAGCGACAAGGTGGACAAACGATCGGTCAGCCGCTCAACTTCCAGTGTCCACAAATGCACGACGTCGTGTCATCATGTGTATCGCCCACCGCCGCCTCATTGCGCCCTTGGAGTCAAGACAGGATGCGAATCCGCGCCGCCAAGTTCGAAGAGCTCAAGCCAAAGTCTCGCGAGCGCGCGCTCTCTCCCCGACAGCTTGCTGCAATGCAGCGGGAGGATGAGATTCGCAAAGCCCTGGTGCGCCTCAAGTCCGATGACGACGTGATCGCACTGGAGCTCGATCCGGCAGAGAAGATCCCCACCATGCGGGCGGCCGTGAAGAAGGCGATCGCAGCCCACAAGGCCGGCACGAACATGGCGATCCGCGGCCGGACCATCTTCCTGTCCACGGCCAAGCTGCCGGGCGGCCGCGGGGGGCGCAAGCCCAAGGCCCGCTGACGCACACCCTGACCCCGTCGCACCGACTCTCGCTCGGGCGTCTCTTTCCGGCGGTCCGCCTCGCCGGAGCCTGATCAGTGTCGCTCGCTCGCCTCAAGCGCGTCCGTCCACGGACGTTCCTCGCCGTCGCGGCCCTTGCTTGCGTTCTCCTGGGCGGGGCGGGGGTGTGGTCGAACGCGTTCGGAGCGGGCGACAAGCTGGCGTCACTGGTCCGCCGGGTCGAGCTCATCGTTGACCCGCCGCCGGACCGTCCGATCGAGGCGATCGTTCACGTGACGCCGATGCCCAGCCCGGCCCCGACGCTGGTCCCGGTCGTCACGGCAAGCCCTGATGCCTCGATCGTGATCCCGACGCCGTCGCCCACGGCGGTGCCGCGGATCAACGTGGACGTGAACCTGCTCACCGATCCCAAGGCGTATTTCATCACCGAGATCGACAACGAATGGTGTGCGGTTTCGGGCGTCCAAATCGTGCTTGCGATCCACGGCAAGGTCGCCCTTACCCGTGCCGTCCAGAAAGAGATTGCCTCAAGGATCGGCGAATGGGAGAGCCGCCGCGACAGCCTGAACGGCGGCTGGGGCCCGGCCGCGATCGCCTCCGCACTCAACGCCTATGGGGTCCCCGGGTACGAGGTTCGCGCCTACGACACGCGGGCCGACGCGTTGCGTGATGCAGCAAAGGTCGTCTCGGAGCTCCACGCCCCGGTGCTGCTGCTGGCCTGGAGGGGTGCGCACACCTGGGTCATGACCGGCTACCGGGCGAACGCCGACCCGACGATCTTCGACGACGCGAAGGTGACCGGGGCCTACATCCTCGATCCGTGGTACCCGCGGGTGTCCAAGATCTGGGGCCCGTCCGATCCGCCCGGAACCTTTCAGGACGCTGCGGAGATGACCAGGAACTACCTCCCCTGGAAGCGCCCCGAGGGCCACTACCCGGATCGCGACGGGTTGTACATCGCGGTCGTGCCGACGATTCCGCTCGTTCGCTGATCGCCCGGCCGCGGGTCGCTCACGCCGCCTCGAGCCGGGTCGGTGCATCGCCGGCGACGGGCTGCCGGAGTCGGTGGACCAGCGACGCGCCGAGCAGAACGGTCTTGAGCGCGGTTCCGGCAGCAAAGCCCAGGGGGATCGCCACGATCCCCAGCTCGTTCACCAGCAGCAGGGTCGTCACGACCGTCAGGCCGAACCCCGCCAGTGACGCGCCGACCGGCAGGATCGTGTTGTGGGTCGCGTAGACGGCCCTGGCCAGCAGATGGCTGAGCGCATCGAACGGTACGGCAAGGGCGAAGGCCGCGAGCACGGTCGAGGTCAGGCGCACGTCCTCTGCGTCGAATGCGCCACCGCCGAGGAACAGGTCGATGGCCAGTGGCCCGACGACGATCAGCCCCAGCGCGGCAGCCAGCGTGAGGGTGCCGATGGTCGCCAGGTTCGTGCGTACGAGCCTGCGGAACGCGATGCGATCGTTCGCCGCCCAGGCGGTCGACAGGGCCGGGAACGCGGCGAGCGAGAAGGCGACACCCACGAGCGAGACCGGGACGCTCTGGAAGTTCCGGGCGAAGCTGATCGCGGTCACGCTTCCCGCCGCCAGGGTTGTGGCGACGGACGTGAAGAACAGGAAGGTCAACGGCTCCAGCGGATGGCTGGCCATCTTGGGCAGCATCAGGCGCACGAACTCGCGGACGGCCGGCATGCGCACGTCGAGCCGCGGTCGCAATCGGATCGGCGTGCGGGCAATCCCGATGACCCTGATCGCGAGATGGAGGACTGCTCCCGCGATGGCCCCCACCGCGGCGGCGCGGATTCCCATCGAGCCGTGGAGCAGGATGGTCCCACCCGCGATGCCCGCGTTGTACAGGATCGGCGCCAGGGCATAGAACATGAAGCGCCGCTCGGCGACCAGGACCTCACCGAGGGTGATCGATGCCGCGAACAGGATCGGCGTCAGGAGCATCATCCGGAACAGCTCGAGATATCGCTCGCGTCCTGCGGCATCGAATCCCGGTGCGACGACGCTCACGGTCCACGGCGCCGCAATGAGCAGGACGAGGCAGCCCACGCCCATGACGAGAACGGCGAGCGTGAGGACCGTCTGGGCAAATCGAGCGGCCTGCGCGAGGTCCGTCCGCCGCAGGGAGCTGAACACGGGCACGAACGGCGCCGTCAGGCCGCCCGCAACGAGCACGTCGAGGGCTAGCTCCGGGAGGACGAACGCGGCGTTGTAGGCGTCGAGCTCGGGTCCCGCTCCGTAGGTCCGGGCGAAGATCCGGTCGCGCGCCAGGCCCATCGCGTAGCTGACGAACGTGAGCGCGGACAGCAGCAGCGCACCCTGGGGCACGAAGCGCGCGAGCCACTGGCGAACGAGCGTGATCACCGGCCCTCCCTCGGCCGCCCGCTGCGACCCGATCACAGGGCGTGCGGGCGCGCTCAGCAGCGACGGTACTCCAGGCGCTTCAGCATCGTCGATCGCCTGGCTGCCCGTCGGCGGTGTCCCTGCGCACCGGTCGTAACGCCAGCGAGCCTCGCGAGGCGGCGGCCCGACCTCACTCGACGTGACACATCAACACCGGAGCCCAGGCTCGACCCGGACGGATGTCCTGGTGCGCGGTGGGACCTCTCGTCGCCCAAAGGTGTCGTGGCGCCGTTGCAGAACAGCACATAGGCCCATCGTGCAGTGGTACCTGGGTACGGCGACGAGGATTCTCTAGGGGCGTTCAAACGAGCGCCGTGCCGTCCAACCGGGCGGACGAGCCGGCACACCGGGGGTGCTGACGTCACGATGGCGACAAGACAGCGGGGGTTGGTCTGGGCGGCACTGGCCGCGGTGATGGTCCTTGCCCTCTGGCCGGCCGTCCCGCCGGTCGCGGCGGCGCAGTCCCCGGATCCGATCCTCGATGTGGAGGTCGATGTCGCGACGATCTCCGTTGGCACGACCGTCGAGCTGACCGCGTCGATCTACCTTCCCGACGGCAGCCTGATGACCGGTCCTGGCAGCAACACGCAGGTGCGGTTCTATTTCGAGGCGGGCAGCGCCAACGCCCCGAGCAGTGGCGGCAATAGCGCCGACCTCCAGTGTCACACCGGCCTGGTCGGGACCTGCGTGGTCAGCTACGTCGCCGCGACCGCGGGCTCCGATGTGATCTGCGCCACGGCCGCAGGACCCGGTGCTTGCAGCGAACCCGTCGATGCCCCTGAGCGAGTGGATGCCTACGATTCCGTCGCGCGGACGGTGCTCGCCGGAACCGTGGCGCCGGACCCGACGCCGAGCGCGAGCGCCAGCCCCACACCGAGCGCCAGCCCGACGCCCACGCCGAGCGCCGAACCGACGCCGACGCCGAGCCCGAGTGCCAGCCCCACGCCGAGCGCCAGCCCGACGCCCACGCCGAGCGCCGAACCGACGCCGACGCCGAGCCCGAGTGCCAGCCCCACGCCGAGCGCCAGCCCGACGCCCACGCCGAGCGCCGAACCGACGCCGACGCCGAGCCCGAGTGCCAGCCCCACGCCGAGCGCCAGCCCGACGCCCACGCCGAGCGCCGAACCGACGCCCACGCCCGCTGCCGACTCAGCGCCGGCGTCGAGCCCGAATGCCAGTCCCACACCGACCCCGAGCGCCAGTCCCACGCCGACCCCGAGCGCCAGTCCCACGCCGAGTCCGAGCGCGAACCCCACGCCCACCCCGAGCGCCAGTCCCACGCCGAGTCCGAGCGCCAGCCCCACGGCGACACCGAGCGCCAGCCCGACACCGAGTCCGAGCGCGAACGCCGACCCGACGCCCACGCCCCCGTCGGCGCCGGCCAACCAGCCCCAGCCCAGCCCCAGCTCGTCACACAGCTCCGCGCCTACGCCAACGCCTGACTCGACGCCAACTGCGTCGCCAGCCGCCGACCCCACGGCGACCCCGAGCGCCGAGCCGACGCCCACGCCGACCGCCGATCCGACGCCCGTTGCCGGCTCGCGCCCGGCCGCAGACCCTTCGCCGACGCCGAGCCCTTCGACCGGACCGATGGCGGCGCTCGTTGATCCGGGGGCCGGCACACCGGGTGCGGGTGCCGGCAGGTTCGGCGCCCCGGCCGGTCCGAACCCGGGGGCCGACCAGCGGCCCGGCCCGCCGCACTCGATCGTCGATTCGCTGGTCGGGATCGCACAGCACGGTGCGGCCCTGGTCATCCGGCCCGAGGCGGCCGTTGCGGTGGCGACAGGCTTCGGCTTCCCGATCCTGCTCGCGATGCTGGTGCTCCTGTTCCTCGTGATCCAGCCGAGATTCGACGATCGCGACCCGAAGCTGCGCCGGGCGCCCGGACGGATCGGAGACCTGCTCGTGGCATTTGAGGACGACCCGCGATGATTGCCGAACGCGCCCGCACCGACTACGCCGCGCTTGCCGACCGGCTGCGGTACCTGCTGGTCCTGCGGTTCGCGCTGGGCGCGATCACGATCGGGTTAGGTCTCGTCAGTCCGTCCACCCTCGGCGTGCCGTTGGGCGCGCTGGCAACGGTGACGCTCGGGTACCTCGTCCTCGCAACGGCGTTCGGATGGCTGGGTCGCCAGGCGCCGGCGACGGCGTTCGCGACGATGACCACGATGCTGCTCGTGGATGGCTTGTTCCTCGCCGCCGCGATGTACTCGACCGGCGGCACCGAGAGCCCGCTGCGCTTCCTCGTCTACCTGCACCTGGTCGCCGTGTCGCTGCTTGCCTCCTACCGCACCGGGCTCAAGATCGCGCTGTGGCATTCGCTGCTGCTGTTCGTCGTCCTCTACGCACAGGCAGCGAGCATGCTCCCGCCGGTCGATGTGATGCCCGGGGCTTCGGTGGCGATGGACGGCGCCCCGGTGCTCAGCGTGACCGCGTTCTGGCTGTTCGCCCTTGCCACGTCCGTGTTCTCGGCCATGAACGAGCGCGAGCTCCGCCAGCGACGGGCGGACCTCGAGTCGCTGGTCGCCATGGGCGCCCGGCTCGACGATGAAGGCGACCCCATCCGCCAGGCGAGGATCGTCCTCGACTCGCTCGTCGACCGTTACGGGTTCCCGCGCGGCCTGATGCTGGGGGCTTCCGACGAGAACCTGCTCGTTCTCGACCTGCATGGTCTTGACGACGCGGTCGCGGGTGATCCTGTGGACATCGACCCGATCGTTCGCCGCGCCTGGGAATCGCGGGTGCCGCTCGCACTCCGCCGGCTCGATCCGGCACAGGACCTGGCGCTGGCACGGCTGCTGCCCGGTGCCGCACACGTGATCGTTGCGCCCATGGTTGCCGACGGGCGGCCCGTTGGTGCGATCGTGGTCGAGCATCGCGGAGGCCGGCTGGCGGGGATCGAACGTCGCGTCATCGGCGTTGTCGCCCAGGCCGCCGCGATCGCCGCGCTCAACCTTCGGAACGCGGTCCTGCTGCAGCGCGTGCAGGAGCTCGCGGAGCGCGACGCCCTGACCGGAGCGGCCAACCGGCACTCGTTCCAGACGACACTGGAGCGCGTCATCGACGAACCCAGCCCGGTGCGGGGGCAGATCTCTGCGGTCCTGTTCATCGATCTCGACGACTTCAAGGTCGTCAACGACACGCTGGGTCACGCGGCGGGTGACGAGCTGCTGGTCGCCGTCACGCAGCGGATCTCGGCGCTCGTCCGGGACGGCGACCTGGTCGCCCGCCTGGGTGGCGACGAGTTCGCGGTGCTCACCCAGGATCTGGCCGATCTCCGCAAGTCACGGGCCATGGCCGACCGGCTCGTCCGCGAGCTCCGCGCGCCGTACCTGATCGCCGGCCACCCCGTCTCGATCTCCGCGAGCATCGGGATCGCCGGCGCGCGCGACGCGGTCGATGGTGCCGTGGACATGGTTCGCCACGCCGACGTCGCCATGTACATGGCGAAGGCGGGCGGCAAGTCGAGCTTCGCCGTGTTCGATCCAGGAATGCACCAGGCCATCCACGAGCGCCACGAGCTCGCGATGGAGCTCCAGCAGGCGGTCGAGCTTGACCAGCTCCAGCTGCGATACCAGCCGATCGTGAGCCTCGACTCGGGACGGCTGGCCGGGGTTGAGGCGCTGGTCCGATGGCGACACCCCGAGCGAGGCTTGATCCAGCCGGGGCAGTTCATCGAGATCGCCGAGGAGCACGGCTCCATCCTCCCGATCGGCCGGTGGGTTCTGCGGGAGGCATGTCGCCAGACGGCTCTGTGGCTGGACGAGGGTGCGATGCCCAGCGACATGTTCGTTGGCGTCAACGTCTCCGCGCGCGAGGTCCAGGAATCCGGGTTTGTCGATGGTGTACGGGAGGCCCTGAGTGACTTCGGGGTCGCCGCGACGCGCCTGATCATCGAGATCACCGAGACGGCGCTTCTGCGCGCGACGCCGCCGACGATCGCCACCCTGCAGGGCCTGCGCGACCTCGGCGTCCGGGTCGTGATCGACGACTTCGGCACGGGCTACTTCTCGCTGAGCCACCTCCGCCAGTTCCCGGTCGACGCGCTCAAGATTGCCGGCGAATTCACAAAGGTCGGTGAGTCAGAGGATGCCACGCGCTCGTCTGCCCTCGCGGCCGCGATCGTTGCGATGGCTCACTCGCTGGGTATCGACACGGTCGCCGAAGGGATCGAGACCATGGTGCAGGCCGACCGGATGCGCGAGCTGCAGTGCACCTACGGCCAGGGGTATTTCTTCGCCCATCCGTTGCTGCCCGAAGAGCTCGCGGCCGTCGCCGCATCGTGCGAGCTGGCTGCGGCCGAGGCCGAGGCACTCGCCGTGACGACGCGAGATCGTGCGCCGAAGCCGCGCCGGGCACGCCGGCCCGCTGCCCGCGCCGCGGTCGAGGGCACCGCCGCCTGAAGCAGAATCAGGCCGCCGTGGCGGCCCCGTCGTCGATCAGCAGCCGGGCCAGCGTGGCGCCCAGCCAGCGCTCGAAGCGATCATCGGTCCAGCCGCGGTCGACCACGAGCAGCCGGTAGGTTTCGGGGCTGCCGATCGAATGCAGGACGCCCGCCGCCATCTCGAGGTCGAGACCGCGGGGGACGGATGCGTCACCCAGCACGATCTCCAGCAGCGCTCGCTGCGCGGCCAGCCTGTCTCGCCGCGTGCGCTCCCACAGCGCGGCAATCTCAGGATCTGCGCCGGCTGCTCCCCGGACGACCTCGTCCACGGCCGCCCGACGGCGGACGCTTGCGGCGGTCTCGCGCGCCAGACGCAGCAGCCGCCGGTGGAGATCGGGTTCCGATCGAAGCCGGCGCACCCAGGCGCGCTCGAGGACCGGCGGCGACTCATCGTCGCCCGTTGTGGTCACACCCGCGAGCTGGGCGAGCAGCGCACGCTTGGTACCGAACGTGGAATACACGGTCTCGGGCGATACACGAGCGCGGAGCGCGATCGCGTCCACCGTGGTTGCCACGTAGCCGCGCTGGACGAACAGCTCGCGCGCGGCCTCGATCACGGCTCGCCTGGTGGCCGCAGCCTGCTCGCGCCGCCGGGGAGAGTGATACCGTCGGCGCCGGTCGGGTGATGTCATTACGCCAGCGTAGCACCGTATTTGATACGGTGTGTCCGTAGCGAAGCGCGGCCACGGGTCCGGCGTCGCCCGGGTCAGGTCTCGCCCGCGTCGACTTTCTGGGTGTCGGCGAGCTGTTTCCGGGTTCCCTCGCGGACCCGGATGATCTTCGATGCCGCGCCCATGCCGTCGACCTGCGGCCCCGGAACCGGGTCCCGGGGCGTCCGACCACGAGCCTTCGCCTCGTCGCGCGCGGCCTGCCTGGACGCCATCCGGTCGCCGATGGTGCGCTCGTAGCCCTGGTCGCTGGGCAGGTAGTACCGACTCGTCGCGAGGTCGTCGGGCAGGTACTGCTGATCGACGTCGTGACCCTCGAAGTCGTGCGGGTAGCGGTATCCGACCCCGATGCCGTGTGACTTCATCCGCCGGTCGGCGGCGTTGCGCAGGTGGAGCGGCACCGGCAGCGAGCCTCGCTCGACGACATCGGCGACGGCCGCCCAGTACCCGGCGCCGGCGCGGTTGGACTTGGGTGCCGTGGCGATGTAGGCGGTGGCCTGGGCGAGCGCATATTGCGCCTCGGGGAGGCCGACGTGGTCGAGTGCCTGGGCCGCGGCGACGGCGACCTGGAGCGCCCGCGGGTCCGCGTTGCCCACGTCTTCGGATGCGGAGATGATCAGGCGGCGGACGATGAAGCGGGGATCCTCGCCCGCGGCCACCATCGCTGCCAGCCAGTACAGCGCGGCGTCCGGATCGTTGCCGCGCAGGCTCTTGATGAACGCGGACACGGTGTCGTAGTGCCCGTCGCCGGCGCGGTCGTAGCCGAGGATGCGCTGCTGCGCCGCCGACTCGACATCGGCCAGGGTGGGGGAGACGGCGCCATCTGCCACCGTGTGTCCCTCGTCCTCCGCGAGCGCGACGGCGCCTTCGAGCACGTTGAGCGCCTGGCGAGCGTCTCCGCCGGCGAGGTCCACGAGGTGGGCGAAGGCCTCTTCGCCGATGGTCACGCCGCCGCGGGGACCGAGCGAACCCGCCAGGCCCCGGTCGCCGTCGTCGATCGCGCGTCGCACGATGGTCCCGACGTCGTCGTCGGTCAAGGCTTCCAGCCGCCACACGCGCATCCGGGACAGCAGGGCCGAGTTGACCTCGAAGTACGGGTTCTCGGTGGTCGCCCCGATCAGCGTGACCGTGCCGTCCTCGACGTGCGGCAGGAGCGCATCCTGCTGCGCCTTGTTGAAGCGGTGGATCTCGTCCACGAACAGGACGCTCCGGCGCCCCTCGAGGGTCAGCCGCTCCTGGGCTTCCGCGACCGTGGCCCGGACGTCGGCAACACCTGCCATGACCGCGGACACGCTTCGGAACTCCGCGCCAACGGCGTCGGCGAGCAGCCGCGCGAGCGACGTCTTGCCGGTGCCCGGCGGTCCCCACAGCAGGAGCGAGCCGAGGTGACCCCGGGCGACCGACCGGCGGAGCGGGCCGCGCTCGCCCACCAGCTGATCCTGGCCGACGAACTCGTCGAGGGTTCGCGGACGCATCCGGGCCGCGAGCGGCTGGCGCTCGGGCGGTGGCTTGAACAGGGCTTCAGGGCGGGCACCCTGGAGATTGCGCCGGGTCGGCATGGCCGGATGGTAGCCCCGCGGGCTAGCCGATCGACACCACCTTGGCGACGTCGATCAGGATCCACAGCCCGAACAGCACGGTGAGCAGGATCGAGGCGATCCGGATGATGTCCTTCACGTCGCGGGCGACGTACGCGTACTCCTGCTCCGCGCGGACGGCCAATCCGCCGGCCGGACGTGCCTCGCGAGCGGCCGATGGCCGGGCCCGCGTGCGTTCGCGTTCCTGCTCCGCGGCGCGCTCCTCGGCCAGCAGCTGGGCCTCGAGCTCCGCGGCTCGGGCGGTCTCGGCCTCGGTCAGGCCGCTGGGCCGCGGCGCAGGGGCAGCCGCCGGTGGGGTCGAGGGAGCGGCGCGTCGCGCGATGGGCCGACGCTGGCCGGGGCGGACACTGCCGCGGGCGCGCTTCGCCATATCGGGGTTCGGGCCTCCAGCTGGGCGGCGACCGCGAGACGGCGCCGTCGGCGGCAGAGGATACACCGGCTGGCCCGGTCACGGGCTCCGGGCCGTTCGGATACGTGGCCGGTGGGTGCCCCCTGCTAGACTCCGGCAGACCCCCCGGAGGACCTCGTGGACGACCTGAATGCGCTCGTAGACCCGAACATCGGTGCCGTCGTCCTGGCCCTTGTCGTGGCTTGCATCCTGCTTGCGATCCTCGTGATCCTGCTCGTCCGACGCAGCTCGCGGTTCGAGCGGCGTCTCCAGGGATTGACGCGTGGGGCCGAGGGCCAGAGCCTCGAGGAGATCCTCGACGCGCACCTGGACAAGGTTTACGCGGTGGCCCGGGACCTGGACGAGATGACCACCCGCACGGCAATTATCGAGTCCGTCCTGCGGCGCACGTTCCAGCGGGTCGGGCTGGTCCGCTTCAACCCGTACGAGGACACGGGCGGCAACCAGAGCTTCGCGCTGGCGGTCGTCGATGCGCAGGGTAACGGCTTCGTGATCAGCAGCCTGCACGCACGCTCGGGCACCCGCGTGTACGGCAAGTCCGTATCCGCCGGTGGGTCTGAGTCGAACCTGTCCGCGGAGGAGATGGAGGCGCTCCGGATCGCCATCTCGTCCGGAGCCGGCCCGCGCGCTGCCGGCTGACATCGCGCAGACCGTGACACGCAAGCTGGCACGCGCTCGGGCGATCCTCGGGTCGTGCCCTCCGAGCGACGCCCGACCCCACCCACAGCGAGCCCATCGGATGCCGGTGGCAGTCCACGTCGCGTGAGACGGCGCGGCGCACGAGCCGAGCCGGGGCCGCTCGTCCAGATCCCCGTCTGGGGTCAGCCGGAGCCGGTCGAGCCCGGGGCAGAGGCGAGTCCGACGGGCACGGAGGCGCTGCTCGAGGGCCTCAACCCGGAACAGCGACGCGCCGTGACGCACGGCGAGGGGCCGCTGCTGGTGGTCGCAGGTGCCGGCACCGGCAAGACCCAGGTGATCACCCGCCGGATCGCGTGGCTGATCGCGACCAGGCGCGCACGCCCGGCGGAGATCCTGGCGCTCACGTTCACGGACCAGGCGGCCGACGAGATGCAGACCCGGGTCGACCAGCTGGTGCCCTATGGCTACACGGACACCGCGATCTCGACCTTTCATGCGTTCGGCGACCGGCTGGTCCGGGAGTTCGCGCTCGAGCTCGGGCTGCCCACGGACGTGCGCGTCCTGTCGCGTCCCGAGACGGTGGTGTTCCTGCAGGAGCACCTGTTCGAGTTCCAGCTGGACGAGTACCGGCCGCTCGGCAATCCCACCCGGTTCCTCGACGCGCTGGCAACGTTGTTCTCGCGGGCCAAGGACGAGGACGTGTCGCCCGACGCCTTTCTCGCGCATGCGGACCAGCTCGCGGGTGAGGCGGCCAAAGCGGCAGCTGCCCTCGACGCCGACGGGCAGCCCGCGACCGACGCCGATCGCGATGCGGCGGCAGCGGCCGGGGAGGAGGCTCGGCGGCTGCGCGAGCTGGCGCTGGCCTACGCGCGCTACCAGGAGCTGCTTGCGGCAAATGGGGCGATCGACTTCGGCGACCAGGTCGCGCTCGCGCTCCGGCTGCTCCGCGAGTCGCCGGCGGCGCGGGCGGTCGTCCAGCAGCGGTTCCGGCACGTGCTGGTGGACGAGTTCCAGGACACGAACCGCGCGCAGGCGGAGCTGGTGGCCCTGATCGCCCAGCCGCATCGCAACGTGACGGTCGTGGGCGACGACGACCAGTCGATCTACAAGTTCCGGGGCGCCGCGATCAGCAATATCCTCGAGTTCCGCGAGCGGTATCAGCGCGCGAAGGTCGTCGTCCTGCGGCGCAACTACCGTTCCCGGGCGCCGATCCTCGATGCCGCCTATCGCCTGGTCCGGCACAACGACCCGGACCGGCTCGAGGTCCGGGCGGGGATCGTCAAGCGCCTGGTCGCGGAGCGCGGCGGCGATCCGGCGTCCCCCGTCCGGCACGAGGCGTTCGTGACCGGTGCAGAGGAGGCAGACTGGATCGCGGGCGACGTCGCGCGACGGATCGCGGCCGGGGCGTCGCCGCGGGACATGGCCATCCTCGTCCGCGCCAACGCGACCGCCGATCCGATCCTGCGCTCGCTCAACCTCGAAGGGATCCCGTGGCGGTTCTCGGGCACCAGCGGGCTGTACGCCCGCCCGGAGGTCAAGCTGCTGCTCGCGTTCCTGCGGGCGATCGCCGACCTCGCATCGTCGGTCGACGTCTACGCCCTGGCCGCGTCGGACCTGTACGGGCTGGGTGGCGAGGATCTCATTGCGATCGTCAACATGGCCCGCCGCCGGAACCGGTCCGTGTGGGACGTCCTCGAGGAGGTCGGCCGCCAGCCCGGGATCCTGCGCCTGTCGCCCGATACCCGCCAGGCCGCCGCGATGCTGGTCGAGGACCTGCGGACGTTCGTCGCCCTCGGTCACCAGCGTCCGGCCGGCGAGGTCATGTACGCCTTCCTGCGCAAGACGGGCTGGCTGAAGCGTCTCGCGGCCGGGGAGTCGGTGGCGAGCGAGGAAGCGCTGTCGAACATCGCCCGCTTCTTCGACATCATCCGGGCGCAGTCGGCCCTCCTCGCCGACGACCGGGCCGTGTTCGTGGCGCGTCACCTGCAGACGCTGATCCAGGCCGGCGACGACCCGCCGACCGCGGACATCGACCCCGACGCCGATGCGGTGGCGGTGATGACCGTCCATAAGGCGAAGGGCCTCGAGTTCCCGGTCGTGTACCTGCCGGGTCTCGTGTCCGGCAGATTTCCGGCGACGGGTCGGCGCGAACCGCTCGCGCTGCCGATCGAGCTGGTCAACGAGACGCTGCCGGAGGGGGACTACCAGCTCCAGGAGGAGCGACGGCTGTTCTACGTGGGCATGACCCGGGCACGCGACGAGCTGGTCCTGACCCACGCAGCGGACTACGGCGGGCAGCGCGCCCGGAGGGTGTCGCCGTTCGTGCTCGAGGCGCTCGACCTGCCGGTCGCGGCCGGCGCGACCGGCGTGGGGGCGCGGGCAACCTCGCCGCTGGAGCGGCTGGGCGCGTTCCAGCGAACCGAGCCGTCGCCGGTCGCGGCCCGGGCGCGTGGTTCGCAGCCGCTGATGCTCTCGTTCTATGCGATCGACGACTACCTGACCTGCCCGCTCAAGTACAAGTACGCGCACGTCCTGCGCGTGCCGCTGGCGCCTCACCACTCGATCATCTACGGCTCTGCGCTCCATGCGGCGGTCGCCGAGTTCCACCGCCGCCACGCGCGCGGCGACGTGATGAGCGAGGACGACCTCTACGCCGCCTTTGCCAACGCATGGCGCAACGAGGGGTTCCTGTCGCGGGAGCACGAGGAGGCGCGGCTCGCGGCCGGTCGCCACGCCCTCAACCGGTTCCGCGACGAGCAGCTGGCCCCCGGCGCGGTCGTGCCCGCCTACGTCGAGCGCGAGTTCAGCTTCCTGCTCGACGGGGACCGCGTCCGCGGGCGATACGACCGGGTGGACATCGTGCCCCGCGCCGATGTGCCCGAGGTCGCGGAGCCTGCAGCCGTGGCGGTCGAAGATACCGACTATGCATCGGGAGCCGACGTCGTCGAGCCGACGCTCGAGCTGTCGCCGGAGCTGGTCACCATCACCGACTACAAGTCGTCCGACGTCCGCGATCCCGCCAAGGCGAGGCAGCGGGCAAAGGCGTCGCTCCAGCTCTCGATCTACGCGATGGGATACGAGGCGATGACGGGGCGCCTGCCGGATCGCGTCGCACTCCACTTCCTGGACTCGGGTCTGGTCGGGACGGCCGCAGTCGATCGCACGCGGATCGAGAAGGCCCGGGAGGCGATCCGGACGGCCGCGGCCGGGATCAGGGCGGGCACGTTCGACGCGAAGCCCGACTTCGTGTCGTGCACCTACTGCGCGTTCCGTGAGATCTGTCCGTCGAGCGCGGTCCGCTGACGCCATGCCCGCCCTCGCCCGGGACGATCGGCGCGCCGTCGCAGCCGTGATCGCGGGGATGCTGCCGGGTGCCATCGTCGGTGCCGACAACCTCGATGCGCTGGCGGCGATCCCGGACGGCGTCGTGGATCTCGCGTATGCCGATCCGCCGTTCGCGACCGGTGGTTCGCGGCGGCTGCGATCGATCCGGACCGGCGCCGGTGACGCCGTCCGCCGGGGCTTCACGGGCCGCGAGTACCGTTTCGAGGTCGTGCGCGACCTCGCCTGGCCGGACGATCTGCCGCTCGGCGCCCACCTCGATGCGATCCATCGGCGGCTGGTCGAGATCCGGCGCGTCCTGGCGCCCCACGGGTCGCTGTACCTCCACGTCGACTGGCGGACGGTCCACCACCTGCGGCTGCTCCTGGACCAGGTGTTCGGACCGGAGCGGTTCCTCAACGAGATCGTGTGGGCCTACGACTACGGTGGCCGCCCGCGCGATCGCTGGCCTCGCAAGCACGACTCGATCCTGTGGTACGCGAAGGGCGACAGCTGGCGGTTCGAGCGCGACGCGATCGAACGGGTTCCGTACCTTGCACCCGGCCTGGTCGGGCCCGAGAAGGCGGCCCGCGGCAAGCTGCCCACCGACGTGTGGTGGATGACCATCGTGCCGCCGGGCTCGCGCGAGCGGACGGGGTACCCGACCCAGAAGCCGGTCCGCCTGCTGGAGCGGATCGTTGCGGCCTCGAGCCGGCCGGGGGACCTCGTCCTCGATCCGTACGCGGGCAGCGGCACCACCGGCGTCGCGGCGGCCCGGCTCGGACGGCGCTGGATCCTCATCGACCGCAACCCGACGGCGGTCGAGATTGCCCGCGCGCGGCTGGCCGACGAGATGGAGCCCCGGGACGCGTGATCGAGGCGATCACCTTCGACTTCGGCAACACGCTGGTGCCCGTGTCCTCGGCCGGCCTGCACGGGGTGGTCCGCCTGACCGCGGGTGCGATGGCCGAGCGCCTCGGACCGTTCGACGTCGACGAGGTGCTCCTGGCGTGGGGCGAGGAGCGCGCACGCCAGTTCCGGGAAGAGGTTCCCCAGTTCCGCGAGGTGGACCTCGCGCAGCGGCTGACCCGGATCCTGGCTCGCCTCCGCGGCATGGCGCCGCCGCTCGCGGACCGGCGCTGGGACGACGCGGCCGCGGCCGAGCTCAGTGCGCCGGACGAGGTCGGGTGGGCCGTCGACACCTACTCGCGCGCCTTCGTCGATGCGCTGCCACCCGCGCCGGAAGCCGGGTCCCTGCTCCGAAGTCTGGCGGGGCGCTACCGGCTGGCCATCCTGTCCAACTGGCCGTTGGCCGCGACGATCGATCGCTACGCCGATTCCGCGGGTTGGACCCCGTACCTGCGGGCCATCGTCGTGTCCCAGCGTGTCGGCGCGATCAAGCCCCATCCGGCGATCTTCGCCGCCGCCCGGACGGCGCTTGGATCGCCCGATCCCCGCGTGATCCTCCACGTCGGGGACGACTGGGCAGCCGACGTCGTCGGTGCCAAGCGAGCCGGTTGGCGAGCTGCCTACGTGACGGGACGGCCAGGCGATTCGCCGTTGCCGGGGAGCCGGCGCGGCCGGGAGGTGGAGGTCGACCTGGAGATCGTGACGATCGCGGACCTCGAGGCCCGCCTCGACGACCTGTAGCACCGACCCCTCCCGCGCGCCCGGCGGTCGGTAGACTCGGCAGCGATGGAGCCCCGCGACCGCGTCGCCAACCTCGCATTGCTCGCCGGTGCGGGCGTGGCGTGGATCCTGGTCGGCCTCGTGGTCACCACCCGCGATCCGACGCAGGACGTGATGGCCGGCTACCTCGGCGCGCTGCTGATCGGCCTCGCCGTCGGCACCACCGGCATCCCCCTGTCCTGGCTGGTCGTGTTCACCCGCCACCGCCGGATCGCGTACCAGGGCGACTGGCTTCGCGCCGCCCGGCGCGGCGGCTGGATCGGGCTGTTCGTGACCGTCCTCGTGGTGCTCCGGCTGGTCGACGCCTTCCAGCTGCCCATCGTCCTGTTCCTCGCCGCCATCTTCACCGTTGCCGAGCTCACCCTCTCGGCCGAGCGTTAGGAGCTTCCGTGATCGACTCGCTGACCGCAATTCGTCCCGCCGAGCCGTTTGCCGACCTGAAGGCCAGGGCGACGGCGGCGATCGAGGATGCCCGGGACGAGATCCTCGGGCTGTCGCACAGGATCCACGCCAACCCGGAGCCTGCGTTCGAGGAGCACAAGGCCGCGGCGTGGGTCGCCGAGGCCGTCGCCCGGCACGGGTATGTCGTGGAGCACCCGGCCGGCAGCCTGGCCACCGCCGTCCGCGGCCGGCTTGCAGGCGGCCTCGGGCCCGATGGACCGCGAATCGGGATCCTCGCCGAGTACGACGCGCTTCCAGGGCTCGGTCATGGGTGCGGGCACAACACGATGGCCGCATCCGGCGTGGGCGCGGCGATCGCGCTGGCCGCGGTCCGCGACGCGTTCGCGGGGGAGATCGTGTTCCTCGGCACCCCCGCGGAGGAGCGGGGGAGCGGCAAGGAGATCATGATCCGCGACGGCCTGTTCGAGGGTCTCGACGCGGCGCTGCTGTTCCATCCCTCCGACCGCACCCACGTCGAGATCGCGCCGCTCGCGTCGGAGGACGTCAGCGTCATCTTCACCGGCCTCCAGTCGCACGCGGCGGCCGAACCCTGGAACGGCCGCAATGCCCTGGACGCGATGATTGCGCTGTTCGTCTCGGTGGGGTTGTGGCGACAGCAGCTCCAGCCCCATGCGCGCGTCCACGGGATCATCCAGGACGGCGGGACGGCGGCCAACATCATTCCGGCCACGACCCGCGCCTGGTTCATGATCCGCAGCGCCGACCAGCCCTACTACGAGGTGATGAAGGCGCGCTTCCGCCAGCTGTGCGAGGCGGCCGCGCTGGCGGCCGGTGTCGAGGTCGAGGTGGAGTTCTCGGGCGCCGCGACGACGATGAACCACAACCGGACGCTGGCCGGACGCTGGGTGTCCAACGCCGAGGCGCTGGGGATTTCGGACGAGGGCATGGACGCGGCATCGGGCTCGACCGACATGGCCAACGTGTCCTGGGTCGTGCCCGCGATCCACCCGGAGCTGTCGATCACCGATGGCCCCACGCCCGGGCATTCGATCGAGTTCCGGGATGCCGCCGCCCGGCCGCGGGCCGACCGCACCGTGCTCACGGCGGCGGCGCTGGTCGCGCACACCGCGATCGACCTGCTGTGCGATCAATCCCTGGTCGATGCTGCGTGGCACGAGTTCCGCCAGGCCCCGGGCACGGCGGCGAGCTGAGCGGCATCCGGTCGGCGACCCCTGGCTGCCGATCGCGGCCGGCACGCCGAGCGGTTAGCATTGCCGGCGGCGCGCCCCGCTGGACGATGATCACGAACCGGCGGCGCCCCGGCTGAGGCGGCGACGAACCGCCGGCCGTGCGCGATGTCCACGCGTCGCGACGGCCGACCGCCTCCGGAGGTGCATGGTGGCCGAGCGTCCCGGGTATTCGGGCGATGTCGACTTCGCCGCGCGCAACGGCTGGGACCAGCCGTACGAGACGTACGACGATTACGACCTGCCGACCTATGTCGGGCTGCCGACGTTCATGAAGCTGCCCTGGGTGCCGGACGCGTCCGAGCTGCGGGCGAGGAACGTGGACGTGGCCATCGTCGGGGCGCCGTTCGACGACGCGGTCAGCCACCGGCCGGGCGCCCGGTTCGGTCCGCGAGCCATCCGCGAGGCCCAGTACACCAGCGGCTCGATCCACTCGCTTCAGCTGGGCAACGAGCCGTTCGAGATCCTGAACGTGGTGGATGCGGGCGACGCGAACATCGTCCCGTCGTGGATCGACCGGGCGCACGCGCTCATCTACCGCAAGGTCCACGACGTCGCGTCCACGGGCGCCATCCCGATCGTGCTGGGCGGTGACCACTCGATCACGTGGCCGTCGGCCACCGCGATCGCCGACGTCCGACGGCCGGGCAGCATCGGCATCGTGCATTTCGACGCCCACGCGGACACGGCCATTGACGACTGGGGCGTGCTCGCGGGGCACGGGACGCCGATGCGGCGCCTCATCGAGTCGGGCGCGGTCAAGGGCCGGAACTTCGTGCAGGTCGGGTTGCGCGGCTACTGGCCGCCGGTCGAGACCTTCGAGTGGATGCGGGAGCAGGGCCTGCGCTGGCACCTGATGCGCGAGATCGAGGAGCGCGGGGCGGAGGCGGTCATCGACGATGCGATCGCCGAGGCGCTCGATGGGCCCGACTGCATCTACATCTCGGTCGACATCGACGTCATCGACCCGGGCAGCGCGCCCGGGACGGGGACGCCCGAACCGGGCGGCCTTCTGCCGCGCGAGGTGCTGCGGGCCGTCCGTCGAATCGCCGGAGCCGTCGACGTCGCGGGCATGGACATCGTGGAGGTCTCGCCGCCGTACGACCATTCCGAGGTCACCGCGATGGCCGCCAACCGGATCGCACTGGAAGCGATCTCGGCGCTCGCGGCCAAGAGACTGGCCGGGCACCCCGTCCGGTACGAGCGCCCATGACCGGGTCCCCGGTCCCGGCGCCCGAGCCTGCCGCGACCGCCCTCGCGCGCCTCTACGACCTGGATCTGTCGGAGGAGCCCGGCGATCTCGACCTGTACCGCGCGCTGGCCGCGCGCGCCCGCGGGCCGGTCCTCGAGCTCGCGGTCGGCACCGGGCGGCTGGCCGTGCCGCTCGCGGCGGACGGATACGCGGTCACCGGTGTCGATCTGGACCCGGCGATGCTGGCGCGCGCGCGGGCGGCGGCCGACGCGGCGGGGCTCGACGTGGCGCGTCGAGTGCAGCTGGTCGAAGGCGATGCGCGGACGATCCGCCTCGCCGACGCGGGCAGCTTCCGGCTCGCGAGCATCCCCCTCAACTCGATCTTCCTCATGGGCACCCGGGCCGACCAGGCCGCGGCGGTCGCCACCATGGCCGCGCACCTGGCCCCGGGTGGGCTTGCCGTGCTCGACGCCTGGCTGCCGGACGCCGATGACCTGGCGCGGTACGACGGTCGCGTCATCCTCGAGTGGGTTCGAGAAGAACCGGGGACAGGCCGCGTCGTGACCAAGACCGGCAGCGCGATCTACGACGCATCAGGCGGCGTCGTACGCCTCACGACCATGTTCGATGCGGGCATGCCGGGCGCGCCATCGAACAGGTGGGTGCGCTCGGACCGGCTGCGGCTGGTCGGCCCCGATGAGCTGGCGGCGTTCGCGGAGATGGCCGGTCTCGAGATCGAGGCGATGGCCGGGGACTGGGAGCTCGGGCCGCTCCAAGCCGGCGCCGATCGCGTCGTCCTGGTCGCCCGCAAGCCCGCCGGCTGACCCTGGCCCGGCAGTCGCCGGGGACCCGTGACCTTCGGGGCGCATTGGCGGGGCCTGTCCAGGTGGTAGAGTCGCGCCGATGCCGGACCAGATCCGCTTGCTTGTCGTCGAGGACGTGCCCCAGGTTGCCCAGTACATCCGGGGCCTGCTCAACGCGCAATCCGCCATCAAGCTGCTCGATGTCGTGAGCGACGGCACTCGCGTCGTCGGGCTGCTGTCCGAGCTCCGGCCCGACGTGGTGCTGGTGGATGCGCTGCTCCAGGGCCGCCTCAAGGGCATGCCGCTGGTCGAGCGCCTGCACGAGTCCGGGTCCAAGGTTCCGGTCATCGTGCTGACCGTCCCGCAGCGTCCGGTCGAGCCCGACCCCGAGAACGGCATTCACGGCGTCCTGGCGATGCCGTTCTCCGGCTACGACCTGATCACCCGGCTCCAGGCCGTGCGCGAGCAGGTGGCGACGGTCGAGGGCATTGGCACGGCGCGCATGATCTCGGTGTTCGCACCCAAGGGCGGGGTCGGCAAGACGACGCTCGCCTTCAACCTCGCGGTCTCGATCGGGCAGCTGGAGCAGCGGACCGTCCTCATCGACGGCAGCCTCCAGTTCGGCGACATGCGGTCGCTGCTCAAGGTCCCGACCGAGGCTCCGTCGCTGCTGGATCTTCCGACCGACCGGATCCAGGAGTCCGACCTCCAGGACGTGCTGTGGCGCGATCCGTCGGGCATCGACATCCTGCTGGCGCCGCCGCGGATCGAGATGGCCGAGATGGTCACGGTCCGCGACCTCGAGAAGGTGGTGTCGCTGATGCGCCGCGTCTACGACTTCGTGATCGTGGACACGACGTCGGTCGTGAACGACATCAACCTCGCCTTCCTCGATGCGTCCGACACGATCCTGGAGATCGTGACCCACGACTCGACCACGATCCACAACACGATGGTGATGGCGGACGCGTTCCGGATGATCGGCTACTCGGCGACCAAGGTGCAGTACCTCGTCAACCGGGCCGACTCGACCGGAGGCATCGACCCCGAGATCCTGGAGCGCGCGCTCGGTCGCGTCCCCGAGCACCGCGTCGGCTCCGGCGGAGCGCTCGTCGTCAATGCCAACAACGAGGGGATCCCGTTCGTCCTTGCCGATCCTGCCGCATCGATCAGCCAGGATGTGATGCGCGCGGCGTCGGCGATCGTCGGGCAGGGAGCGCCCGTCGCGAGCCGGCGGTAGCACCTGGCGTGTCGGACCCCCGCCCGATCGGCGTCTTCGATTCCGGCGTCGGCGGCCTGACCGTCCTGCGCGAGATCGTGCGTCGCTCGCCGCACGAGTCGACGATCTACCTCGGCGACAACGCACGGGCGCCCTACGGCACCCGCACCGATGACGAGGTACGGGCGTTCTCGATGCAGGCGCTCGACGAGCTCGCCGCTCGCGACGTGAAGGCGCTCGTGGTTGCCTGCAACACCTCGACCGCCGTTGCCCTGCGGGACCTGCGCGCGCGCTACGACCTGCCGGTCCTGGGCGTGGTCCGACCGGGCGCATCCGCTGCCGCGCTCGCAACGCGCAACCGGCGAGTGGGCGTCATCGCCACCCCGGCGACCGTGCGGTCCCACGCCTACTTCAACGCGATCAAGGACGAGAACCCGGCCGTCGAGGTGTACGAGCACGCGACGCCCCGCTTCGTCCCGATGGTCGAGGCCGGGATCATCTCGGGCCCGGAGCTCGAGGCCGCGGTCCGGGAGAGCCTGGCGCCGCTGCTCGGCGGGCGAGACGGCGCCGGCGAGTTCGTGTTCCCCCGCCCGCCCTCGGCGAAGATTGACACGCTGCTGCTGGGCTGCACCCACTACCCGCTCCTGCGCCCGGTGCTGAGCGCGGCCGTGGGCGATCGGGTCGCGATCGTCGATTTCGGCGACGGCGACCGCCTCGTCACTGGCCGAGCTGCTGTCGGTCAACGGCCTGGAGGCCCCCGGCACGACGCGCGGCACCGCGGCGGATCCGGGGGCGGCCGGTCATTCGCGACCCGCCGAGGTGTACGGCGACCCGCCGGTCCATGTCCAGGTGACGACGGGCGACGTCGACCGCTTCCGCGCGATCGCGTCGCGGATGTTCGGTGATGCGTTTCCCGACGTCGGGTCGGTCGTGCTGGCCGGAGGGGGCTCATGACCGACGATCGCCGCGAGCGGCGCGGTGCGGGCCGCACGATCCCCGAGCGCCGCCTGTGGCAGGCGGGGTTCCTGGTCGGGTCGGTGCTGGGAGCGGCGATCACGGTGGCCGGGCGACGGGTCGAGCGGACGGCGCGGGAGGGCGGTCTCGTGGACTGGGCGCGGGTCGAGGCGATCGCCGCCGCTCGCCTGCGCAAGGCGCCGGGATCGCTCGGAGCGGATGAGCTGCGTGCCGTCGAGCACGCGTACGCCGATGCGATGGCCAGGGTTGTGCCGGCGCTCGCGACGCACCTCGGGACCGAGCTGCCGGGTGTCGTCGACCGGGTCGCCGTCGTCGACCGGACCGCGTGGGTGCATGCGAATACGGCGGCCTTCGCGGGCCTGATCGGCAAGCTCGAGGGCGAGCTCCTCGACCAGATCCTGCCGCCCGGCGGCGGCCTGGGCAAGGCGGCAATGGCGCTCGCCAACCGCTGGGTCACGACCCGGCAGCTGGGGCTGCTGCTGGGGTTCATGGGGCAGCGAGTCCTCGGCCAGTACGACCTCGCCCTGCTGTCGGCCGAGACGATACCGGGACGGCTGCTGTTCGTGGAGGAGAACATCCGCCAGACCGCCCGCGCGCTCGATGTCCCGCTGGCGCCGTTCCGGACCTGGATCGCGCTCCACGAGACGACCCATGCGTTCGAGTTCGAGGCACACCCGTGGCTGCGGCCGTACCTGGCGGAGCGACTCGAGCGGCAGCTGACGATGTTCTCGCGGGACACGTCGTCGCTGGGTCGAGACGCCCTGTCGGCGGTCGGCGCCGCCCTGCGCGGAGGCGGCCGGCGTGACGATCAGCACTGGATGGAGCGCCTGATGTCCACGGAGCAGCGACGCCTGTTCCGCGAGACCCAGGCGGTGATGAGCCTGCTCGAGGGCTTCGGGGATCACGTGATGGATGCCGTGGGGCGCGACCTCGTCCCCGGTGTGGAGCGGATCTCAGCCCGGTTCCACGGCCGTCGTGCCCAGCGAACGCCGTTCGAGCGCGCCATGCTGCGCATCACCGGGATGGACCTCAAGATGGAGCAGTATCGGAAAGGCGAGCTGTTCGTCGCCCGGATCGAGCACCTGGGCGGCCCGGAGGCCCTGCGCCGGCTGTGGGACGGGCCGGAGACCCTGCCGACGCCTGAGGAGATCGAGACGCCCGAGGCGTGGGTGCGCAGGATGGGGCTCGGGGAGCCCGAAGGAGGGTTGTCGTGACCGAGGGGCCGGGAGCGCGCCCGGGGCCCGGGACGGGGCCACACGGGGTCCCGGCGGCGATCGTGCTGACGCCGATCCTCGCGGCGCGATACCGCGCGAGCGACCTGGACGCGATCCGGGATGCGGCGCCGGGTGCCCGCCTGGTGACGATCGGCTTCGACGGTCACCCGGACGGCCCGCTGGACGACGTGGAGGTCATGCTCCGCGGCCGGCTGCCCGCGGACACGTTCGACCGGATCCTCGCCCGTGCGCCGGCCCTGCGCTGGGTGCATTCGGCGACCGCCGGCGTCGAGCGCGTGCTCACGCCCGCGAGCCGCGACCGGGGGCTGATCATCACCAACGCACGGGGGGTCTTCTCGCGCCCGATCGCCGAGTACGTGCTGCTGATGATCCTCGCGGTGTCGCGCCGCCTGCCGGAGCTGCTGGAACTGCAGGCGGAGCGGACCTGGCAGCCGCTCGAGGCCCGGGAGCTGCGCGACGTGACGGTCGGCATCGTCGGGCTCGGTTCGATTGGACGAGCGGTGGGTGCGCTCGCGACGGCGTTCGGCTGCCGCGTGATGGCCACGCGGCGACGGCCCGAGGCGGGCACCGAGGCGGTCGACGGTGCGGGCGACGAGCCGTTCCTGGGGTCCGTGATGCTCGACCGGGTCCTGCCGCCCGAGCGGCTTCCGGAGCTGCTGGCCGAATCCGATTTCGTCGTCCTGGCGGCCCCGCTCACCGCGGACACGATGGGACTCATCGACGACGACGCGATCGCCGGGATGAAGCCCGGTGCGTGGGTGATCAACATCGCCAGGGGCGAGCTGATCGACGAGTGGGCCCTCGAGCGGGCGCTGCGCGACGGACGGATCGGCGGCGCGGTGCTGGACACCTTCCGCGAGGAGCCGCTGCCACCGACCTCCGTGCTGTACGACCTGCCCAACGTGATCCTCACGCCGCACACGTCCTGGTCGTCGAGCCGCGTCGTGGATCGCTCGGTGGAGCTGTTCTGCGACAACCTCCGGCGGTACGCGGCCGGCGACCCGCTGGTCAATGTCGTGGATCCGAGCGCGGGCTACTGAGGCTCGCCACCCGATTGCGTGGCTCCGGCCCGGACGCCCAGGCCCGGTAGCATCATCCCATGCAGATCGCGATCGTCGGGCTTGCCGGGTGCGGCAAGACCACTGTGTTCAACACGCTCACCCGAGGCCATGCGGAGACCGGTGGCTACGGCGGCCTCCAGCTCAACGTCGGCGTGGTCAAGGTCCCCGACGACCGGCTCGCCCGGCTGGCGGCGGTGTTCCACCCGAAGAAGATCGTCCACGCGGACGTGACCTACGTGGACCTGCCCGCCGTCCCGGCGTCGTCCGAGGGCCACATCGGGACCGAGGAGCTGCCCGCCGAGCACCTGGCCCGGCTGCGTGAGGCAGACGCGCTCATCCACGTGGTCCGCGCATGGGACGATGCCGCGCATCCCCACCCGGCCGGATCGGTGGATCCGGCCCGCGACCTCGAGCAGCTCGACCTTGAGTTCATCCTCGCGGACCTGGCCATGGTCGAGCGACGGCTCGACCGGTTGCACGGCTCGGGGCGCCACGGGACGCCGGCCGAGCGCGAGGCG
Organism: uncultured Chloroflexia bacterium; assembly: GCA_963772565.1. Lineage (GTDB taxonomy): Bacteria > Chloroflexota > Limnocylindria > Limnocylindrales > CSP1-4 > CAIXZV01. The sequence continues at coordinate 33,177 of CAVYXU010000087.1, forward strand.
AACGAGCGCGAGGAGGCCGTCCTTGCGCGGCTCAAGCCGGGGCTCGAGGCGGGCCGCCCGATCCGGGACGAGGCCCTCGACCCCGACGACGAGAAGCTCCTGCGCGGCTTCCGGTTCCTGACCCAGAAGCCCGCCCTGGTCCTGCTCAACGTCGGCGAGTCGGACATCGCGGCCGCGCCGGGGATGATCGAGGCGATCGCGTCCGCCCACCAGCACCGGCACGTCATGGTCGATGCCCTGTCGGCGAAGATCGAGATGGAGCTGGGCGAGCTCGAGCCGGACGAGGCCGCCGTGTTCATGGAGGAGCTCGGAATTGGCGAGTCTGGCCTTGACCGGGTGATCGCGCTGTCCTACCGGCTGGTCGGCCTGATCTCGTTCCTGACGGCGGGTCCGGATGAGGTTCGTGCCTGGCCGATCCCGGACGGATCGAACGCGGTGGATGCCGCGGGTGCGATCCATACCGACCTGGCGAGAGGGTTCATCCGGGCCGAGACGATCGGCTACGAGGAGCTGCTCTCGGCCGGTTCGATGGCCGAGGCGAGGAAGCATGGCCAGGTCCGGTCCGAGGGCAAGACCTACCGGGTTCGGGACGGCGACGTGATCGAGATCCTGTTCAGCCGGTAGGAATCCGGGCGGCCGGCAGGAGGCCGACAGCAACCCCGGCGGCGCGCAGGAACATGGTCGGAACCCCGGCGGCCGGTGGGAACCCGGCCGGCAGCCGTCTCAGTTCGGACGGGTCTCGCCCGTCTGCAGGTCCGCGAGGATCTCGAGGTAGTCCACGCTGTCCTCGGGCGCGTCGAGATCGGCGAGGAAGTTCTCCTCCTCGTCCCGCGACACGTTGACCGCTGCGGACAGCCGGTCATCGGTGATGGCGATGAACCCGTAGTCGCGCTCGAGCTCGTCGGCGATCGCCTGGACCAGCGTCTCCTGCTCGAACGTGTCGAGGATACGACGCCGGATGGATTGCACGAGCTCGAAGAAGTCCTCGGGCTCCATCTCCTCCTCGCGGGCGATGAGGAGATCGGCGAACACGTCGCCGTCTCCCTCGTGAAGCTCGTAGAAGTGCATGATTGGACCTCGGTCGGGAACGGCCGGTCGGGCCGGGCCGCGCGATCGTGCGCGAAGATGGCCAGTATATGCGGGGCCGTTCCGGCTCCCCGTGGAGGGTGGATGGACGAGACACCGTCGGTCGTGGTCGTCGGGGCCGCGTGCCGGGACCTCACCGACGACGACGAACGCGGCTGGCGGCTCGGTGGCGGCGTGTCGTACTCGGCGCTCGTGCTCGCGAAGCTGGGGCTGCGCGTGGGGGCGCTCGTGGTCGCGGACCCTCCGGCGACGGCATCCCATGAGATCGAGATGCTTCGCGACGCCGGTGTCGAGGTCGTGGTCGTGCCGGGCACCAGGGGCCCGATCTTCGTCAACATCGAGACACCGGACGGGCGCATCCAGCGCACTCCGCAGGTGTCGGATCCTGTGGACCCGGGGGCGCTGCCATCCGCCTGGCGGAGCGCCGGTGCCTGGCTGTTCGGTCCGGTGGCCGGCGAGATCCCGGAGGCCTGGGCGTCGGTGCCGCCGGCCGATGCGAGAGTCGCGCTCGGCTGGCAGGGGCTGCTTCGCGTGCTCCGCGCCGGCGAGCCCGTCCGACACCTGCCGCCCGGGCCGTCGGACGTGGTCCGGCGTGCCGATCTGATCGGCGTCGGGCGTGACGATGTCGATCGGTCGGTGGATCCAACCGACCTGCTGTCGCTGATGCATCCCGGGGCGACCCTGCTGTTCACGGATGGCGTTCACGGTGGCGTCGCGCTCGATGTCGGATCCGGCGGGCAGCCGGCGAGGCAGCGCCCGTGGCGCAGCATCCCGGTCCAACGCTATGTGGACCCGGTCGGGGCGGGGGACACGTTCCTGGCCGGCGCGTTCGCGGCACTGGTCGACCCGGGCCTGGTGGCGGGCTGGCCGGGGACGGACCCGGAGCTCCGGCTTGGTGCCGCCTGCGCGTCCCTCGTGCTCGAGGGCCCGGGCCTGTTCGGGGTGCCGGACCGTTCCGCGACCGAACAGCGAATGCGCGGCGGGTCAAACCCGGGCTGACGCGCCGCCCGCGGCAGTCGAGCTCGAGCGGCGCCTGATGCGTGCGCGCAGGCGCGCGCCCCGACGCGAGAGGTCGGCCTCGAGCCTGGGGTGCGGGCGTCCGAGCTGACGGATCCGCTCCAGCAGCCGCGCAGCAGCCCGCGTCGCCACCAGCGCACCCGCCGGGTCACCCAGGCGGTGCTCGCGAAGCTTGGCGATCTCGATCCATGCAATCGCACCCAGCCCGTCACCGGCTGCAGCCGCCGTCTGCCATGCCTCGGCGGCCTCGGCCCAGCGACCCAGCCGCCTGAGCACCCGCGCCCGTTCGGCCGCGAGTCGCTCGTCGGTCCAGCGCGTGCCCGTATCCCAGCCGCCCGTTCCCGGCGATGGTCCGAGCGCCCCGCCGCGTCCGTTGGCGAGAGGCCCGCGCCAGCCACCGCGGGGCGCGGTGCCGCCGTAGTGCGGCCGGTTGCGCGGCAGCCACCAGGCTTCCCGCTCCTCCTCGATTGCCTCGCGCACCTGGGCCGGGCGGACGGGAGTCAGGCCGAACGGGTGCCGGACCGGCGCGGGCGCAGCAAGGGCATCGTCGAGGCAGTCGAGGGCCTCCTCGTGGCGGTGGTCGCGCAGGTACGCACGAGCGAGCCCCGACAGGTCACCGCGTGGCGCCGCGTGGCGGGCGATCCGGTCGCCGAACCGGTGCTCGACGTGGGCGAGCAGCAGTCCCAGCGAACGGACGTCCTTCTCGTTGTGGACGACCACGCCCGCGAGCAGGTCCACCGGACCACCACGGAGGACGTCGAGGTAGATCCCGGGGATCTCCCAGCCCTCCACGTCGCCCACGCGGCTGACCCCCAGGAGCTGCTCCTCGACCGTCCGCAGGCGCGCATCGTCCATCCGGTGACGGAACACGCGACGCACGAACGGCAGCAGGTCCAGGTGCCCCGCGTGCACGGGCGCGGGTTGTCCGGCCAGCCGGAATCGTGCCTCGATCAGCGGCCAGTCGAAACCGCGGCCGTTGTAGCTGACCAGCCACGTGTCCGGCGTGACCCAGCGGCCGATCTCGACCAGGAGCGCCGCCTCGTCGGCGTGGTCCGGCAGGAGCAGCTGTGTCTGGCGGAACTCGTCGCCGTCCCAGCGGGCCAGCCCGACCAGGAACGCGAGCGTGCCGGCGGCGGTCGCAAGGCCCGTCGTCTCGGTATCGATGCAGACCAGCGGAGCGTCGCGCGGCGGCTGGCCGGGCAGGCGGGCGAGCCGGTCTCGGTCGATGGCAATCGGGATGGGCGCGACGACCCTTCGGACGAGGGTCCCGGACGGTGTCTCGTCGACGTCCGCGCCGAGCGCCATCGCGAGCCGGGATGCGAGGACACGGCTGCTCCGGCCGGCGAACGGCGCCCGGGCCGGGAGCTGGTCCGGACCGGCGGGTGGGCCGCTGCTGCGAGCGAGCGTCGCCCGCAGGTTCGCCAGCCGGCGCTCCCGCG